>JBCBZP010000071.1:0-3469 GCA_039815285.1 Planctomycetota bacterium
GGGGGGTCGCCGGGGGGCCGCGGGGGGGGGCGGGCGCCACCGCCGAGAGGAGAGAGGCTGGGTTTACTTCCGGAGGTCAGGCGCTGAGGTTGCGGATCAGGCCGTGCGCGTTTTCGTTGCGCAGCTCGAGCGTGTACTCGCCGATGACTTGGCCCGACTCGCTGTCCCCCGTGGCCGCGAGCGGTTTGTAATGGAAGCTCCGGCCGCTCAGCGGCAGCACGTCGATGCGCGACGAGTCGAGCAGCAGCACGCTGTCGCGCGGCACCCACCGGCTGAGCACAACGCGGCAGACGCCGAAGTCGGACTCGTACACGCTGACCAGGTCCTTGAAGCGTTCGGTCACCGGGCCGAAGCCTCGCGAGGCGGTGACGAAGCCGTTGATCGCGCGCTTCTGGTTGCCGCTGACGACGATCGTGTCGACCGATCCGGAGGAGGTCTCCCAGATGTCACGCAACGCCGTGTTGAGCGTCTCCTCATCGAGGACGCCGCCGCTGCCGTCGACGACGTTGGTCGACAGCGACGGGATGATGCCGCGCATCGTCCGGCGGGTCGCGGCGTCGCCTACCGGGTTGCCCGACGTGTTGGCGGCGCCGTTGATCACGCAGTTCTCGAGGTCGCGCACGAGCTCGCGCAGGCGTTCCTGTTTCTGGTAATCCATCTCGTCGGCCAGCGCGAGCTGACGAGACGCGAGCTGCGACCCCGAGACCTCGACGCCCGCGGTGAAGATCTGGGTGTAGTTAAGTTTCCGGACGCGGTTGGTGAAGCGGGTGTTCGGGGCGTCGTCGCCCTCGAGCGCGGCGTTGCCGAGGATGCGGACGACCGTGCCGTCGGCGATGGCGGCGGCGGTGGTGCCGCCGTATCCGCGGACGACGGTCAGGGCGTCATTGTTGACCGCGGTGACGAAAAGGATTTCTCGCGAGCCTTCGGGCTGGATCTGGTCGCCGACGCGGAAGCGGCCGCCGTGATCGACGTCCACGGACGTGCCGCTAAGCGTGACCGCACCGTTGACCGTGTCGGTGTTGGGCAACAGCGTGTCTTCGAGCCATTCGTGGACGGTGCTGGTCGTCGAGCGCTGGGGGTCGCCCAGGTGATCGAGCAACGGGGTTTCGTAGGGGCTGACGATACCGATGATGTCGGAGACGTCTTGGGCGAGTTCGGGCAACGACGGGCCCGCGGAGTAGGTGGCTTTTCCTGAGAAGGGCATGGAAAGTTTTCCTTGGTTGGAGTTTTGGGAGTGGCGATCTTGGATCGCCGGCGAAGCGGGGGCTACCGTCGACGCAGGCGGAGATAGTCCAGCAGGTCACGCCGGTCGCCCGTGACGGCGGCGCGCTCGGCGGCGAGCCGCTCGGGGGCGGGCGGATCGACGTGCGGCGCCATCGCCGAGTCGATCGTGCCGCGCGGCCTCCGGAACAGGTACGGCTTCTGCCGACGCAGCTCGTTTACGGCCGACGCGACATCCGGCTCGTCCATCTGCGACACGCTGATCTCGGTCAGCAGCCGGGCGGCTTCGAGGTCGATCGCGTTGGAGTCGGTGAGCAACGCGTCGATCTTTTGCCGACGCTCGAGCGAGGTGATGGTCTGGCGCGAGTCGTCGAGTTGGGATTGCAGCCGCGTGAAGCGGTCGCGGAGTTCACCGAGCTGTTGCTCGGCGGTCTGGGCGCGTTTGCGGTAGCGGATCGCTTCGCTGACGGGCACCAGCTTGTCGGCTTCGGCCGGGCCGGAAGGCGGCGTCGTGACGTCGGGGGCAACGTCGGGCTCGGGGGCGGTCTCAAAGGTGGTGGCGGTTTCGGTCAAGGCTTGAACTCCGGGTTCGGGATAGACGCGGCGCGTCGGAAACGTGCGTCGGCTGACGCGGGTGGGGCAAGGGAAGGAGCTAATCGCGCTCCGGAGACTCGGCGTATCCGAGCTCGGCCAAGAGCTGCTTGGGGTCGACGCCGAGCTCTTTCTTGACCAGCGCGTTCTTGAGCTGCTGGGCTTCGCTGTCCGGGAACGGCGTCGGCCAGTCGAGACGAACGCGTCGTTCTTCGGGCGCGTTGGGCAACGCACCTGACACGTCGGCGGCGTGGAGGATGAGCTCGCAGAGCTGTTCGATGCCCTGGCCGTAGGTCAGGCGTTTCTTCTCGATGCGGGCGAGCAGGCCGAGCAGGACGATGCGGATCGCGTTCTCGCTCGAGAGGTTGCCGGTCTTGCCGCCGACGACGCCGGCGGCGATGGGCGAGACGCCCGAGGCCTTGTCCATGGCCTCGCGGATTTCGCGGATGTGCTGGTCTTCGCTGGGCGTCGAGGCGTCGCCGCCGAACTCGTGGATCGCGGCGTCGGGGTTGTCGGTGGACCACATCTGCCCGGGTCCGACGGGTCGTTCGGTGAAGCCGTCGATGCCCTTGCCCAGGTACATCTTGAACGACTGGAACGTGACGCGATTCGCGCGGTCCGACAGCCGGGTGTTCAGTTCATCCTGCAGCGGGATCAACGGCTCGACGTCGGACAACCCCGAGTAGAAGAACGGCTGGGCGAGATTCTGGATGTGGACGACCGGGATGCGGCCCAGGGGGTTAGCGGACTCCTCGACCAACAATCGGCCCTTGCCGACGACCGAATGTGTTTCCACGAAGACCTGCCGGTGTTCGGGCGTCCACGCCTCGGTGCGTTGCACGGCCCGTCGGCGTGTGCCCGGCGAACGGCGGAGCAGGCGGTCGATGAACGGTTGGGATTCGAGCTCGTGCGTGAGCAGCGTGTGATGGATTAGATAAGCGTCGAGTTGGCGGTAGTCGCCGGGGTTGAGCACGGGGACGGCGCGCGGCGCTTCGATGAGTTCGAGCCGAATGGATTTTCCGGAAGCCCCGGTGCTTTCTGAGCCTCCGGCGGCGCCCGCCTCTTTGGGCCGGACGAGGACATCGATGTGGCCGTACACCGCGCCGAGCAACGCCAAGTCGTGGAAGAACGCCTCCCCGCCATTGGCACGGAAGGTCTCGCGGAGATAGGCGGTGAGCTGCGCCGCCCGGCCGGAGTTGTCGGCGAGGCTTTGGATGACCAAGGGTTGGCCGAACATGAAATCGACCAGGGCGTGGATGCGCCAAGCGATGTCGTTTTCGATGACGACTTCGCGTGCCCCGCCCTGAGCCGCGGTCGTCAACCGGGCGGGCAGGCCGCGGGCCTGCGCACGGCGTTCGCGCTTCGATTCAGCGTGTTCGGGATCGACCGGGTTGCGGTAATACGCCCAGAGCTTTTCGAGCCGTGGGCGGTCTCGCTGGGCATGCTCGGCCAAGACCAGTGCGAGTAGCTCCGGGGCGAGTGAGGTCGGGCCTCCGGAGGCTGTCCGGGGGGCCGAGGTGGACGGGGTGGCAGCGGGCATGGCGTGGGGCGTACTCCGGTGGGGAAGCAAGGTCTCCACCAGGGACCCAAACGCAGCTCGCGTGCGCACAAAGATGCAGTGCGCGAAGCACGATCAGCCCTAACCGCCGTGACCGCA
>JBCBZP010000002.1:0-181323 GCA_039815285.1 Planctomycetota bacterium
CGGACCATCGGCCACCTCAAGGAGAACCGCCGCATCGGGACCCGATTCGAGAAGCTCGCCACCAGCTTCATGGGCATGCTCAAGCTCGCCTTCCTCAGGCGATACCTCGCCATCCTCGATCCGTCAGACACGGCCTAGGCCCCCACGCGCCGACCACGCCCCCTACCGAACGAGGTGCTCGTCCCGCAGCGTCTGCGGCCGGCTCGACCGGTCCAGCGTCTCGTACTTCACCCGCAGCAGCAGCGGCGGCCGGCCCGGCGATGTCAGCGACGCCGGCAGACCCGCCAGCGACACCCGGTACAGCCGCGTCGCCGCGTCGAAATACCGCGAGTTCTCGCCCGGCTCGGTCAGGTCGATCCGCCACGACAACGCCGCCTCGATCGTCCGCGGCGTGCCACCCGCCTCCGCCTCGAACAGCAGGACCGTCAGCCGACCGGTCGCCTTGACCGTGTCGCCGTACGCGTCCTGCAGATCCACGTAGAGCGCCAGCACGCGCTCCCCGACCAGCGCGTCGTCCACGACGCCCGTCAGCGGGTGCACCGACATCGACGCCGGCGCGAACGGCCGCGCCGCCCCGGGGTCCACCCGCGGGGGCTCACCACTCACGCGACGAAAACCGCACCCGGCGCCACCGACCAGCGGCAGCACCGACACAAGCACAGCCACGCCGCTCCGCAGCACTCTGCTTTCCAGTCTCCGATGGCACCCGGGCGGCGTCATAACGAAATCATTCTAGAAGCAGCCATTGCAAACAGCCCGACAACAAACCCACGCCGCGTGCCAGCCATCAGGCGAAGGATCCCTCGACCCGTTGGAAGTACACCCGGTATCCCACCGACACCACGCGGCCACGATCGAACGGTCCTGCGGTCTCCAGCTCCACCAGGAAGATATCGCCCCAGCTCTGCCCCCGGCCCGTATCCAGCACCCCCGGTGCCCACGTGGGCGTCAGGCTCGTCTGCGCCTCGATCGCGTCAAGCAACGACCAGACCGCCCCGTCGTCCGCTCCAACCAGCCGACCCGTCACCTCGACCGAGAGCTCCTCGTTGCCGATCGGCAGGCTCTTAAACTGCGTGCGGTTATCCGAGCCGGTGACAAGAAACTCGGGCAGCAGCCGCTGACGACGCAGCCCAAGCCGGAACCGGTGCGGCCCGGATCCGAACAGGTCCAACCCCTTGAACGAACTCATCGCCCACCTCCTACGACAACGCCGTGACCGATACCGGATCGGTCGCGCCCGCCGAGCTCACCGCGACAAAGCTGATTGTCTGCTCCACGCCCTCGCGCGTCACGCCGTGCTGCACCTTGGTCACAACCGCCTGCGCCGACACGCTCGACCTCGACCCGTCGGTCCGTCCCACGGCCGTCTCGAAGCTCAATGCCCCCTCGTCACCCGGCTCGGGCCCGTCGAGCGTTCCTGTTGGAAGCCGCCGCACCAGCTTCAGCGTCACCCTTTGCTGCGGCACGTCCGCGAAAACAACGTGCGGACCGTCGTCGGAGAAGCTCACCAGCTCCGTCGCAGCCACCCGGTCCACGGCGATCAGCCTCGCCCCGCCCAGGCCGCTCCCCGCAAACGACACCTTCGTCGCATCAAGTACAAGCATCCCATCGCCTCCGCTCTTGCCGTAAGCACACTCACGCCCTTGTGAACCACGCCGTGCTCAGCCGGCGCTCCACCTCGGCCTCGCCGTCGCCGTCGAGGTCCAGCAGCACCCGCGCCCGCCGGCGCTCGGCCGCGAACCGCCGCCGGTACATCTCCGAACGCTCCGCCCAGCCCTCCGCCCCCTGGCCCGAAGCCGAGGCCGCCGAGTACACCAGGTGCAGCGCCCCGAGCGCCTCCACCAGCGCGAGCCCAGCCCCGTTCGTCACGGCCCCCGCCTCCGCCGACCCGGGCTCCACCCCCGCTCTCCGAAGCAGCTGCCCATGCACCACGCCGAGCTGCGGCACGAACGTCGTGACCACTGCCGGCCCCGAGGCGGCCAGCGGCGGGATCAGTGCTCCTGCTGGATCGGCCCGAAGCACGGAAACCGCCAGCGTCTGATTGTTCACGACCGAGGCGATCTCGTACCCCGCGCCACCAACTGATACGACCATTCCCGCCTCGACGCCCGCAGCCATGAAATCGATCCCGACGCCAGCAGCCGCCGTGCCGACGACCGTCAGGTCTCCGGAGAACAGCCGCTGCCCAAGCCACGGCACCTCCTCGAACAACCGCGGCTCCAAAGCGAGCAGATCCCGATCCTTCGCGAACGCCATCGACGCGCCCTTTCAACTCTGAGCAACACCTGGTTGCCGAAACACCCGCCGCGACCGCGAGACCGCGGCGGGTGGCGCGCGGGCCTCCCCCGGGCCCGGCGCAGAAGAGAGAGAAACCCGTGCCGTTGCGCTACTGACCGAGCCCGACGAGCTTCGCGTGCGCGTTCTCGTTCTTCAGCTCGAGCGTGTACTCGCCGATCACCTGCCCGCGGTGCGCGTCGCCGGTCTCGGCCAGCGGCTTGTAGTGGAAGCTCCGCCCCTGCAGCGGCACGACCTCGATCCGAGACGAATCCAGCAGCAGCACCGTATCCTGCGGCACCCACCGGCTCAGGATCACCCGGCACACCCCGAAGTCGCTCTCGTACACGCTCACCACGTCCTGAAACTTGGTGTCCTCGGGCAGGTAGCTCCGCGACTGGCTCGCGAACTGGTTGATCCGCCGCTTCTGGTTCCCCGAGCACACGATGGTGTCGATCGGCCCGTTCGACTGTTCCCAAACGCGGCGCAGCGACGCGTTGAGCACGTCCTCGTTCAGCTCATCGCTCGATGACCCGTCGCCGTCGGGGATGCCGCCCCCCCCGGGCGTCAGCTCGTTGGTCGCCAGGAGAGGGATGATCCCGTTCATCGACCGGCGCACCGTGCCCGAGCCCTGCGGCGACGACGCCGGCGCGATCCCGTTGATCACCGTGTTCTCGAGGTCGCGCAGCAGCTCACGCATGCGCTCCTGCTTCTGGTAGTCAATCTCGTCGCTCACGCCGTGCGCTCGAGCGGCCTGCATCGAACCCGACACCTCGACCGACGACGTGAAGATCTGGGTGTAGTTCTGAAGCCGCACGCGCGACGTGCTGCGTGCCAGCGGTGCCTCGTCACCCTCCAGGGCCGCGTTGCCGATGATGTGCAGCGTCATGCTGTTCGTGAGCGTCGCAGGCGTCGAACCGCCGTACCCGCGCACCACCGACAGAATATTGCCGCTGGCCGACGACACCAGCATCACCTCAGACGACCCCACCGGGCGTACCAGATCGCCCGCCTCGAACCTCGAACCCGCTTCGACCTGGATCGCCGTCGCGGTCGTCGGACTCGGGTTAAAGCTGTTCTGATTGATCCGGCCCTCGTTCGGCAGCAGCGAGTCCTCGATCCACTCGTGCACCGTGCTTGTCGCCGACTGCTTCGAGTCACCGAGGTGGTCCAGCAGCGGCGTCTCGTACGGGCTCACGATCCCGATGATGTCCGAGACGTCCTCGGCCAGCTCGGGCAGTGTCGGGCCCGCGCCGTACGTCGACTTTCCAGTAAATGCCATGCATGCCTCCTATTCTGCGGGCGCTCAGAACACGCCCGGCTCTGTCTCTACCCCGTCGCCTCAAGACCCCCGCCCGGGCGGCCGGCCTCCGGCGAGCAACAACCCGGCCAGCAACACCCCAGCGGCGCCGCCACCCAACGCGGCCGAGCGCCGTCCACAAACACTTAGTGCTCACCCCTCCGCAGCCGCAGGTACCGGAGCAGCGTTCGCCGATCGCCCGTCGCGCGCGCCCGCTCCGCTACCCGGTCGAGGTCGCTCGCGGCGGCGGTCACGCCCGCCATCGCCGAGCCATAGCCCAGACCGTCTCCGCCGCCGTTGAACAGGAACGGACGCGTCCGAACGAGCTCCTCGACCGCCGACTCCACCGAGAGCGGCGCCCCGTCCGACGACCCGGCCTCACGCTCGAGCAGCGCCCGAACCAGGATCGACGCCGCCTCGACGTCCACCGCTCCAGCGGCCCGGAGCCGGTCCTCCAGATCACGCCTGGCCATCAGGTTGGAGAGGTCGCTCTCGAGCCGCGCGATCTGCTCGCGCGCTTCCTCGAGGTCTTCCTCCAGGCCGCGGGGGCGCGGCGGCGGATCCCCGGCGTCGGTGTCTGCGGCGCTATCGCTTTCAGCGCTCACGAGCCCGAAGGTGCCCTCGCCACGCAAGCCCTGCCCGGACTGGTTGTTCGTGACATCGTCCCGCATCGTCATTCTCCTTGTTCTTGTGTGGGTTCTTCAGGGGCGTGCGCTCCGCCGCCCGAGACCGGCCCCGGCCGGGGCACGTACCCCAGCTCCTCCTGCACACGCTCGAGCGGCACGCCCAGATCGAGCTTCCCACGCGCCAGAGCGAGCTGATCCCGGTCGTCGATCGGCAGCGGCTCGCCCCACTCGATGCCCACCCGCCGCTCGCGGCGCGTCGTCGCCAGCACCCCCGCCGCGTCGAACGCCTCCAGCACGATCTCGCACACCCGCCGGATCCCACGCCCGTACGTCGCGCGCTTGCGGTCGGTTTTGGCAAGCAGGCCGACCATCGTCACCCGCAGAGCGCTCGCGCTCGACAGGTTCCCGATCCTGGCCTCGACCGATCCCGCCGCGATCGGCGGCACGCCGCTGACCTTGTCGATCGCCACGCGGATCTCGTTGACGTGCTGCTCCTCGCTGGGCACCGGCGCATCGCCGCCGAACGCGTCGATCCGTGCCGACGGATCGTCGACCACGAACACACGCCCCGGGCCGATCTGCGTCGCGTCGAGCCCCTCGAAGCCGCGCGCCAGGTACATCTGAAACGACTGCAGCGTCACCCGGTTCGCCCGGTCGCTCAGCCGTGTGTTCAGCTCGTCCTGCAGAGGTATCAGCGGCTCGACCTCGCCGAGACCCTCGTACCGAAGCGGCTGCGAGACGTTCTGCACGTGCACCACCGGCACACCGCTCAGGAACCGATACCGCCCGCCCGCGACACGCTGCCCGTCCTCAAAGCGGTCCCAGCCCGACACGCCGAACACCTCGCGCATCTGACCCTTCGCCCGAGACGTCTCCCGCTCGCCCCAGCGCGACCAGCCGCCCCGGTCGACGCGGTTCGTCACCCGCTCGAAGTCGATCGCGTAGCCCACAAGCCTCCGGTAGTCGGCGTCGTCGATAAGCGCAGCGCCGCGGCGCGGCTCGATGATCTCGATCCGCACCGCGTCCGCGGCCCGCTCCAACCGGTCCGCCTCGGGCCCGGACGCCGCACGCGTCAGCGCCGCCTCGTCGACGCGGACCAGGAAATCCACGTGCCCAAACACGTGCCCGAACAGGGCCGCGTCCTGCAGCAGGTCGAGCCCCCCCGACCCGTCCCACACCCGCTCAAGAGCCTCGTCAACCGCGCCGCGTGTCGCCTCGTCGCCGTGCTCGGCGACCAGCTTGATCGGCTTCCCGAACAAGAAATCGATCATCGTGTGGATCCGCCAGGCGATGTCGTTCTCGATGACCACTTCCCGCGGCGACTGAGAGCCCGGCTTGGTCAAACGCTCGGGAAGGCCGTCGGCCTGCGCCAGCAAACGCGACCGCCCGACCTGCCCCGGCTCGGCCGCCGGCCGTGTCGGGTTCCGGTAGTACGCCCAAAAACGATCGAGGGCGGGGAGGCGGCGTCGGTGCTCGCCGACCGCAAGGTCAACCAGCGCCGGGTCCAGCTTCGCATTGGGCAGAGGCCTTGGCCCCTGATCACCCCTTTTCATCATCGCGACCTCCCCGCCCCGATCCGCTCGGGGGCGTTACCGGGGAGAAAACGGCCGCGGACGCGCGCGCGCCGCACGCACGTTCACCGGAGGGGGTCTCGCTAAACGCCTTTGCACAAGCGAGTAGAAAGTTTTCCGTTTATCCAGATCGACCCCAGAAAACCATGGCGTCACGCGCGCCCGAACGCGGGCATCGCATCCCCGGCCAGCCGACCGCCGAATCCAACAGGGTGTTTGGGATAAAACCCATCCTGCTCAAGCGAGCGAGCCTCGCAGCCGGTGTCTCGTTTGCCGCCGCAGCCGTCATGGCTACCACGCCCTTGCTTTTCGTAAGCGGCACCGCCGACGCGCTCATCGTCGGCCTCTGCGTCTTCACCGGCATCGCGCCGCTCGCCATCCTCCCGGTGTTCTTGGCATTGCTTGAGTGCAACCTCCGCTACTCGAAGTCGGCCGTCAACGACGCCGGTGTCCGCTGCCACGGCTGCGGCTACCGGGTCCCCAGGCACCCGAGTGTCGAGAACTGCCCCGAGTGCGGCCGGCCGGGCTCGGCCGACGAACTCGTCGAAGGCTGGAGCCCAGAACAGCGGCAACGTTCAACTGTGTCTTCTTCATGAAAGACGCGGGCACACGTGCCTTGCCGCCAGAGGTACAACAAGCAGACGTACAACAAGCAAAGGACCGATGCCAGCGGATCAGGCGACGCTGGCATCCTCGATCACCGAGTAGTTATCGAGGTTGATGTACGCGATCTCGCCGTCGTCCTTTTCCAGCTTCACGCGGTGCACCCAGACCTTGTTGTCCTTGCCGTGGGCGAACCATGATCCCGACTTCTGAGGCTCCGACGACAGCACCACCCCGATCACCTCGGTCTGCTGCGAGCCCGACAGCCGCGGGATCTGCTGGATGATCCTGACCCGCCTCCCGCGCGCCAGTACCCCACGAAGTTCGGCGGGTGTGCGCGGATCGTTCTGGCTCGGAAGCGCGTCGCTCATGGGCAACAGTATAGAAACCCGATCAGCCGATCAGAGATCCGACCTGTTCTGCGAGCGACCGCGCTTCGTCCTCGCCCGGCGCCTCGGCGATCAGCCGCATGATCGGCTCAGTATTACTCGCCCGAACGTGGACCCACGCTTTTCGCTCAGCCCAGTCGATCCGCACACCGTCCTGGGTGTCCACCGCCGCCCCAGACTCCGACCCGTACCGCGCGGCGATCTTCGACACCGCGGGCGCCGCGTCCTCCTGACTCGTCAGCGGCCGCTTGGTCTTCAAAATCGTGTACCCCTTGCCCCCGATCAGCCCGTCGATCTCAGCCACAAGTCCCGACACGCTCTTGCCCGACCGAGCCATCAGCGAGAGCACTAGCGCCATCGAGCCGACCGAATCGCGGACGTGCACCACGTCGGGCCAGATCACGCCGCCGTTGCCCTCGCCCCCCACGACCACGTCGCACCCCTCCGACGCCAGCCGCTTCATCGCCTCGACCACGTTCGCCTCGCCCACCGGCGTCCGGACCACCCGGGCCCCGTGCGCCGCCGCGATGTCGTCGATCATCCGCGACGTCGACAGGTTCGCCACCAGCACCCGCTCCCCCTCGCGGTCCCGCTCGGCCGTCAGCAGGCTCAGAGCGCACAACGCCAGCGTGTACTCCTCGCCGATGTACCGCCCGGTCTCGTCGACCACCGCCAGCCGGTCCGCGTCGGGGTCCTGCGCAAAGCCGACGTCCGCCTTCAGCCCGGGCACCGCGTCGCACAGCCCGCCCGCGTCCGAAAGGTTCTCGGCGGTCGGCTCGGGCGTGTGCGGGAACACCCCCGACGACAGCCCGTGCAGCTGCACGAGCTCCACGCCGAACACGTTCGCGAACTCACGCGCGACCGCCGCGCCCGACGAGTTCACCGAATCGACGACCATCCGCAGCCCGTTGTCGGGCACGAGCACGCCGTCTTCCATCGCGAACAACACCGCGTGTGCCGCCGCCGCGTCGGCGTCCGCCGCCCACGGCAGCCCCGTCTCCTCCGGCGGGCGCCAGCAGTCGCCGTCCCCGCGGAACGCCTCCACGATCGCCGCCGAGTCGTCGGCCGACGGTGCCCGGCAGCCGACCGGCTCCCCCGCGCCCGTCGGGCTCACCAGCAGCTTCACGCCGTTCCACGCCTGCGGGTTGTGGCTCGCCGTGATCACCACACCCGCGTCATACCCCTCCTGATCCACCACCACACCCACCGTTGGCGTCGTCGCCACGCCGAGCTCCACCACCGAGCACCCCGACCCCAGCAGCCCCGCCCGCACGCACGCCGCGATCGATTGCCAGCCCACCCGACCGTCGGCCCCCATCGCCACCGACGGCGCCGGCCCGTACCGCTCGACCAACGCCGCCCCGACCACCCCCGCGTACCGCACCGTCACCTCGGGCGTCAGGCTCTCGCCCACGATCCCCCGCAGCCCGCTCACACCCAGCATCAACGGCGCATCAACCATCATCGGCTCCTCTCGGACCAAGGATTGTTCGCTCAGCCCGAGCGACGAGCGCGAAGCCTCACCACCGGGTATCCTCGCGCTATGCCGCAGAACACCTACCGCCTCGAGGTCGAGCACGTCTTCTCAGCCGCCCACGCGCTCTCGATCGCGGGCGCCCGCGAACCGCTCCACGGCCACGACTGGCGCGTCACCGCCACCATCGCCGGCGACACCCTCGACGACGACGGCCTCCTCGCCGACTTCCACTCCGTCCACGGCTTCCTCGCCGAGATCTGCGAGCCCTTCAACAACAACACCCTCAACGACGTCGCCCCCTTCGACGAGACCAACCCCTCCGCCGAGAACGTCGCCGAGTACATCGCCGCCGAACTCGCCGGCCAGCTCGAAGAGATCGCCGAGCACTGCCGCGTCGCCGCCGTACGCGTCACCGAAGCGCCCGGCTGCGCCGCCTCGTACTTCCCGCCAACCGGCTAGCCGCGGCATGGCTGCAAACCCACCCCACGAAGCTAAACCTACGCAAAAATGTCTGCCATACATCCGGCCGGCCCCCGCCGGTCACCGTTGGTTGCCCTCAGAACGCACCCGACGCGAGAACCCCCATCAGCTCGACGCAGCTCTCGAAAAACGCGTCAGAACACCCGCCCGATCCGGCCCCGTTTTCACCCACACACACCGCCTCACAACCGACCCAGACCTACACTTTCACCGGAGATCGGCGGCCCGTCAGGTGGGCCCCAGCAGCACCCCTTCCCGACCGGAGATCACACCATGGCGACCAACATCCGCGAACTCCTCGGCGACAAGGCCGACGCCCTCCTCAACCACGAGTCCAAGACCGTCTCGAAGAGCGCCCTCTACCTGCCCGGCGGCGACTTCGTCGACCGCGTCGTGACCGAATCCGATCGGAACCCCAATGTTCTCCGAAACTACAACCTCCTCCTCAACTCCGGACGCCTCGCCGGCACCGGCTACGTCTCCATCCTCCCCGTCGACCAGGGCATCGAGCACTCCGCCGGCGCCAGCTTCGCGCCCAACCCCGACTACTTCGACCCCGAGAACATCGTCAAGCTCGCCATCGAGGGCGGCTGCAACGCCGTCGCCTCCACCTACGGCGTGCTCGGCGCCGTCGCGCGCAAGTACGCCCACAAAATCCCCTTCCTCGTCAAATTCAACCACAACGAGCTCATGACCTACCCCAACACCTTCAACCAGATCCCCTTCGGCAACATCCGCCAGTGCTTCGAGATGGGCGCCGTCGCCGTCGGCGCCACCATCTACTTCGGCTCCGACGAGTCCGAGCAGCAGATCACACAGGTCGCCGAGATGTTCCACGAGGCCCACGAGTACGGCATGGTCACCGTCCTCTGGTGCTACATCCGAAACTCCGCCTTCAAGATCAACGGCGTCGACTACCACACCGCCGCCGACCTCACCGCCCAAGCCAACCACCTCGGCGCCACGATCCAGGCCGACATCGTCAAGCAGAAGCTCCCCACCCTCAACGGCGGCTACAACGCCCTCAACTCCGGAGACTCCTCCTACGGCAAATTCCGCAAGGAGGTCTACACCGAGCTCGCCGGCTCCAGCGAGACAGGCGAGGGCGGACACCCCATCGACCTCTGCCGCTACCAGGTCATCAACCAGTTCATGGGACGCGTCCCCCTAATCAACTCGGGCGGCGCCTCCTCCGGCGCGTCCGACACCGCCGAAGCCGTCGAGACCGCCGTCATCAACAAGCGCGCCGGCGGCATGGGCCTCATCTCCGGACGAAAGGCGTTCCAACGCCCCATGAACGAAGGCGCCGCCCTCCTCCACGCCATCCAGGACGTCTACCTCGACGACTCGGTCACCATCGCCTAAGCCCGAGGCACGACGCCTACGCCAGAGCCAGCGATACCAACGCCTCCACACCAACCGCGATCGCGTCGTCGTTGAAGTCGAACGTCGGGTGGTGCAGGCCCGGGTAGCTCGCCCGCCCTTCGGGCAGCAGCCCGATCAGGCAGAAGCACGCAGGCACGCGCTCGCCGTAGTAGCTGAAGTCCTCGCCGCCGAGAAACGGCTCGGGCAGCTCGATCACGCGCTCCGCGCCGAACACCCCGCGGTGCACACCGAGCACCTCCGCCGCCAGCGCGTCGTCGTTCCGCGTCACCGGGTAGCCCGGCTGAAAATCGATCTCCGCCGTCACCCCGTGCGCCGCCGCGGTCGCCGACACGATCTCCCGGAAACGTGCCTCCGCCAGCCGCCGCGTCTCAGCCCGCAGCGTGCGGATCGTCCCCTCCAGCTCGACCGACTCGGGGATCACGTTGTTCGCGTGCCCGCCCTCGAACCTCGCCACCGTGCACACCACCGAATCCACCGGGCTCACGCTCCGGCTCGAAAGCTGCTGCAACGCCTGCACGATCGCCGCCCCCGCCAGCACCGGGTCCCGGCACACGTGCGGCATCGCCGCGTGCCCCCCCAGCCCACGCACCGTGACCACGAAGTCATCCGTCGCCGCCAGCAGCGGGCCCGGCTTCGTCCCCACCGTCCCAAGCGGCATGCCGGGCCACCCGTGCAGCCCAAACACGCGGTCGACCGGCTCACCCATCCCGCCGCCACCCCCGCCCTCGAGCACGCCGTCGAGGCACATCTTCTCGCCGCCCCCGCCGCCCTCCTCGGCCGGCTGAAACACAAACGCCACGTTGTTCGCCCGCTCGTCCAGCCTCGCCAGCACCCGCGCCGCACCGATCAGGATCGCCGTGTGCCCGTCGTGCCCGCACGCGTGCATCACCCCCGGCGTCGCGCTCGCATGCGCCACCCCCGACGCCTCCACGATCGGCAGCGCGTCCATGTCCGCCCGCAGCGCGACCGTCCTGGTCTCAGCCGACGCCCGCGTCGCCGGCAGGTACCCCAGCACCCCCGTGCCCGTGCCGTCCCGCTCCGGACCGCCGAGCCCGGTCCGGTGCTCGATCCCTATCGCCGCCAGCTCCCGCTGCACGACGCCGCTCGTCCGCCGCTCCTCGAAGCTCAGCTCGGGGTGCTGGTGCAGGTCGCGCCGGATCTCAACGAGGTCGCCCAGCTCGGCCTTGATCAGCGATCGCGTGTCGGTTTGAAGCATCCGCAACTGTACGAGCGAGCCGTCACCGCGAACCGCGCCCAAGCGTCGACGCCGGCTCGTCCCGCCTCGCGATCCGCTCGAGCTGCTCCGCCGCCCGCGCCGGCCCGTCGACCAGCGACTCCAGGTACGCCACCCGCTCGGCCCGCTCGTGGATCACCGGGTCCGTCAGCGTCTCGCAGATCACCGACGCGATCGCCTCGGGCGTCAGCTTCTCACGCGGCACCGACCGCGCGCACTTCAGCCGCACCGCCCGCGCCGCGAAGTCGAACTGGTCGTTGCAGAACGGCACCACCGCGAACGGCCGGCCCGAACGCATCGCCTGACCCGTCGAGCCCGCGCCCCCGTGAACGATCGACATCGCGCACCGCGGCATCGCCGTCGAAAACGGCGCATACGCCAGGCACGTCACGTTCGAGGGCAGACCCGCCGGCGGATCGACGCCCTCCCCCGTCAGCAGCAGCATCGGGTTGCGGATCCCCCGGCCCGGCAGCAGCGCCGCCGCCCGCCCCATGAGCCCGAAGAAGTCCCGGTCGATGTGCACCGCCGCCGTCCCGATCCCGACCAGGATCGGTGCTCCGGAACCGGACCCCGCGAGCGCCCGTTCCAGCTCGATCGCCGGCGCCTCCGCCCGCGCATCACGGTCGTGCAGGCAGAAGCCCGTCACGTGCGACCGCGGCGGGTCGTCCACCGTCGGCCCGCGCAGCTGCGGCGACCAGAGCCCCAGGTGCAGGTCCGCCGTCGTCGCATGGCCAAACAGGTGATCACGCCCCGGCGCGAGCCCCAGCCCCGCCCGGATCGCGTTCACCGGCTTGTCCCCACGCCACCGGGCAAACCGCGGCAGCAGCCCCGCCTCGAACCCCCGCAAAAACCTCGGCAACACCCGTGGGTACACGTTCGGGTCCGCCCGCGACACCCAAGACAGCGGCGACAACAGCACGCTCACCCACGGCACCGCCGACGCCCGCTCCCGGCACGCCCAAGGCACGCCCATCGCGATGTGATGGCTCGCCACCACGTGCGGCCGCCACGAGTCGACCTGCTCCCGCGCCACCCCGTAGATCTCCGCCACCCGCGGCAGCACCAGGTCGCCGAACACCACCTCGGGCCCCCTCCGCGGGTGCAGCAGGTCCGGGTGATCACCCAGCTCGCTCAGCTCCCACCGCTCGCCCAGCGCCACGTGCTCGACACCCGTCCCCTCCAGCTTGTGCGACGAGGCCGCGTTCATCGCCAGCCGCACCGAGTGGCCGCGCGAGACCAGCTCGCGACCGAGCGCCACAAACGGGTGCACGTCGCCACCCGACCCAAGCGTGACCAAAAGAACCCTCACGCCACCAGCCTAAGACCAAACCCCACGCCAAACGCATCCAATCAACAACCGCTCCAACACAGGCCGAGCCACACCCGCGCGTCGGCGTACCGTCCGGCGAGGCCAACTCCCCGCGGCCCATGCCTCCCGGTCCGCGTCATCCCACCACCGTCTCTCGAAGCGAGGGGTATCGGCATGATCCAGCTCGGCGTCAACATCGACCACGTCGCCACGCTCCGCCAGGCCCGCTACCCCGAAGACCCAGACTCGGTCTTCCACCAGCTCATCCCCCAGCTCGGCGAGCCCGACCCCATCCGCGCCGCCCACGAGGCCGAGCTCGGCGGCGCCGACGGCATCACCGTCCACCTCCGCGAAGACCGCCGACACATCCAAGACCGCGACGTCTCCCTCCTCAGACGCATGGTCAAGGTCAAGCTCAACCTCGAGATGGCCGCGACCAACCAGATGGTCGACATCGCCACCAAGGTCGGCCCCCACACCGCCATGCTCGTCCCCGAGGGCCGCCAGGAAGTCACCACCGAGGGCGGGCTCGACGTCGTCGCAGGGCGCGACCACCTCGCGCGAGTCGCGCAGCAGCTCAAGGGCGCCGGGCTCATCATCAGCGCCTTCATCGACCCCGACCCGAGCCAGGTCGAAGCAGCCGCCGAGCTCGGCTTCGACGTCTGCGAGATTCACACGGGCCCCTACGCCCACGCCTTCGCCGAAGCCGGCGGCGACTTCCGACGCGACTCCCTCGACGAAGCACTCGACCACGTCCGCGAAGCCGGCGAAGCCGTCCGCGACGCCGGCATGCGTTTCAACGCCGGGCACGCCCTCAACTACCACAACGTCCAGCCCGTCGCCGCACTCCCAGGCATCGAGGAGCTCCACATCGGGCACTCCATCGTCAGCCGCGCCGTCTACACGGGGCTCCGAGACGCCGTCGCCGAGATGAAGCAGCTCATGGCCGAAGCCTGGCAGCCCCTCCCCGAAGAAGACGACTTCGACGACCGCTAGAACAACCAGAACACACTGAGACCCGAGCAGCCACCCGACCGACGGGCCGAGCCTCGTCGACGGGGTCTACATCCGCCTCCGTGTCCGCGAAACGAACACGCCCTACGCCGACCTCGACCGCTGACCCCCTGATTCCCGGCCGACCGGCAACCGAGCCCGAGCGATCGAGCTATAGACTGGTGCCCGCTCCGCCAGTGGGCGATGGGGTGCCCGTGGCAAAGAAACCTTCCAAGCAGCCGCCGATCGTCGAGCCCAAGCTCCCGGCGTCGCCGGACCACGCCCGCGGGCCGATGACCTTCGCCGCCGCGAACCGCTACCTCGCGAGCCTGACGAACCTCGAACGCGTCCACGCGGCCCACATCGACCAGGACAAGATCAAGCTCGACCGCATGCGCCGCCTGCTCGACGCGCTGGATAACCCAGAAGCCTCGCTCCGATGCGTCCACGTCGCCGGCAGCAAGGGCAAGGGCTCGGTCTGCGAGATGACCGCCGCCGCCGTCGCCGGCTGCGGCTACTCCGTCGGGCTCTATACCAGCCCGCACCTCGTCGACGTCCGCGAGCGCATCCGCGTCAACGGCCGGCTCATCACGAAGAAAGACTTCTCCGACCGCGTCGCCGACGTCGCAGCCGCCGCGTCCACCCTCGACGAGACCGCCGGCCCCCCCACCTACTTCGAAGCGCTCACCGCCGCCGCCCTCCTCGCGTTCCGCCGCGCGGGCGTCGACCTCGCCGTCGTCGAGGTCGGCCTCGGCGGGCGCCTCGACTCAACCAACCTCGTCCACCCCGACGTCACCGTCGTCACCGAGCTCCAGCTCGAACACACCCAGATCCTCGGCGACACCCTCGGCCTCATCGCCGCCGAGAAGGCCGGCATCTTCAAGCCCGGCGTCCCCGCCGTCACCCAAGAACAAGACCAAGAAGCGATGCGCGTGCTCGCCCAGACCGCCGCCGACGTCGGCGCCCCGCTCCGCGTGCTCCGCGCCCAGGCCGAAGGCGCCACAACGCTCGACTTCACCGAACGCTTCGAGGCCGACCACGAACACGGCCCGCACGTCCGCGTCAGCCTCATCACCGAACGCGTCCGCTTCGAGCACGTCCCCGTCCCACTCCCCGGCACCCACCAGGGCCGCAACGCCGGCCTCGCACTCGCCGCGCTCGACGCCCTCGCCGAGCAGGGCTTCAAGCTCCCAGAGATCGGCGTCGTCGAAGGGCTCGCCGGCACCCCCCGCTCGGGCCGGCTCGAGGTCATCAACGAACACCCGCGCATCGTCGTCGATGGTGCCCACACCCCCCCCTCGATCGCCTCGCTCGTCGCTGCCGTCGGAGCCACCATGGCTCACGACTCCGTCGCCGTCGTCTTCGGCTGCGCCCAAGACAAAGACATCGACGCCGCCCTCAAACAGATCGGCCGCGGCGCCGACAAGATCATCTTCACGAAGGCACGAGACAACCCCCGCGCCGCCGACCCGAAAAAGCTTGCCGAACGCTACCGAGAGCTCACCGACAAGTCCGCCGACACCGCGCCCACCGTCAAGGACGCGATCAACGCCGCCGCCCGAGGCGTCGGCAACGACGACCTGATCCTCGTCACCGGCAGCTTCTACATCGCCGGCGAAGCCAAGCTGCTCCTCGCCGAACGCCAGAAACACGCCGCCCGCGCGTAGCACGCCCAGCTTCGAACCGCCCCAGCCCGACTCGCCCGGTCAGGCCCCGCTCCGAGCCTCGCCCATCGCCCCGCGAACGATCGCCACCGCCTCGTCGATCGCCCGGTCGAGGTCCTCGTTGACGACGAACCGGTCGTACACGCCGCCCGCCCGCGCCGCGTGGATCTCCCGCTGCGCCTCACCAAACCGACGCCGGATCGCCTCGTCGTCCTCACGCTTGCGGTCGCGCAGCCGCTGGAGCAGCGTCTCCTCGCTCGGCGGCAGCACAAAGATCGACAGCGCCCCCGGACGCTTCTCCTTGACCTGCCGCGCCCCCGCGACGTCGATCTCAAGGATCACCAGCCGACCCCGGCGCAGCTGCTCGTCCACCCACGGGCCCGGCGTGCCGTACCGCTTCCCGAACACGTCGGCGTGCTCGAGCAACTCGCCACGAGCGATCATCCCGTCAAACTCCGCGTCGTCGACGAACCGGTAATCAACCCCCTCCACGTCCGCCTCGGTCTTCGCCCGCGTCGTCGCGCTCACGCTGAACACGCTCGACGGGATCGACCGCTCGATCGCCCGCGTGATCGTCGTCTTGCCTACCCCGCTCGGCCCGGACACGATCAGCAGCAGCCCATCGTCGGTGTCGGTCGGCAGCGTCTGACGGGCTTCGTCGGTCATGCCCACAATGTACTCACCCGATGAACCAATCGCACAGCACGACCGGACAAGCCCTCTCCAGCGCTGACCGGAGCGGGCCCTCCATCCTGTCTCACCGACGACGCGTGATGCATCCGACGGCCGCGAACAGCACCACCCCGGCCGCCGGCGCCGGGGCAATACCGGGCCCCAGCGGCCCGACTACAACGTTTACATATTTGATCACGCTTTCGTTGCTCCGCAACTGAGTAAACCAACCCAAACTCAATTCCCAGGACAGATCGACGAGGGCAGAATCCCAGCCGTCGAGCGGCTGCCCGAGGGCGTCGCCGACGAACACCTCGTAGCTCGCCGCGTAGACGCCGGGTGACGACGCGGTGTACCAGTTGTGCGTCATCGCGCCAGACCACTGCCATACCTCGTCCGAGCCGTCGGTCCCGAGGATCGGCTGGAAGGTGAACGCGTCGTACGCCGACAGCCCCTCGGACTGCTCCAGCGTTCGAACGAACACGCCCGATCCGACCGGCAGGCTGAAAAAGCCAGACGCGAGCCAGCCGAACTGCGCGTTGTACCCGGTGCCGTTGAGCACCGACGCCGCCCCGGTGAACTCGTTCAACGGCGCCTGCGTCAACTCCAGCGGGCCGTCCACCGGCGTCTCAAACGAGAACGCCAGCGACTGCCCCGCCTGCGAGATCAGCAGGTGCTTCATCGGCCCACCCAGCACCTGGCCCGACACGCCGAGCGTGCCCCAGCCCGCCGCGACGAGCCCGAAACATATATTTACATGACGCATGATCGTCTCCGTAGGTAGAGCGAGGCTCACCGCCTGCGTGCTATGCCGAACAGCCCGAGCCCGACGAGCGCCGCCGAAGCGGGTGCCGGGATCGCCACGAACGAGAGCGTGACCGTGTCCGACGCGATGCCCAGATCAGCGCCGGTCACCGCATCGCCGACGAACACCCGGTACGTCGCCTCGTACAGACCCGCCTCGTCGGCGGCGTACCAGTTGTGTGTCATCGTGCCCGACCACTGCCACAGACCGCTCGAACCCTCGGTTCCGAGGATCGCGCTATAGCTGTGGTTGGCAAGCATCGGGCGCATCCCGCCCTCGTACACGTCGAGACCGTCCGAAACCGACAACGCCTCGACCCAGATGCCCTCGCCCGAGCCGAGCTGGATGAACCCGTTCGCCAGCCAGCCGTACTGATCGTTGATCATCCGACCCGAAAGGACCGACGCGTTCCCGTCATACACCGCGCCGTCCTGATCATCGAGCACGTTCGCCGACGGGTCCGCGTTCGGATCCAGCGAGACCGACAGCGACGAGCCGTCGTACGAGATCAGCAGGTGTTCCATCGGACCCACAATCGCCGGGAGCTGGCCCGACGAGCCGCCACCCAAAGCCGCGAACACTCCGGCAACACTCGCCATTTTTTTCACACTCATGACAAACTCCATTCCGTCTCAACCGCCCGCTTATCGCGCAGGCGTTGTTATTATTAAATCCGTACTGCATCCCGCGGGTGTTACTTCAAACGCATCGCCCGCGGGTCCCAAAGATCTCGGCCGTCGGCGACGCTGAACGTCTCCTCCAGCCGCTTTATCTCAGCGTGCCCGTCGACAAACACGTACCCACCGAGCGGGCCGCGCGTCGGGGTCGCCACCTCTTGCGGGTCCACCTCGAAGAGCTTCCAGAAGTGGGCCATGATGTGATCAGTCGCGGTCCCCTGACCCGTCCCGCCCAGACCCGCGGGCGTCACCCGCGGCCCCAGCGACGACAGGTACGGCTCGGTCATCTCGGCGAAGAGCACCGTCCTCGTCGGAAACGGCAGAGCGTCCAGCCGCCGGAACGGCTCCGACGCGTCGCCGCTGCCAAGCTCAAACTCCTGCCGACGCAGTTCGAACCACACGCTCTGCGCATAGCTCAGCACCGGCCGAAAACCAAGCCCGACCTCGCCGGGCTCCTGGCGTACACGGTCCGTCGGCGAGCGGTAGTGCTCGTTGACCACCCGGAGCCACGACCCCTCGTCGACACTCGGCGGCAGCCACGTATCAAGCGACGAGTCGAAGTACCGAGCCAACGCGAGGTACCACTCCAGACCGCGAGGCGGACCGAAACCCACCCGCGCCGAGTGGCTCGTGCGGGTCATCTCACCGCCGTTGTCGTCGGCATAGAACCGCGACGCCTGCGCCAGATCACGCAAGCGGCTCAGCCCCACCACCGAACGAGCAGAGTCACGCGCCGACGCCAACGCCGGCAGCAGGATCCCGATCAGCAGCGACACAATCGCAACGACCACAAGCAGCTCGATGAGCGTAAACCCGCGCGGCAAAGCCGCACGCGCCGTGAACAACATAAGAACTCCCGAACGCCACAAGCCGGGTCGGCCCGTAGCGGCACCAAGAACGGATCACACCCGCCGGCACCCGCAAGCACCGGCCACGATGGATCAGCCCCTGGGCGGCGGAGTCGGGATCTCCACCGAACGCCGCTCGACGCCGGGCAACGGAAACACATCCGCACGCTCGGAACGCACCGCCAAGTCCACGCCCGTCGGCCGGGCCGGCGGCAAACCCGCAAGACCTAGCGACACGATCATCTGCACCGTCTGCGAACACCGCAGCGCTGCCAGGTTCGCGCCCCCGTCTTCACCCCGCCCGACACCCGCATCCCCGCCCCCGGCGGCGAACGCGTCGCGCGTCGCGACCCGATCCACCCCCGGAACGGTTCCAGGCTCGCAAGCGCAGGCACTGCCAAGCATCGAGCAGCAGCACGCCCCCACAACACAGCACGATGCTTGCTCAGATCCCCCGAGTAAATCGCCGAGTATCGACCGAGGGACCGCTCCGATGGTGAGCAGCAACGGCACAAGAGCTACCAGCACACCCGCCAAGGGGCGAAGCCGAGAAAGTACTTTCAGAACCCTGAGTCGCACAAAAACTCCCGAGCCCGTACCAGCTGCAACTTCAACATATCAACGCCGTCATACCGAGCCGACCCGTCAGCAGAATTTCAGGTGTTGTTGACCTAATTTTCATCGCGACCCCGTGCCTGATTCCTATCAGACACCTAGCGAACCGGCGAGCACGGCCATCCGAATATAGAGACCGCCGCGCACCTGCTCCCGGACGAGCGACCGCTCATCGCTGAAGACCGCCCCGTCGATCTCGAGCCCAACGTTTGCGGGCCCCGGGTGCATCACCACAGCCCCCCGCTTCAGACGAGCGAGCCGCTCGGCCGTCATCGCGTACTGAACTCGGTACGACGCCGCCGACCACGCACCCCGGCCCTTCTCCTCGCCCCCCCAGTGCCGTTCGAACTGCACGCGCAGCATCTGGACGGCGTCCATGCCGCCGATCAGCCCGTCGAGGTCGTGCGAAACGGAGCACCCGAGCGCTCCCAGCGACCTCGGCACGAACTCACGCGGACCCACCAGCACCACCTCCGCCCCGAGCGACGTCATCGCGTGCACGTCCGACCGAGCGACACGCGAGTTCAGCACATCGCCCACGATCGCGACCCGGAGCCCAGACAAGTCGAACCCAGAAGCCCGCCCCGTCGCCTTCGCGAGCGCGTAGCAATCGAGCAACCCCTGGGTCGGGTGCTCGTGCCGACCGTCGCCCGCGTTGACCACCGGCACGCCCACGCTTCGAGCGACCAGAGCCGCCGACCCCGCGGCCTTCGCCCGAACGACCAGCACGTCCGCCCCCGCCGACTCAAGCGTCCGCGCCGTATCCAGCAGTGTCTCGCCCTTCGCCGACGACGACCCCTGCTCGGGGAGATCAAGGACGCCCATTCCTAACCGCTGCGCCGCGACCGCAAAGCTCGCCCGCGTCCGCGTCGAATCCTCGAAGAACAGGTTCGCAAGCACACGCCCCGGCGCCAACCGCACATCACCGCCCGACGCGGCCGCGGCCTCGAACACAGCCGCCCGACGTAGCACGCCCGCGACCGCCTCTCGAGCCATCCCGCGGATCGCGACCAGCCCGCCACGCCCAACGCCCCCTGAGGCAGATCCTGCCCGATCCAAACCCGCTCGCTCGACCGACATCGTGCCCATGCTCCGAGTCTAGTGTCCGCCCGACGACCCGCCCCACACCCCGGATCCCACCGACCGATGACCACCCCCCCCCAACCGACCCCCCACCCAAGCCCCCACCCGAGCCCCCGAAAGACCTTCGTCCTGGGAATCTCCGGAGCCTCCGGCGCCGCCTACGCCCTCCGCGCCCTCGAACAGCTCCTCGTCCCGTCGAGCCTCCACCCGGGCCACACCGTCCACCTCGTCGTCAGCGAGTACGGCCAGCGCCTGCTCTTCGACGAGGCCGGCATCCGGCGCATCAACCTCGAAGAGCTCCTGCCCACCGTCGCCGCGTCCGACCACGCCGACGACTGCCGCACCCGACTCGTCTGCCACCCCAACAAAGACGTCGGCGCCGTCATCGCCAGCGGCTCCTTCCTACACCACGGCATGGCCGTGCTCCCCTGCTCCTCCACCAGCCTCGGGGCGATCGCCACCGGCGCCGGCAGCAATCTGCTCACCCGCGCCGCCATGGTCACCCTCAAGGAACGACGCCCCCTGGTCGTCTGTCACCGCGAGATGCCGCTGAACCTCGTCGACATCGAGAACATGCGCACGCTCGCCCTGGCCGGCGCGGTTGTCTGTCCGACCAACCCGGGCTTCTACCTCGGGCCGCGATCGGTCCAGGACATCATCGACTTCATCGCCGGTAAGGTGCTCGACCTCCTCAGCGTGCCCCACGACATGAAGACCCGCTGGGAGCAACACAGCAAGCCCCCGACCGACGCCTGAACCAACATCTGCCGCCCAAGACGACAACGAACCGCCGCGGTCAATGCCGATCACGACGCCGGCACGAGCGCCGCACTCAGTTCGAACCCGGCGTCGAGAACGCGTCTCTGGCGAGATCGATGTTCTGCTCGATGCTCGTCATCTTCATCTGCTGGACGATTTCGCCGTAGGGCGTCACCGCGGCGATCTCCATCGCCATCGGCACGAGAACCCCATCGTGCTCCTCGTACTTCGTGAACGTCTGCACGCCCTCGTCGTTCTCGGCACGAAGACGCAGCCCGTTCTCCACGCTGTAGTAGCCGAACGACTCCTTGTCACCACGATCAACCAGCCGCAGCTTGTACGCCCGCTCCCCGTTGACCGTCTCGATCCCGACTGTCTCAGCCTCGGGGTACTCCGTCCGCGGCGTCAGTGACGAGAAATAGTCGCCCTCACGCAGCGCCGTCTCCTTTTCTTTGCCCTTCAGAAGCACCGGCGGCGCCCCCGGACCCTGCGACGCCCAAGCGTCCGTGCCGTTCGTGCCCCGATCCACGAGCGTCATCCCCCCGGACATGACCTTGATCCGAACCTTGTCAGGCGCCGAACGCAAGATCAGGATGTCCGCCGAGAACCCCTGAGCAGGGATCGAGAACGTGCCTTTCATACGCTGGGTGTTGACCTTGCGGATCGACTCCTCGCCGCCGATCGCCTCGATCGCACGCTCAAGCACCTCGTACGCATCGGGAAGCGACACCTGTTCGGCCGAATCCGCGTCCTGAGCCGACGCCACGCCTGGCACGGTCAAACCCGTTAACACCAGGCCACACAACGCCGCCGATACAACCGCCGAAGTCATCGCAAGCCGAGCCATCCCGCCACCTCCTTCTCACGGCAACGCCGCTTGGTTTCCACACCACGCCGCCGCCAATAAACCGGAGACGTGCAAGACAACCCGGCTCGGTGCCAGTACACCAGAGCCTCCAGAATCCGCCGCAATGATAGTTGATGAGCGACTCACACGCCCGGGTTGCAGCGAACCAGCCAAACCAGCGTGAACGCCGCTAGCCCTCGTCATCGTCATCGGCCTCAGGGTCAGGGTCAGGCTCAAGGTCAGGCTCAAGGTCAGGCTCGCTCAACGGCATCACAAACCGTACGACCGGGAACGAGACAATCTCCGTCGCCCGCACACCCTCCCGCGTCCACAGCCAGCCGTCCTCGCCCGGTGCGCCACCCATCAGCGGGCCGTCTGTCTCGAAGAACCGTACCCGCAGGCCCCGCCGCTCGAAATACCGCCGGAGACGGTCGAACAGCACCGCGCTCGGGCGGAGCCTCGCCATCGCCAGGAACGGGTCCTCCGCCGGGCGTCGACCCTCACGCTCCATACGAACAATGACAGACGAAATCATCGATTCGTATGTTTCATTGTTGCGGTCGAGCAGCACGGTCTGAACACCGCGCGGAAGCCCGCCACCGCTGCCGATGCCGATGCTCTCAAGCCCGCGAGGCGTCGTGGGCAGCACGCTCAGGTGCAGTTCGAGCCGCCCACGCCGAGCGATGCTTGCGGCGTCCTCGCCAAGCAGCCTCGCGCCGGGGATCGAGATCCGCTCATCACGCAGGACCGACGCCCCGTCCTCTGGTTCCCGTTCGATCGACGACCCACCCCCACGCCCCGCCCCACGCCCCTCTCCGCGTCCGGACACGCTGCCCGAGGACGCCAGCCCCATCGCCTCCGCCGGAATCCCGGACCGCACGACGTCCCCCGCGTCCAAAAATTCCTCATCAGCCGGTGCCAAAGCATCGGTCGCCGTATCCGCAAGCGCGCGACCCCGAGCCCGCTCGCGCTGCTCCGGCGGAGAATCCAGCCGGGAGTACGCGGCCGAACTTTCCTCACCGCCCTCCTCGGACGAGCGATCGACTCCCGCTTCAGTCATCTGCAAGGCGAGCGAGCGGTCCGCGACGCCACCACCGCTACCCCCCGACCCGCTCAGAGCCGACCCGCTCAGACCGGGCACGTAAGGCGCCAGAACAATGCCCAAGGCGACCAACGCCGCGAGCGAGCCCACGATCCCCACCGGCACGCCAATCCGTACAAGCCCAGCCCGCCCCGGCTTCGACTCGACCACACCAAGCCCGGGTTCCTCCCCGAGCCGCCCCAAGGCACCGACCTCGGGCGCCGAAGACGCGCCCGACGCGAGGCGATGGCTCTCCAAAACCGCCGGCTTGCGGCTCGCCAACACCCCGCCGAAACCGGCATCATCGAACGCGGCCTCAAGAACGTCAGGCCCGCTCATCGCCGCGTCTCGAGCCCCGAGCGCTGCCGCCTCGACGCGATCCGCCCGCGCCCCGGCAACAAAGCCCTCGAGCGCTGCGTGCCCGGCGATCGCCGATGACACCCGCTCCGACACTTGGGCTGACAAGCGGTCCTCAATCAGCCCCAACACCTCCTCGACCGACACACCCGCCGGCAACATCGCCTCCAAACGTTCACCAACGCGCTCATCGACCGGCGCCTCCGCCGCCCGACCCGAGAGGTCTCCGCCCGAACGGCCCGCCGGCTGACCCATCGCACCATCACCGCTCACGACGCACCCCCATCCGGTTCCTGTTCTATCGCCGCGCGCAACGCCGCCCTCGCCCGGAAGAGACGGCTCTTGACGGTCCCGATCGAGATGTCAAGCGCTTCGGCGATCAACGCGTACTCCATCCCGTGAGCATCCCTCATCAGAAGAATCGCGCGGTGCAAAGGGGCAAGGGTCATCAGCGCCCGAGAAAGGGCGACCCCGGCTTCGGTCTTCTCAACGCCCGACGACGGCTCCGGTTCCCGCGAAACCCCGACAGAATCGCCCAGCGTCCGCACCGAGCCCGATTCGCTCGTTCTCAGCGTCGCATCAAGGCTCGCGTGCGACCGATACTTCTGCCGCCGAAAATAGCTCACGCACGTGTTCGACGCGATCCGGAACAGCCACCCCGCCAGCCGGCTCCGCCCGTCGTATGACGCGAAGTTGCGGATCGCCTTGCAAAGAGTCTCCTGTGTGAGGTCTGCTGCGACCTCAGAATCACCGACCATCCGGTAACACAAGCTGAACACCGGCCGCTGATACCCCCCCAGTAGTTCCCCAAGTGCCGCCCGCCCCTCGGTACCTCCGGGGTCCCGCTGAGCGATCGCCGCAAGGCGAATCTCGCGAGGGTCCGCCCAGCCAAAGCCGCCCCCGCTGTCTTCATCAGGTGAACGCCCCTCGTCTCCGCCCGGCGACACTCCGCCCGCTCCCGTCGACGGCACGGGCTGCTCCGGCCTTGACTCGTCCAGCGTTGGCTCACCGGGTGTCTTGCTCACCAGCGATGCTAGTTGCCACCAAACGCGGGCACGGCCAATGTTCAGCCGCCAAACGCGAACGCCGATCATGGAACGGAGGACGGACCGCACGGCAGGCCGCCCTCTACCATTCGAAAACTACCCTCCGGCGCAGTCGGGCCCAACCCAGGCAGCCTCTCGAAGCGAACCGATTACTCGCATGACCACTTGGAACAGCACGAGATTCGGCGACCCGTCACGCCGCGTCCGTGCGGCGACCGCCGCTCTCGCGACCGCCGCCGTCCTCCTGCTCCTCCAAGCCGCGACCGTCTTCAGCGGCATCGACGGTGGGCCCAAGCGCATCGATCAGGACGAGTTCCATGCCAAAGCCATCCAGCGCTTCGTCGATGGCTGGCCCGTCCCCGACATCTCCGACTACGAAGCCACCGTCGCCCCCGCCTTCCACCTCGCCCTCGCCGGGATCGTCCACGCGACGAGCGACTCGCTCCTCAACGAGAACCTCGACCTCCTCCGAATGCTCCAGGGCAGCTTCATGCTCGCCTTCTTCGCGCTCATCGTCTACGAGCTCGCTCTCGTGGCGCCCACGCGCTGGGCCGTCGTCGTGGCGATCCCCCTGGTGGTCGACCCCTACCTCTTTATGAATCTCGCCTGGGTCTCGCCCGAAGGCGTCGGCTGGCTCACCCTCATGCTCGCGCTGCTCGTCGTCATCGAGTGCGACAACTGGCGATGGACCGCCGCGATCGGAGGCGTCGCCGTTCTCGCCGCCGTCAGCGTCCGGCAGACCAACATCTGGCTCGCCGGGCTCGTCTGGCTCGGCGCCTGGCTCGGCCGGAACGAACGCCCGCCCCAGCACCGCCCCACCGAGTGGTCGCCCGGGCGCCTCGTGCCCCGGCTCTCCGAGTTCGAGCCCCGACGCGTCGCCCGCGCCTCGGTCGCCCTCGTCGCGACGCTCCCCGCCTTCCTCTTGATCGCCTACCTCGCCGACATCTGGGGCGGGCTCGTCCCGCCCGCCTTCCAGACCGGCAACACCACCTCCCCCATCCAGCACCACGCCGCGGGCGAGCACACCGGCGGCAACCTCGCCTTCCCCGCGATCATGTTCGCCGTCTGCGGGCTCGTCGGCGCCTGCTCACTGCCCCTCTTCGCCGGCACGATCCGCGCCCTCTTCAACAACCGGATCAACGGCCGATGGCTCGTCGCCGCGGGCGCCGCCCTCGGCCTCGCCGCCGCCCTGCTCGTCGAAACCTCCTACAGCAAAGACCACGGCCGCTGGGGCTCGCTCTGGAACATCGCCCGCATCGGGCCCGTCGTCGCAGACCGCTCGTTCAGCATCGCCGCCCTCGCCGCGTTCGGCGGCGCCGCCATGTCCGTCGCGCTCCTCGCCGTCCCGCGCCGCGCCCGGCTCATCCTCGCCTCCACCTGGCTCGGCTACGTCCTGACCAACAGCTTCAACGCCCTCGCCTGGATCCGCTACGTCGAGCCCTTCGCCCTCTTCTGGTTCGTCCTCGCCGTCCGAGCCGCCTGGAAGTACAACCCGCTCGAAGACCCCAAAACCTCGACCCTCCTCCGCCTCGCTGGGCCCGTCGCCCTCTCGCTCGCTCTCGCCGGCGTCACCGCGTTCATGCTCGTCCGCTTCTAGCCTCCGGCATGACGAGCCCGCACGACACCTACACCTCCCCGCTCGCCGCCCGAAACGCCTCTCCCGAGATGCTCCGGATCTGGAGCCCCCGCCACAAGTTCAACACCTGGCGCCGCGTCTGGCTCGCAATCGCCGAAGCCCAGCAAGAGGCCACGAAAGACCAGGACACCCCGCTCGTCACGAACGAGCAGGTCGAAGAACTCCGAGCCGTGGTCGAGCGCGGCATCACCGACGAAGAACTCGCCCGCGCGAGCGAAATCGAGCGCGACCTCCGCCACGACGTCATGGCCCACGTCCACTGCCTCGGCGAATCGTGCCCGGCCGCCAAACCCATCATCCACCTCGGCTGCACAAGCCAGGACGTCGTCTGCAACGCCGACCTGCTCGCCATCCGCGAGTCGCTCACGCTCATCGAACGCAAGGCGATCCGCGTCGTCCTCGCCCTCGCCGACCAGGCGTCGAAGCTCGGCCGCCTGCCGACGCTCGCGTTCACCCACTACCAGCCCGCTCAGCCCACGACCGTCGGCCGCCGCTGCGCCCAGTGGGCGCACGACATCGAGTACTGGTCGAGCCAGACCCGTGCCGAGCTCGCCACCCGCCGCGGCTTCCGCGGCGCCACGGGCACGCAGGCGTCCTTCCTCACCCTCTTCGGCGACGACCCCGCCGCCGTCGACCGCTTCGAACTCGCCGCGATGGACCGCCTCAAGCCCGGCGACCCCGCGCGCACCTTCACCCTCACCGGGCAGACCTACCCGAGGGTCTTCGACACCTTCGTCCTCTCAGACCTCGCCGCCCTCGCGTCGGTGCTGCACAAAACCGCCACCGACATCCGCCTGCTCTCCAACCGCAAAGAGATCGACGAACCCTTCGGCTCCAAGCAGATCGGCTCGTCGGCCATGCCCTACAAACGCAACCCCATGAAGTGCGAACGCATCTGCGGCCTCACGCGCTTCGTCATGAACCTCGTCGGCAACGCCTACGACACCGCCGCCACCCAGTGGCTCGAACGCACCCTCGACGACTCGTCCAACCGCCGCCTCTCCCTGCCCGAAGCCTTCCTCGCGCTCGACGGCTCGCTCGATCTCATGCACCAGGTCGCCTCCGGGCTCGTCGTCCACGAAGCGATGGTCCGCAAGAACCTCACGGCCGAGCTGCCCTTCCTCGCGACGGAGAACATCCTGATGGAGGCCGTCAAGCTCGGCGGCGACCGCCAAGACCTGCACGAAAAAATCCGCGTCCACGCCCAGGCCGCGGGCATGCGGGTGAAGTCCGAAGGGCTTGACAACGACCTGATCGACCGCCTGCGGGCCGACCAAGCCTTCCAGCCCGTCCACCACCTGCTGACCGAAGATCAGCTCCTCGACCCGATGAAGTACGTGGGGCGCGCCGTCGAGCAGACCGAGCGATTCCTCAAGGACATCGTCGAACCGCTCCGCGAAAAGTATCGCAACGACCCCGCCGCCCCCGAGACCAGCGACCGCGGCGTCTAGCCCGAGCGATACCTCCAGCCACGCCCGCCCGAACGGCTCAAACGCCCGGAGAGCGCGTTCCTCGACCCTTGTCTCTACGATCCTTCCCTATGCCCATCCCCCGCGTCGCGATCGTCGGTCGGCCCAACGTCGGCAAAAGCTCCCTGCTCAACATGCTCGCCGCCGACAAGGTCTCCATCGTCGACGACCAGCCCGGCGTCACGCGCGACCGTGTCAGCCACATCATCGAGCTCAACCCCCCCGCCGAGATACTCCGAACAGACGCCCCCCCGCCGCCGCACCCCGACCAGCCGCCCGTCAAGCCCGTCGAACTCGTCGACACCGGCGGCTTCGGCGTCTACGTCACCGAGGGCGGCCGCTTCGACGACGCAGGCAAAGACCTCGCCACGCTCACCGAGAACATCGAGTGGCAGATCGGCGAGGCCGTGGGCAACGCCGACCTCATCCTCTTCTGCATCGACGCCCAGGCCGGCATCACCCCCGAAGACCAGAAGATCGCCAAACTCCTCCGCGAACGCCGCTACGCCCAGGACCACCACTCCGAAGACGACCGCACACCCGCCCGCGACGTGCCCATCCGCATCGTCGCCACCAAGGTCGACGGCCCCTCCTGGGAGGCCCACGGCTACGAGCTCGCAGCCCTCGGCTTCGATGAGCCACTCATCTGCTCCGCGAAGAACAACTACTTCCGCCGAGAGCTCTTCGACCGCCTCTACGAGCTCATCCCCGAAACCACCGGCCCCAAAGCGCCCATCGCCGACATGCGCTTCGCCGTCATCGGCAAGCGCAACGCCGGCAAGTCCACCCTCGTCAACACCCTCGCCGGCGAAGACCGCGTCATCGTCTCCGAGATCGCCGGCACCACGCGCGACGCCATCGACGTCGCCTTCGAGATGGAAACCACGGGCGGCAACCCCCGCCGCTTCGTCGCCGTCGACACCGCCGGGCTCCGACGCAAAAAATCCTTCGCCGGCCGCGTCGAGTGGTTCGCCTTCGACCGCGTCCAGCGCTCCCTCGAACGCGCCGACGCCTGCCTGCTCATGATCGACGCCACCGGCCCGATCTCACAGGTCGACGAGCTCCTCGGCGACCTCATCAAAGAGTCCCACGTCCCCGTCGTCATCGTCGTCAACAAATGGGACCGGGTCGACGGCCGGCTCAACGAGAAGGGGCGACCCGTCTCCACGGGCGACTACGAACGCTGGATCCGCGAGAGCCTCAAGGGGCTCAGCTTCGCGCCCATCGCCTTCATGTCCGCCAAGGACGGGCTCAACGTCACCCCGGTCATCGAGCTCGCCTTCGAGATGTACCAGCAGGCCTCGGGCCGCGTCGGCACGGGAAAGCTCAACCGCGTCGTCCACAAGATCATCGAGCGCCGCCCGCCCCCCTCCAAGCTCGGCACCCGAGCCAAGGTCTTCTACACCTCCCAGATCCGAACCAACCCCCCCACCGTCGTCCTCGTCGTCAACAAAAAAGACCTCTTCAAGCCCGACTACAACCGGTTCCTCATCAACCGCTTCCGCGAAGAGCTGCCCTTCGAAGAAGTGCCCATCAAGCTCGTCATCAAAGAGCGCAGCCAGAAGCACCGCGGCCCACGAACCGACGAGCCAGAACGCATCGGCGAAGAAGAAGCCCCCCGGCCCCGCGCCCTCGAGATCGACCTCTCCCAAGACCTCTCCGAAGAACAGATCTCGCAGCTCTTCATGGACGAGGTCGAGGTCAACATCGCCGGCGACGACGGCTTCGACACCGAAGACGACCAGCCCACAAGCGACAAGCTCCGCGGCTGACACCGCGTTACCACCCTGTTCACGCGACCACAAGTCTCGTTCGTCCCTCAGCCTGCCTGTCCAGCATCTCCGGAGTACAGCGTTCGCGGGCAACCGCCGGCACACGACACCGGTGCGCTACGCCGCCAGATCGCCCCACCCGTCCTTGTCCCCCAGCCCGTCGCCATCACCCAACCCGTCGCCGAAACCCTCGTGACGGTCATCAACGGACAGATGCCGGTGGTGCACGCGGATGATCTTCCCGAGCTGACGCGCGAACGGCCCGGCCACCGTCCCCAGCACCTCGCTTGCCTTCGACGGCAGCGGCGAACGCCGATCCCGGAACAGCAGGAGAACCGCGAGGCACTCGTCCTCGTGCTCGCAGGCGACCGCAACGATCTCCTGCCCCTCCAGCCAGTGAGCGTCCTGGCCCAGCAGCCCCCCAAGCGCCTCGTCGTCCGCCAAACGCACAACGCCGCCCTCGATCTCGACCACCGGAGCCAGCAGCTCCGCCATACGTTCGAGCAGCACCGCCAGCGACGACGGGTCGCGGTCGTAGTTGACAAAAGCGCCCAGCGAAAACTCGTCCCCAGAGCCGGAGGGCAGGAACACCGCCGCGTTGCACACCGTGGTCTTCGCCAGCACGAACTCCAGCGTGACCCGTAGCAGCGGCTCAACCTCGAGCTCCTGCTTCGCCAGCCCCGAGTACTCCCCGTGCAGCGTCACCGTGTCGAGCTGTGACGACAGCATCCGATACGCGTCGACCAGATCCGTGCACATCGATCCCACCTGGTCCGTGATCGAATGCCTCGCGGTGTCGAGCCGCCGGCAGACACCACGCAGCCGCTCGATCCGCCGCTGACGCTCCCGGTCGGTGAGCACCCGCCGCACCGCGGCCCCGAGCGCCTCGGCGAGCGCCGTGTCCCCGAGCCGCGCGTCGACAAAGTCAACCGCCCCCGCACGCATCGCCTCGACCGCGTCCCCGAGCTCGGCGATGTCCGAGACGAACACGCACGCCCCGCCCCCGAACCTCGCGCTGACCCGCCGCGTCATCTCCGCGGCCAGATGCGACGATTCACCGTCGGTCACGTGGAGCATCGCCAGCTCTGCAGGGCGACGCTCATCGCCCATGCGCGCCTCCGCCTCACCGAACGACAACGCCCGCTCGACGACCAGCCCCAGGTCCGCCGCGCACGAGCCGAGCCACGTCGCCCGCTCGTCGTCGGGCGTGACAATCACCACACGCACCGGCCGCACCGGCTGAGCATCCCCAGCGCGCGTCGGACCCGCACGCGACGCACCGCCGCTCGGACCCGCTTCGCTCGCCCGATCAGGACGCACCCTTGCCCCGTCTTCAGGCCGCAAGACGCACCTCACCCTCGTCCGAAAGCAGCGGCGCTCCCGCCGGGCGCAGCGGCAGCGAGATCTCAGCCGTCGTCCCACGACCCAGCTCCGAGTTCAGCGTCAGCGTTCCGCCCATGAGTTCTACGAACCTCCTCGCACGCGTCAGCCCAAGCCCCGCCCCGCGTCCCGCCATGCGGCGGCTGAAAAACGGGTCGAACGCAAGCTTCAGCACCCCGGCGTCCATCCCGCACCCGCGGTCGGTCACCCGAACCGTCAGTCGGCCGTCCGCACGGGCCGCGTGAACCGCAACCTCCGTCAAGTCGTCAGAACCCGACGCTTCCGCGTTCCGCAGAAGTTCGATAACCGCTTCAGACAGGAAATCGCGGTCCAGCATCACCGGCGCAATCCCCTCGCCCGCCAGCAGCTTGACCCGCACCCCGCCGCCCATGCGGCGCCTCGCCTCGCCTATCGCTTCTCGGACCAGCTCCCCGGGGTGCACCGCTACTGGCTCGGGCTCCCGCGGCGAGCTCAGCACGTGCAGACTCTTAACCAGATCCGCCAGCTCCAGCGAAGCCTCGTCGATCGATGCCGCCGCCTTCCGAAAAGCAACGTCCTGAAGACCCGACGAAAGCTTCTGCGCTGCCCCACGGATCACCGTGAGCGGGTTGTTCATCTCGTGCGCGCACCCCGACGTGATCTGCTCGAGCCGCGACATCGTCTCGCGGTCCGCCAGCACACGCTGAACCTCGCTCAGCCGACGCTGGCTCTCAGCCAGCTTCTCCCCCAGCCGCCGGGCCCCCTCGTGCTTGCCCGCCGCCCGCACCGCCGAGCCCCAGACCGAAGCCAGCACATCCACAAGACCCCCGGCCCCCTGCCCGCCGAAACGCTCGCCGAACGCCCGATCGGTCACGAGCGCCGCCGCCGCCCCCTCCGGCGCGGTCGAAGCCCGGCTCGACCACAGCGGCAGCCACCGGGCCCGGTCCGGCTCGGGCAGACCCGCGAGCCGCTCGCTCGCCCACGCACCGACCCACGCCGCGCTGCCCGCAAAGATGTCCGCCACGTCCAGCGCACCGCCGCCCGGATCGCTCGGCGGCTCGCACGTCTCCGCGCGAGTCCCACCCTCCGATAACAACAGAAGCTCCCAAGACGCCCCGCGCCGAGGCTGGTAGACCGCGCCGTACGTCCCCCGCCCGAACACTCCCGCGGCGCTCTTGGCTACATCGCCCAGCGTGTCGACCACCGTGTCCCCGCGACGCTCGCGCGAGCTGAAGGCCTCAATCGCCGCCAGCACCGCCCCTCGCTCACCCGCCTGCCGCGCCCGCTTCTCGAGCCGCCCGTTGATCCGTGAGAGCTGGTTGTTTGCCGACGCCACCGCTTCAACGAGCAGTTCCTCAACGCTGCAATCCTCGACACCGAGAGCCTCGCACCGCGCCGCAACCGTCGCCGCGAGCTGCGCCGACACGCCGTCCAGATCGCCGACCGGCAGCCCCGATTCCTCGGCGAGCACCGCGATCGGCACGGGCGTCGAAAAGTCGCCCGACCAACCCACCCGCAGCGCCCGGCACACCCCACGCGAGACACGCACCAACCGGATCAGGTCGCGGTGCACCAGATCGGGGACCAAAGCGTCAGGCTGCCCGTGCAACCAGATGACATCCTGGATCGCGTGCGGCAGGCCCCAATGCTCCGCGAGCCGCTTGCCGGCCGTGTGGTGGTCCATACCGATGAGCTCCTGCTCGATCGGCACCGCGTCGATCCCTCGGGCCTCGGCCACCTGGATCACGCTGTGGTACCCCTTTGGCAGCACGCGGTGCAGCACCAGCCGCCCGAGCCCGTGCAGCACACCCGCGACAAACGCGTGCTCGGGCTTGACGCTCGGCAGCCTCAGACGCTTCGCCAGCATCTCCCCGCAGCACGCCACACCCAGCGCGTGACGCCAGTAGCCCACGCGGTCAAAGAGCCCCTCGTCCACGCCGTCAGACAGCGCCTCATAGACCTCGACCGACAGCACGGTCGAACGGATCGCCTCCAGGCCGAGCATCTTCACGGCCGACTCGACCGTCGTGATCTGTGAACCCAAGCCGACGTTCGCCCTGCGGCACATCGCCAGCACGCGGCCCGTCAGCGACGCGTCGGTTTCGATCAGCCGCGCAAGCTCATCGATCTCGACGTCGTCGTTCGAGCCGAGCTCCAGCACACGCCGCGCGACACCCCCGAGCGTCGGCAGACGGTCCACCCCCCGCAGCACCAACTCGACGCGCGACGCCCGCGAGGCGTTGTCGTCGATACCACCGGTTGGCTCCAACACGTCCGCGTCCACGATCCCTCCAACGCACGAGAGCACCCGGCCGCGCCGACGGCGTCAACCAACGGATCAGCCCGCCGACGCCTCCAGACCCAGCAGGTCCTTGACCAGCTTCAGAAACTCGTCCAGATCGAACGGCTTCTGCAAGAAAGCGTCCGCGCCCGCGCCGAGTAACCCCTCGATCTCGTCCCGCCGGATCACGCCCGATACCAGCATGATCCGCGTGCCCGCCAGATCCTCACGCGCTCGGATCCGCTCAAGCACCACGCTCCCGTTCAGGTCGGGCAGCAGGTAATCGAGCACGATTAAGTGCGGCCGGAAGCTCTCGGTCAGCAGCCCCGCGTCGTACCCCGTCATCGCGCTGGTCACTTCGAACCGCTCGTCTTCCCCGAGAACGTCGCGGAACAGGTCGACAATCCGAGCGTCGTCGTCGACCACCAGGATCCGGCGCCGATCACCCTCGAGCGCGTCCAGCGGGATGCCGTTGGACTTCATGAAGCGCATCAGCTCTTCACGCGGGATCCGCCGGAACCGAGAGCCCGGCACCCGGAAGCCCTGCAAACGCCCGGAGTCGAAGCAGCGGATGATCGTCTGCTGGCTCACGTTGCAGACCACGGCGGCTTCGCCGGTCGTGAAGACCTTCTTGCCCGCCAAGTCGGCCACTGCTTTGTCTCGGTCGGGTCCGTCCGCCATCGGGCGCCTTTCGGCGCAGACGCCCAGCCGAGGAGGCATCCGTGCCAACCCCGCCCGCCGCGCTGCGCAATGCTTCGGGAGACATCGGGCCCGACCCTGCCCAACTTCACACGCCGCGACCACTCCACCGCGCAGCAGACCACACACACCGCGACACACCGCCTGCAACGTCCGAAAAGACGAAAAGAGCCCAACACGAACACAGCGGGCACGCGTCGCTACCCGCGCCGCTCCCGCCACACCCGCACGGCCTCGGGCTCGCGCGGGTACAGCACCCGCAGCGCCGCAGCGTCGCACGCCGCCACCGACCCTCGGCACCGCCACAAACGCTCCGCGCTCAGCCGCGTGGGCACCAGCTCGAGACCCATCGCCCCCGCCACCTCCCGCCAGCGGCCCGGCAGGTGCTCGTCGCAGACCAGCCTGGACAGACCTTGTCCGCCCAGCTCCCCGGCGTCGACCTCGCCAACGTCCGATACGCCGCCGTTGCCCACGACCGCGAGCCACGCCCGCTCGCCCTTCGACGCCAGCGCGATCCCCGTGCCCGCGGGCTCGTCTACCGCCGCGACGCGCGACGTCGGCACCCCCACGCACGCCACCCCCCGCGCCTCGGCGATCGCCGCCGCCGCCGCGACCGACACGCGAAGCCCCGTCAGCCCCCCGGGCCCGATCGACACCACGACCGTCTCGAGCGCGTCCACCGCGACCCCCGCCCGCTCACGCGCCCGCTCGATCGCAGGGAACAGATCGTCGCTGCCGCGCTGCCCCGCGCCGCCGACCGGCACGCTCGCGAGAACCTCGTCGCCCCGCGCCACCGCCACGCTCGGGCCGAACCCCCGGACGGCCGCCGACGGGTTGCTCACCTCGATCGCCAGCCCCCAGCCGGGCGAGGTCTCCGCCGAAGCACCCCCCGAAGGATCCGGCGAAGCGTTCACAGCCGGGTCAGTCATGACGCCCCTGCCTGCGGCTCTTGGTCTCCGACCGCCGCTTCTTCTCGCGGATCCGCCGCTCCACCGCTCCGCGCGACGGCTTGGTCTTCTTCCGAACCTTGGGCACCACCAAAGCCGACACGACCACCGCCCGCAGCCGGGTCAGGCACGCGTCGCGGTTGCGCGCCTGCTCGCGGTGCTCGTCCGACGCGATGACCAGCTCGCCCTCCAGCGTGAGGTACCGCGCCGCGATCCGTCGCAGCCTCGCCTCCGCGCCGGGCCGCAGCCCGAGCGCCCCCACCCCGACCCGCAGCACCACCTTGGTCGAACGCTTGTTGACGTTCTGCCCGCCCGGACCGCCGCTCCGCGCGTACGACCACTCCAGCGCCGACGACGCCACGCTGACCCCCCGAGCAAGCTGAACGCCGTCCTCGGCCAAGACACCTCCAAACACGGATAGGCTCTCGGATGATTCGCTCCGCGGCCGCCGCGATCCTTGGTCTCTCCCTCACCCACGCCGCGGCGCAGTCGCCGGCGTCGCAGGCAGACTCCCTCACCCGAGCCATCGACGAAGGCGCCAGCCCGAGCGAGCCGATCCGTCTGGAGGCAAGCGCCCGCCTCGCGTACTTCTCGCCCGCGGGCGCGATCGAGCTGCGGGGCTCCCGCCGCATCCCCGTCGAGTTTCTGAACGCCGACGAGCCCCGCCTGCGCCCCGCCTGGCGCGTCGCCGCCGCGAAGGGCCGGTGGGGGCTCGAAGCGTCGGGCCAGAGCACCCGCACCGTTGGCCGGACGCCGTTCGCCTTCGCCCAGACGCCCCAGGCCGGCTTCCGACGCATCCCCAGCCGCAACGAGTTCCAGCTCGACACGATCGACCTGCGCCTCTCGCGGACGGTCTACGAGCACCTGTTCGACGCCGACGACGCGGGCTCGGCCGTCATCGCGGTCCGCCTCGCCCCGCGCGTCGGCCTCCGCTACGTCGACTTCCGCGCCTCCTTCGAGCCGACGCAGACACCCTCGTCCGGCCCACCCGCACCCTTTCTTGAAGACTCCGTCACGCTCATCGAGCCCACTGTGGGCATCCTCGGCGAGATGACCTTCGCAAAGGCCGTCACCATGGAGCTTGGCATCGACCTGGGCGGGCGCCCCGACATCGGGGGCATCTCCTCGTCGTCGGGCAACATCGAGTACGGCTTCCGCTTCCATCTCAGCCCGAATCTCGACCTCGAAGCCGCTTATCGCCTCCTCATCCAAGACCTCGAAGACGAGGGCAACCTCCTGCTCGACGGCTCCACCGCCGGGCTTTTCATCGGCCTGCGATTCCGGACCTAGCTCCAGCCAGACCCCGCCCACCGAACGAGCGGGGACCGTTCCGTGAAATCTCACCGCCGGGCTAAGAGTCGGTTTGATCGGGCGTTGGGGATCTGCCATACTGTGGCCGTGTCGGGGAAACCCGATCGCCGAAGGACCTCTCTCCTTCCACGACCGGCCCTCAAAGGTTCGGTTTCTCGATCGACCGGCCGGCTTACGATTTGGTATCTGGCAGGTATTCATGACCGGCTCGGTTCGCGTGCTCAACGAGGAGAGCGCACGCACCGATCCAACGCAACAACCTGGGGTACCGCCCGATGGCGACCGTGACCAAGAAAGAACTCGTCGACCGCATCGCCGACGAGACGGGCTTGCGGCGCACCGAGGTCAAGAAAACCGTCCAGATGTTCCTCGACGAGATCGTTGAGCAGCTCGCGCAGGGCAACCGGCTCGAGTTCCGCGACTTCGGCGTGTTCGAGGTCACCGAACGGGCCTCGCGGGTCGCCCAGAACCCCAAGACGCTCGAGCGCGTCAACGTTCCCGCCAAGCGGACCGTCAAGTTCAAGTCGGGACGCCTGATGAAGCAGTCGGTCGAGAAGCCGCTGCCGACCCCAGAAGCCTCGGTGCAGGTCGAGCCCAAGCCGCTCGAACAGCCCTCACCCGAAACACAGGGCTGAAGAACTCGAACCCGGCCCAACCGAAACGGGTCTCAGTTCGAAACACGTCTCAGTCGAAGCAGGGCTCAGGCCGGCGCCGACACGAGCCCGAGCATCCGGTCGAGCGCGTCGACCGCCGCCCCGCGCACCTCTGGGTGGACCGCGACGCGGTTGACGACCGTGGGCGTCCCGGTGGGCGCGTCGGGATCGTCTTCGGGCTTGATCCCGAGCAGCCTGTCGAGCACCCAGAGCAGGTGCGGCTCGTCGATCCGGTACATCGTCGTGCACAGGCACTGGCAGTCCGACAGGATCCGCACGTCGACGCCCCGGGCCGCGGCCGCCTGCGCCAGCCGACCGACCAGGTGCACCTCCGTGCCCACCGCCCAGCGTGAGCCGGGCTCGGCCGCCTCGATCGTCTTGATGATCTTCTCGGTCGAGCCCCACTGGTCGGCCTTGTCGACGACCTCCTTCGAGCACTCGGGATGCACGATCACCGTCGTCGCCGCGCGGTCCGGGTGCTCGGCGTCGTCGGCCCGGATCTCGTCGATGTGCTCAGGACGGAACAGCTTGTGGACCGAGCAGTGGCCGGCCCAGAGGACGACCGACGCGTCCGCGAGCTGCCGCTCGGTCATGCCGCCGAGCGGCTGGCCCTGCATCGTTCGTTTGGGGTCGTAGAGCGCGGCGTGCTGCGCGACATCGACGCCGTAGTTGTGCGCGGTGTTGCGGCCGAGGTGCTGGTCGGGCAGGAAGAGGATCTTAATCTCTTCGCCGTCGCCGCGCGCCTGCGTGCCGCCGTCCATCGCCCAAGCGAAGACCTTGTCGGCGTTCGAGCTCGTGCAGCACGCGCCGCCGTGGGCGCCGACGAACGACTTGATCGCCGCGGTCGAGTTCACGTACGTGATCGGGACGATCCGACCGTTCCAGCTCCCGCCGTGGCTCCGGTTCAGAGACTCGTGCAGCAGCTCCCACGCGTCGACGGTGTCGTCGTAGTCGGCCATGTCCGCCATCGAGCACCCGGCCGACAGGTCCGGCAGGATCACCGCGGTGCTGTCGTCGGTCAGCATGTCGGCGGTCTCGGCCATGAAGTGCACGCCGCAGAACACGACGAACTCGGGCGCCTGCGTCCGCGACGGGTCGTCGCGCAGCCCGGCCGCGAGCTGGCTGAGCTTCAGGCTGTCGCCCGTCAGGTCGGCGTGGCGCACGACCTCGTCGACCTGGTAGTGGTGCCCGAGGATGACCAAGCGGTCACCGAGCCGACGACGCCGATCGGCGATCGCAACCGCGAGCGAATCGGGCGATGCCTTCAGGTACCGCTCCGGAAGCGAGGGCTGCCATAGCTGCATCGATCACCTCCACCGTCGGCCCGCCACGCGGCTCTGAACGACAAGGAACGCGAACGCCGAACACCCCTGCTCTTCACGATAGGAAGCCGTCGATCGCGCCGAGGCTTAGACGCCCGTTCGACAGAGAGGCCCGCGCACAGAATCACGACCGTCGCGTCCGGTCGTGCTCAGCCGTTCGTCTTCGCGGTTCGTGGTGCTGCGGTCTGCGGGTGGGGATCGCCGCGGACAGGCTTCGCCGTGCTCAAGCGGCCCGCGGCGGGTCGTCGTCGCGACCCGGGAACGGGTCGAGCATGCGTCGGAGATCGTCGAGCGACCGCTCCGTGCGGTCGAGGTGCATTTCGACGTCTTCGATCACGTCGTCGGTCATGTCTCGCGACCCGGGGAAGACGATTGGTTCCGAGTCGTTGGTGACCAACCTCGGAAAATCGGCGTTGCCGCCCCGACCGGATCCGCCGCCGTCACGGCCGTTCGCGTTGCGTGAATGATGCATGGTTCGGCTCCAAGAGCACACGCTCTCGGGGGGGCATCGGCGGATAGAGAGCGCGGGTTAACCCCGAGTGTTCGGCGTTTCCCAGGATCGCGGCGATTCTCGTGCTGAGCCGTGAGGGTTAGACGTCCTTTGCAGCCGCGTTTCCGGACGGCGCGTCAGATCGCGAGGCCTTTGTCTCACCCACCCTCGGCTCGGTTCCCGCCAGAGTCCGCCCGAGGTTGCCCCGGTGCTTGACGCAGACCAACGCCCCGAGCACTGCACAGACCGCGACCGCGGGCCAGTCGGTCGCCCAGGAACGGTCCAGAAGCCAGACGAACACCGCCGCCCAAGCCGGCAGCGACGCCGCCGCGAGCGAGCTCGACAGCCCAACGTACCGCGTGGTCTTGACGCCCAGGCCCCAGAGCGCCGCGGCGGCGAGCCCGGGCAGCGTCAGCAGCGGAAAGACGCCGAGCAGTCCTCCGAGCCCGGTCGCGACCCCCTTGCCGCCCTTGAAGCCGACCAGCGGGCTGAACATGTGCCCGAGCACCGGACACACCATCACAAGCAGCCACGACGCGGTCTCGATCCACCGTTCTGCCGGTAGAGGCACAAGCCCACCGACCAGCCCGTACGAGAGCGTCGGGGCGAGGCCCTTGGACAGGTCGAGCGTGAAGCACAGCGCGAAGTACCGCCCGCCGAGCACGCGACCGAGGTTGGTCGCGCCAACATTCCCGGACCCGTGCTCTCGGATATCGATGCCGTGTGTGCGGCCGATCAGCAGCGCGAACGGGATCGACCCTGCCGCGAACCCCGCGACGCACCACACCATGAGCGTCACGGTCGGACACCGCCGAGGGGCACACGGGCGAGCAGCCCGCGCACGAGACTCGCGAACACGTCTTCGGGCCCGCCCGTCGCGTCGACCAGCAGGTGCCGCGCCGGCTCGGCCCTGACCTGCCGCAGGTAGCTCTCCCGGACCCGCCCGTGAAACTCGGCCCCCTTCGCTTCCATGCGGTCGAGCAGCGGGTTCAGGCGCTTCGCCGCGGTATCGCCGTCGACGTCGAACACGATCACAAGATCGGGCACCGCGCCCGCGGTTGCGATGCGGGCGATCTCGACGATGTCCGCCTCGGGCATGCCCCCGCCGCCGCCCTGGTAGGCGATCGTCGAGCTGACGAACCGGTCCGCGAAGACCAAGTGCCGTGCATCGATCGCGGGGCGGATGACCTCCGCGCAGAGCTGCGCGCGGCTCGCCATGTACAGCAGCGTCTCGCAGGCGACCGCGATCTCGCCGGTCTCCGTGTCGAGGAGCACCTCGCGGATCCGCTCGCCCGCGTGGGTCCCGCCCGGATCACGCACCTGGGTCGTGACGAGCCCGCGCGCCTGCAGCTCGGCTTTGAGACGATTGAGCTGGGTAGTCTTGCCCGACCCGTCGGGTCCCTCAAAGACAAGGAACACGCCCTCAAGACCCGTCGCGAGCGCATCGAGTTCGTCGCGATGATCGCCCTTGGAAACTCGAGGTTGGGTTGGGGCTGGCATAACGAACAAGCCTAGAACAGGAGCGGCCTGGTATCAGTGAACACGTACCGCGGGCTTGGTTTAGTCATCCTCTGATATAGCGCGGCGATTCACAAACAACACCCTGTCGAGCGAGAGCGGCCCGGCCCCGGTCATCACGAGGCACAAACACATTCCAAGAAGGGCGGTCTGCCACAAAAACACGGACAACACCGCCGGATCCCACAGGTTGCCCGCCGGGAGGAACCCGAACGCTGCTTGCCCTGCGATGACCGACGGGCCCACCGTGGTCAACCACGCTGCCGTTCCCATGACGACGGACAGGACGAACCCGGCGATGCGGGTCAGGATGCCGAGCATGAGAGCGGCCCCGGCGACGATCTCGGTGATGCACGCCAGCCACGCGAACACGGCCGCCATGGCTCCGCTGGCGAACAATGAGGGCACCAGCGTCCGAGAATATCTTGTTTCAGTCTCAGCCTGGTCGGCTTCTACCTCGACAGTGACTCCTTCGATACCCTCGAAACCGGTGTCGGTCATCGGAGATTCGGCGTTGTCGTCGGCTGAAACGAGCGGGGCTTGGGGTGCTGTTGACCCGCCGCCGGCACCGTTGAGCAGCATCAGGCTGATGCCGAACACGCGGCGAGCCCGGACCCGCCCCCCGTCCAGGCGATCGTCCGACCCCTGAGTCGGCATCTCGATCAACTCGTTCTCGGCCAGCGTGGCCGCCTGCTCGGGCTCAAAGACCGCCGTGTCGAACGCTTTGCCAAGACCCGCCCACAGGAAGGTCACTCCCAAGACCAGCCGCAGGACGATCGGGACGGCGGTACTCGCGAGTGTCTGTGAGACGGTCATGCGTGACTCCTAGTTGAGTGCCCGGCCGTGCAGCCGGCCGTGTGGCGCGGGGTTCGAGCGTGTCTGCGGGCCGGAAGGGCCCGCGTGTCCGTGCCCGTTATGCCTGCAAACATAGGAAATATCGGCGGTTGGAGTGTTCTTGGGCGAAGCTGTTGTAGCATGTCGCGTCCGCGGGCGTGGCGGAATTGGTAGACGCGCGGGATTTAGGTTCCCGTGGCCCTCGTGCCGTGCAGGTTCAAGTCCTGTCGCCCGCATTGTGCGAAGGAGCCGTCGCTTCGACTCTCCTGCTTCGCGCCTTGCCGGGCTGAGCTGCGTGGGCTGGGCTGCGAAAACCACGGGATCGCTGGAGGGCTACCGCGTTGGTGGCGGCGAACGGCTGAGCACTCGGCAAGAAATACCCCCTGTGACATCCGGACACACGTAGATGAAGCCTCAAGCAGCACGGCCGCGATCGGAACCAGCCAGGTTCAACAGGACAGGTCGCGTGACACGACCTGCGTGACACGACCTGCGTGACACGGACCGGTTGGATAGCCGGTTTCAGGGCCAGAGCCCCTGAGGGTGTGGCACACAAGAAGCGACCGCGTCCGAAAACTTGGGCATCCACCCGGACGATACTGCGGATAGAACAGCCGTTGGAGTATCTCGAACAGGCGGCATGCGGGGATCGGCCCGAGCCGATGGATCTGCAAAGAGACTGGGCGTCCGGTCCGATCTCTCGGCGAGCGATAGGCGGAAAGGCTGGCTCGTGATGGTTCAACAGTCGACTCGATTCGCCGCCAGCGGGCTTGCCGCCGACCGCTGCCGCGGCAGGGTGTTCGGGATCGCGGTCGGCCTTGCTGCGAGCGCGGGAGGCTGCTTTTTCAGCAGCACCGCGGCGGCCCAGGGACACGAAGCGGTGGTCATCGCCAATCCGAGTCGGGCCGACTCGCTGTACGTCGCCAACGTGTACGCCGACGCGCGGCACCTGCCCGAACCGAACGTGCTCTTCTTTGACCCGCGCGCCGAGAGCTTCGCGGCACTCGCCGCGGTGAACCACCCGGCGTTTCTCGGCGAGCTGGACCGCCGCCGGATCGCTGCGTCCGCCGATTACATCCTGCTCACGCCCGACGCTCCCTTCTTCGTGTCGGCGCCCGGGCTCATCATCGACCCGTGCTCGCCGCTCACCCGGTTCTCGCTCAGCTCGGCGTACGGCCTCGCGCCCATCGCGGACCAGCTCTTGGACGGGACGATCTCGCAGGTCACGACGCCGAACGGCTTTGCGAGCACGACCTTGCCCTCTCCCGCGCCCTTCGATAGTCAGACCGGCTATGTCGGCGGGAACCAGAACAGTTCGGGCCGGCGGACCTTCATCGCGGCACACCTGGGCTACACCGGCCCGCTCGGCAACTCCCTCGAGCAGGTGCTGGCGACCTTCGACCGGGGCGTGGCTTCCGACGGGGCGTTTCCCTCCGCCCCGGTCCAGCTCATCGAAACGACCGATGCGGCCCGGTCCGGGCCGCGCGACGGGCTCTTCCCCGCGGTCACCTCGTTTATCAACGGGTTCGGATTCCTCAACGGAGCGACCGCCCAGACGTTCCTCGGAACCCTGCCCGAGGGTGGCGTCGAGGTCGCGGGGGTGATGACCGGGCTCGCCACGCCCGCGATCGGCAGCGCCGACTTCTCGCTCGTCCCCGGCGCGTACGCCGACCATCTCACGAGCTTCGCGGCGACGTTCGACGTGAGCATCCAGACCAAGATGTCGAGCTGGATCGCGAAGGGGGCGACGCTGACTTCCGGGGCCGTGGAAGAGCCCTGCAACTATCCGGGCAAGTTCCCGTCGGCTCGGCTGTTCCAGTTCGCGGTGCAGGGCAGCACGCTTGGAGAGGCGTACTACCGGTCGCTGTCGTTCGTTCCGTTCCAGGCGATGCTCATGGGCGATCCGCTTGCGCGGCCCTGGGGCGCCGAGGGCAGCGTGGTCGTGCCCGATCTGTCACAGTCACCGCAGTCGGGCGTCGTCAGCTTCACGCCGTCTGCGCAGCCCGGGACCCCGTTCATCATCGCGGAGTCGTTCGATGCCTATGTGAACGGCGTGCTACGAGCCTCGGTGACCGCGGGCACACCGATCGAGATCGACACCCGAGCGCTGGGCGACGGGGTGCACGAGCTCCGCGTGGTTGCTACAGAGCAGAGCGCTGCCGAGATCCAGACGACCGCGACGCAGCTCTTCGAGGTCGACAACTTCAACGGCGGGGTCAGCCTCTCGTCCGACATCGCGTCCGGTTCACTCGGCGACGTGTTCACACTGTCGGTCGACGCGTCGACGGATCGCGGCGGCGTCGAGCAGGTCCGCGTGCTCCACCGCGGCCGGGTTGTTGCTTCGGCGAACGCCGTCCCCGCGGACATCGGTCTGCACGGCCAGCTCGTCGGCGCCGGCCCCGTCACGCTCGTCGCCGAGATCCAGTACCTCGACGCCCGCACCGCGCGATCGGCCCCGCTGGAGATCGACATCACGTACGACCCGAACGCCCCGTCGGACGGCGCCCCGCCAACGGCGTTCGGCTATGAACTCGTCGTCGACCCTGCCACCGAATCGTTCGTGGTCGCCCTGCCGGCCGATCATTCCGACGGTGTCGACGAGCCGGTGTACCGCGTCGTTGGCGAGCCGACCGACGCCGTGATTCTTGCCGGCGACGGGATCGACACGGACGGCCCATACCGCGTGCTGCAGCGAGAGCCGGGCGAGGCGTCGCCCGAGAGCGTTGTTTTCGAGATCGAAGACAGCCAGGGCCGAACGAGCCAGGCGACGGTTCGGCTCGTCTATCGCAGCCCTGACACCGCGTGCATCGCCGATCAAAATGGCGACGACATGCTCAGCGGGGACGACTTCAACGCCTGGGTGTCGAACTTCCTCGGCGCCAACCCAAGCATCGCAGACACCAATAGCGACGGCACGCTCGACAGCTCCGACTTCAACGCGTGGCTCACCGCATTTTTGCAGGGCTGCGGCTGATCAACCCTCGTGTGGGAGGGCCCCGACCGGGAAGCCGATCAAGAACAGGTTAAACCCCCGGCGGGTCCCTTTTTTTGTTGATTCAACAGTCGTTTTTTCGGTAGTGTGTCCTGAAATTTCGCGGGACGAGATGTTCCGTCGATCAACTCGCTTGCTGTTCGTTCGCCGGGTTCGTGAGCTTGGGGGTGTGCCCCGTGCCGCGGCGGGCGTGATCGGAGAGGGACGAGCATGTCGTGGGTGTTCTGCTGCTTGGTCTGCATTCTTGTCTCTCCGTTCGGTGTCGCGATGTTCGGATCGGTTGCCGGTCAGGCCTGTGTTGGCGACGCGCGAGCCGCGGAAGTGTTGTGGTCGGCGTCGTCGAGGCTCGTTGACCTGATCGGGATCGGTGACTCAAACCAGCTGTACCAGAAGACGGGTTGGGACGAGGGGCTTCAGCTGGGCCTGGCCGAGTCCCGCACGATGTACGCGACCGGCCTGATCTCGCCGCAGCAGAACAACGGGAACGGGTCGGGCACCGGTGCCGGCTACCGAGGCGTCACGCACGGCGCGCTGCTTGAAACCGGCGCCCCGCCGGAGCTCGCGGCGTTCGTCGACGACGAGCTCGGGAACATTCACGAGTACGGGTTTCTCGATGAGGGCACGGCGTCGCGCAACAACTTCAGCGGGCTTGCGATCGAGCTCAACTGCCCGCTTGACCTGCAGTCAGACCTGCGCTTCGACTTCCGCTACGGGGTGTTCCCGTACGGGGAGGGGTCGTTCCGCCCCGCCGTACGCCGCGGCGTCCCCGGGTACGCGGTTCTCCAGAAGGGCGACACGACTGCCACGTCCGGCCCGGCGTTCGAGATGAAAACGACCTCGGTCCTGCTGCCCGCGACCTCCGTCGTGACGCGGCTCGAAGCGGGCTTCACGGTGCCGAAGGTTGCCGACATCGCCGCGCCGTTCTTCGGCGCGTATGTTCGGGCGGTCGACGAGTCCGCGGACGCGGGGTTCAGCTATCACACGCAGCTCTACCTCAGCGGAAGGTCGCTCCGAGACATGGCCGAGGCGTTTCAGAACGCCTCGGACGACTACCTTGCTGATTTCTATACCACACGGCCCGTTCAGAACAAGTCGCCCACGGCTTGACGCCCCGGATCGTCTTCACGATCAACAGCGGGCTGAACGACCGGAACGAGCAGGAACCGAGCGTGGGACCCGCCGGCGTCGTCGACGGCGACAGCGCCGAGGCGTACCGCGACAACCTCGTCGCGCTGATCGGCCGCATCGAGACGCTCTACGCCGACCGGGTCGGTGACGTGTCCGAGCTGTTCTTTCTGGTGATCCCGTCTCACCCGGTCGACGAAGCGGGGAGCGCTTTGGAGGCAGAGCTGGCCGGCTACCGCGAGGCCGCTCGCGACTTCGCCGTTTCGAGAGACCGCGTGCTGGTTGCCGATATCAGTCAACTGACCAGTTCGGTCGAGATGGACCAGTCCGGGTGGTACGCGTCGGACGGCCGCGAGCACCTGACCTTCGCGGGCTACCGAGAGCTCGGAAGCCGGGTCGTCTCGGAGGTCCTGTTCCACGGCTGCCGCGCCGATCAGAACGCCGACGGGCTGCTCGACGGGTCCGACTTCAGCGCTTGGCTCGACGCGTTCTTGGACGGCGGCGGATTGGCGGGCCGCGCCGACATGAACGGCGACGGCACGCTCGACAGCTCTGACTTCAACGCCTGGCTCACGGGCTTCCTCGCCGGCTGCGACGAATAGCGGCGCGAGCCGGATCATGCGGGGCGGTCGTCCTCAAGCCGTCTAGCATGCGGTGATGCCGCACCCGCTCAACGCCTGGGCCGTTGTCCTGCTCTTGGTCTGTCGGCCGTGCGTCGGTCAGATCGCGTGGCTCGACATGACCGCCAATGACGTGATCCGACTGTCTCAAGACACGGGCAAGCCTGTGCTGATGTACTTCCGAGTGCCCTGGGCACGCGGCGTCTCTCGGCTGGAACGCGACACGCTGCGCGACGCCGACGTCTGCCGCCTTGTGAACACGAGCACGCTACCGCTGCGGGTGGACGCCGACGCGGATCCCGAGGCGGCGGCCGCGGCACGCATCCGCAGCTATCCGATTCTGGTGCTCTTTGATCAGCAAGGTCAGATTGTCAGCGAGCCGCTCTCGGGTTACCGCGATGCACGCGATGTGTACAACTGGATCGCCAACGCGGTCGGTGTCGACGGGCTCGAAGGCCCGTCGAGCCGGCGAGTGCTGCTCCGGCGGCTGCCCGCGACGATCGAGAGCGCCCTGTCGCTGGTCGATCAAGAGCAGGACGAAGACGCTGCGGAACTCCTGGCATGGATGTGGTCGAACATGGATCTCCGCGAACCGGCGCTCGCGGCGTTGCGCCGGACGCTTGTTGCGAGATCGATCCGAGAAGTGAGCCGTCGTCACGAGCCGACCCGCGAGGTGTTTCTCTCGCTGAGAGAGGACTCGGCGGCGTTGCTCACGACCGGGACGGGCGAGTGGGGCGACCTGCGCGACTGGCTCACGCTGTGCCGCATCACCGACGACAACGACGCGGCGTTGGCGTGGACCCGAAGCCGGCTCGGCAACGACGGCGGCCGGGCAATCGTCCGGCGCCTGTCCACGGAGCTGACCCCGATCCTGCTCGAAACCCGCGAGCTCGACCTTCTCGATCGGGTCTCACCCGACGGGCTCGCGTGGGTTCAACGCGCGTTCGCGTCGATCGGCGTGCTCGAGCCGGGCAGCCTGCGCACGCTGCAGGACCGGCTAGCCGCGGAACGGCTGCGCGCCGCGTCGGAGATGTACGCGTCGCTCCTGGCACGCCAAAGAGATGCCGACGCCGACGCGCTGGCGCGGTGGGTCGTCGTCGAGCTGGGCTCCCCGGGAGTGGTGCGCGATGCGCTGCTGGCCGCGGCCCTGGACTGGAAAGAGGCTCGGTCTTTGCACACCGGTTGGCTGCCGGTTCTGCCCGAGCCGCGGCGGGAAGAACTGACTGAGCGGCTCGAGGCGCTCCTCACCGAACGGGGCTCATCCCAGAACTGAAGGGTCGGCGTGCGCCCAGCCGGCTTCGACCGGCGAACACCCAATTGAGTGGTACCGTGTGTCCGCCGTTTCCGGGAGGTTCCGATGCCTGCTCGATGGATCCCGATCTGCCTTTGCAGCGTCGTCGTTGTTCTGTTCGCTTGGGCCGGCTTCGGGCAGGAGCCCGCGGAGCCTGTCACGCGGCCGAACCGGCTGCTGCGGCTCGACGCCGCGATCGAAACCTCGAACGAGCAACTCGTTGTTGCCCTGGTTCGGTCGGACTCTTGTGCTGCGTGTGATCGGCTCAAAGACGGCGTCTGGAGCGACCCACGACCGCCGAGCGACGCGGTCGTTTTCGAAGTCGTTGATGTAACCGACGCGGCGTCCGACCGATTGCGAACGTTCGGCATCGACCGGCTCCCAGCCATCCTGGCGGTGCGTGACGGGCGTGTGGTCGACCGGGTGTTTTCAGAAACCATCGCGGCTGATCTGCCTCGCTGGATCGCCGGCTGGCGTGAGGGACGCGTTCGCGCCGACCTGCTCCGGGAAGATCTTGAAGCAACCGGCGTCGAGGGCCAAGAGCTTTTACGACGACGCCGGGCGATCGCCGACGCGCTCGTGCGTGCCGGGCGAGACGATGACGCGTTCGACGAGTACCTCTGGGTGTTCGAGAACACACGCCGCGTCGACACCGATTTCCTGCCGATGCGCAACACGTTCGTTGTCAGCGATCTCCGCGATCTGTGCGCACGCTCTGAACGGGGGCGTGCCTTGGCCGAGTCGCGCGCCGAGAAACTCGACGCGTTGATCGGCACCGCGTCTGAGACCGAAGACGTGCTCACCGACTGGCTGATCTACAACGAGATCGCCGGGCGGGCCGGGCCCGTTCTCGAATGGGTCGACCGGAACATCGAGTCGCAGGACGGCCAGGCGAAGCTCAAACAGTACCGAGGGCGGCTCGAAGACGTGCTTGTTGAGGCCGGGCGTTTCGAAGAACTCGGCGTGCTCTTCGCGCCGTTCGACGAATTCCTTGTACAGCTCGAACGCCTCTATGACAACTACGACAGGATGATCGCGGCAGACCCGGAGCTCGCGAAAGCCCAAACCGCCTTGATCGATGGGATCAGGGCGGGCGTGCGGGACCAGGTCACGATCTATGTAAGCGACGCGCTCACGGCCAACCGGTCCTTTGTGGTCGGGAAGCTCGTCCGGCTCGCGCTCGAGAGGGATGCTTCGCCGGAGATGGAGCGGGCGCTGCTCTCGGCCGCGGTGAAGGCCAAGCGGACGTGCCGTCTGATCAACGAGGTCGCGGATCGCTCGGACGACCGACCGCTCGCCGACGCCGTGCTGCGGCTTGATCCGATCGACGAGTGATGGTTCGGACCGGCGGCGGCACACGCGGCCGCTCTCAGATCGCCGCAGAGCTCCTCACCGACCGCGTCGCGCCCGAACACGCCGAGCACCTGCTCGACCCACTGATCGGGCTTCGCGTTCACCGGGCGCCCGCGGTGGCGGGCGCGTGACCCGTTCGCTACTGGGCGGCGCTCAGCACGCCGCAGAGCTCCTCGTTGGTCGCGTAGCGCTCGAACGCCTTGAGCACCTGCTCGACCTGCTGGTCGGGCTTCATGTTCATGAGGCGGCGGCGGAGGGCGATGCTCGTCCGCTGCTCCTCGTCGTTCATCATGAGCTCGTCCTTCCGCGTGCCGCTCGCGGCGATGTTCATCGCGGGGAAGACGCGGCGCTCGGAGATCTTGCGGTCGAGGATGAACTCCATGTTGCCCGAGCCCTTGAACTCTTCGAAGATCACCTGGTCGCCCTGGCTGCCCGTGTCGACGAGGCAGGTCGCGATGATGGTCAGGCTGCCCGCCTCCTCGGTGTTCCGGGCCGAGCCGAAGAGCTGGCGAGGCACCTCGAGCGCCTTGGAGTCGATCCCGCCCGACAGCGTGCGGCCCGACGACGAGTGCTTGCGGCTGCGGTTGAACGCCCGGCCGACGCGGGTCAGCGAGTCCATCAGCACCACGACGTGCTCGCCGTCCGCGGCCCGTCGCTTGCATTCGGCGATTGTCTCCACGCAGACCCTGACATGCTGGTCGACGTCGTGGTCGTTGCTGCTGGCGACAACCTTGACCCGCTCGATCTCCGATTCTTCCGACGCCTTCTCGAGGCTGCGGCGGAAGTCGGTGACCTCCTCCGGGCGCTCGTCGACGAGCAGCACGTAGAGCTTGACGTCGGGGTGGTTGTGGATCAGGGCGTAGGCGATGTGCTTGAGCAGGGTGGTCTTGCCCGCCTTGGGCGGCGCGACGATGAGCCCGCGCTGGCCGCGCCCGATCGGGCAGAACAGGTCGATCAGCCGGCAGTCGGGCGTGCAGCCCGGGTGCTCGAGCGTGAGGCGCGGCGCGGGGTCGATGGCTGTGAGGTCTTCGAGCGTGGGCCCCTTGGGCTCGATCTGCGACGAGGGCTGCGACGAGGGCTGCGATGACGACTGCGGGCCGCCGCCGCCGTTTCCGCCGCCGCCCTTGCGACGCCGTCGGCGTCGCTTCTTCTTCGTGGGTTGGCCTTCCATACCGACTGTTCTCCGGGCCCCCGTGTATCTGATTGACGCGCGAGCCTGTCCCTGAAGATCCGGATCGCCTTGGCTGCTGCAGCGGCTCGGCGGAACGCCCGCGATCGATCACGGTGAACCCAAGCACGCCGCTGCGGGGCGACCGGGTGTCCGTTCGGGCGTTCTGTTCAACACTCCAATGACTCAGCCGCGGTGAGAACACACGCCTCACACGCTCGGTGGCTCGCCGTTGGACGATCGGATGGGCTCGTTCGGGTCGCTCCTGGCAACCCGAACGGATCCCCGTCTTCATCTAGTTGAGCAGGTGCGGCGGGAGAAGTCAAGCAAAGTGGACCGACAGGCCACCAGACGGCCGGCGGGACACGCGGACTATCCGGCAGCCGCGACGCACGCCGAAAACCCGCGGAGTCGGGGGGTTGTTCGTATACTCTGGTTGGTGGATCGCTGTGGGGCGAGTGTCAACCGAGGAGGTCGCGGCGGCGGCATGGAGACCTACTACGGCATCGCGGTGAGCCCGGGGATCTTCATCGGCCCGGCGTTCGTGCTCGACGATGCCCGTCGCAGCATCCCCAGGCGTCATGTGCCCGCCGCGGGCGTCACGCGGCAGCTCGAACGCCTCGAGCGGGCGCTCGTCAAGTCCGTCGACGACCTCAGCCGCGTGCAGGCCGACGTCGCGTCGAGTCTGGGCAAGGACGCGGCGGCAATCTTCGGATTCCACATCGGCATGCTCTCCGACGAAGCCGTCCTCGGCCCGATCCGCGACATGATCCAGAGCGACCGCACGACCGCCGAGTACGCGGCACACCGGGTCTTCGGCGAATGGGCCGAGCGCTTCGGCGCGATGCCCGACGACTCGTTCCGGACCAAAGTCACAGACCTGAACGACCTCTCGGCGCGGGTCATCTCCCACCTCGCCGGCGACCGGGCCGACCGCCTGCAGCATCTCGATTACTCGGCGGGTGTCGTCGCGACCGAGCTGACGCCGAGCCAGACCGTCGCGTTCGACCGCGAGCACGTGCATGCGCTCGCGACCGACTTCGGCGGCCTGACGAGCCACATGTCGATCGTGGCGCGGGCGCTGGGCATCCCGGCCGTGGTGGGCTGCGGCGCCCTCAGCCCCAACGTGACCGACGAGACCATGCTCGTCATCGACGGCGACGAGGGGCTCGTTGTCGTCGACCCCGACGAGCAGACCCTCGCCGACTTCGAACGCGAGCGCGAGCAGCGCCGCGTCTACCAGCTCTCGCTGAACGAGCTCGCCGAGCTCGAAGCCGTGACGACCGACGGCGTACGCATCGAGCTCCACGGCAACATCGAGTTCCCCGACGAGATCTCGGACATCATCGAGAAGGGCGGGCTCGGCGTCGGGCTCTACCGCACCGAGTTCCTGTACCTCACACGCGAGCGCGAGCCGACCGAGACCGAGCACTTCGAGGCGTACAAGAAGTGCGTCGAGCTGCTCGACGGACGCCCGCTGACCATCCGAACGGTCGACCTCGGGGCGGACAAGTACACCCAGAGCCAGGCCGAAAACCCCGAACGGAACCCTTTCCTCGGGCTACGCTCGATCCGCTACTGCCTCAAGAACATCCCGATGTTCAAGACCCAGCTTCGGGCGATCCTGCGGGCGTCGGCGCTGGGCCCCGTGCGGATGATGTTCCCGCTGATCACGAGCCTGAGCGAGCTGCGGCAGGCGCGGTACCTGGTCCACGACGTGATGGAGGACCTGGCCGAGGAGGGCGTCGCGTTCGACCGGAACGTGCCGATGGGGATGATGGTCGAGGTGCCGTCGGCGGCGATCCAGTCGGCGGCGTTCGCCCGTGAGGCCGATTTTTTCTCGGTCGGGACGAACGACCTCGTCCAGTACACGCTGGCGGTCGATAGAACCAACGAGCGGGTCGCGGGGCTGTTCAACCCCCAGCACCCGGCGGTGCTGAAGCTCATCCGCGACGTGGTCCGCTCGGCGCGGCGGCGGGACATCCCGGTCTCGTGCTGCGGGGAGAGCGCGGGCAGCCTCGGTTTCAGCCTGTTGCTGGTCGGGCTGGGGCTGCGTACCCTCAGCGTACCGTCGGGGGGGATCCCCCGGCTCAAGCGGCTCTTCCGATCCGTCGACGGCACCACCTGCGAACGCATCGCTCGACGGGCGATCTCGTTCGATTCGGACATCGAAGTTTCCGCGTACCTGCGGGACCAGCTGCGCAAGCTGCTCCCGGACCCGCAGGGCCCAAGGGGGGGCGTCTGACGCCCCCGAACAAGCACGAATCATCCGGCGCCCGGGCGACTTCCGCCCGCCGGCGCGGCAGACCCAACCGATCGACCCCACCTTGCCTCCCGCGACCCTACCAGATGAGATCCGTTGTCGACCGGCGCCCCGCGCTCGGTCCGTGATGCCTCTCGCCTGGAGCGATACGCGCGAGCTCTGTGAACACGCCGTCGGTTGTCGCCGCGCTTCGCCGGGACCACGAAAGGCGATCCATGGCCGACGAAACGGCACACGAAGCGAACACCGAGACTCCCGCAGAACCAACACCTGAGACCGAAGCCCCCGCCGAGGCGGCACCTGAAGCCCCGGAGGCCGGCACGAGCGACGCGTCGCCCGCGCCCAGGAAGAAAACAACCAAGAAGCGTTCGTCGAAGAAACGCACCAAAAAGGTGGCGCCCAAGAGCGTCGTAGCAGGCACGTCGGCCGTGGAAACCCCCGCGGCCGAAGCGGCTGTCGAAGAGGCGATCGAAGTATCAGGCGAGGATGCGCCAGAGCCCGCAGAGGCATCGGCCGCGGCGTCCCATGACGACGAAGACGCGCCCAAGAACGCCGTTCATGAAGACGACTCCACGCAAGATAGGCCCAAGCAAGATAGGCCCAAAGCCGACGCGGGCGACGACGACGAGTCGGACGATGGCGGGCCGTCGTCCCGCAAGAAGAAGACGCGTCGCCTGTCGACTCGCGACGAGGCGAAGCCGGTCAAGCGGGCGAAGAAGCCGGGCGTAACCCGGCGGATGCTCATCAACTACGTGCCGGGCGAAGAGTGCCGCGTCGCGATCGTCGACGACGACCAGCTCGACGAGTACTACTCGGAGCGTTCGGCGAGCCTGAACCGCGTCGGCAACATCTACCTCGGGCGGGTGACCAACGTCGAGGCGGCGATCCAGGCGGCGTTCGTCGACTTCGGGCAGGGCGAGAACGCGTTCCTGCACGTGACCGACCTGCACCCCCGCTACTTCCCCTCCGAGGACGGCGACACCGTCGAGCGCATCGGCAAGAAGATCGCCCGCTCGCAGCGCCCGCCGATCCAGCGGTGCCTCAAGCGCGGGCAGCAGATCGTCGTGCAGGTGCTCAAGGACGGCGTGGGCACCAAGGGCCCGGCCGTCACGAGCTACCTGTCCATCCCCGGGCGGTATCTCGTGATGATGCCGAACATGGACAAGGTCGGCGTCAGCCGCAAGGTCGACGACGACGACACCCGCAAGAAGATGAAGAAGCAGCTCGACCAGCTCGACCTGCCCGAGGGCTTCGGCTTCATCCTGCGGACCGCCGGGCTCGACCGGACCAAGACCGACCTGAAGCGCGACCTGGCGTACCTCCAGCGGCTCTGGAAGGACATGGAGAAGCGGCAGAAGCGCGCGCAGAAGCCGACGCTGCTCTATGCCGAGAGCGACCTGCTCGTGCGCTCGCTGCGCGACCAGCTCTCCGACGAGATCGACGAGATCGTGATCGACGACCTCGCGGGCATCAAGCGGGCGGCGAACTTCCTGAAGATCGTCTCGCCGCGGACGAGCCGCAACCTGCTGCACTACCCGGAATCGGCGCCGATCTTCCACGCGTACGCGATCGAGGACCAGCTGAAGATGCTGCACCAGCGGACGGTGCCGCTGCCGTCGGGCGGCGCGCTGGTGATCGACGAGACCGAGGCGCTGGTCGCGATCGACGTCAACTCGGGCAAGAGCCGCAGCGCCCGCGACGCCGAGACCAACGCGTTCGAGACCAACAAGGAAGCATGCGAGGTGATCTGCCGGCAGCTCAAGCTGCGCGAGCTCGGCGGGCTGGTGATCTGTGACCTCATCGACATGATGCAGTCGAAGAACCGCAAGACGATCGAGAAGCAGTTCAAGGACACGCTCGCGCAGGACAAGAACCGCGCGACGACCCTGCCCATCAGCGAGTTCGGCATCCTCGAGATGACCCGGCAACGGTCGCAGGCGAGCCACTCGAAGATCCACTACCACGTCTCGCCCGACATCAAGGGGCGGGCGCTGTTCCGCAAGCCCGAGTCGCTCGCGTCGGAGGCGCTGCGCGAGGTCGCGGCCGTCGCGAGCCGAGACAAGGTCGAGCGGGTCGAGCTCGTCGTGCCCGTCAAGGTCGCGGGCGAGCTGCTGACCAACCGCCGCAAGTCGATCAGCCGCCTGGAGCGGCGCACGGGCAAGATCGCCGACGTCCGCGTGAGCGAGAGCTTCGCGCACGACCGCTACGTGCTCTACGCATACGACGGGGACAACAACGACCTCGAGGTCGAGCGACTGCCCAAGATCCGCCCGCCGAAGAAGCTCGTGCCGTGGGCCGAGGTCGCCGAGAGCGAGGGGATCGACTACGACTGGGCGGACGACCCGGACGAGGCCAAGGTCGACCCGGACGCGCAGGCCGACGCGGACATGGAGAAGGAGCTCGCCGAAGCCGCCCACCCGATCGAGCGGGACGAGGCGGACGACGACGACGGGTCGGGCAAGAAGAAGCGACGGCGGCGACGCCGGCGGCGTGGCAAGAAGGCCGAGGGCGAGGCCGATACCGAAGCCTCGGGCGGCGACACCGAGGGCGACGAGTCGTCCGACGAGCGTGCAACGCCCGCGTCAGAAGCATCCGATGACGAGACGCCCGACGACGACTCTGGCGATACGGCCGAGGGCGAAGCTTCGAGCGATAGCGACGACCCCGACCAGCCCACCAAGAAGAAGCGTCGACGCCGTCGGCGACGCCGGAAGGGCTCCGGTGAGGGATCTGGCGAAGGTTCGGCCGAGGACTCCGGCGACGCTGCGGACGGCGCCGACGACGAGACGTCGTCGGGCAGTGCCGACGCGGGCGATGCCGCCGACGAGAGCTCGGAGCCCACGGGCGACGGCACCAAGAAGAAGCGTCGACGCCGCCGGCGCAAGCCCTCCGGGGAGTCGGGCGAATCCGCGAGCTCCGCCGACAACAAGCCGGCCGCCGTCGCCGAAGCCAAGCCCGAGAAGAAGAAGCGACGCACGCTCTACGGCGGTTCGAGGCGCAAGCTCTCGGCGAGTGAGAAGTCGTCGATGTCCGACGACTAACGGCGTCCGCCGGGGGAGCCCGCGCATGACCACGCGAACAACCACGCGTCTGGCCATCCTCGGCTGCACGGGCTCCATCGGGACGCAGACGCTCGACGTCGTCCGGAACCTCAACACGCTCCGGCCGGGCTCGGTCGAGGTCGTGGGCCTCGCGACCGGTTCGCGCGAGACCGAGATGCTCGCGCAGGCCCGGGCGCACGGCGTTTCACTCACAGCGGTCGCCGTCGAGGGCGACGACGCGGTCTCGTCGGGCACGACCGTGCTCCGCTCTACCGACGCCGCGGAACGGCTAGTGCGCCGGCTCGTCGATGAAGACGGGGTCGACCTGTTCGTCGGCGCGATCGTCGGCATAGCGGGGCTGCCCGCGACGCTCGCGGCCGTCGAGGCCGGTGTCGACGTCGCGCTCGCCAACAAGGAAACGCTCGTCGCCGCGGGGGAGCTGGTCACCGCGGCGTGCGCCCGGACCGGGGCCCGCCTGCTGCCGATCGATTCGGAGCACTCCGCGTTGTGGCAGGCGCTGCAGGGATTGCCGCCCGAGGACGGCGTCGACGAACCGCGCCCCGGGCCGCCGCTCCGGTCGCCGCCGAGCCGCGTCGCGAGGCTGATCCTCACCGCATCGGGCGGCCCGTTCCGAGCGCTCGACGCCGCCGCGCTCGCTCGGGTCACGCCGGGTCAGGCCCTCGACCACCCGACCTGGAGCATGGGCGCGAAAGTCACGCTCGACTGCGCCTCGCTGATGAACAAGGGGCTAGAGCTCATGGAGGCGTGCTGGCTCTTCGGCGTGCCCGAAGACCGCGTCGACATCCTCGTCCACCCTGGCTCGACCGTGCACTCGCTCGTCGAGTTCGACGACCGTTCGGTCATGGCGCAGCTCGGGCCGACGGACATGCGGCTGCCGATCCAGTACGCCATTACGTGGCCCGACCGCCCCCCGCTCGACGTGCCGCCGCTCGACCTGGCCGCGCTCGGTGAGCTTCGGTTCGAGCGTCACGACCAGGAGCGATTCCCGGCGCCCGGGCTCTGCCGTCGGGCAATGCGGATGGGCGGCGGCGCGGGCGCGGTGCTCAACGCGGCGAACGAGGTCGCCGTCGCCCGGTTCCTCGCCGATGACAACACGTCGGGGTCGGTGCTCGCGTTCACGAGAATCCCGGAGATCGTCGGCGAGATGCTCGAGGCCGAGCCCGCGACGCCGATCGGTTCACTGGGCGCCGTGCTCGACCTCGACCGGCGCGTCCGCGAGCGCACCCGCCGGCTGCTCCCCGGCTGAAGCGCTGCCGTCTCGCTGCTCGCGGACATATGTCGGCCCCTTGGCAAGCACCGTGATCGCGACGAACAACGCACCGGCAACCTGCACGCCGCGGTCTTTCGTCGCGAGCACAGTGGGGTCGTCGTACTCGCCGCGTTCGAGCAAGGAGATGGCTCGGAGCAGGCCGTAGGTCGCGGGGAGGACGCTGAACCAGAGCAGATTGAGCCCCCACGCCGAACCGGGCTCGTCGAGGAAGGGCAGGAAGGAGCCCTTGTACCTCGCTTCCTGATCCTGGACGTACCCGGCATAGACCACAAGCGTCGCCACGGCCGCTAGCACGACCGCCATGCGCAGCAGGCTGTCGGTGTAGAACTTCTGCACGGCCCGGGCGGCGTCGGCGTTGTCGCCCAGCGTGCGGCGCTCGCCCAGCCGCTTGCCCAGCCCGAGGAACAACGCGATGAACAGCGTCGCGTTGAGCAGCCAGGTGCTAGGCTCGACGCCCGTAACCACGCAGCCCGCGAGCACACGGAGCACGAACCCGAACGAGAGGCTCATCGCATCGAGCATGCCGACGCGCTTCAGCCCCGCGCTGTACGCGAGCACGTTCGCGACGTACACCACGCAGACCAGACCAAGCCTTGCCTTTGCCGCGGTGCCGGGGACGAGAAGAACGGCGAGCGCCGCCCCGACGACCAGCGACACCGCGAACAGCTGGGCCTGGAACACCGAGACTCGCCCCGACGCGATCGGGCGGTTTTTCTTCCTGGGGTGGTGCCGATCAACCTCGCGGTCGGCGATGTCGTTGACGACGTACACCGCGCTCGAGCAGAGGCTGAACGCGACCACCGCGAGCAGGGTCGACAGCAGAGCCTCTGGGTTGAGGATGGCACCCCCATAAAAAGGCCCCGCGAGGATGAACGCGCCTTTGGACCACTGATGCGGGCGTGCGAGCTTGATGAAGTCTTTGGGGGCGGCCACGGGTGGGTCTTGTGAATCGTTCCGGGAAGAGCGGGGAATCTCGGCGTGAGCAGACGTCTCAGAAACTATTTCCGGACCGTGCTTCGAACAGATGATCGGTCCGATCGATCAATGCCGTCGATCATACAGACTCGCCGTGTCGCTTCGGCTCGTTGGGGCGGCTGATCAAGCCGAGTTTGCGATCATGATCGGCGTGAACTACTCGCAGGCCGGCTCGGACGTCCGGGCGTCGCTCCAGCGTTCAGCCGAGGGCATCGAGCGCACCCTTGAGCGGCTCTCGACGGGCCGGAGGATTAACCGGGCGTCCGACGACCCCGCGGGGCTCGTGGCGGCGGTCGGTTTCAAGGCCGACCTCACGACCACCCAGAAGAAGATGGACGGGCTCGTGCGCGAGAACCAGCTCTTCGGCGCCCGAGACGGCGGGCTCGCGGCTCTCGGCGAGCTCACGATCCGGCTCCGCGGCATCGTCGTCACCGCCGCGAACCGCGACGGGCTCTCGCCCGAAGAGCTCGACGGGCTCCAGGCCGAGGCTATCGGGCTCCTCCAGACCATCGACACGCTCAGCCAGACCCAGCGCTTCAACGGCTTCCAGATCCTCCGCGGGTACAGCACGGGCTCGCTCGGCCTGCGCGATGGAGGGTTCGACCTCATGAACGGCGATATCGGTACGATTCAGGAACAGGTCGATGCCGCGAACGAAACGATCGGCCGCGACCGCGCCGCGATCGGAGCGGCGGTCCTCGGCAACGAGTCGCAGATCCGCGTGCTGCAGGAAGAAGAGATCCAGCTCACCGGAGCCCTCAGCGACATCGTCGACGTCGACATCGCAGCCGAAGTCTCGGAACTCGTTCGGAACCAGGTCCTCCAGGCAGCAGCTTCGCAGCTCGCGATCGCCGAGCTTCAGCAGCGCGAGACAGCTCTTCTGCTACTCGAAGGTGTGTCCCGCCCGTAACAAGCCCGCTCATCGCGGCCGGCACGCTGCAGCCGCGTCAGATCGCACGCTCGTTCCAGGCTCCGGATGAGCACCGGCGACGCCGGACGGCTCCGATCACTCATGGGAAGAGCGAGACTCGATGCTGCCGGGCACGGCCCTGCGTTGGTTCGGCCGCGGCCCGGGCGACCTTTCTAAAACTCAACAGCCCGAAATCTTGACAGACCGAGCCACGGCGCGCACCTCGGGCGTTTCGACCCTCCGGCAGCAGCACGCGAGCTCAGCCATACTTGTCAGAAATTCTGACGCGGCTGTGCGCCGATCTGAAGTGATCGAGCCTCACCCGCCGTCACCGACGCGCGGGCCGACAGCGGTCCGAGCCCGTTACTCGCCGGTCGGCACGTCTTCCGCCGGTGTGGCCTCAACAGGTGCGGCCTCTTCTGGCTCCGCAGAGCTTGTCGGTCGGATGATCACCCGGAACTTCTCGCCGTCGGTGTAGTACGAAGCGAAGACCTCACGGATGGCCTCGGGCGTGTAGCTGCCGTAGATCTCGCGGTACCCGAGCACGTCGTCGAGGTCGCGATCGTGGTACGTCAGATCCTTGAGGACACCGCTCCAGAACGCGGCCCGCTCGATCTGCTCGTCGAGCGTGTTGAGGGTCTGCCCGTACGCGACATCAACCTCCTCGGCGGTCGGGCCGTTGATCACGAAGTCTGTGAACATGTCGTCGATCCGGTCCGCGAGCATGTCCGACCGCTCCGGATCGGTCATCCCAACGCTGAAGACCAGGCCCATGTCCTCGAAGCCCGGGACGGCGACGGAGCTGGCGTTGATCGAGTAGACGAGCTGCTCTTCCTCTCGGATCGTCTTGAGCATGCGGGAAGAGAGGGTCTGCGTCGCGAGACGGATCGGGTAGGTGTCCTTGCGCTCCACGACCGAATCGGGCCCCATGGAGCCGACGATCACGAACGCCTGCTCGGTCTGCGTGTCGATCTCGCGGAGCGTGACCCTGTCCTGCTCGGAGAGAGCGATCCTCCGCGACGAGCGGCGGAAGTCGAGCGAGATCCGCCCCCGTTCAGGCAGGGAACCGACGTACTGCTCGGCAAGGTCGAATGCTCGCTCGCGGGAGATATCGCCGACGATGGCAACCTCGATCGGTCCCCTGATCAGCAGGTCCTCAAGCCAGTTCTGGGTCCGCTCGACGGTAATGCCGTCGAGTGTCGGCTCATCGATGGGGAAGAACCGGGTCTCCTTCGGCGTGAGGATGGTGCGCATGAGGGCGTCGGGGATCTGCATCGCCGGCACGAGCGCGGACTGACGGATCTGCTGTCGCCGCCCCTGCTTCCACTGGTTGAACGCCGGAGCCTCGATGAGCGGCTCGGTGAGCATCAGGTGCGCGAGCTGCATGGGCATGTCGAAGTCGTCGGGGTTGCCCGTCACGCTAAGCTGCAGGGTGTCCCCGCCCGCGTTCCCGGCGAAGCCGGCCTTCAGCCCGGTCATGAGGTCGGAAATCTGCGTGCTCGAGAGCGATCGCGTCGCCGGGCGAGAGAACGCGATGCCCGACGCCTCGGTCAGGCCGTGCGCCGTGGGCACTTCGAAGAGCGTCCCACCCGCCACGGAGATCGAGACCGACGCGAAATTCTCACGCTCGTCCATGTACCGGTAGTGCAGCCGGGTCCCGTTGCTGAGCCAGGCCGACCAGACGTCAGACGCCGCGTGGTGGGTGATCTCCACGGTGGGCCCGGACTCTGGCAGCACCTCCATCAACGCCGACGCACGCTCCGCGTCGGTCCAGGGCTCGGGCTCGACATCGAGCGCTTCACGCAGAGCCGCGAGCGCGTCGGCCTCGCTCGGGATCCACCCGTTGCGGGGCTCGCCCTCGGGAAGCTCGAGCACCACCGCGACGCGGTCGTCGGGGAACGCCTCCGCGAAGGCTTCGGAGATCTCGCTGGCCTCGATCTCGCGCACGATCTCACGCGCCAGCTCGAGCCGCTGCCCTCCCGACATCAGCGTGTCCCCGCTCGATACGGCGGCGTTGATTCGGTTGATGTGCACGCTCGCCGGCAGCGTGTCCTCCGTGTCGGCAAACTGTTCGTAGCCGGCGATCAGCTCGCGGCGGGCGTCGAGAAGCTCGAGGGCCGTAAACCCGTGGAGCCGCGCCCGCTGGTACTCGAACGCCAGTTCGTCGAGCATCCGCCGCCAGTTCTCCCCGTCACCGCCCGCGACGCTGACCTGAGAGATCGAGATCGTGTCCGCCAGATCCGTTTCCGACACGCCGCCGGAGCGGAACGAAACCTTGTCTTCGGCAATCAGCCGGTCTAGGCGGCGGTTGAACGCCGCCCGAGCGAGCCCGACGACCAGCTCACGCCGCAGACCCTCGACCGTCGTGACCGCGGCCGCGGGCCGGTCGACCGTAACGATCGCGACGTCGGCCGAGGTCAGTTCCTTGTCGGTCGCGACGATCGCGAAGGACTCGTCGTACGACCGAACGTTCGGGTCGGCGTCGGCCGGCGGCGGGACGTCGATGCCCTCGCCCAGGTACCGCTCGAGAGCGTCGACAACGATCCAAGGCTCCATGTCGGCCACGGCGATGAAGGTCGTGTTGTTCGACGTGTAGAACCGCTCGTAGTAGCTCAAGAAGTCGTCACGGCCCACTGAGGAGATCGTCTCGGGTGTCCCGATCGGGAGACGCTCGCCGACGATCGAACCGGGCGCGATCTTCTCAAAGATCTGATCGAAGATCCTGCGTTGCGGGCCGTACCCGGTCCGCTCTTCGTTGAGGATGACCTGACGCTCGGCCTCGATCTCCGTCTCATCGAGCAGCAACCCGCCCTGCACGTCCTGGAAAAACAGCAATCCCTTATCGAGCGTGTCGACCTCGGTGTCCGGCAGCTCGAGCGTGTAAACGGTCTCGTTAAAGCTGGTGTACGCGTTCTGGTCTCGGCCGAACGTGAGCCCGATCGACTCGAAGAAGGGGACCACCTCGCCGGGCGCGAAGTTCTGCCCGCCGTTGAACGCCATGTGCTCGAGGAAGTGCGCAAGCCCGCGGGTCTCCTGGGTCTCGTTCAGGGAGCCCGACGAGATGTTCAAGTACATCTGCACCCGGTCCTTGGGTGTGCCGTGGCTGAGGATGACATAGTCGAGCCCGTTGGCGAGTTCGCCGCGGACGATGTCGGGGTGCTCGGGCAGCGGCTGAGCGGAGCCCGAGGTCGCGAGAAAGGCCGAAGCGATCAACGAAACGAGCCCGGTCGCGCAGGTTGCGGTGTCGGTCCGGCCGGGGCGCCTCGTTCGGCTCGTAGAACGGTCGTTCATCGGTGTGCCTCTCCCAGAAAGTCCGGCCGGACACGCCGGCGGCTTGAGCTGTCGGGCCGGTCTCGGACCGGCGTGCGTTCGATGTTACATCGGCTGTTGGTCGGCGTTGCGAACAACGTCGCACACATGATACGGGTACTGCGGACGATATCGGAACCGGCCCTCCAGGATCCCCTCGATCGCCTCGGCGATCTTCTTGCGAACCGCCCCGACCTTCATCGCCCCGAACGGCAATCCCCCCCGCACCCCGTCGGCCAGCAGCCAATATTCCGCCCTGCCCGCCGGTCCCTCGTCGTCATCCGTCCCGAACTCGGTGCCCTTGAGCAGCTCGAGATAGATCCCGAGCTGGAGATCATCGGGCTTCGGCTCGCGGAGTGAGGCCGAGCCGCCCGTCTTAAAATCGATGATGACGGGCGAGCCGTCGGGGGCAAGGTCGATCCGGTCGATCCGCCCCCGGAGGGTGTGCGCGACGCCACCGACTTCGAAGGGGACCGATACGTCGCGCTCGACCGCGACAATGTGAGCGGCGGGATCGTGCAGCGACCCGTGAGCACGGCGGAGCAGGTCGATCACCCGCTCGAGGGTCTCCCGAGGGGGCACCGGGCCGCGCTCGACGGCCTCGGAAAACGCCCGCTCGGCCGAGGCTCGGAGCAGGTCAAACCCCGGCAGCGGACGCCCGTCCGCGTCGGCCGCTTGCACCGCGCGGTAGTAGCGTTCGAGCGCTCGGTGCGTCAGCGTGCCGACGGTTGCCCGAGCCGAGGGTGGTTCGCCGAGTCGTGCCACGTGCTTTACGTAGTAACAAAGGGGGCAGCCGTGGTACAGCCTGATCTTCGAATAATCGAGCGTGAGCGGCCCACGCTGGGGGGCGACGACCTCGGGCTCACGGGGGTCGATCACGCCCGGTTCGGGCGTCTCAGGCATCGCCGCCCGCACCGCCGACACGACCGACGGGGGTGCGATCGCTCCAGGGTCTTGCCCAGTCAGCAAGGCCCGCGCCGCCGCGATCTCCCGAATAGCCCGCACGACCGTTTGCTCTTGAAGGTCCGCGTTGTCGCCGTGGGCGGCGCGGAAGAACGCCGCCGCGGCCCGACGCCGGGCGTCGGCCACGACAAGCTCGAACCGGCGCGCGCGGCCCGCCTCGCCCTCACGGCCCGGGACACCCCCGAACACCGCGTTGACCTGGCAGTCGATGCCCGATCCGCGCGCGCGCTCAAGCACTGCCGCCCGCGAAGCAACGCTGAGCAGGCCGTCGGTCTCAAGGTTCTGGAAAAAATTTCGATCGTTCGCAGAGCGCACGCGCTTGCTGAGCAGGACGAGCCGGCGCTCGGCGCGTGTACCCGCGACATAGAACAGCCGGCGCTGCTCGTCCGCGGCCTTCTCGCCCGCCGACCTGGCGTCGGCCGGGCCCGGGAGAAGCGCTTGCGGGAGCGAGGGGGCCCCTCGCGGCTGCGATCGTCCGTAGCCGCTCGACGGCCCGATCCGAGGCACGAACACCGTGTCAAACTCCAGCCCCTTGGACTTGTGAGCCGTGAGCACCACGACGCCGTCGGGCTGATCGTCCGGGTCCTCCGCGTCGTCGTGTTCGACCGATGGCAGCTCGGCGTCGGCTTCGCCCAGATCCTCCCAATAGCCAAGGAACGCCAGGAGATCCTTCGGCTCATCAAAGAAGCGGGCCCGCTCTTCGGCGAAGCGGAGCAGCGCCGAGAGCAGGTGCACCCGCCGGACGTACTCGCGGTGCTCGGGCAGGTCTGCGACGGCGAGCCCTGTCGAGGTCAGCACTTCGCGGATTGCCCCGGCCGCGTCGAGCCGCTGCGCCGCGTCCTCCAGGCGTTCGGCGGTCTCGATGAACCACAAAAGCCGGTCGCGCTCACCGCCCGAGAGCGTCGCAAGGGTCTCCCCGCGGAGCGCTTCAACGAACGCCGGCGGCCCGTCGGTCGCAAGAGACGCCGACCGGGCCACTCGCGTGCGGTACACCCGCAACCACGAGCCCACGGTCGCCGCGTCGAAGCCGACCGGTGGTCTTAGCAGCAGACGCTGCGCGGCGTAGGTCGCCGAGGGATCCGTGATGAGCGTCGCCCACGCCAGGAGGTCGCGGACCGCGGTCTCGTCGGCCTGGCGTCGCCGCCGCGTCACACGCGTGGGGATGCCCGCGAGCTCAAGCACCCCCGCGATCGACGGGATCTCTTTGTTCGTCTGACAGATCACCGCCCTCGACGACCACGGGCGTTCTGGATGCCGCTCACGATCGAGCCGGAGCATCGCGACCAGGGTCGATTCGATCTGATCGTTGCTCTCGAGCGTGACGCCTTCGACGGCCGCAGGAACCGGGTCGGGCAGGCCGATCCGCCGCGGCACGAGCCGCTTGTCGGGCGCCGCGCGGGCGTGGGCCCGAGCGATGATCGCGTTCGCGGCCTCGACCACCGCACGCGACGAGCGGAAGTTGTCGCTGAGTTCCACGGCCCGGTACGCGGGGTACCGCTCGGCGAAATCCTTGAACGCGAGGTCGGTCGCCCCGCGGAAGCCGTAGATCGCTTGGTCGTCGTCACCGACGACCGTCAGCTCGGGGTTGCGCTGCGGCGGAGCGAGCGCGGCGAGCAGGCGGATTTGAGCGGGGTTGACGTCCTGGAACTCGTCGACCAGGACCACGCGATAGTCCTGTCGAACCAGTGTCCGAGCGAGATCGGACCCGGTGAGGAGACGGATCGGCAGGGTCAGGAGCTGGTCGTACGTGACAAGCCGTCGGCCGACGAGCAGCTCGTCGTAGCGGCGGAACAGGAGGGCCGATTCGGCGAAGAGGGCCGATTCAACCCGTTGGGCGTCGCGCTCGACCGGGTCGGTCTCTGCCTCGGCCAGCTCCCGCCAACGCTCCGCGAGGGACGCGGCCTCAACGGGGAGCACCCCGGAGTGCAGGAGGTGGCGCGTCCAGCCGAGCGCGCGATCGGCGATGTCGTCGGCATCGGACGCACGCCGTTCGACCTCGCCCGCCGCCAAGGCATCCCGGACGAGTGACCGCATCAGACGCCGCTCCAGCGCGGGGTCGGTCAGGTCGGGTCGGGCCGGCAGGCCCGCGAGGTCTCCGAAGCGGAGCAGAAGCCTCGAAGCGAACCGGTGAAAGGTCCCGACAAACACCCGGTCAGCCGTCGCCCCGCCCACGAGCGCCCCCAGACGGACACGCATCTCCTCGGCCGCCTTGTTCGTGAACGTCAGCGCAACGATCGACTCGGGCGGCGTGCCGGACGAGATGTAGTCGGCCACGCGGTGGGTCAGCACACGCGTCTTGCCCGTTCCAGGGCCGGCGAGCACGGCGAGCGGGCCGCCGCGGTGCTCGACCGCTGAACGCTGGTCAGCGGTCAGCGACGAGAGGGGATCGATCGCACGCGACTTGGCCGGAACCTCGTTGCTTGGTCTTTGATCAGGCGGGTTCTCTTGGGTCGAGAGCACCTCTGAGAAAAGCCCCGAGTCGCCCGCAGTCTCCCCGTGAGCCGCGGTCATGCACTCATCCCCCGATGGTCCGGCTCATCGCTGAGTCCGTTCGTGGGCCCGGACGGCGTGCCCGGCTCTGGCTCGGGCTCGTACGCGGGATCGCGCATGTAAAGATGGATAGCAGTCCCCCTGTACGAATGGGTCTCGGGGCCGATGGCCCCTTGCATTGTGAGGTCCACGTCCATGTAGCGATGAGACGGACCGCCCTGCTCAAAGACGATTAATTCGGCCTCGCCGTCATCTTCGGTGAACGGATCGCTGCGGGCCGTCGGATCTTCTCCCGCCGCGGGCTCGCCGAGACCGACGGTCGCTCGCGGGTGCTCTTCGTGCAGGAACGGGTACGGCGTGCGGAGTACCGCGTAGCCCGTGTCGTCGAGCTTCTGGATCAGCCGCGTGAACGCCCGGCGGACCCGAGGCCACTGCTCCGGGTCTCGCACCATCGGGTAGGGCGGGTCAAAGAAGATGAGGTGGCAGGGGTCGGGGCAGGCGTTGAGGCAAGCGGGCCCGAGCGCATCCCCGAAGACGACTTCGGCGCGGTCCTGCACGCCGAGGTGCTCGATGTTCCGCTCCAGCAGCTTCCGCGTGCCCTTGTCGTTTTCGACGAAGACGCACCGGCCGGCCCTTCGGCTCAGGGCCTCCAGACCGATCGCCCCAGAGCCCGCGAACGCATCCAGAACCGCCTCGCCTTCGGTGTGGCCTCGCAGGAGGTTAAAGACGGCTTCGCGGACCATCGCCGGCATCGGACGAGCCGGAGACTTCTCGTTCGGTGAAAACAGGTTCCGTCGGCGGAGGTCGCCCGAAATAATCCGCATAACGCACGGTATGCCCGAGTCGTCCTTCTCACCGCAGAATCGCAAGTGGCGGGGGCACGGGCGTCAGGCGTGAGATGGTTCGCCAACGAGGTCCGCGACATCTCGGAGTCTGACCCGAGGCGCTGCGACCCCAGAGACCGACGCCCAGAACGGCTCGCCGATACGGTCCAGTCGCCAGCTTCGAAGCTGCCCGTCGGGGTCGTTGCGGTACCCGGTAAGCAGGTCTCCGCCCAAGAAGACAACCCGATGGATCATCAGAAGCTCATCGCTCCCGTACTCCGCGTCGGCCGCGACGCCCAGCATAACTTCGGCGAGTCGCCCGAAGAGGTCGTCGTCGGCCCGGATCGTTGCGTCGGCGTCGTTCCAAAGGTAATAACGCCGCTTGGCCGGACGTGAGAAGCCAAGCGTCGGACGCTGCCGGAGCAGGCTGGCGACACCGCCCGGGCCGTCAATCGCCCGCGCGAGCCGATGACCAGGAATCTGCCGTTCGAGCTGGCGGCAGAACTGATCGAGCGTGGCAATCGCCTCGCCCGAAAGCACGACAACCTGGGTTTCCGGCAGGAGTCCGAGGAAGCCAGCGAGCCCTGCCGTAAAGCCGGCGAGCATCTCCTCGTCGCTTGAGACCACGGCCATGTGGCTGTCGTCGAGCTCGGCCACCGCATCAGCGACCCAGTTCAACTGCCGAGCTTCAACGTCCGGCAGGAGATGCCGGCCAGCGGAGGGATGGGAACAAAGCCGCCGCTCAGACCGCTCGGGGCTGTCAGAATCAAAAACACACCGAACCATCTATTATGCCTCGTGTCCTGCTCCGCGCCTCCGCGCAATAACAACTCACGGCCGCGACCGAGCCAGATCACGGCAGTACAACTTCCATGTCATCCACAGAACCGCAACGCACAGCCGCCTGCCTGCCGAAACGCGAACCCATAACCAGATAGACAGGTCAGGGTATTTGCTCGCAAGCACCAGAATCAGACGGATCTCTCACTTACACAACATGCCACACCGCCACACTGTTACAACCGAAACACCCCAAATAATCACCAGAGGCGGTATCGAGAGGCGTCAACACGTATGCAGGGCGTTGCTCTTTACCTGTCTCGCCTGTCTGCTGCTTCCGACCTCGGTCGCGTGTGATGACCGCACGTCGCTCGTTGAACGCGTGGCAAACGCTGCCCCGACGAACGGGCGTGTCCAAACAGCGAACGATCTTCGGGTCCTGTTTGATCGCGGGATCGTGTCGCTCGAAGGGCTCATGACCGATGCGTCGGAACGTCTCGAACGGGGCGAGGATGCCGTTTCGTACGCGGGGGCCATTTTAGACCTGTACATCGAGTATGAAGACCGGCTGCCCAAGCAGCAGGAGTTCGAGCTGTTCTGGCGACGGGTCGGCCAGCTTGCCTACGCGGCCGCGTTCCGAGCAGCGGAACTCGGCCGCTTCGCCGAAGCGTTCGAGCTGTCCCGGTCGGGACCGAGCCGCTGGCAGAACGGCGCGTATTGGCGGAGCTATCCGAACCACGACGCGCTCGTGTCCATGCTCATGGCGGCGAACGGCGACCCGACGGGGGCGCTCGCTCGGCTGTCATCCCGTGAGGTCGAGTCACCCGAAATCATCGAGGCGCAGCGTCGGATCCGCGAGATGGCGCGTTGAGTGGCCGCCCGGCGAGTCGCTTCTCGCCCGAGCCCGCCACGGCGGGGCGGACGTGCGAAACGCCGTCGTCGTAGCGGATGCCGGTGACCGTCTCGGGCGTTCCATCAACGATACGCCGGACCGCCTCAACGCCCTGCATCACGGAATGGTCTGTATTGGCGACCTCATATTTCCAGAGCCCGAACCGACCGCGGGAGTAGATCCCGCGTTCTTCCAACCATGGAATGATCACAGCGAGCGCCTCATCACGCCCGACCGTGGGTACGGGATAGCTGCGTTCGACCCGCTGGTGCCAGACCTCGACGATGTCACGCCGACTCCCGGTGCCGGAGGTGCCCAGCATCCCAACCGATTCGAGCCCGCGGAGCGTGCGATCCTTGAGGTCCTCGGGATCAAGGATTGTTCCGGGCGGCGAGCTGATCTCGCACAAGAGCGAGTAATGGCCCGGCGGGGTGAAGAAAGGTGAATAGTTGCTCAGGTACGTAACGCGGTAAAAAGGTACGCTTGGATCTGGGAAGTAGGTCCAGCTGCGCGTTGTCGGACAGGGCTTGGCGATACCAACGCCCACAAAGTCACCCGACGCATAGCGTAACTCGTTCGCAGCCGCCCGGATCGAGGGGGGCACCTCGGTGAGGATCGAGCCGATCAGATGGTCGAGCGGGACGGTCGAGATCAGCGAGTCGTACGCGACCTTGCACGAGCCATTCGGGGTATCAAAGGTTGCGAGGCGGCCCTGCGGGTCGACACTGACGAGCCGTGAACAGAAGCGGATCGCCTCTTTCAGGTCGTCGGCGATCGCCTCGTACAGCGCTCCGGTCCCGCGGTGCGGGAACCGAAAGGTGTTGTTGGGTCCCCAGCCGAAATCATCGACGCCCGTCTCGTAGTTCTGGCGTGCTTTCCGTGCGTCGACGAGGGCGACACGCTCACCGAGCCAGGACGCCGCCATCTCGGCAGGGTCTGTGGCCCAGACCTTCCGGTTGTAAGGCTCCATGAACACGCGAGCGATGCCGGCACCAAAGACACGGTCGATGATGTCTTGAAAACTCCTCGCCTCGGTGACCGCCGAAGAGAGCGATCCGAACTCTTCCGACGCAGCGGCCTGGGCAAGCTCCATACCAGACACACAAGCGACCGCCTCATCGGACGGCAGGTACCGAAGATTCCCCTGAAAAGGGTATGGGATCCACTTCCCACAACATGATATCCAACTTTCACGTTCAACTTTTTGATATTTATTTTTGATATACACGTCAAATACGCAATCAAACTCGAGGAAATGGCTGTATGTAACATGCCCGCCAAGTTCCCAGCAAAAACCCGCTTCTGATTGCACCGTCATGGCAAGCCCACCCGCATCGGACGTCGCTTCAAATACACAAAACCGATGGTGTTTTTTCCTCAGCTCGAGCGCAGCGCCGAGCCCGGTCGGACCAGCGCCGACCACGATGCAGTCGAGCCGGTTTGTATTAGAAGTTGGTTTTTTCAACATGTTTGTGTGCCCTGAATATATCCTTGCCCACAACTATGGCAAAGTCTCGATTTATACGGACAAGGCTTGATTTATGTCGACCACCCGTAAAAGGTAGTCGATGATGTCTCCGTAGCCCACTTTAGTCTCAGAGATGAGACATTGTGGGACGACTGTTTGTCTCTGCATCCGACAGATAGTATCGTCGAGATGTTTCACATGGTATGTAATGACGCCGCTATCGGTCGCGATTGCGACTCGTCGCGATATCGCGGAGCGGGCAACACCCGTTCCGCGGTTACACAAGGTGCGTGAGAAGGAGATATTCAGGCTTGTGGTGAAGCAGCTGTCGGGACGTGAGACGGTTGTCAAAGGTGCTTGCAAAGGATTCGTCCGGCGAGCAATACGACGTTCTGTCCACTCTCAACACGAAGCATGGCCAAACCGGCTATGGAGGTCACGTGTCAAGCTGTCCTGATGGAATTTTGCACGGAGCGATCGAAGCGTGTGCGGCAGCATGCGAGTCGCTCTCTGAGCTGCCGGCGGTTGCAACGCCGGACTGGCTCGATAACGCCGCCTCAAACCTGCTCACGAACCTGTTCCACCCTGATCTCTGGCCCGCGGTATCGGCGCCCATATCCGCGACACCAAGGGCGATAGGTCTCCGCAGCAAACCGGTACCCGGAACGCTGCTGGCGATCGGACTTGCGGGAGGGCAGCGCCCCCGTGGCCCGCTGTTCGAAGCCGTCGGGCTCGCGCTGCAGGGCGCTCCCATGGCTTCGTCTATAACGAGGGCTCGGCTCGCGTCGCTCCGTTCGGTCGAACTCCGGCCGCTATCCGACGCAGGGAATCTTGGTACTGCCGGCTGTGACGGGGTGGCATCGTGGGTGGGGACCCCCAGCGGGCTGCTCCAGACCGACTGGCGGGCGACCTCGCTCGGACGGCTCTGGGCCGAAACCGGGCTCTCTCTGGCGATCGCCGCGTGCGCAGCACTGCCGCCCATCTCGCACCTCCGGTTGCACGACGCCGACGAGGACACAGCCCAGGGACGGCGCATCGTCCTGCTGCTCGGCCGAACGGAAGACATCGATGATGACGGCCACGCGACCGTGACCCGATCGGTCATCGGTCGCGTGGCGCGAGCGCTCGCGAAACGCACATCGATCGCGCTCGGGTCTGAGGGTCCGACGAAATGGCTGACGGATCGTGAAGCCGAAGTACTCGAGCACCTGACGCTCGGGCAGAGTGTCCGCGAGATCGCCGAACTCCTCGATCGCAGCCCGCACACGGTCCACGACCATGTCAAATCGTTGCACCGCAAGCTGCACGCGAAGAGCCGTGGCGAACTGGTGGCTTTGGCTCTTGGACGATCTCCGGCTGAATTTGACGCCCCGGTGCCCACGGCGCCGGGCCAAACTCAACACAATCTCGCGGTCGAAAGGCCTGTCAAGCGGGCGGCGTTCGGCTGAGCAGCGGCCGGTCCCGGTCGCCGGCCGGTCGCCGGGATTCCGCGAAGCGTTCGGCGAGTTCCTGCTCGACCGCGACGTCGCGTCCGATCGACACAGGATCGGGCGGGCGGCGACGGAGCGGGTCACGCGCCACGCTGCTGAGGCGGATCGAGACCGGCGACAAGCGTCTGCCCGGCCGGATAACACGCGAGAGAAGCACGTCTACGCGGGCTGTCATCGGGCCCAGAGGATTGGCGCTTGGCGGATACCCCTCGGGCGTCCGAAAGCTCACACGCACCCGCCGCTCGGTGCCCTGCACGGTCTCGCGGACCTCGTCGCCGAGCGACGCGCCGAGCCGCGTGAAGGGCGTGAGCAGGCCGGCGCCGCGGCGAGGCCCGGTCGAGATCTCACCCGCGCCGGCGTCGATCCGATCGAGCATCCACCCGTCGCGCGAGAGGCGCCGGGTCACGGCTCGGAAAGCGTCGGCATAGGCGCCCGGCGGGACCGTCAAGCGTGTGGGCGGCGGCGCGGGAGCGGATGCGAGCGCTTCGACCGCGTCGGCCGAACGGCACCCCCCGGACACGCCGAGAAACAGCACAAGGAAGATCAAGCAGAGCGGTGTACCGCGGATCGTGCGCACGGTTCAGGTTAGGGCGTTCACCGCGCCCGAGAGCGTGCCAACGAGCCGCTCGACATGGCGCGGCTCAGTGGCCACGGCGCCGATAGACACGCGGATCGTCCGACGCGGACCGCTCGGCGTCAGGATCTTCGCGGGCGTGACATACGCGTAGCCAGAAGCGTTGACCCGTGCGGCGACGGCGTCGGTGAGCCGGTCTTCGTCTTGCAGAGTGGGGCCCGTGGCGTGCAGGCACACGAGCGCGAGCGACCGCGGACAGCTCAGGGCCAGACGCGGGTGGGCTTCGATGCGTCGTTGAAGCGACTCGGCCATCGCGACGTGCCCCCGGATAAACCGACGCATGGCGCCGAGACCAAAGAAGCGGAGGACGAACCAGAGCTTGAGCGCCCGCGCGCGACGCCCCAGCGGCACACCCCAGTCGCGGTAGTCGAAGACCTCGCCCGACTCGGAAGCCTCGGAGCGGAGGTAGCTCGGCGTGATCGACATCGCGTCGACGAGCGTGCCGCGGTCCTGGGTCCAGAAAAGGTTGCAATCGAACGTCGTCAGGAGCCACTTGTGCGGGTTGAAGCAGAAGCTGTCGGCCGCTTCGACGCCCGCGAGCATCGCTCGGTGCTCGGGGCAGATCAGCGCCGCGCCCGCCCACGCCGCGTCGACGTGGAGCCAAGGACGCGGGGCCGCCGGCCCGTCGCCGAGCACGCCAGCGATGCCCGCGAGATCGTCGAACGCGCCGGTCGCGGTCGTGCCGAGCGTGGCGGTGACGAACGTCGGCACCTTGCCCGCCCGGACATCGTCGGCGACGGCGCTCCGCAAGGCGTCCGCGTCGAGCGAGCCGTGGTCGGGCCCGCCCGTGTTGCGGGCGGGGATGAGCCGGAGCTGCGAGCGATCGTCGGCGTGCCGGGCGAGGCCGGCGATCATGGCGGCCTTGACCACCGACGAGTGCGCCTGGTCCGAGGTGTAGAGCGTCAGGTCGTCGGACCTCGCGTCGGGGTGGCGATCGAACACGCGGCGCCGGGCGGCGACCAGTGCCGCGAGCGTCGCGTCGGACGCGGTGGGCTGGATCACACCGCCGCCGGAGGGCGCGTCGGAGCGGAAGCCTTCGGGCAGGCCGATCGCGTGGGCCATCTGGTCGAGCAGCCGCCGCTCGAGCTCGTTCGCGGCCGGCGCGGTCTGCCAGAGCATGCCCTGGTTGCCCATCGCCGAGGTAATCAGGTCGGCGAGCACGGCCGGCTCGGACGTGTTGCACGGGAAGTACCCGAAGAAGCCCGGGTGCTGCCAGTGCAGGGTGTTCGGTGCGATCAGGTCGGTGAGATCGCCGAGCACGCGCTCAAAGGGCTCGCCGGACTCGGGCGCGTAGCGGGGGAGCCGCTCCAGCACATCGCCGGGGCGGGTCGGCGGCGCGACCGGGCGGTCCTCGAGCGTCCGCCAATACTCCGCGGCCCACGCGGCGGCCAGCGCCGCGTTCTTTTCGAAGCGGTCGGGGTCGAGCGAGGTTTCCGGACGGTTCGAAGGGCCATCAGTCATGCGAGATCGTTGCAGCGCCGGGCTGCCGCGTCGCGTGGCTCGTACACTGCCATGATGGCGTCGAACCCCTGCCCGGCAACCCGCTGCCCGAAGCTCGAGCCGCTGCTGGCGTACCTCGGCTCGCTCACGGGCCGCGCCGACCTCGACCGGCTGGCCGCGCTGCTCGGCGAGCTCGACGTCACGGGCGACGACCTCTCCGACTGGTGCGCGTTCGGCGACCGCGGCTACAAGCGGAACACGATCGCCCGGTCCGACTGGTTCGAGCTGCTCGCGCTCTGCTGGCGCAGCCGGCAGGCGACGCCGATCCACGACCACGTCGGCTCGAGCTGCGCCTTCCGCGTGATCGAGGGCACGGGGCTCGAGATCCGGTTCCAGAAGACCGACTGCGGGCTGGTCGCGCCGGTGGGCTCGGTGGAGATGGTCCGGGGCTACGTGTGCGCCGCCGAAGACGACGACATCCACCAGGTGGTCAACGCGCAGTGCGAGCACGAGAACCTGATCACGCTGCACATCTACTCGCCCGCGCTCAGCCGCATCAACACGTACGACGCCCCGGGCGCGCGCACAGCGGGCGCGGTCGAGGGCTCGGACGCGTTGTACGCGTAGCCGGCTTGAGATCCTCGTAGCCGGTCTTAGCCGGGCAGCTTGGCGAGCTCCTGCTCAACACGGTTGACGAGCCGGGTGACGGCGTCGGCTCCGAAGTCGAACTCGATGCCGGCCGCGGCGAACAGTTCGGGCAGCGGCTTCGATCCGCCCAGCCTGAGCGCGTTGATGTAGCTGTCGATCGCGGCCGCCGGGCCCTCCTCGAGCGAGCGGAGCCAGAGCCGCAGCGAGCCGAGCTGGGCGATGCCGTACTCGATGTAGTAGAAGGGCACGCCGAAGAGGTGGCCCTGCCGCTGCCACTGGTTCTCGCGGGCCGCATCGAGCCCGTCCCACGAGAGCGCGTGGCCGAAGCGGTCGTCGAGCGAGAGCCAGAAGCGAGAGCGTTCGTCACGCGTGTGCGTCGGGTTCTGGTAGACCCAGTGCTGGAAGGCGTCGATCGTCGCGACCCAGGGCAGCACGCCGAGCGAGCCCTCGAGCTGCGACCGCTGCGAACGCGCCAGGTCGTCGCCCGAGTAGAACGAGCCCCAGTGCGGCATGGTGAGCAGCTCCATGCTCATGCTCGCGACCTCGGCGAACTCGATCGGCGAGTGGCGGTAGTGCAGGAGCGGCTCGTCGACGCAGAGCATCGAGTGGAACGCGTGCCCCGCCTCGTGGACCATGGTCTCGACGTCGCGGTGCAGGCCCGCGGCGTTCATGAAGATGAACGGCACACGCGAGCGGTCGCGCATGTACTGGTAGCCGCCCGGGGCCTTGCCCTTTCGGCTATCCAGGTCGAGCGCAGGCGTCGCCGCGTCGATCGTCGAGCCCGCCCGGCCCGAACCGTCGCCGAGCCGCCCGAGCATCTGGGCGAGACGTGGGTCAAGGGCTTCGAACGCGGCGCGCGTCTTCGAGACAAGGTCGGCCCCTCCGTCGAACGGGCGTAGCGGCGGGCGGCCCTTCACGTCGACCGCGAGGTCCCACGGGCGGAGCTCCTCACCGGCCGCGGCGAGCCCGAGCTTCTCGCGACGCTCCGCGTCGAGCCGGCGCACGAACGGGACGACCGCCTTCTCGACCGCGTCGTGGAACGCGGCGCAGTCCTCAGGTGTGTAGTCGAACCGATGCTTGCTCTTGAACGCGTACCCGACGAAGCTGTCGAACCCGGCGTTGGTCGCGACGCGGTGACGCAGCGAGATCATCTCGTCGTAGATCGCGTCGATCGCGTCCTTGTCTCGCAGCCGCCGGTCCGACACGGCCCGCCACGCCTCTTCCCGGTGCGCACGGTCGGTCGACTCAAGCTCGCGGGCCATCGCGGGCAGGGTCTTCTCCTCGCCCCTGAACTCGACGGTCATCGCGCCCGCGACCTGGTCGTACTTCTGATCGAGCTTCGACAGCTCGGTCTCTAGCGGCACGTTCTCTTCGCGGAACAGGTCGACGTCCGTGATCGTGTCGCGCGCGACGACGTGGTACCGCGTGCCCTCGCCGCCGACGCCGAGCTCCTTCGTGAGCGCCGCCTGCTTGCGGTCGAGCTCGAACGCCAGCGGCTTGAGCTTGGGCGCGACACCTTCGATATACGCCGCGTAGGCGCTGCGGGCCGACTCGTCGGCGGTGTCGCACGTGGTGGCGATGTACAGGTTCGCCATCGACTCCGAACAGGCCGCGTCGAGCTCCGACCGATCCTCCATCCACGTCTCAAACGCCTCGGCGCTCGCAACCTCGCGCCCGAGCAGGTCGCGGATCAACGGCTCGACCGCTTCGAAGCGGGCCGCGTCGAGGTCGGCGGGAACGAAGCGGGTCGGGATCTCGGCGGTCGGGGCGTTGGCGTGGGTCATGCTCGGGTCTCGGAAGGGGGTCTCGGAAGGGCGGGGCTCGCGAGTGGTGGCTCGGGAGAGGCGGGTCCTTGCGACGCTCGGACCCGTGTCCACGATGCTAGGTCGGGCATGAAAAAGCCCCGCCGTGGCGGACGGGGCTCAGGAAAACGCACACGAAACGGCCCCGGACGGCGGCGTCGCACGGGTCTCGGCTCAACGCTCCGAGCGGATCACCGCCGGCGCAGCTCGGCGAGGAACTCCCGCTCGCGCCGGAAGAACTCGTCGCTGAGGTTGCGCGTGAACGCGAGGTTGACGTGGCGCTTGGCGTACCGCTCGAGCTCGCCGAGGTACCGCTCCGCACGCTGCACGAACGCGGAGACGTTCTGCGCGTTGGCGCGGGCCTGGGAGTACTTGTTGGTGAGTTCGACGAGACGCGTCTCGATGAAGTCGGCCTCTTCCCGCCACTCACGCTGGATGCGCTCCGCCTCGGTGATCGGGTAGAGCTCGGTCTCCTCGACGTCGCCCACCCAGACGATGTCCTCGATATTCATGCCGGGGTTGTTGGCGATAATCGATCGCTCGATCTCGTCGAGCGTCTCCGCGGTCCCGCGGCTGAGGTTGACGTGCAACGCCTCGGTCGAGTTGAGCGTGAGGATGTCGGACCCGTCGTTGAGGATGTGCTGGCCGCTGGTGTCGGCGTAGATCGTCACCTCCCCGGTCGCCTCGTCGCGGTCGTAGCTGATGGGCGCTTCGAGCACCTGCATCGACCGGAAGAGCTCCGGGCTGTGCTCGCCGCGCTCGGCGATGCGTTCCATCAGATAGAGCGCTTCTTCGAGGCTGCGGCCTTCAACAAGCCCGATGGAGCCGCCCCTCTGAAACCAGCCGGTCGCGGCCCCGAAGTTGCCCTTTGGCATGAAATAGATGTCGTTGCAGGTGTAGCTCGTCATCGCCGCGGCCGAGATCGCACTCTCGATCCACGCCACGGTGTGGAACCGCGGCTTGAACTCCTCGTGGATGACGTTGCTCATCTTCTCGATCTCGATCAGCATCCCGCCGCCGGAGTTGACCTTCAGGACGAGGATGTCGATCTCGTCGGTCTCAAGCTCGTCGATCGCGTCACGCAGTGGCGTCGCGGTCATGTGCGTGCCGACCGTCTCCTCGAGGGAGATCACAGCACCCCGGTACACGCCGTCGGCCCTCACGATCGGGTCGGTCCGGTAGCCCTTTTCCTCGCCCAGATCGACCGGGGCCGCGCTGGCGGTGCCGCCGCGACGCTCGATCTTCGTGTAGTCTGACGGCTTGATCCGCATCTCGCCGATGCCGACCTTGAGGTAGATGTAGCCGTCGATCTCACGCAGGATCGCGCCCTCGATCACCCGGCCGTCCTTGAGGTACACCTTGGCGGTCGGGTCGTCCGAAACCGAGGGCGCCGCCACCGGAGCGGGAACGGCGGCGGCGGGCGCGGCGAACACGGCTGCGACCAACAAACCAGCGAGCATCCGATTCGTGTCATTCATACGGCTGACGTCCTTCCTGCGACGTTCCTTCTCGGGCGGGCGATCGGCAACGCGTCGCCGTCGTCCACAGCCCCCGACCGTGGTGACCCCGAGGGCGGTGGGCCCGGTCCCCGTGACCTCAAGTCTTACCTCGGGCCTCGGCGGGCCTCACGCTGGCGTATCGAGATGAGCTGTCTCTGGTTGCGGAGCTGCTCGATCTGGAGGTTGAGATTGACCAAGAGCTGATCACCCGGGTCGAGAACTTCCTTGTAAGGCCGAATCAGCGCGATGATGCGCTGCAGCATGTTGATGCGACGCGAGAGCGCGTTCGGCCCGTCGAGCTGCTGGAGATCCCGGCTCATCCGCTGGTACCGGCGGATTGTCTCCTGCAGCCCGTTCGACCAGCCGGCGACGACCCGGTCGGCCGAGTCGGTAAACCCGTCGCCGTCCTCGTCGTTGAGGATGACGCCGTCCTCGAAGATGCCGAGCTCGAACAGCAGGTCCTCGGTCTCGTCGACCGTCCCCTTGCTGAAGCCGAGCGTCAGCGCGGTCGGCGCCCGCAGCGTCAGGACGTCGTTGCCCTGCTTGCGGACGATCTGGGCGTCGGTGTCCTCGCGGTCGTCCTCGCCGTCGTCGGTCAGGAGCGTCCACCCGCCGCCCGGGTCGGTCTCGGGGTAGTTTCGGAGGAACTCGGCCTTGCCGTTCTTGATGCGGTAGGAGAGCACAAGCGACCGCTGCATCATGGCGTTGCCGACGATCGGGTTGTGCCCCGCCTCGATCAGCCAGCCCTCAACCGCGGTCCGCCGCAGGCCCTGCTGCTTCTTAAAGAACGCTTCCTTTTGGTTGTCGAAGAGCTGGTCTAGGTTGCCGATGCCGCCCATCTGGCCGTCGGACGTGAAGAAGACGTCCCTGGTCGTCATGGGGAGGAAGGCGAGCCCACCCATCGCCCGGTGCACCCAGAACACAACCCGTGGCGCCTCAGGCCAGACCTCGGTGTCCCGCACGTCGTCCTGCAGCGTCCCGAGGAACCGCTCGGCCGCGAAGAACTGATCGAACTCCGCGAAGTCGTCGAAGCGTTCAGCGAGCACGAAGTCCGCCTGCTTCCACTCGCTGTTGAGGTAGAGCACCACGACGTTCGCGCCCGACTTTGCAGCGTCTTTCATGACGCGGTCCATCGAGGTCGCCGTGATGTCGCGGCCGAAGTCGCCGACGAGGTTGGCCACGTACACGCGGTGCTCGGCCTCACCGGCGTCGACGTCGTCACCGCCGACCGCGTCGCCGCCCAGCGCCTGGATCGAAAGGATCTCGGAGCGGGCGTACGAACGACGGGCCGAGATGCCGTTCAGGACCACCTCGACCAAGATCTCGTTCTCGAGCTCCTCAACGATCCGGACCCCGATCGTTCGGCCGTCACGGAGCACGAGCTGGTGCGTCGGGTCATCGAGCGTCACCGCCGAGAGCGAGCCCGCGACAGACACAGCCTCACCCGAGGCAAAGCCGCTCGCGCAAGCAAGCCCCGCCACCATCGCCAACGCCGTTCGTCGTCCGTTCATATCCTCAGACCAACCTTCCGTCCCAACCAAGCCCTCTTGCTCTGCGTCGTCGGGTGCCCCGCGGACAGCCCCGCCGAACGTCCCGAACGGGCCCCGCGGACAGCCACGCTGCCAGCCGCCCTTCCACTCAGGCCGGACGAGCCGTCGAGACCGACCACGGGCTCAGGCGGGCAGCTCGGCGGCCGTCACCGCACAAACACCGCGACACTCCAACCTCTTCCGCAGTATATGAAACTGCGGATGCCTGTTCGTGCCGGTTGTTCATCAACCCGCTGAATCGGCTGCGTGTTCGCCCAATATTTGGTGTGCCAGAGCCAACGCCTCGCCGGGCTCGCGGATCTCGCCCTCGAGCTGCGCGTCGTACACGCGCTCTAGCACACGCCCGAACGCCGGACCCGGCGGGTGCCCATTCGCGATGAGGTCATCGCCATTGACCAGCGGCTTGGGAGCGATCCCCCCGGGGGTCGCCGCGAGCTCGTCGCCGCGGGCCACCACTGACGCGGCCGCCCCGGTGTCCGTGGTCGCCAGCAGGTCGATCGCGTCCGAGAACCAAACCGCCGCCGCGTCCCGCTTCTGCTCGGCAACGCGGCGGTCGAGCCAGCCCGACGCCAGCCGATCGACCCCGTCGAGCGCTCCCCGAACGGCCGTCGTCTCATCGTTGCTCAGTGACAGGCGCTCGCGCAGCGTCGAGGCGATCCGGCTCGGAGCGTCGGACGGCCGCACGTCACGCCCCCACGCGGCGAGCGCGGCCGCCCGGCTCGCATCGGCTCGCAGCTTGGTCACACGAACACGCTCGGCTTGCTCGGGCTCTCGCCCGAGCACGGCGGGCGTGAGCCCGAGCTCGTCGAGGTGACGCGCGGCAGCGGGGCGCGTCGCGGGCGCGAGCATCCGCCGCAGCTCATCGCCGACACGCTCCACGCTCACCCCCTTGAGCTCCGCCGCGTGGCGACGCACCGCGGCGGCGGTCATCGGATCGATCGCAAAGCCGAAGCGCGCTGCGAAGCGAACGCACCGCAGGGCCCGGAGGTGGTCCTCAGCGAGGCGTGCGTCCGGCCGTCCGACGGCCCGGACCACGCCGGCTTCGAGGTCGCTCAAGCCGCCGACAAAGTCGATCACGCGGCGGTCGCCCCGGGCCAGCGGGTCCATGAACAACGCGTTGATGGTGAAGTCGCGCCGATTCGCGTCGGTCTCGGCGTCGGTGAACTCGACCGTGCTCGGGCGTCGGTGGTCGTCGTAGCCCGCCTCACGCCGAAACGTCGCGACCTCGATCGTCTGACGCCGAACAAACCCATCCTCGCGTCCGAGACGCACGATCACCACGCCAAACGAGCGGCCCACCAGGTCGGCCGAGCGGAACAGCTCTGACACCCGATCGGGCACCGCGTCTGTCGCGACGTCGTAGTCAACAGGCTGGCGGCCGAGCAGCTCGTCGCGGACGCAGCCTCCCGCAAGATACGCGACATGCCCGTCGTTGCGAAGGGTCTTGACCACCTTGACGGCCGCGTGCCGGGCCCTCTCGGAATGGTCAGCCAGCGGGCTCATCGCGGTGCTCAAGATCTGGCTCAACACCCGGGCTCGACAACGGCTCGGCTTGGGCGAACGCGTCACCGAGCAGACCGCGCACGTAGCCCGACTGCTCCCACTCGTCCGGGGCCAGGCGGAGCGATGCTTCGAGATCAGAGACGGCGGAGGGCTCGCCGAGGGAGACTTTGGCGACCCCCCTGTACATGAGACGCACAGCATCCGGCCCATCACGCTCGATCAGGCGATCGAGCTCGTCGAGCGCCTGGCCTGGCTTGCCAGTGTTGAGCAGCGCGTAGGCGTATGCAAGGCTCACACGCGGCGAGCGCGGATCGAGCCCTTCGAGCACCTGGGCAGCCTCGCCATGCCTGCCCAGCCGGGTCAGCGTCCAGCCCCGAAGACCGACGGCCGATGGCTCCCCGGGACGGGCGACGAGTGCGGCATCGAGACCCGTCAGGGCTTCGCTGTACAACGATTCGCCGATCGCAACCCTCACGCGCGACATCGCGTCTTCAAACACGGACACCCCGGCGGCCGGCTCGGGATCCGGTGCGGATTCGAGTTCAACCTGCTCCGGCTCGGTCTGTGCTGGCTCGGCACCCGGCCGGGAAACGCGGGGCCGGATGCCTTCGACCGCGATTCGAGCTTCGAGGCGATCGTAAACTTGGCGGGCGCGTGTTGCACGCGGCGAGATGGTGAGCGCGAGGGCGGCGTCATCGAGCGCGGGCCGGAGTCTGCCGAGGTCGGCGAGCGCTTCGGCGCGATCGAGTGCTGCGTCGATGTCGTAAGGATTATCAAACAATCGAGCATCCGCCTGCAAATACCGACTTCGGGCAGTGGCAGGGTCGCCGATGGACGAGTTAGCGGCGGTGCCGGTGGACGAGCAGCCATGAGACGCAAACACGCCGATCGCCACAAGAACGCCGGCACAGGTCGTTTTCAAGGCGGGTGGGGCTATCGCACATCTGGAGTGTCGGAACATGGTGGTCTCCGCAGAGTCGTGTGTCGTCACAGCGATACATACTAACAGGTAAAGAGGCCTTGCCTCGACACTTCGACCACACCAAGCAAAGGACGTCGCCGGGAGTATCAAGACAGGGCGAGAGACTGCCGCATATCGGTTGGACAATCCGGCACCTGTCTACGGCAGATCAAGTGTTGCACGAAACAGCAGCAAGCTGCCGCCATCACGAAGACGCCCACACCCCATGCAAGGACACACGGACAGGACACCGACTGAACGCGCCGACATGCAATGCCATGACAGAGCGGCTCACCCGTGAAGAACCATGGTCCTTTTATAACGCCTCAGCCGGATCATATCTGCTGATCGCGAGCCGCGTCTTCGGTCGAAAATCCCGTTCGACCCCGAGTCGCGTCGTGGCCGTGACAACAAGCTACTGCTGTCAAAGATAATGCTCACATCTCGACAGACGCACAACGGAGAATCGGCTTCGTACACAGCCCGGACTAAGTCACGAACACACGAGTCGCCAGGGACGGACGACCCAAAGCAACACAGCCCCCCCCACCCCTGCCATATTGACCGGGCCCCAAACTACACAGTTAACCTATTAGCGGCATATTTACAAAGCCGACCGATCTTAAGACCAGTCTTTAGAATCAGAATACCAGTACTAACGGCACTTATTGCACACGCCAATAATGTTATACCACGCCCACTTAGCACCAACATGTTGCCGAACTGCTTCACATGGATCAGCACCCAAGTCACCCCTAATGCGAGGCAAGGTCAACCATTAGCCAAATGCGGGTTCAACACCCAGTCTTCCTGCGAAGACACGAATAAATAATTCCACCCAATAAAACACCCGACGTATCCTGGCACACCGACTGCTTCGATCTTATTCCGAATAACCAAATTTATTACGGACAACCAACAGACAACAACGATAACAAACCCTTTGACCGCAAAGCGGAAATCGTTGAGAATACAGAATGATTTACTTCAAGGCGCTTGTACGCTTGGGTCACGCCTAGGAGCAAACCCCGCTGACGAAGTTGCCAAGCCAGGCCGCAAAATCATCACCCGCGATAACTCCATCGCTGTTCTGATCAGCGATCGGGTCATTATCTAAGAATGCCGAAAGCCAAGCACCGAAGTCCGCGGCGGTGAGAGATCCATCACCGTCGGTATCGGCGGGGTTGTTACACGCCGAGTCTTCGCAGAGAAGCGCCCCAAAGCTCACGGCATCGATCGCCGCCTCGACAACGTTGCCCGGGCTGAGGTCGGCTACAGAAAACCGGAGTCGCAGGGTCTCGGTCGCTCCGACGGCCTGGCCGGGCCCGACAAAGAGAAAGTCTTCACGCCAGCTTGCTAACGCCGCATTGTAAGTCCGGACGACCTGCCAATCCAAGCCCGCCGGATCCGTCGCGATCTCGACACTGAGGAAATCTTCAGGACCAAGCGGGCCGTTCGCTATGTCGTTGAGCCAATACGCCCAACGGAGCGCTCCGCCCCCTGAGGCATCGATCACAGGAAAGGTGAGCGTGGTCACACCTTCATCAACATCAGAATTGCCCGCAACGTTGTCGGTCAGCCAGGCAAATCCATCGCCATCGAAGTCGGCGGGTGGATCTCCACGTTCGCCGTTGACCGGAACGCCCGACTCCCATTCACCGTCGTCAACCATGCCGGACACACTGAACCCGGCCGCCGATGTTCCGGAATTCTCGAAGATGGTTTCGTTGTCCGTGGCGACCGCGATGGCAAATGTCTCATCCGGAGCGTTGCCTGGTTCTGTGACGGTAAAGCCGCTGGCTGTATCCGCTTCAAACCAGTATTCAGCAATCGTGCCACAATCGAGCGGACCGACCTCAAACTCAAATATGTCCGCACCCTGGTCGACGCCGACGACAAACCCGTTGAACGTCGCAACAGATCCACCCTCGTCGCGAACCCGCAGCTTGACAGAGTTCGGGTCTAATTCGCTTTCAAAGACGCCCTGAAAACTTGCCGCCAGCAGGCTCCCGCCTTGTGGGTCTAAAAGGTTTGCCGAAAATTGATTTTTAATTATAATATCGTTGATGTCAAGCCGCAACACTAACAAGCCAGAGCCCAGGTCGCTCAAAAGGATGTTCCCAGATGGCAAATACGGATAATTCGACCACGACCCGATAAAGCTTACATTGCCAGAACCGGGAACAGTATCAAAGAAAGCAATTTCTTCGGGGAAGCGCGGGGCTGTTTGAACATCAAATATCCGCAGCCCAGAAGAGTAATTTGACGCAAACATTAGCCCGTCTCGGATATACAAATTGTGGTCGGTGGCAACTTCAAAGTTTGTATTAATACGATCATAGACAGCGTCCTCAAGATTCCCCGTCCCAGACGGGTCGAGGTCAAAGATACGAGTAGCTGTAAATAAAAGTCCGGATTGCTCGTCGAGTTCGTCGTTTAAGTAAAAATATCGACGATCGTCGCTCAACCAACCCTGGTGCGAATAGGCGCTTGACCCGTAAAAAATAGTATTCAGAAGGACCACATTGTTCTTATCCGTGATATCATAAATTCTCAGGGCTGTCTGCCCGGTTCCGATACCCTCCCCCGAGCATGCGAAGGCGATCTCTCGGCCCTGCTGCGGCCCGGGCCGGTCCCAAGTCACAACCTGAGCGTCGTGCACGTAAAGATTGTTAAGCGTGCCCACAAACACGGGGTTGTCGGGCGAGCCGGGCGTCGGGTTGCCCAGGGCATCGGGCTTCCCGGTGGCATAAGCACGCAGCCCCACGTTAAAACCGCCGCCGACACGGTATAGAAACCCGGTATCCTCATTCGCTACGATGTTGTGAGACTGCGGAACGCCACCCGTAAACACACGGTTTACTTCAGTCACAATTCCCTCGTCGACCTGAGACAAGTCGAGAACCAAAAGGCCCACGTCCGATCCCTCGCTCACAACGTAAGCATGGTCGCCAATAGTTTTGACATCATGCCAAGGGATCGGGTCGGTCGGGAATGATGCGATAATGTCAGGTTCGCTGGGTATTGTGACTTCAACGACCGCCAGAGCGTTCGACAAGCATACCAAGGCATATTCTCGACCCGAAGCGCTTGCATAGCCCCAACAATCCTGCGCGTCGGATGGATTGCTCGGAAACTCGTTGAGCGGAAGATGCAGCAGCAACGACATGCCGGAGCTCTCAAAGTCGTCGCTGGAATTAGCCGCCTGAGTGCCCATCATGCGAACACGCTCGAGCGTGGGGTGAGCCGCGACAGAAGAAGCAACCGAGAATGCAGCAAGAACCAAAGGAAGCTTCATATCTGAAGCCATCAAACGCAAGTCCATGCTGCACACCTTCCAAAGTAGAGGCGGTTCAAGATATTACGGACATATGTCCGGGCCAATAATGATCAAGTAAACCCGCCACGAAGACTTTGCAGAATCTTCACGTATTGGGCCTGCATCAGACACAAATCGTCTATCTGGATATTTACATCGGAATAATGGCTGGCTCCATGCCGGTCATCACCCGTTATGATTTCATACAAGAGTACGCGAGACTCAGAAAAATGGTGCAACAAGTCACAGACAAGAATGCATCTTGCCCAGAATTAATGCCGTGAAGCACTCGCGCTCGCCGGTTCAAGATGGTGGCAAGTAGGCACAAACACAAACAAATCCCTTAAAAAATGATCTGTATACCGAAAATCCGGCTTCAACCGGGACCTCGGCCACACCGTTCGCCCGTCGGCACCAACCAGTGGACTCTGCAAGGCAGTCCATCAGGGTCCTGGCTCCCTTGTGAGAACCTGCCAACCTTTTCCGGACCCGCTATCGTGCCGCCGTATGGAACAGGTCTTTGTTAATGGTACGTTCGTTGCTCGTGGTGAGGCGAAGGTCTCTGCGTTCGACGCGGGGCTCACACACGGCATCGGTCTGTTCGAAACGATGTCGGCCCGCCGCGGGCCCGATGGCCCAGAAGTCTCCCGGCTCGGCGACCATCTCGAACGGCTCACGACAAGCGCTGCCCAGCTCTCGCTCAGCGCAGACCTGAATCAGCGTGCTCTGGCCGAGGCGATCCACAGGACCGCCGCGACCGCGCTCGATACAGACAGATCGCCTGATCGCCTCCGGCTTCGGCTCACGGTGACGGGCGGCGACCTCAACATGCTGACGGCCGCGCGTCCGACCACTCCGGCACAATCGCAACCAAACTTCCACCCAACGATCATCCTCGACGTCCAGCCGGCCACGAGCTATCCGGACGAGATGTTTGAAAAGGGCGTCCGCGTCGCCGCCGCCGACACGCGCGCCAACCCGCTTAACAGCTTCGAGGGGCACAAGACGCTGAACTACTGGTGGCGGTTGCGCGAGCTCCAGGTCGCCGCTGGGCGGGGTGCCGCCGAGGCGTTGGTCTTCAGCGTGACCAACCACGCTGTCGGCGGATGCGTGAGCAACGTCTTCGCGGTGCGCGACGGCACGCTTTTGTCGCCAATTGCGCGCGGCGAAGAGCCCGACGGAGGTCTGCCGTCGCCGGTGCTGCCCGGCGTGACCCGGAAGGCCGTGTTCGACGCCGCCGACGCCGCGTGCCTCACAGCCGACACGCGCATGCTGTCGTTCGAAGACCTTGCCACCGCCGACGAGCTCTTCCTGACCAACTCAAGCTGGGGCATCCTGCCTGTCGTCGGCATCGAGAACCGGACCATCTCATCGGGCATACCCGGCGAGATCACACGCTCGCTTCTCGAAACACTGAACCGCTAGCGTCTCTCTTCTCGTCCTTCGGACGCGTCCCGAGGTGACTGAGGCTCACGCTTCCCGTTGCCCGCCGTGTACCGGACGTCAAGATCGAACCTCACACCGCACTCGGGACAACGGCGGAGCCACGGGCAGTTGACGAGATCGGACAGATCGTGCCCGCACCGCCCGCATCGCTGCACCGGGCCGCCAGCGTTCGGCGTCATGAGCGGTCGCCGTTGATCACGCGAACGTTGTCCCGGCCGTCGGTGCGAACGGGCCCGATGGAGTTGTTCGGTTTTCCCAGGCGCCTGAGCGCCCGCCGCAGGTTCAGGTAGGCGATCGCCCCCAGAGAGAACGCAGCCACGAGCAGCACAAAGGGGACGATCAGAACAACCAGCAACGCAACGAACAGGATCGCGGCGATGCCAAACAGAAGAGCTTCGAGGGGGTTTCGAGATCGGGCGACAAACGCTCGCCCCTGCGATGTATAGGCACGAGCCCGCTGGAACTGTTCGGCGAACCGAGGGTCCATACTTGATGGTACGGGCTCTGCGGCGGGGCGCTTCAGCCGCCGCGGATACCTCCGCGTCTTCCGACGCCGCCACGACCGGCGTCTACCCGCTCGGCTTGTCGACCGGCCCGATGATCGGGCTGAACGACACCAGCAGCGAGTTCCACAGACCCGAGCCGTTCCTGCGGGTGACGGTCCGCTCACACGCAGCACAGTCGAGGTTGGGTCGCCGCACGTCGCCGCCGCATGTGACGTCGCGCAAGCGACAGGCCGGCCGTCAGCCGCATCGCTCCCGGGCCTACGAGTACTCTTCTGAAGAGCCAAGCGCGAAGCCCCCACCACCACCTCGTCTCACCGGCCGCTCAAGAGGAAGGAGCCCATCGAGCAATGCCCCCACGCACGACCGATCTCGCGATCGATGCCATGCCAGGGCCCTTCGTCCACCTGCACCTGCACTCCGAATACTCGCTGCTCGACGGCGGGAACCGGCTCGACAAGCTCGTCGCCCGGGTGCAGGAGCTGGGGATGGACGCCGTCGCCGTAACCGACCACGGCAACATCCACGGCGCAGTCAGCTTCTACGAGAAAGCCCACGCCGCGGGCATCAAGCCGATCCTCGGCGTCGAGGCGTACGTCGCCCCGCGCTCGCGCCACGACAAGACCTACACCGGCGTCTCCGACGGCGGGTACCACCTCGTCTTGCTGGCCGAGAACAACACCGGCTGGGAGAACCTGCTCTACCTCTGCTCCGAGGCGTACCTCACCGGCTTCTACTACAAGCCCCGCATCGACCGCGAGATCCTCCGCGAGCGCTCGTCGGGGCTCATCGCGATCAACGGGCACCTCGGCTCCGAGATCGGCGAGCACCTGCTCAGCTATGTGAACTCGGGCGCGACGGCCGACAGCGCGGGGGCCGACGGCGCCGGCGGTGACCGCAGCCACTGGGAGGCCGCGGTCGAGAGCGCCCGCTGGCACGCCGAGACCTTCGCCGACGAGGGCACCGGCCCGCGGTTCTTCGTCGAGATGCAGCGGCACATCAAAGAGCAGAACGCGATCAACCCCTGCCTGATCCGCCTCGCCCGCGAGCTCGACCTGCCGCTGGTCTGCGACAACGACAGCCACTTCCTCACCGAGGACGCCCACGACGTCCACGACACGCTGATCTGCATCTCGACGGGCAAGAGCAAGTTCGACGAGCAGCGCATGCGGTACACGCCCGAGCTCTACGTCAAGAGCCCGGAGCAGATGCGGGAGCTGTTCGACACGCCCGAGTTCAACGAGGGCTCGGTCGGCGGCGTCGCCAAGCAGAACGCCGGCCGCGAGGCGCTCGCCAACACGCGCGCGATCGCCGATCGCTGCTCGGTCGTGCTGCCGATCGGCGCGAACCACGCGCCGGTCGTCGTGGTCAAGGCGCCCGCCAAGAGCCGGCTGCCCAAGCACACGCAGGCGACATACGCCGGCGACCTGACCGCGTGGTACACCGACTTCAGCAGCGAGTTCGAGCTCGAGCCCGCCGAGGGCGGCGACGAGGACGAGCTGAAGCAGTTGTGCGACGCATCCCTCCGCCTGCTCTGCGAGGCCGGCATGGTCTGGCGTTACGGGCCCGGCATCGTCGAGCACCGCCACGCGCTCATCGAGGGATCGGACGCGTTCGAGACGGGCCTCAAGACCGCCGCGGACGCCGAGAGCTACCGCAAGTGGGCGCGGCTCAACCGCGAGCTCAAGATCCTCGCCGACAAGCTGATCTCGGCGTACTTCCTGATCGTGTGGGACTTCGTCAACTGGGGCCGCCAGCGCGGGATCCCCGCGATCGCGCGCGGCTCGGGCGTGGGCACCATGGTCGGCTACGTCCTCGGGCTCTCCAACGCCTGCCCCGTCGAGTTCGGGCTGCTCTTCGAACGCTTCACCGACCCCGACCGCACCGAGTACCCCGATATCGATATCGACCTCTGCCAGGACGGGCGGCAAGAGGTCATCAACTATGTCCGCGAGAAGTACGGGCACGTCGCCCAGATCATCACGTTCGGGACGATGAAGGCACGGGCGGGCCTGCGCGACGTCGGCCGCGTCCACGAGATCCCCCTGCCCGTCGTCGACAAGCTCGCCAAGCTCGTCCCCGAGACGCTCAACATCACGCTCGACGACGCGCTCCGCGAAGAGCCCGAGCTGCGGGCGCTCTACGACGGCGACGCCAAGGCCGTCCGCTCGTTCAACGACCAGACGAAGGGCGCCGCCGACGTCACGGGCGAGCAGATCAAGCGCCTGATCGACACCGCCCGCGGGCTCGAGGGCCAGGCGCGGCACGCCGGCGTCCACGCCGCGGGCGTGGTCATGGCAACCCGGCCCCTCCACGAGATCGTCCCGCTCTACAAGCAGTCGTCGGGCGATCCCGACCAGGTCGTCACCCAGTGGGACGGGCCGACGTGCGAGAAGATGGGCCTGCTCAAGATGGACTTCCTGGGGCTGCGGACCCTGTCCATCATCGAGGGCGCGAAGCGCCGCATCCTCGATGGGCTGCCCGACGACCGCGTCTACGCCGCCGTCGGCCGAACCCCCGGCGACGGCGGGCCCCACCCGCTCGACCTCGACCGGCTCACGCACGACGACCCGCTCGTCTTCCAGACCTTCCAACGCGGCGATACCACCGGCGTGTTCCAGTTCGAGTCCGGCGGCATGCGACGGCTGCTCATCGAGATGAAGCCCGACCGCCTCGCCGACCTCATCGCCGCCAACGCCCTCTACCGACCCGGGCCCATGGACCTCATCCCCGACTACAACCGCCGCAAGCACGGCGAAGAAAAAGTCCCAAGCGTCCACCCCATCGTTGACCGCTTCACCGCCGAGACCTATGGCGTCATGGTCTACCAAGAGCAGGTCATGCAGATCGTCCACGAGCTCGGCGGCATCCCCCTCCGGGCCGCCTACTCGCTCATCAAGGCGATCAGCAAAAAGAAGAAAAAGGCGATCGACCAGGCGCGCCCGAAGTTCATCGAGGGCGCAGGCGAGAAGGGGCTCGCCAAGAAGCAGGCCGACGAGCTCTTCGAGCTCATCCTCAAGTTCGCCGGCTACGGCTTCAACAAGAGCCACTCCACCGGCTACGCGATCGTCGCCTACTCCACCGCCTACCTCAAGACCTACTTCCCCGCCCAGTTCTACGCGAGCTTCCTGAGCTTCGAGAGCCAGGCGCAGAAGGTCGCCGACTGGCTGCCCTACCTCGAAGACGCCAAGAAAACCCGCTTCGTCGACCCGTCGACGGGCGACGTCGTCAAAACCGGCATCGAGGTCAAGGCGCCCGACGTCAACCTCTCCCAAGCGTCGTTCGACGTGGTCTTCGAGGACGGCGAGCCGCCCGCCGCCGGCGCGGGGCACATCCGCTTCGGGCTCAAGGCGATCAAGGGCGCCGGTGCCAAGGCGATCGAAGCGATCATCGCCGAACGCGACGGCGACGACGACGCGGCCCGCACGCCCTACACGTCGCTGTTCGACTTCTGCGAGCGCGTCCCACCCGGCACCGTCAACAAGGCGACCATCGAGAGCTTGGTCAAGTCGGGCTGCTTCGACGCCGTGCACGGGCGTGAACACCGCGCCGCGATGGTCGGCACGATCGACCAGGCCGTGACCGCGGGCTCCAAGCTCGCCGCCGATAAAGCCGCCGGGCAGGCCGCCCTCTTCGGTGCTCCCGACCCAAGCTCCCTCACCGGTGGACAGGACACGGCCGCCCCCGAGACCCCCCTCGCCCGCGTCGAGCCCTGGAGCGAAGCCGAGACGCTCAAGCAGGAGAAGGAGTCTCTGGGCTTCTACGTCTCGAGCCACCCGCTCGAAGCGCACCGCGCGTGGATCGACGCGTTCGGGGCCAAGTCCGTCGCCGCCGCCGCCGCCGGGCAGCAGGACGAACGCGTCATCGTCGCCGCGCTGGTCCAGTCGGTCCGCTCGCTGGTGGTCCGCAACGGCCGCAGCGCGGGCCAGAAAATGGGCATCCCCACCTTCGAAGACCTCACGGGCTCGATCGAGTCGGTCATGTTCGCCGACTGCTTTGCCAAGTACGGGCACCTGCTCGAAGAGGGCCCGGACGGCGCCGAGCCCGTCTTCGTGCTCGGCCGCATCGACCACGGCCGCGGCTCACCCCAGATCATCGTCGACAAGCTCGTGCCCATCTCGGGACAGCCTCTCCGCGGCGGCCGCGCCCAGCTGCTCTGCGGCGAGACCCGCCTCAACGGCTCCGCCAAGCATGCGATCGCCGAGGTCCGTCGGCTCATCTCCCAGGACGCCCCGACCCAGCCCAGCCTCCCCGCCGAGGTCCGCGAAGACGACTTCGCCCCCGTCCCCATCGAGCTCGTCGTCGAGACCGACCGCGCCTGGTACCGGCTCAAGCCCGACCAGGCGTCCGGCCGCGTCCGCTTCACGCCCGAGTTCGTCCGCGAAGCCTCGGCCCACCTGGGCGACGGCTCGGTCCGCCTCGTCGGCGGTGCCTCGATCGAGGTTGAAAAAGAACGCAAGCCCAAGTGGGCAAAGGGGTAACGCATACGATCAGTGGGCGGTGTCTGACCCAGTCGGCACCTTGCAGGTCCGGATCCCCACCAGCCGGTACGCCGGGCAGAAGCCCCAGGCGGCGGTGCCCACAAGCACCGCGGCCACCGCCATCGCAACGATCCCGAGCACCGCCCCCTCGGCGATACCGAGCGCGGCAAACGCCGCGATCGCCAGCGCAAGACCCGCCACGGCTCGGATGACCCGGTCGACCGTTCCTTCGTTCTTCATCTCGTTCTCCTGACCACGGCCCGACCAACAGCCTCCCGCGGCAGGGCCAAACCGCGGCCCGAAGAAGATATTCCGATCTGGCTTCGAGAAATCATCCGGCTGGCCGCCGGCCAACGCCTACTTCAAGCCGCTGAAGAAACGCGTCACGCGGGGCAAAAAATAGTTCTTGTGATTCAGGCTGAACGCCACGCCGAACGCCCGGCCGACGATCCGGTCTTCGGTCGCCACGCCGTACACCCGGCCGTCCTTCGACTCGTCCCGGTTGTCGCCGATGAACAGGTACTCGTCCTCGCCCAGCGTGACCAGCTCCATCGTGCGCTGCTTCGGGTCGTTGTCGTTGAAGCGCACGTAGTGCGGCTTGAACCCGTCCTCGTCGTCCGGGTCGTCGGTCGGGAGCAGCTCTTCGTAGAAGGTTCCAAGCGCCCGTTGCGTCTTGGTGAGGTACCTGCCTGCCACCTCGGGCTCGGCCTCGCGGTACTCGATCGGCTCGCCGTTGAGGATGAGCCGGCCGTTGCGCACCTCGACCGTGTCGCCCGGCACACCGACGACGCGCTTGACGATCCGGACCTGATCGTTCGGGTCGGGCGAGTACGCGACAACGATCTCCCCCCGGTGCGGCCGCCCCCAACGCCCCCCGATCCACGCGTCCTTTGTGAACGGCACGTGCAGCCCGAACGCCCGCTTGTCGACGCCGATCCGGTCGCCCGTCATCACGCTCGGCTCCATCGAGCCCGACGGTACGTCGTTCCAGTCCAACAACGCCGACCGGAACACGCCCAGCACGATGATGATCGTGCCCAGCGGCCTGACCCACTCGTGCCACAAATAGGCGTTGAGCGAGTCGTACGTCTTCTTGACCTTCTTCTTCCGCTTCTTCCTCGACGAGGGATCGCGCGGCGGGGCGGCGCCGGGCGGAGGCTCCTTCGGCGCGGCCGGCTCAACAGCGGCCGGCTCAACAGCGGTCGGCCCATCGCTGTTCGGACCGTCGATGTCCGGTCCGCTGGAATCGTGGTCGTTCGGGTTCGGCTCGGAAGCGTCGCTCATGGCCGATGGTACAAGCCATGCGCCGCCGAGCGCGTCAGCCGTGCGGGTCGATCCGTAGCATTTCTCGGGCGGGCGTGGGCCGGAGGACGTACCGCCTCGCCTCCTCGACCGCGGCGAGCTGGAACGGCCAGACGAACCGGTGCCCCGCGTCCGCGTCGTCGACCCACCGCCAGGCGTCGTGCTCGTCGTTGAGCGAGGGCTTGAAGCCGTCGGCCGCGCGGGCCACGAACGCCGAGGACAGGTAGACCTCGTCCGGCGTCGCGAGGAAGAACGGGTGCACGCCGTCGAGCTGCCAGAGCCCGGCCAGCGCCCCGCCCGCGAGCCCGAGCTCTTCGCCGAGCTCCCGCCGCACCGCGTCGGCCGCGGTTTCGCCCTCCTCAACGTGCCCCATAACGGGGTGCCACGACCCGGGCCCGGTGCCCGCCATCGGTCCGCGGGCCCGGCGCATCTGCAACCAGCGCAGCGGCGACGCCCGGTACACCACCGCGAGCACCAGGTCGGTGCGCAGCCGCGGCCCGGTCACCGGCCGTCCCCAGCAGAAACCACCCCGCGGTGGCCCACCGCCTCGACGCCCGGGAGCGTGGTCAGGAAGCGCGCCTTGTCGAGCGTCTCGACGAACTCGGCACCGGGCCGCGAGTCGGCGACGATCCCCGCGCCCACCGGCAGAATCAGCCCCGCGTCGCGGAACGTCCCGGGCCGATCGCCCGGCTCACCCGTGATCGTGATCGTGCGGATCGCGACGTTCAGGCTCAGCCGCTTCGCCGCCGGCTCGACCAGGCCCATCGCGCCGGTGAAGTAGCCACGGTTCTCCAGGCCGAGCCCGGGCTCGAGCTCGGCGATGATCTCGGTCGCGCGGATCTTCGGGGCTCCGGTGACCGAGCCGGGCGGCAGCGTCGCGCGGAGCAGGTCCGTCATCGAAACGCCGGCCCGCAGCGCCGCTTCGACGGTCGCCGTCGCCTGGTAGACGCCCCCGCCGGGCGAGCCGTGCGACTCGATCGCCCGCGGCGTCGCCACGCGAACGCTCCCGAACGCCGCGACCCGGCCGAGGTCGTTCCGCATCAGATCGACGATCATCGCCAGCTCCGCGCGGTCCTTACCCGACGACTCGAGCTCCCCCGGGTCGCCGCTGCGCGGCCGCGTGCCCTTCATGGGCCGCGTCCGTACGAGCCCGCCGCCCCGCTCTGCTGAGCGCTCGAGCGCGAGGAACAGCTCCGGGCTGAGCGACAGCACCGCAAGGCCCGGCCGCTCGACGTACGCGGCGTACCGCGGCCCGGCGTGCTCGAGCAGGTCGGCGAACAGGCCACGGGCCGAGCCCGTGAAGCGGCCGGTGATCGCGTGGGCCAGGTTGACCTGGAAGACGTCGCCCGCGCGGATGTACTCGACGCCGCGCGCCACCGCGGCTTCGTACGCGGCCCGCCGACCGCCGAGACCGTCCAACACCACTCTGTAGTCGCTCGGACACGCCCGCGGACGAACGAGCGAGTCGTGGCCCCCAGGGTTCGCTTCAACGCCGTCACCAGAGACGACGGCTTCAGACAGCATCGGCGTCCACAGCACGTCGCACGGGCTGGCCGGCTTCGGGAACGCATCGTCGACGAGCGCTCCTGCGTCGTAGGGGAGAGCCGCGAGCCACACGCCGTCGCGGGCGGGCGTCTCGATCGATCGCCCGTCGCTCGGCGTGCCCGCTTCGGCCAGAACCGAACGGACCCAGCCCAGCCCGCCCGACGCGTCGACGACCGCCGCGAGCGGACGCTCGGGAGACCAACGCCGAAGCCGCGTGGCCACGCCGACCGTGCCCGCCTCCGAGAACGGTTTCAACGAAATCGGGCCGGCCGAAGCCTGCTCTTGCGAAAGAGCCATCCAATGAGGATAGATCGGTGCCCCGCGACCACCACGAGATAGCCCACAGAGGGCCCGACAGCGGATCACGAGGTCTAAACTTTCGTACCGAGGGGCAGCGCGTCTTTCGGCTTCAAATCCCACTTTCCGAACCGGGCTCGGCCGCCGCCTGCGACACCTCACACCGACCCCGATCCGGCACGTCAAGGCCCGCCCAGGATCCAACTCATGGCGAAGAAGACGTCGAAGAAGAAGACCGCCAAGCCCTCCGCGTCCAAACGAACGACCAAGAAGGCCACCGGCGCGCGGTCGCCCGCCACTCCGGCCGGCGCGAAGAAGTCCATCAAACCGTCACGAGCGGCGACCACGAAGAAAGCGGGCGGCCGCACCGCGCGGGCCTCGGGCCGCAAGGTCGTCAAAAAAGCCGGCGGCCGCGACTCGATGGTCTACTACTTCGGCCAGACCCGCAACGATGGCTGCGTCAGCATGCGCGAGCTGCTCGGCGGCAAGGGCGCCAACCTCGCCGAGATGACCGCGATCGGTCTGCCCGTGCCCCCGGGCTTTACCATCACCACCGACACCTGCGCCAGGTACCACGACGCCGGCAAGCGCCTGCCCACGGGGCTGATGAACGAGGTCCACGCCAACGTCGCCGTGCTCGAGAAAGAACTCGGCGAAAACTTCGGCGACGACGAGAACCCGCTGCTCGTATCCGTCCGCTCGGGCGCCGCGGCGAGCATGCCGGGCATGATGGACACCATCCTCAACCTCGGGCTGACCGACGCGTCGGTCGAGGGGCTCGCCAAGCGCTCGGGCAGCCGCCGCTTCGCGTACGACGCCTACCGCCGGCTCATCAACATGTTCGGCGACGTGGTCATGGGCATCCGCCATGACCTGTTCGAGAACATCTTCAGCAAGATCAAGCAGAAGCACCGCGTCCACAGCGACACCGACGTGCCCGAGGAGGGCCTCGTCGAGCTGTGCCACGAGTACAAGGAGTTGTTCCGCCGCCACGTGGGCCAAGAGTTCCCGCAGAATCCGTTCAAGCAGCTCGAGCTCGCGATCGAGGCCGTGTTCAAAAGCTGGAACTCCGAGCGGGCTGTCAGCTACCGCCGGCTCGCGAGCATCCACGGGCTCAACGGCACCGGCGTCAACGTCCAGGCGATGGTCTACGGCAACATGGGTGACGACTCGGGCACCGGCGTTGCGTTCACCCGCAACCCCTCCACCGGCGAGAACAAGTTCTACGGCGAGTTCCTCATCAACGCCCAGGGCGAGGACGTCGTCGCCGGCATCCGCACGCCCAAGCCCGTCGCCGAGATGAAGGCGTGGGACAAGAAGAGCCACGACCAGCTCCACAAGATCAAGACCACCCTCGAGAAGCACTACAAGGACGCGCAGGACATCGAGTTCACCATCGAGCGCGGCACGCTCTACATGCTCCAGACCCGCGCCGCCAAGCGCACCGGCCCCGCCGCGGTCCGCATCGCCTGCGACATGGTCCGCGAGAAGCTCATCGACGAGAAGCAGGCGCTCCTGCGCATCCCCGCCGGCGACCTCACCCAGCTCCTGCTGCCCAGCTTCGACCCGACGAAGAAGCAGATCGCCGAGGTGCTCTGCAAGGGGCTGCCCGCCTCGCCCGGCGCGGCCGTCGGCTGCCCCGCGTTCACCGCCGAGGAGGCCGTCGAGCGCACGCAGCAGGGCGAGTCGGTCATCCTCGTCCGCAACGAGACCAGCCCCGAAGACGTCGAGGGCATGCACTCGGCGGCCGGCATCCTGACCGCGACCGGCGGCATGACCAGCCACGCCGCGGTCGTCGCCCGCGGTTGGGGCACCTGCTGCGTCGCCGGCGCCGGCGAGCTGCACATCGACGCCGACAAGGGCACCTTCGAGATCCACGGCCGAACCTTCTCGCGCACCGACGTGATCTCCATCGACGGGTCCACCGGCGAGGTCATCGCCGGCAGCGTGCCCACCGTCGAGCCCGAGCTCGGCGGCAACTTCGCCAAGGTCATGAAGTGGGCCGACAAGTACCGCCGGCTCGGCGTCCGCGCCAACGCCGACACCCCCGAGGACGCCGCCAAGGCACGCGCCTTCGGCGCCGAGGGCATCGGGCTCGCCCGCACCGAGCACATGTTCTTCGACCCCGAGCGCATCATGGTGATGCGCGAGATGATCATCGCCGACACGCCCGACGCCCGCGCCCACGCCCTCGAGCAGCTCCTGCCCTACCAGCGCGACGACTTCTACAGCCTCTTCAAGGCGATGAAGGGCCTGCCCGTCACCATCCGCCTGCTCGACCCGCCGCTGCACGAGTTCCTCCCGCACGACGAGCCCACGCAGCGCACCGTCGCCAAGGACCTCGGCGTGCCCTTCCAGACGGTCCACGACCGCGTCATCGAGCTCCACGAGCTCAACCCCATGCTCGGGCACCGCGGCTGCCGGCTCGCCGTCAGCTACCCCGAGATCCTCCGCATGCAGGTCCGGGCCGTCGTCGAGGCGTCGATCGAGTGTGCCCGCGACAAGATCCGCGCGTACCCCGAGATCATGATCCCGCTCATCGGGATCGCCGGCGAGCTCGCCTACCTCCGCGGCATCTGCGAGGACGAGATCCGCCTCGTCCGTTCCGAGCACAACCACGCCGGCAAGCTGCCGATCAAGATCGGCACGATGATCGAGGTCCCGCGGGCGGCCGTCGTCGCGGGCGAGCTCGCCGCGCACGCCGACTTCTTCAGCTTCGGCACCAACGACCTCACCCAGCTCACCTTCGGCTACTCACGCGACGACATCAACGACTTCCTCCCGGGCTACCTCGCCCACGACATCCTGCCCACCGACCCCTTCCAGACCGTCGACGACAACGGCGTCGGCCAGCTCGTCGAGATGGGCGTCCACCGCGGGCGCGCCGCCAACGAGAACCTCAAGGTCGGCGTCTGCGGCGAGCACGGCGGCGACCCCGCGTCGGTCGACTTCTTCCACCGCGTCGGCCAAGCCCACAAGCCCGGCCCGAAGCCCGGCCAGACGGGCAACCCGCAGACCGGGCTCGACTACGTCAGCTGCTCGCCGTTCCGCGTGCCGATCGCGCGACTCGCCGCGGCGCAGGCGGCCATCCGTCACGGCTAGGCGAGAGACCGACCGGCCACCAACGGCATCTCACCCTGCTTGACAGCTCGCGCAGCCTGCGACATCGCTCGACGAGAGCGAGTCAGATTTGGCGCCCTTGAACGCCGCGGGGTCGTGGGTCGCGGGTTTCTCTCGGAGGGCAGGGATCACCGCCTCGATGACACGCCGGACGCACCACGCGCGGACCCGTGGGCGGTGGCAACCCCGGTCGCGCGATCGCGTCGGGATCTGGACGGATCTTCGCCGAGTCCATCAAGGCTCGAAGCTCTTCGATTCGTGCGGCTGCTCCGCGGCGACCAGCACGACAACCAACACGCCCGGCGGCACGCCTCATGCATCGGTCACATGGTGAAGCTCCGTACCAAAGCCTCCGCGGAACCATCCCGGGCGAGGTCCGACTTCTCATCGGGCCCGTTCTTTGAGCTTACAGACGACCGGTCGCTGCGGCCAGGCGCCGAAAAGATGATCCGGCAAGCAGGCTCTAAGACGGGCTGGCCGCGTCAGGGTCGTCGACCGGCGCCCGCGTCCCTTCGACGACGCGGACCGCTTCGGTATCCGCCCCCGGCGGCGAGGGGGCCTGAAAGAACCAGTGCCACACCCACACACACATACCAAGGAAGAGCGTGTTGAGTGAGATCCAGCCGACCGCGTCTCGCACCGCCGGCGGCTGGGAGAGCAGCGGCTTGGCGAGCGTCCCGAGTGTCGCCGTGCCAAGACGGATCGCCCGTGCACGGATCGCGGGAAGACCGGTCAGGCCGTCGGGCTCGTCGCTGACCGCCGTGACCGGCTCGGGTGATGCCTCGCTTTCGGTCGCTGCCGTGGCGATCCGCCCCTCGGCGGAGGGTGTGCCCGCTTCCTGAGCCGGCCCGACGGCCTGCGGCTCGTTCTGTGCCACGGCATTGAGCTCTTCTGAAGCGACGTCGAGCTGTTGCTCGGTCGCAGCGACAACCTCGCCATCGGCATCCTCGAAATCGCCCAAGAGCGTGTCAAAAGACTCGTCGTCGTCCTCGACCAGCCCGCCGGCCTCAGCGGCTAGGTCGTTGTCGGCCTCGGCAAGCTCCTGATCTATCGCAGGCGATACGGAGCCCTCTTCGAGACCCTGCGGTGCAGGCTCGGGATCGTCGGCTCTCGCGGCGAGATCTTCAGACACCGAGTCGCCTTGCGCTGATTCGGTCTCGCTTGCTGGTTGCTCGGGAGTGGCGGCATGAAGCATGGCCGCTACCTTCTCCGCGAGTGCGTTCGGGTCGGCGGGGGATGCCGGTGGTTCGGGCCCGGCTTCGGGCTCGGGCTCGGGCTCGACTTCGGGCTCGGGCTCGGGCTCGGGCTCGGGCTCGGGCTCGGCAGACTTGGCCGCGTTCACCTCATCGTCGGAGACGGTCGTCCCGGATTCGGAGAACTCCGCTTCGGGCTCAAGCGTCTTGCGGATCTCAGCCGACGCCCGCTCGATCTCGGCGAGAAGCTCCTTGACGCTCGCCTCGAGCTGAGCGGGATCGCTCGCGTCGAGGTCGAGCCCGTCCTCGGGCGCGTCGGCGAGCTGTTCCGGATCGGCGGGCATGCGGAGGAATCCTTCCTCCTGGGACATCGGCACGTGTGCGTGGAGCCTCTACGATTTTGCGTTGGACTAGTCGGCCCTCGGGGAGCAGCTCCCGCCGACCGGAGCCTTGCCGCGCCCAGCCTGCCCAGCCGCCCAGTCCCTCCACCCCCCGAGCCGCCCACTCGGGACCTCACGCCCGCCCCCACCCCTCGTCGGCCACTGTCGAAGGCCCGGCTCACTCACTTTCGGAGTCTCCTCAAGCACCGTGCACACGCTTCTCGCCCAAGAGATGATCCCGGACGTCGGCGACGTGTTGGCCGTGGAGGGCGACGAGGCCCACCACGCCCTCCGCGTGAAGCGGCTGGAGCCCGGGTCGTCGGTCCGCGTGGCCGACGGGCTGGGGACGCTGGCGACTGCCCGGCTCGAGCGGGCCGAGAAGCTGCCGGGCAAGGGGCGTTCGGGGTCTGGGTGGCGGGCGCACCTTCGGATCACGGACCGAGAAATATCGCCCAAGCCGAGGCCCGAGATCGTGGTCGCGTCGGGCGTGCCCAAGGGCCCGCGGCTCGAAACGCTCATCGAAGGGCTGAGCCAGGCGGGGGCCGCGGGATGGCGTCCGCTCGAATCGACCCGCAGCGTGGTCGACCCGCGGCCGGGCAAGCTGGCGCGGCTCGACCGGGTCACGATGGAATCCGCGAAGCAGTGCGGCCGCGCGTGGGCGATGACGATCGGCCCGAGCACGCGGCTCGCCGGCCTGCTGACCGCGGGCGCCCCCGTGATCGTCGCCGACGCGTCGGGCCCGCCGCTCGATCGCCTGCCGCCTTCGGATCGGCTGGTGCTCGCGGTCGGGCCCGAGGGCGGGTTCGACGCGGACGAGCTGGCCGCGGCGGCGGCGGCCGGCGCGACGATCGCCGCGTTCGGCCCGCACACGATGCGGATCGAAACCGCGGCGCCGGTCGCCTGTTCGATCCTTCAGTACCTCGCCCGCGTCGCGCACCCTTCGAAAGAGGCCCCGTCATGACATCGTTCTTGCCAACCCTGCTCGGGATCGTTTTGCTCCTCGGGATCGGTGCGACCGGCCGGTCCGCCGGGCAGGGCCCGTCGCCCGCGATGGAGCTGGCCCGCCGCAACGCGAGCGCTCAGGCCGACCTGCTCGCGCTCGGCGCGATCACCGCGCTCGCCGAGCGGCAGGACCCGGCGACGGGGTCTTGGGGCGTGAGCCCGGGCCGGCCCGTGCTGCCGGCGGTCACCGGGCTCGCGCTCACCGGCCTCCTGATGGACCCGGGCGTGTCCGCGGCCGACCCGATCGCGGCGAAGGCGATCGACTTCATCCTGAGCCATCAGCAGCCCGACGGCGGGATCTACGACCGCATCCTCCCGAGCTACAACACGGCGATCTGCGTGTCGGCGCTCGCGCTCGCGCGGGACGGGTCGTCGCCGCGGGCGGCCGAGATCGACGCGGCGATCGCCCGCGCGGTGCCCTTCCTCAGGGGGCTGCAGTGGGGCGAGGACGCCGTGCCCGATCCCGCGCTCGGCGACATCGTCGCGAGCGTGGGGCCCGAGCACCCGTTCTACGGCGGCGTCGGATACGGGCGTTCGGGCCGCCCTGACAACTCGAACCTGAACCTCTGGCTGCAGGCGCTGCACGACGCGGGCGTGCCCGGCGACGACCCGGCCGTGCAGCGCGCGCTCGCGTTCCTCGAACGCACGCAGATGCTCGACGAGGTCAACGACATGGACTACGCCGAGGGCTCGCAGCAGGGCGGGTTCATCTACGCGACCAGCCCCAGCGGCGACCGGCTAGGTGTCGGCGAGTCGAAGGCGGGCACCGTCGACGAGGTCGACGACGACGGCAACGTCGTCAGCCGCCTGCGCGCGTACGGCAGCATGACCTACGCCGGATTCAAAAGCCTCGCGTTCGCCGACCTCGACGCCGACGACCCGCGCACCCGGGCGGCCCGCCGATGGATCGAGGCGAACTACACCATGGACGAGAACCCCGGGCTTGGCAGCGACGGGCAGTATTACTACTACATGATCGTCGGCCGGGCGATGAGCGCGTGGGACGAGCCGCGGCTGACCGACCGGTCGCGCGGGCTGGAGCTCGAACGCCGATGGGACGTCGACCTCGTGAACACGCTGACGCTGCTGCAAGAACCCGGCGGGCTCTTCCGAGTGATCGACGACCGGTGGATGGAATCGGATCCGATGCTGATTACGTCGTACGCCCTGATCGGGGTTCAGGCCGCCCGGCGGAGCCTGCAAACGCCCTAGGGTTTGTCTCGAAGTCGCAGAAAGTTTCGGGCAGGCCGTGAAGAGCGTTGGACGAAGAGGCGAAAAGCCCCTATGCTTGATGCACAAATTTGTCCCCCTGCGAGCGGGGCCGGCCCTTGTGGCTGGCCCTGTTCGTTTTTTTGCGTTTATCACTTCGGACGCGGGGCGCGTAGCTTTGCCTACATCAGCGACGACGCGACCAGCGCGACGCACAACAAGGGCAACAAAGCGGGGTCATCACTATGAGCGAAGCACCGGCCAAGAACGACAACGCACTCGAAGAGATCCGTGCGCTGTGGGGCGAATCGCAGACGCTCGCTTCGGCGGCGGCGCTGCTCGCGTGGGATCAGGAAACGTACATGCCCGCCTCGGCCGGGCCAGCGCGGGCCGAACAGTCCGCGCTGCTCGCGCGGCTCGTGCACGAGCGTCGTACCGCGCCGCGGGTCGGTGAGCTGCTCGACCGGCTCGACGACGAAAACGCGGCGGGCGAAACCGGCGGCATCGACGACCGCGAGACCACCCGGTCGATCGCCCGGGAGCTCCGGCGCGACCACGAGCGCGCGGTGTCGCTGCCCTCATCGCTCGTGGCGGACCTGGCGCGGGCGGGCTCGATCGCGCAGGACGCTTGGAAGCACGCACGAGCGAACAACGACTTCGCCGCGTTCGCCCCGCACCTCGGCGCGGTCCTATCGCTCACCCGCGAGAAGGCCCGCTGCCTCAAACGCGACGGTCAGGAGGAGATCTACGACGCGCTGCTCGACGAGTACGAGCCCGACACGACCGGAGCCGACATCGACGCGGTGTTCGGCCCGCTGCGTGAACGGCTCGCCGCGATCGTCGACCGAGCCCGAAGCTCGGGCACGCGGCCCGACACGTCCGTGCTCGACCGGCCCGTGCCCGAAGATACGCAGCACGACTTCGGGCTCTTCGTGCTCCGGGCGTGCGGGTTCGACCTCGACGCCGGGCGCCTCGATGTCACGACGCACCCGTTCTGCGAAGGGCTCGCGCCGGGCGACACGCGCCTGACCACCCGCTACAAGGGCGACCGCTGGTCCGACGCGTTGTACGGCACGCTGCACGAGATGGGCCACGGGCTCTACGAGCAGGGCCTGCCCAAGGCGGACCACTGGGGGACGCCGCTGGCCGAGTCGGTCAGCCTGGGCATCCACGAGAGCCAGAGCCGGCTGTGGGAGAATCTTGTCGGCCGCAGCGGCGCGTTCTGGGCTTGGGCGCTCCCGCACCTGGCCCGGCGCTACGGCGAAGCGTTCACAGACGCGTCGGTCGAGACGCTCACCCGCGCGGTCAACACCGTCGAGCCGAGCCTGATCCGCGTCGAGGCCGACGAGGGCACGTACAACCTGCACGTGATGATCCGCTACGAGCTCGAGCGCTCGCTCATCCGTGAGGACCTTTCGATCGGTGACCTGCCCGGCGCATGGAACGAGCGGTACCGCGACCTGCTCGGCATCGAGGTGCCCGACGACCGCCGCGGCTGCCTGCAGGACGTGCATTGGAGCTTCGGGCTCGTCGGCTACTTCCCGACCTACACGCTGGGGAACCTCTACGCGAGCCAGCTCTGGGAGGCGATGGGCCGCTCGATCGACCTGCCCGCCGCGGTTGCCGCCGGCGAGTTCGGCCCGCTCCTGGCGTGGCTCCGCGAGCACATCCACGCCCACGGCCGGCGGTACTCGGCCGCGCAGCTCTGTGAGCGAGCCACCGGCGAACCGCTCTCGGCCGAACCGCTGCTGAGGCACCTCGACGCCGTCGTCCGCGAGAGTTACAACGCCTGAACCGGGGTCGCCGGAGCCGTCACCGAACGCCGCTTCAGGCTCGGCAAGAATTTGTTGGCGTCCGCCGAAGGCCGAGCGACGAACCACCGTCTATAAACGTTGAGACTGAGTCTCAATGATGGACCTCAAGGTCGCTCATCCGCTCATGTTTCCGGGGCCGAACGCTTTGACACAGATCTCCGCCAACGACTTCCACGCGGACGCGACGCCGACGCGTCGCCAGCGTGTGTCTCGGAACGCCGGCAAGCGAACGGCGTACCTCGTCGCCGGCCTGTTGTGCGCCGCGATCGCCGCGGGCGGGGCGTTCGTGCCGCTCGTGCCCACGACCTTCCCGCTGATCGTCGCGAGCTTCTGCCTGGTGCGGTCGAGCCCGCGTCTTGAGAAGAAGCTGCTCCGCAACCGCTTCTTCGGGCCCTACCTCAAATACCTCGACGGCGACACCCCGATGCCGCTGAAAGCCAAGATCATCTCCTGCGTGCTGATGTGGACCGGCGTCGTCATCGGCGGGGCGATCATCGCGGTCGCCGGGGGGCCCGCGTGGCTCCTCGTGTTGCAGGGCGTGCTTGCGGTGATCGCCACGGTTGTCATCGCCCGCTGGGGCCGCCGCGCGAGCGTCGTGCCCACGCCGGCGTAAGCCAGCGACCACAGCACAACAAAGCCTCTTGTCGGCCAGCTTCGGTCGGCCAGCTTCGGTCGGCCGGCTTCGCCCGGTCGCCGTCAGTACTCGCGTTCTGCCCCGATCTCTTCGACCAGCGCGTCGGCCAGGTACGCGTACTGATCGATCGTGTTGTACAGCTGGGCGGAGAGGCGGACAAATCGCAATCTCGTGCCGTCGGGCTGCTGGACGGACCAGACCGGCACCTGCACGCGGTGGCGTTCGAGCAGCGCGTCCTGCAACGCATCGGCGTAGCGGGTCGGCCGGCGCGCGAGGCGCTCGGCCGTCTCCGCTGGGTAGCTCGGCAGCGGCACGGTCGCGATCGAGCCGATCATCTCTTCGGGGCAGGGCAGGTCGACCCCAAGACGGGCGGCGACCAGACGCCGCGCCCCGAGCGCGAGCGACCGGTTGGTCGGCATGAGCTCGTCGAAGCCGCCGGGGAGCAGCCCCGCGAGGAATCGGATGGCGTCGGGCGTGGCGAGCCACGCGGTCGGGTCGTCAGTGCCGGCGTAGTCGAACTCGTGGTTGAACCGCGACCGCTGCGGAAGAAACGCGGGCTCGACGCTGCGCGCGTCGTTCGAAAGCACGAGCGGGCGGAAGTCTTCCTGGCGGTCGGGCCGGACGTACAGGAACGCGCTGCCCTTGGGCGCGCAGAACCATTTGTGCGCGTTCGCGGTGTAGTACGCGGGGCGTGTCCGCGAGAGGTCCACGGGCAGCATGCCCGGCGCGTGCGCGCCGTCGACGAGGGTGTCGATGCCCCGCCGATCGAGCTCGCCAACGAGCCGGTCGACGGGCAGCACGAGCGCGGTCGGGCTGGTCACGTGGTCGAGCATGGCGAAGCGGGTGCGGTCGGTCACGCGGGAGACGACAGCGTCGAACGCCGCGTCGGGCGACGGGCAAGGCCAGGGCAGCGGCGCCTCGATCACGCGGGCCCCCCACCGCTCGGCGGTGCGGTGAAGGTTGTTGACGCAGGCGCGGTAGCCGTGCGTGGTGGTGAGCAGCTCGTCGCCGGGCTCGAAGCTGAGGTTGGAGAGGACGGTCGCGACGGCGGTCGAGGCGTTGTGGACCATGACGTAGTCGGCCGCGTCGCCGCCGCACCGCTCGGCGAACGCGGCGCGGACGGCGTTCATCTCATCGAAGAGGTCTTCCACCATGAACCGCACCGGCTCGGCCTCGAGGCGCGACCTCCACCGCGCCTGGGCTTCCTGGACGACGCGGGGCGTAGCGCCGAACGAGCCGTGGTTGAGAAACACCACGTCCGGATCGAGCGTCCAGTGCTGGGCGAATCGGCTGCGTGGTGGAAGCGAGGGCCGGGGCGGCCGACCCGCGGTCACGCGTAGGTGTCGAGGCCGGGCCGCACGAGGGAGAGCGCGGGGGCCGCGCCGCCGGCGTACGCCGACACGGCGACCGTTCCCCGAGCGTTCGGCACGCGGTTCGACGCGGCGTTGCTCGCCGCGGCCCGCTCCCCGGCGAACGGGTCGGCATCGACCTTCGCGGCGACGAGCGATTCGACGGCCGCCGAGGCGACAGGCACGCCCGACGACTTCGGCTCGATCTGCTCGACCGGCTTGGCGATGGAAGGTTTCGCAGGCTTGCCCGGCGCGGCCGCGGCGTCGACCGCTCGGGCCTGGCCCGCGAGCGACAGCTCGACGCGGTCGCGGACGCCCTCGGCCCGGCTGGCCGGCGTCGCCCGCGACACGGGCGGCACCGAACGCGAGGCACCCACAAGGCGGAGCCCCGGCTGGCCGTTGTCGGAGGGTCTGATGCTGTCCGTGCTCATGTCTGGTTCCGTCCTGCGAACAGTATAACCCCTGCTATCGCTTTGACCGGTCTTGGGTTGCGTCTTCCCGCGCGCCGCGGCGTCGCGTCGTCCGAAAAACGCGAGCCTTCGAAGACGCTCGTGTCAAATCGGACCCCCTGCTCGTTCGGCTTGGTTGCGAACAGACGCCTTCGGTGCCTGGTCGAAGCTGGTGTGTCTCGGATCAGCCCGCCGGGCCACCAGCCCTCTAACGTGCCCGTGATGACAGACGACCCCGCCGCTCAGACTGCTACTGAAACGCCCACCGGCCAAGACCCAATCGTGACCCGCTTCGCGCCGTCACCGACAGGGCACCTGCACGTCGGCGGCGCCCGGACCGCGCTGTTCTGCTGGGCGCTCGCGAAGAAGCTCGGCGGGCGGTTCCTGCTGCGCGTGGAAGACACCGACCAGAAGCGCAGCCGCGACGAGGCGGCGCGCGGCATCCTCGACGACCTCGCCTGGCTCGGCATCGGCTGGGACGACGGGCCCGAACACCAGAGCCCCGCCGGCGCTTTCGGCGGCGATGAACGCTCCGTCGGCCCGTTCTACCAGAGCCAGCGGGAAACGCTCTACCAGACCTTTTTCGACCGTCTGCTCGAACGCGGGCTTGCCTACCCGGCGTTCGACACGCCCGAAGAGCTCGCCGCCATGCGCGACGCGGCCCAGAAGGACAAGCGGACCTTCCGCTACACGCAGCCCGAGGGCTACGACCTCGAGAGCGCGCTCGAACGCGCCAAGACCGAGGAGCACGTGCTGAGGTTCCGCATGCCCGACGAGCCCGTCGTCGTGCGCGACCTGGTGCTCGGCGAGATCACGTTCACGAGCGAGCACTTCGACCACTTCGTGATTCGCAAGAAGGACGGGTTCCCGACCTACCACTTCGCGGTCGTGGTCGACGACGAGCTGATGGGCGTGACGCACGTGCTGCGCGGGCAGGAGCACCTCAACAACACCCCGAAGCACGTCGGGCTGATGCGGGCGCTCACCCACGAGGACGGCACGCCGTTCCGCGTGCCCGCGTTCGCGCACGTGCCGCTGATCTCGAACGCCGACGGCACGAAGATGTCCAAGCGCGACAAGGACAAGGCCGTGAAAAAGGCGGCCCGCGACGCCAAGCGCGAGCCAGCGGATCTCGCCGCCGCGTGCGGGCTTCCCGAGGGCCACCTCGCGTCGTGGTTCAAGGACAAGTCGGCCCAGCTCGAGCTCACCGCGCTCGAGAAGCTCGGCGACGACCTGGGCATCGAGCTGCCCGAGATCGAGGTCGACGACTTCCGCCGGGCCGGCTACCTGCCGGAGGTCGTCAACAACTTCCTCGCGCTGCTGGGCTGGAACCCGGGCGACCTCGGCGAGCGTGAGGACGGCGAGCGGTTCGGCATGGCGTTCCTCGCCGAGCGGTTCGAACCGGGCCGCATCGGCAAGAGCAACTCGAAGTTCGACCGCGAGAAGCTGCTGTCGTTCAACGCCGACACGATCCAGCACCGGATGACCGACGGCGGGTTCGCCGACGCGTGGCGCGGCTGGTGTAAGCAGAACGACCCGGGCGTCCTCGAAGACTTCGGCGGACGCTGGCTCCTCGCCGCGCGGGCGGCCCGGCCGCGGGCGAAGACGCTGCGCGACGCCGCGGACCCGCTGCGGTTCGCGAGGATCGACGCGACGCGGATCGAGTACGACGAGAAGGCCGTGAAGAAGGGCCTGCTCAAGGGCGAGCCGAACGGGCTCGAGGTGCTTTCGCGTTTCGAGGCCGAGGTGCTCGGCGCTGGCGCGGCCGAATCAGACCCGTTGACACCAGACCGGTTCGAGCCCGAGACGATCGACGCCCGGATCCGGTCGTTCTGCGAGTCGCACGGGCTGGGCCTGGGCAAGGTCGCGGCTCCGCTGCGGGTCGCGATCACGGGCACACAGGTCAGCCCGGGGCTGGGCGAGACGCTGGCGCTCGTCGGGCTCGACGGCGTGCGCGAGCGCGTCCGACGCTGCCTAAAAACACACCGAACGAGGGACGACTCGGCCTGAGCGGGCGACCGCGGCCGAAGAAAGAGACCGATCCGATGCCGCACAACACCCTGCTCTCGCCGATCACCGTCGGCGATCTGTCGCTCCGCAGCCGCGTGCTGATGGCGCCGCTCACCCGCAGCCGCTCCAAGCAGCCGGGCGACATCCCGTGGGAGCTCAACGCCGAGTACTACGCCCAGCGGGCGGGCGCGGGGCTGATCATCTCTGAAGCAACGCAGGTCTCGCCTCGCGGCAAGGGCTACGCGTTCACGCCGGGCATCTTCACCGACGAGCAGGTCGCCGGCTGGAAGCTCGTGACCGACGCCGTCCACGAGCGGGGCGGCTCCATCGTGCTCCAGCTCTGGCACGTCGGGCGCATCAGCCACACCGACCTGCAGCCCGGCGGCGAAGCGCCCGTCGCGCCCTCGGCCCTCCGCGCACAGACCCAGACCTACACGAGCCACGACAGCGGCATGGTCGATGTCTCCGAGCCGCGGGCGCTCGAGACACACGAGATCCCGACGGTCGTCGACGAGTTCCGCCACGGCGCGCAGTGCGCCAAGGACGCCGGGTTCGACGGCGTCGAGATCCACGGCGCCAACGGCTACCTCCTCGACCAGTTCATCCGCGACGGCTCGAACCACCGGACCGACGACTACGGCGGCTCAATCGTGAACCGCTGCCGCTTCCCGCTCGAGGTCGTCGACACGGTTGTCGGCGTGTTCGGCGCGGGCCGCGTGGGCTACCGGATCAGCCCGACCGGCGAGTTCAACAGCATGGCCGACTCGACCCCCGCCGAGACGTTCGGCCACCTCGCCCGCGAGCTCTCGGCCCGCGGGCTCATGTACCTGCACGTGGTCGAGGCGTTCGCCGGCGGCGAGCGGCAGGAGCCCGTCCTGGAGCCGCTCCGAGCCGCGTTCAGCGGCGAGGGCCGCGGCGGCGTCTACCTGGGCAACGGCGGCTATACGCCCGACTCCGCCGAGCAACGACTTACCGACGGCCTCGCCGACGCCATCACCTTCGGCACCATGTACATCGCCAACCCCGACCTCGCCGAACGCGTCGCCCGCGGCGGGCCGTACAACGAGCCCAACCGTGAGACGTACTACAGCGGCACGGCCGTGGGCTATACCGACTATCCGGCACTCGGCAAGGACTGACTTCCTGCCCGACGACCGACCAAGTGGCTCAGTCCGCGCTCGGATCCTCGCTTGAATCCGGGCTTGAATCCGGGCTTGGAACGGGGCCGGTGTCCGCCACCCCGCTTGGCACCAGCCCGGCGGGCGTCAGCCGCATGGAAACTTTTCCGGTAGCGGCGTCGTAAAACTTGATCTCAGCCGAGCCATCGGCCGTCCCGTTATGAATAACAAGCGATGGCTCGCCCGTTTTCGGGTTGTTTAGTGTGATAATTGAATATCCAAGGGGAGTGACGTTGACATGCAATGATGATCCGTGAGGATTCTGCCCGGACACAATCTGCATAAATGCATCGTCGTCCATAATTGCTGTTTGGATAGAAGTATCTGTGTCGCCTCGATAGAATAATAATGCGGCCTCCAGTATACACAACAATATAGATAAACAATGCAGATGAGGCAAGAAAACATGTTGATATGCCTATTAATATTTTGTCAGTTAATTTTCGTGTCACGGACACCCCCCAGGCGCAAGGTCGACCTCGTGATCAAGCGGATGGCAATGCATTTGCTTCCAATCGAGACAGGAGCAGTAGCTCTGATGATACGTGTCAATGTCTCCCTCAAGCACACCCTTCGCAATCAGATATGTAATTCCGAAGTCAGAATTTAATACACTGCCGCAAGAAACAGCGCATGCATAGTAAACGGCGGGTGTTGCCAAAAGAGCAGGCCCACAACCGACGATGTAGCCAATATTTTTTCAGGTGAGTGGCACCGCCTGCTGCTTGAGAGAATCATCAAAATTATTCAAATCCTTCTCGCGTCTTTCATTAAAAATCGTAAGGAAAGTCATATTACTATCCCCCGCCATTCCCGTCGACCTGCGCCCCCGAGTTGTCGAGGGTTGAGCTCGCCAGCGACGCCACAACGAATTCCCCCACAGTTTCGAAGCCGTGCGTCTGCACGAAGATCTCCGACTGTGTTTGAGACAGGGCAAACAGCCCCGTTCCGGGCGGCACGGCGTCTTTGACGACCCGCGTAACAACGACCTGCTGCGCGATCTCGTAGAAGGTGGGTCTTTCTTCCCAAACAACTGCGCACCGCACGAGGTCGTAATGACAGCGAAGACCATGATGAACTACGTTCTCATGTACATATGCCTCCTTTTTATTTGAGATTAACAAGTCCGCATGGTCTCTGTCAACCGGGCGTGTGTTGCAGCAGGGACCATCCTTTTTCACGGCCGCATCGGCCTGTGGTTTCGTGGTCGATCAGCCAGCGTTTCCGATCGACGCCGCCGGCATAGCCGCAGAGCGAGCCGTTCGCGGCGACCACCCGGTGGCACGGGATGACGAGCCAGACCGGGTTGCGGCCGTTGGCCCGCCCCACCGCCCGGGCCGCGCCGGGCTTGCCGAGGTCGCGGGCGATCGACGCGTAGCTCGTCGTCATCCCGTACGGGATCCGCAGCAGCCGGTCCCAGACCGCCCGCTCGAACGCGGTGCCCTCCGGAGCGAGCGGCACGGTGAACCCCGTCCGCTCGCCCGCGAAATAGCCCGCGAGCTGCCCCGCGACGGCGTCGAGCACGGAGCGGCAACCTTCTGACTCGCCATCGCGCCGATCGCGGGGTTCGTGATAGGTGCCGCCTCGGGCGTCCTCGTCGAACCGCAGCGAGGTCAGCCCCGCGTCCGACGCTTCGGCGACAGCCGGTCCGAGCGGGGTCTGGATGGTCGTGGAGCCGGTTCGTCGCACGCCCTCAGCGTATCGTCCGCCGCCATGGCCGAAACACCGCAGAACGTCGACGCGCCGCCGCCCGCCGAGCACCGTCACTTCATTCAGAAGATCATCGACGAGCACGTCGCCGCGGGCCGCTGGGGCGCACCGGGCGACCGGTCTGTCGTCCGCACCCGCTTCCCGCCCGAGCCCAACGGCTACCTCCACATCGGGCACGCCAAGAGCATCCACCTCAACCACGGACTCGCGCAGGAATTCGGCGGCGCGTTCGTCCTCCGCTTCGACGACACCAACCCCGTCAAGGAAGAACAGGAGTACGTCGACTCGATCATCGCCGACGCGCGATGGCTCGGCGTCCGGTGGGAGGGCATGGTCGAGAACGCCGAGCCCGGCACGCCCGACTTCTACGCGGGCGTCCGGTTCGCCAGCGACTACTTCCCCGCGATGTACGCGTTCGCGATCGAGCTCGTGGGCAAGGGGCTCGCGTACGTCGACGAGCAGGACGCCGACGCGATCCGGACCCAGCGCGGCACGCTCACCGAGCCCGGCACGCCGAGCCCCTTCCGCGACCGGCCGGCCGAGGAATCGCTCGACCTGCTCGAACGCATGAAGAACGGCGAGATCGCCGACGGCGCCATGGTCCTCCGCGCCAAGATCGACATGGCCAGCCCGAACCTCAACCTCCGCGACCCGGTCATGTACCGCGTCGTCAACAAGCCCCACCACCGCACGGGCGACGACTGGCACATCTACCCCATGTACGACTGGGCCCACGGGCTCGAAGACTCGATCGAAGGCATCACCAACTCGATCTGCACGCTCGAGTTCGAGGCCCACCGTCCGCTATACGACTGGTTCATCGACGCGATCAACCGCGGCCGCGGCGAAACCAACGCCAGGGGCTCCGGCGGGGGCTCGAGCCACGGCCCGCCGATCCACCACCCGCAGCAGACCGAGTTCGCCCGGCTCAGCGTCGACTACACCATCACCAGCAAGCGCAAGCTCCTGCAACTCGTCGAGGAGAGGCGCGTGCGCGGCTGGGACGACCCGCGCCTGCCGACCGTTTCCGGGCTCCGCCGCGGCGGCTACACGCCCGAGTCGATCCGGGCGTTCGTGATGGAGGGCGGCGCGACAAAGTTCAACGCGGCGGTCGACGTCGGCAAGCTCGAGAACGCCGTCCGCTCGCACCTGAACCAAGCGGCCCCGCGCTGCATGTGCGTGCTCGACCCCGTCAGGCTCGTGATCGAGAACTGGAACGAGACCGCTGACCGTCCCGGCGACGGGACTGGCAACAGCACGGACGACCCCGACCGCGTCGAATGGATGGACGCGGTGAACAACCCCGAGGACGCGTCGGCGGGCACGCGACGGGTGCCGTTCTCGCGCGAGCTCTATGTCGAGCGGGTCGACTTCATGGAAGACCCGCCCAAGAAGTTCTTCCGGCTGGGCCCGGGACGCGAGGTCCGCCTTCGCTACGGCTTCTGGGTCACCTGCACCGGCTACGAGAAGGACCCTGAAACCGGCGAGGTCACGCTCATCCGCGCGACCTACGACCCCGAGACCCGAGGCGGCGACAACCCGCCGCCCGACGCCGACGGCAAGGTCCGCAAGGTCAAGGGGACCATCCACTGGGTCAGCGCCGAGCACGCCGTGCCCTGCGAGGTGCGGCTGTTCGACCGGCTCTTCCGCGTGCCCAAGCCCGAAAAGCCGCCGAAGGACGCCGAGGCGCAGGCCGATGCCGACGGCGAGTGGTCGTTCCTCGACAACCTCAACCCCGATTCGCTCACCATCCGCGAGGGCGCGCTGCTCGAGCCCGAGTGGCACGGCGGCCGCCAGGTGCTGCCCTCAGCACACTGGCCGGACGGCATCGAGCGCGTCCAGTTCGAACGCCACGGCTACTTCTGCCTCGACGCCGACTCAACCCCCGAGAAACTCGTGTGGAACCGGACGGTCGGCCTCCGCGATTCGTGGAAGTAGACCGGAAGGCGACCGAGTCCGGGGTCAGTCCTCCCAGCGACGGAGGATGCGCTTGGTCTCGTCGCGGTGCTCGCTCTCGTCGCGGGCCATGTCCTCGAGCGTGACCTGAAGCCCCTTGAGTCCGAGCTGCTCGGCCTGCGCGGCCCGGGCGGCGTAGCGATCGTGGGCGTCGGTCTCGGCCGCGAGCACCGCCTCGAGCATCGCCTTGGGCGATTCGGCGCTCGGCACGGGCTTCGACTCGGTCGTCGGCGTCCCGCCGAGCGCCGCGATCTTGCCCGCGAGAAACTGCGCGTGCGCGGTCTCGTCGGGGATCTCCGACTCGAAGAAGTTCTTGAGCTCGAGCCGCGACGGCCCCGAGACCATCGCGGCGTAGGTCAGGTACTGCTTGATCGCCGCGTACTCGTGGGCGAGATCGGTGTTCAGGTCGTCGATCAGCTTCTGCTGCGCGTCAGACATCGTGGTTCCTCCCCGGCGTGCTGCCGAAAACGTGTCGTCGATCCACGGGCGTTTCGCCGAGCCCGCATGACAGGGCCCGCATGACCGGCCCGGGCAAGCCAGAGCACCGCCAAGCGAGCCAAGTCAGACCGGTGCGAAGCCTTCAAACGGGCTTGTGCAACGGGCCCTACCTGCACCGCGCCGGACTCACGCCGCGCCGGACTCGGACGCTTCCGCGTGGATCGCCATGACCGCCCCGAACACCCGCCGGGCCGTGTCGACCAGGGCGGTTCGCTGTTCGTCGGTGAACGACCACTGATCGAGTTCGCGTTTGAACGCGTCCCAGATGCCCCTCTGCTCCGGACCGAACGGGTCGAGGTGCCGCGTGCCGGGTGCGCTGTCGATCTCCTCGAGCCCGAGAGCGGGACGGATCTTCTTCGCGACGTACCGGTTGCCGTTGGACGCGCCCAGGCGGACGTAGTGGATCGCCAGGAGAAGCGTCGGGTCGGCCGCTTCCACCTCGTCGATGAGCCCGATGAACGCCTCGGCCGCGAGCGTGGGCGACACGGCGTCGGGGTCGATGCCGAAGTGCTCCAGATCGGCCGCGAAGTGATCGCCAAACAGGTGCGTATCGAGCACGAGCTTGTCGATCGCCGGCGACGCCGACCGTGCGGCGATGAGTCGGGCATCGAGCGTCCTATGGACGAGATACTCGGCCCGGATCAGGCGGACGTAGACCTCACGGCCGATCGTGCCCGACGCCATCGCCGCGGGCAAAGCCGCGTTCTCGGCCTTGGCGTGCAGGTCGGCGTGACCCTGCTTGAAAAAGTCGGACATTCTGACTGCTTCGGTACCCACATCAATAATCGTCATAAAAGAGGTTAGGCCACGCCTGCCGTCTCGAGCGGGCGGAGGTCTCAGCGGACACAGATGAGCTTGAGCACGCCCGGGCTGCAAGCCGCATACTTCTGAGACCCGCTGCCAATCCATCCTTTGTACTTGGGGCCCTCTCCCGGACCAGCTCGGCGAGACTGCTGTGGTCGGCGCGGGGCTCGGCGACGCTGTTGGTCCAGAGCCTGCGGTCGTTCTGACGGCTCTTTTGCAGCCTTAGCGAGCCAAACAAGCCGTGAAGATTACATTTATTTCTCTGCCCCGTAACACGCAACAAGGACCAAAATCGGCGACGCGCTGCCGTGCCCGGCTGAGCAGGAAATCGATGCTATCAACCTGTTTTAAAGGTATTTACCAGACCCAATGTCAACACCCAACGAGATGTCCGGCACCACCGACGGCTCCAAATATCAGCATCTAGCCAGCCCGAACACGGCCGATTCGGACCGGACCAAGCGGAACTCTTGGGAACGTGCCGCAAATAAACAACGCCAACAGGATTCTATTTTGGCAAATACGTTATATCAGTAGGAGTTTCTTTAGTATGCATCAAGAGAAATCAACAGCAACCCGCCTGACCGCCTGTGTCGCCGGTGTCCTCCTTGCGGCAGGGTCGGCGTCAGCACAGCCGGCGACGACGCCCGCCAGCTTCGACGAAGCCGGCCGGCCGCTACAGATCACCGAGATCTTCAGCTTTGATCCAGTGCTTGCGCTGACCAAACCCGTGAGCCCCGTTGAAACGAGCCCCGAGAATCAAGAGCTGATCACACAGGTGACGTGGGCAGAAGTCACCAACACCAGCGACAGTGAATTCATATTATCCGATACGCGAATTGCATCAATACTAGACATAACAGTATCCCTCGTTAGTGACGAGGAATCATCTGTCACTGATGCCGAATCTTCAGGTGTTCAGGTCCCAACAACAATATTTTCACCTGGTGGGTCTGTTATATTCTGCCTTACCCCTGCAGATGTGCCCGACGGAACCAATGGTATCGGCTCCATTGAAATTAATGAATTTGACTCTAGTGAAATTGAAAATTTATTTAACAGCTACTGAAATATTAATAACAATAATCCAGACGGATCCTTTCAGCCCGATGCTCAAGTTGTTGTGATAAAAATGGCATAAGAACTATACCTCTACTCATTCCCGACAACTTCTCATCTTTTAACTTTGAGTATGATCTTGGCATCGCCTTTACCACCGCAGAATCTGGCCTAAGTTCGGTTCTATTCGGCGCCGAGGTTATAACCAAGATGACCCTTGGTAGCAACCAGCCGCTTGAAAAGCCTCTTCTTTTTCCAACGGATCTCACTTCCGAAGAGTACCTCGTCGGATCTGCGCCAGAGCCCCCCGGGTCTACTCTCTTTGATACATCAACTATTTTCCAGGATCTTATAAACGAGAACGGCCTGCTTCTCCCGTCCGGCTTGACCCGGCTGAACACATCCGCCGACGATCTCGACGCGATCGGCGTTGAGTCTGATCCGCTTTTCATTAATGCTTTCATAAACCAAGACGATGCCGACCCTGTCGGCGAAGTCTCGGTTGTCGCCTCCCCCGGCATCGCCGCGCCGTTCACGGGCACCCTGCCCGACCCTGCGGACGTGACCCAGGACGGCATCGTCGATGTCGTTGACATCGTCCGCCTGGTTGATTTGACTCTGAACGCCGCTGATACCTCGTGTCCCGAGAACTCATCGATCTTCTCGCCGTGCGTCGGTGATTTGAACGGCGACGGCATCCGGTCGGTCCTCGACATCCAGGCTCTCGCGCCGCTCGTTCTCGCGACCAACCCCTAAAAGAGTGCGGTTACCCCGAGAACCGCGAGCATGCCGCTCGGCATTCTAAAACACCCTGCCCTCCCCCGCGGAGGGTTTTTTGTTGCTCTGGCGAGAGGCGCCCTTCCTGCGAAACAACCCGCGAGTCGGTGTGTTCTCAGGGAAGTCTCGCCGGAAGCCGTCGTCGACGCGGCCGGGCTCCTCCCCATCATCAGACCGGTGAGCACGGCGTGATCAACGCGATAGAAGAATCGTGGTGCGATGATTGTTCCGTCAGCCGCCGGGCGTGTACCCCAAAAATCAGCCAGCCGATCAGAACCCGCTGCCCATCGGCCAACTCCTCCCACCGCGTCGGCAGCTCACAGCCTCCTCGCCGCAGCCCAGATCCGTTGCCTCCCGAGACCAACCGTCTCGGCGGCCCCAGACCAAAGCGCCACCTGTTCATACGACGACGAATGTTGGCTGAGACGACCTAGTGTTCTTTCTCTTTGCCGGCCGCGAGAAGCTGGATCAATCTGCCGGAACGCAGCCATGACGAACCCCTGGATTGCACCGCCCGAGAGCCCGCTCCGCGGAGACGGCCTGGCCGTCGTCGCGGGCGCCATGAAAGCCGGCACCACGTCCCTGTTCTCCTATCTCGCGTCCCACCCTCACGTCTGCCCGTCCACTCCCAAGGAACCCGACTTCTTCTTGGAACGGCACGAGCGCAGGCGCCGCGTCGAAGACTACCACGAACTCTTCGAGTTCGATCCAGCCCGGCACCGGGTTGCCCTCGACGGTTCCACGAGCTACACCAAAGCTCCTCACAAGCCCGGCGTTCCGGAACGCATCCGAGCATCGGGGTTGACGCCGCGCTTCATCTATCTTGTCCGCGACCCCTTTGCCCGCATCGAGTCCCAGTTCAACTACCAGCACACCGCCCGGGCCGACGGTCGACTCGACGCCGACACACCGATGACGAACGACAAGTTCGTAAACATTTCCGACTACGCGTCGCAGCTCGAGCCCTACCGCAAACGTTTCGGCCGAGAACGCATACTTGTTCTTGACTTCGACGACCTCAAGAAAGATCCAGCCACCACCACGCGGCGCTCTCTTTCGTTCATCGGCCTCACCCCCCTGCCGGCCGGACCGGAGTTCGAAGCAAAGAACGTGACAACGCCGTCATCAAAGCTCAAGGTCGTGCTCCAACGCAACCCGGTCACTCGCGCCGTGGCGGGGCTGCTGCCCGGCCCGGTCAAGGAGGCCGCGAACCTGGCGGCGACGCGGGTCTTTGGCGCCGCCAAGGCCCGGCGAATGACCGACGAGGAACGGCGTGAGATCCGGCGGCGCCTCGCTCCGGGGATGACCGTGCTCGCTCAAACGTACGGCGTCGATGTCCAACGCTGGGGCTTCGATGGCGCAAAATAAAGCGACCGCCTCGTCGAGACGGCCGCTATCGCGGGTGAAAGATGCAAGCCGTATCAGCGGCGGCGACGCGTCCCGATGAGACTCGCGAGCCCGAGGAGAGCGGCCGAGCTAGGGGCCGGGATAATCACGAGGTCTTCGACGTACACGTCGTCGAGCAGCACGTTGTAGCCTGAACCATCGAGATTGATCTCCATAATGCGACCGATGCCCTGGCTCTCGCCCGGCAGCAAGTCGGCCAAGAAAACCTGGCCCGTGAACACGAGCTTATTGCGGAACGGATCAAACTCGAGATCCGCGGCCCCTGTCGCACGAAGACCCGCCGCCGTGGCAGCGGCAGCGGTGTCAAGGATCTCCTCGAAGCTATCGAAACCGTCGCCGTCGCTGTTGAGCGTGGCCCGGTAGATCGCCAAGTTCTTCGAATCGGAGAAGTACATGTTCCCGTCGTTGTCCTGTGTGAACCCGAGCACGAACCGAAGGTCTTCATCCAGACCGGTCGTCGCCGAGTCGAGCCCGATCGTGTTGACAACCGACGAGTTCGAGAAATCGCCCGGGTCCACGGTGACGGTCGTAATTGCCGAGGGCCGGAAGCTATCGGATGGACCATCAGCACCGCCGTTCAGACCGACCGCGAAAAAGGTGTTCGCGTCCGAACGCGATTGACGCAGTTCGGTACCCGCCTGGAACCGAGGGAAAGGTGCCGAAGCGCTCTCGGCGAGGATCTGAGTCAGGCCCGATCCGTCGCGGTTGGCGACAAAGATCCCATCTTCGGGGTTCACAGACGAGCCGGTGCCCGACGGGTTGTTATTGAAGACGATGTAATCGCTCGCGGTGTTGACCGCGATACCACCCGGGTCGAGCAGCAAGCCGCCGCCACCGACAATCGTAGATTGAGAGGGCGACCCGCCGAGGAGACCGTCAAACTGAAAAATCGAGCCAAGATCCGGCTGTGTCGGTGAAGGCGAGTCACCGACAAAGAAGCTATCGCCTCCACCGTTCTGCACAATGCGGCGGAGCCTGCTGTCGGCGTCGGCATTGGTAAACAGTGTTTGAAACGCACCCGGCGACGCGACATCGAGAAGACCAATAAAATCTTGTGTTCCAGGGTTTTCGTTTTCACGAGTGTCTGACGTCGTAAAAACAATCTGTGATTGACCGATCGCGGTAGAAGTGATAAGGCCCGCGATCAGAGCTAGCAATGGCTTATTCATCTCAATCTCCGTTTTATTTGACAACCAGACAAAGCACACACAGAGCACTGTAAATCACTGCACGAGTAAAACCCGTACAAAATATTCTCGAATTGCCACTCTCATGCCGCTTTCACGGTTTGTCACAGGTGTCCAATAAGACACACACACCCTGCACGTTAGATATCCTCCAGAATAAACAGATGTGTTTCAGTTTTTGACGATAATTTGGAGGATTTGCTGGCCGGCCGAGATATTTTATAGAGTAATAAAATATATTTAGGTGTGCATTCGCGATAAAGTGTGCTTCCTGGCAAGATTGACTCGCGTTTTATCACCAATAGACTTCCCTCTGTTCTCCTGGGAGGCATTGCTGCCTGCTGAGAGATCGCTGATTTGCGGGCTTGTAGCTCAGTTGGTTAGAGCGCACCCCTGATAAGGGTGAGGTCACAGGTTCGAATCCTGTCAGGCCCATTGACGAGCACTGAGCACAGATAGCCGAGGCCGGAGATCATTCGACCAAATCGATGAGTGATTCTGTTCGAAAACCATCGTGTGCGAACCGCATGCATGATCGGTAAGCAGCCGGAGCATCGATGGCCGACAGGAACAGGACGTTCGAAGCAGACTTCAAGACCTTTTTTTTCAGAGGTCTTGGGATTCTTCTGCCGTCGATTCTGACGCTCTGGCTTCTCTGGCAGGGCGGCTTGTTCCTGCTCACCAACGTCGCCCAGCCCATCAACGCTGGTGTCCGAACAGCGGTCATCCGGGGCCTCCCGATGATCGCGGGCCAAGACAGTCTTCCCGAGTGGTTTCGCGTCGACGATGAGGAAATCGCCGCGTTTGTCACGACGCCAAGCTACGCCGAACTCGTCGAGCGAGTCGGAGACGAGCCTTCGACTTCAAAGGTTCGACACGCGATACGCGAGAACCGGCTCGACGCCTTCTGGAACCGGTACAACCTGTTCGGATTCCGCCTGCTGGACACGGGCGGCCTCCTGCTCGCGATCGTGCTGCTCTACCTCGTCGGTGCCCTGCTCGGAGGGTTCATCGGCCGCAGGCTGTACGAGCGGATCGAGTCGCTGCTGACCCGGGTTCCCGGGTTCAAACAGGTCTATCCGCACATCAAGCAGCTCGTTGACCTCGTCCTCGGCGAGAAGAAGATGGCCTTCCGGCGGAGCGTGCTTGTCGAGTATCCCGGCAAGGGGTCTTGGACGATCGGGCTCGTGACGGGCCCCTCGATCCGACCCGTCTCGGCACACCTCGGCGGCTCCGCCGTCGCGGTCTTCGTGCCGACCAGCCCGACACCGATGACCGGGTTCACCATCAACGTCCGCGAGGATGCGTTGCTCGAACTGGATCTCACGATCGATGAGGCGCTTCGGTACGTGATCTCGGCCGGCGTGCTCGTTCCCGAACGACACGCGAACACACTGCAACACTTTATGACGGACGGTGTAAAGTCACTCGACCGGAGCGGTGATGACCGTGAATCCCCGGAGACCGACCAGCCAAATGCTGCGTAGCCTGCTTTGTTGTTGTGCTTCAGAGCACACGGCCATGACCACCCCCGGCAGCCTTGGGTGTCCGGGCTCTTTCGATCGGTGGTTGGGAAGGCGTTCGATGGAGGGCCCATGCGGATCGACGTCATCGGGAGGCACGGCCTGGTCGTCACGGAGCCCATTCGAGCCTGCGCCGTTGAAAAATCGGATCGTCTGCTCGCCCACTTCAGCGGTGTCACAGCCGTGGAATTCTGCCTCGAGGTCGAGGACGCGCACGGCTCCAAAGACTTCTGTGTCGAGATGGTCGTCTCCGCTGACCGTCACGAGGACTTTGTCTCACGTTCGTGCGGCGACGACCTGTACCTCGCGATCGATGCCGCGGCCAAGAAGGTCGACCGCCAGATACGCGACTACAAAGATCGGCTGTCTCAGCACCGCTCGTAGTACACGCCCAACGCGCTCCTAGGAGGTCTGCCCGCCGTGGCCCTCAGACTACTTCAGCTTGTGCCCGATGGAGCCACCGTGTGCGGGCTGGAATCTGGCGACCGCGACGGAGCGATCGCCGAACTGATTGACCGGCTGGTGATGTGCCGGGCCGTGCCGGCGGGCGATCGTGACGATGTGCTCGAGCGCGTTCTCGAACGCGAACGCAAGTTTTCGACGGGCTTCGGGCTCGGGGTCGCGGTGCCCCACGTCAAGCACGCGGGCATCCGGCGGATCTGTGCGGCGATCGGGCTCAGCCGCGACGGCGTCGACTTCCAGTCACGAGACAGCATGCCCGTTCGATCGATCGTGCTGCTGATCAGCCCGGAAGACCGTCCGGACGAGCATCTCCACGCGATGGAAGCGCTCTTCAAGCAGCTCCGCAAGGAGACCTTCCGCAGGTCCCTTGCCTCAGCCGAGAACGAGTCGGCCGTCCGGTCGCTGCTGGCCGAAGCCGACGGCGATGGGTACGTCGGCTAGTGCGCGATCCGCTTTGTCCTTGATCAGCCTTGTCCTTGACCGACGAGCTTCCGCCTCAGCCGGTCTGCAACGAGAGAGCCAGGCATCAGCGACCATGTCACCATCCGAGTCACCGTGCAGAACCGGCTGGGTCTTCACGCGCGGCCCGCGATGGCACTCGTCGACACCGTCAAGTCGTTCGACGCGACCGTGCGGATCCGACGAGACGACGTCGAGGTCGACGCGAGCAGCATCATGGAGGTCATGATGCTCGCGGCGACTCAGGGCACAGAGCTCGAGGTCAGGTGTCACGGTACCGACGCCCGAGGATGTGCCCTGGCAATTCGAGAACTTGTCAACGCACGGTTCGGGGAAGACTGACAGAGGCGTCTGTTCATAACGCCGATGCATCGCATCCTTCGAGAAACGACTGCAGCCAGACGGTGAAATCGGTACTGCTCAGATCGCCCGAATGGTCTACGTCGGCGATCGGGTTTTCCTGGATGAACGCCGAAACCCACGCGTTAAAGTCGGAACCGCTCAGATAGCCATCGAGGTTCTGATCGGCGGGACACGTGGAAATTCTGAAGGCCATTGAGATAGCTTCAGCGGCGTCGAGCCGGCCCGCGCCGGACAGTTCGTCCCAGCCATTCTCGCCGATGTCGGTAGCGGTCTCGCGCAGGATCGTTCGAACCGCGTCCGGCGAGAAGCTCGGGCTCACCGACAGGATGCCCCCGGCAGCAGCAGCCACAAGCGGCGCCGCGAACGATGTTCCCGTCTCAACCCGGTGAACACCCAGCCCTTCCGAGCCGCTGTGGGGGCAGATCAGGTCGACACCGGGCGCGACGAGATCAATCCCCGACCCCGACACCGAAAATGGGGGTACGTCTCCCTCGCGATCGGACGCGCCCACGGCAATGACCTCGGGCCATGCGGCGGGATAGCCGAGCGAGTCAGACCCATCGTTGCCGGTCGATGCGACAAGCACCACGCCGTGGTCGTAGGCGTAGAGCACGGCATCGCGAAAAGCCTTGCCCCCTGTTGGGAACGAGAGGGGCATCACAACCACATCGGCGCCTTCGTCGACCGCCCACACCAAGCCCTCCGCCGCCCAACTCTCCATGGAAAACCCAAAGGAGGTCACGATCCGCACGGGGATAATCTGGGCCTGCGGGAGCAGCCCCGCGATGCCATTGCCGTCGTTGCGAGGGGCCGCGATGAGTCCAGCGACCGCGGTGCCGTGCGAATTGACCGTGTCACTCACGTCATCGATGGCTCCGCCGGCAAAGTTTCGGCCCGGAAGGACCGTCCCCTGAAGGTCGGGGTGGTCCGGATCCAGCCCGGCGTCGAGCACCGCGATCACGATCGGGTCGGCCTCGGTGCTGTCAGGCAGGCTCTCTAGCGTGTTCCAGAACTCGAACGCCCGGACATCCGGGATGGCCTGGCCAGACGAAACCCCGTTGAAATCGCTGAGTGACCACTGCTCGGGGAACAGCGGATCGTCTGGAGCTGCTTCATCGATACCCGCGACCGTTTCGCCGGGTGGACGCAAGCCCTCTGCAGCGATGCTGCACGCTGAGCGAGCATGAGCGTGCGCAAGGGAAGCACAGACGACGCCAAGGGCGCCGCTCGTCACGGTTGTCAGTTGCATGCCGGGGTCTCTCGTCAGGGAGCCGATGGCTCAACGTGTTAACCAGAACACCAAGACCATCGATTACGAGAGCAAGGGGTGCGCGAGTTCGCGCCGGATTTCAGCAAAGTCACCCAGCCCGAGCGTGAACCTGGCGGGCTTGTCATGTCTGGGTGAGTTTTTCTGATCAAATCGGTTGATCTCCTGCAGCCTTGGTTCATGTTGTGGCGGTGTAGTGCGTGTGTTTTCTGCGAAGATGCTCGATCATCTTCTTGAGTGCTTGTGTGAAAATTGCATACGAGGGAGATGGCGGATGAACAAGATATATGTGGGTCTGTTCGGGCTTCTGTCCGCAGCGGGGAGCAACGCCCAGGCGCTGATCAGCTTCTCGGCTGTTATGGAGTCGGGTGCCACCGCGTCGTGGTCTGTCTCTGGTGAAAACCTCTTGCTCAAGGGCAACAGCTACGCCTGGTCTCTTGATGGCGGCACCGACAATCCGCAAAACTGGGTTGAAGTGTTCGATTCTGCTGGTGAACTCGCGTTTACGATTCGTAACGCTTCAGTCTCGGTCAACTCGCCTTCGCTCGACGGCGAGGGCCTTCAGAAGTCGGCAACCCCGGGCTCTGCAAGCCTGGTGACGACTTTCGATATCTTTGCTGGTTTCCAGAACTCAACAATCGTTGTTGACTCGCCGGTTGTGAGCTTCGACACGCTGACAAACGCCGCCGGCCGTGCCGAGGCGTCGGTGACACTCACGCCCGCTGGTACTCCGGCGACAATCTCGCCGATCGATGGCGGGATTTACTCGGCCGACGTGAACGGCAGCGCCGACAGCGGCACGAACTTTACAACGCTCTTGCCAGAAGGTACGACAGCGCAGTTCACGGGCATCGATCTTGCTGACCTGTCGAGCTCAGAGTTCACACCAATCGCCGATTCGGTGAGTTCAATCAGCAGCCAGTTCCGCTTCGGAGTGACCGCCGGTGCGCTCGCCACCGGCACGGGTACGTTCGAGATCATTCCGTCACCGGCAACGATTTCGCTTCTCGCGGTGAGCGGCCTTGTCGCCGCCCGTCGCCGCGGCTGATTGACGCATGCATAACACACCCACCGTCGCCCATCCGCGACGGTGGGTTTTTAGAGAGAGTTGGTGTGTGCCTGGTCGGCCGAGGTGCTTATCTCGATTCCCGACCGCTCGGAGGTTGAGATCATGAATGGTGTGCGAATTTTCTTGTTGTGTGCTGCGGGGGCTGCTTCTCCTGCAGCACTGGGTCAGTTCCTCGCAAACCCCTTAACAATAACGGTGTCGAACGCACTCGGCTCGACGACCACGGTGATCACCGCTGCCGATGGTGATTCGATCCCCGGTGGTTTTCTCTGGTCCGGCGGCGAGATCGAACTTCGTGACGACGTCACGAACGACCTCTTGGCAACCTTCAGCCAGGGCTCGGTCCGTGCGTTCGATAGCGCGTTGGTCCCGGATTTTCCGACGCAGGTCGCCTTCGGCTACAACATCACAGCGATCGGAGGCGACACCACCGTCACGATCGAGACAGGTGAGTGGCAGATCACCCCCCCAGACGACCAGATCGTTCGCGCCACTTCCAGCATCGCCCTGACCGACCTCCTCGACGATGGTGCCAGCGTTGTGGGTAATTTCTCCGACGGCTCCATTTACCAATCGTCGGTGAATGAAACTCTTTTGACGTCGTCGCTGCACTCGAGCCTCACCGTGGCGGCCGGTGGTGCCGCGCCTGTCACCGAAACGCTCACCGATCCTCTCAGCGGCATCCCCGTCGGTCTGGCGAACGAACCCTTCGAGCCCATCGGTGGGAGTATCAGCTCGATCTCCGCACGCGTGAGCTTTGTGCTCAGCGAAGGAGACAACGTCAACGGTACAACAGCGTTCTTTGTGGTGCCCACGCCCGCGGCCGCTTCGCTTGTGCTGGCAGGGCTTGGTATCGGCTTTCGATCCCGCTCACGGGCCTGATTGGTCCGCGGGTCGTCGCCCGGGCTTGGCGGCTCAGGACGAGTCTTCCGTTCTTTGAATGCGTGCGTTCAACGATACCAGCGTCTCTTCGAGGCGCTGGTATCCTCTATCGATGTGGTACACCCTGTTGACGATGGTTGTTCCCTCAGCGGCAAGCCCAGCGATGACGAGCCCTGCGGATGCCCGAAGGTCGGACGCCATAACAGGTGCCCCGATCAGCCGCTGCTCACCGCTCACGACGGCGCTGCCGCCCTGCCGGAATATCTTGGCCCCCATGCGGCCGAGTTCGGCGACGTGCAGGAACCGCTCCGGAAAGATCTTCTCTGTGATCACGCTGTGCCCATCCGCGAGGGTCAGCAGAGCCATTGTCTGAGCCTGAAGATCGGTCGGGAAGCCTGGGTGGGGCTGCGTGGTGATCTCGGTCGGCCCGGGCCGCTCGTCGAGACAGACACGCACGGTCGATCGCAGCGGATCGCTGTCGTCCTTGATGTCGAGCGTCACGCCGATCTCTCGCAGCTTGACGGTGAACGCGAGCATGGTGTCGATCGGGCAGTTCTCGAGCGTGACATCGCCGCGGGTCGCTGCGGCGGCGGCCATGAGGGTGCCAGCCTCGATCCGGTCGGGGATGACAGTGTGATCGGCCCCCTCGAGCAGGTCGACGCCCTCGACCGTGATCCGGGGTGACCCGGCCCCCGACACACGGGCCCCCATGGAGCTGAGAAGGCGTGCGAGGTCGACGATTTCGGGCTCACACGCCGCGGATTCGATGACGGTCACGCCTTCGGCCAGTGTCGCCGCGCACATGACGTTTGCGGTCCCGAGAACGGTGGAGCCCATGGCGCCGCCCAGAAAAACCGTGGCGCCCCTCAAACGACCACGCGGCGCTTCGGCGACGACGTCACCCGAGTCGAGCGTGATCGCGGCTCCGAGGGCTTCGAGCCCTTTGAGGTGCAGATCGACCGGGCGTGGCCCGATCGCGCAGCCGCCGGGCAGGGCAACGCGGGCGCGTCCGAACCTCGCCAGCAGCGGACCAAGAACGCAGATGCTCGCGCGCATCGTGCGGACGATCTCGTACGGGGCGTGCGGTGACGCGCCGGCGCCGGCCCGAACGACCACCGAGCCCGCTTCAGCCGTGAGTTCGCAGCCGATCGCTTCGAGCAGCCGCCGCATGTTCCGGGTATCGGCCAGGTCGGGGACACCGCGGAGGCTGACGGGCCCTTCGGTCAGCAGGGCGGCCGCGAGGAGTGGGAGCGAGGCGTTCTTCGAGCCGCGGACGCGGGTCGTTCCACGCAGCGGCGAGCCACCCTCGATGATGAACCTATCCATCTTGCTTGCCCTCCAGCCCTGCCCCCGGTTGCAGGGCTATCGGCGCGAGACCGGCATAACCGTCACAACCCGCGATCACGGCCGCCTCGGCCCGAGTTCTCTTGGATCATTGCGTGCGGCTGCTGAGAGCAATGGCACCGTTTCTCCTGCCGCACGTCTGTGGCGCGGCGTGATCCGCGGAGGGCGTGAATGTGAACCAACGGAGGTGATTCATGCGTTCGAGCCCAGCACTCATGACCGTTCTAACGGCCGGAGCCGTCTCGTGCTTCGCTGCTGCCACATTGACCGCGGGTGACGCCTGCGCCCAGGTCAGAGCATTGGACGATCAACCCGAAGAAGATTACAGACAGCCCGCCAACTCCCGCGGCCCCAAGAGCAAGCCTGACGACAAAAAAGGCCAACCGAGGGGCCAACCGGGGGACCAACCGAGGGGCAAATCAAGGGACAAATCAAGGGACAAGCGAAGCAATTCGAAGGATAGGCCCGAAGAAAACCAGGCTCAAGAACCCAACGCTCAGCCCAAGAACTTGTTGTTGGACCAGTTGATAGACAGCAGCGCGTTCGATGCGCTGCCCGACAGCCTTCAGCTTACGGGTATCGTCCGTGACTTCCATATAAAAAATAAGAATCCCGGCGGGCACCCGGATTTCGAGCAGAAGCCGGGCAAGGGCTTCGGCCAGTACCTACGCATCGCCGGTCCGGAACTCGACGAAGAAGGCAAGCCTGTGTTCTTCTCCAAAGGTTACAAGCGAATGAAGCATTGGCGCGATCAGCAGAACCAGAATATTATGGCGCCTCTCGACCACTACCCATCGCTGCCGACCGACAAACTCGGGTCGATGCAGCCTCTGCAGGGCGACGCTGTCACGAGCGCTGAGTCGTTTTCGCAGTGGTTCAGGGATATCCCGGGGGTCAATGTCTCAAAGCCTGTCACGCTGACGCTGTACCGCCAACCGCTCAGCAACGTCTACACCTTTGACGACGAGCTCGATCCGCTGTACGCGGATCTCGGCGGCTTCTTCCCGATCAACAACGATCTCTTTGGAAACACCCTACAAGATGACATAAACTTTCACTTCACCTACGAGATCGATGCCCAGTTTGTCTATGAGGCCGGCACGAACCAGACGTTCCGCTTCCGTGGTGACGACGACGTCTTCGTCTTCGTAGACGGGAAACTGGTCATCGACATCGGCGGTATCCACTCACCCGTTGGGCAAATCATCAACCTTGATCGGCTTGACTGGCTTCAGGACGGTCAGACCTACGGCCTGAAATTCTTCTACGCGGAACGATTCCGGCATGACGCAAACTTCCGCATAGAGACCTCGATTATTCTTCAGACCGTGGATCTGCCGACGATCACAGCACTGCACGACTAAGGCAAAGCGGGAATCGGACCCAACTTTCCACTCCAACCCAACAATCTCAATGTCATGATGGAGGCCCCCCACCGGGTTCGCCTGCGGGTCGAGTGATCCGCGGGCGAGCCCGGATTTTTTTTTTGGCGCTTGGTAGTGCTGGCTTCTGAATGAACCCAGCGAGCCCTACCGACGGGCGTCGTAGGACGGAAGCGGCCGAGCAATCAAACGCCAAGTGGCTCCACCGTGTCCGCCGCGGGGAGCGGGGAGACTGTCGATCCAGACCGAATGTTGTAGAGGAGCCCTCCTAGCAACAGCCTCGACCGCCTCATCAGCCGTGCCGATCGAGCAGCCGCCCGTGAACACCATGATCAGTGCCAGGCTTGAGGCAGCAGCCGGTGTCCGGATGCGGAACTGATGATGCACAAGCAAGCTGGAGCGAATCCGCACCATCCAACCAGTCTATCCGACCGGCAAAAATCCGCAAAGAAAATTCAAGCGGTTCCCCGCTCCATGCCCCCAAACACCCCCAAGGACGAGAAAGCTACGTCCGAAAGGGTGACCGACGGGATTCGAACCCGCGACATCCGGGATCACAACCCGGTGCTCTAACCAACTGAGCTACGGCCACCAACCGTGCCTGTGGAGGTTTTCAGACGACTTTCGTCGGCTGAACACCCGAAACAGACCGAATACAAGGATAGTGATGGCCGAGCATCTCGGTCAATGGGGGGCTCCGGGCGTCGGACGCTCGGCGTGACCAGCCCCGGCATTCAACCCCTGCACGAACCGGCCATCGACGCCAAGAGCCGGGAATCATAACGATCATGACCACAACCACCACCGCCGACCTCGACCCCGCCCTCGGGCACGCCCACCACAACCTGCCGATCTCGGATCTGGTCGAGCGGGCGCTCGCCCACGGTGAGGGGGTGCTTGCGAACAACGGAGCGCTCGTCTGCCAGACCGGCAAGCGGACCGGCCGCAGCCCGAACGACAAGTACCTCGAGGACACGGCGTCGATCCACAACAAGATCTGGTGGGGCCCGATCAACCGCCCGATCACGCCCGAGCGCTTCGAGACCGCCCGGCGGATCGCGATGGATCACCTGGCCGGGCTCGACAACCTGTACACCTTCGACGGGTTCTGCGGGGCCGACCCGGCGCACCGTCTCGGCGTGCGTGTCATCACCGAGCAGGCGTGGCACAACCTGTTCGCGCAGACGCTGTTCATCCGCCCCGGGACGCCGGCCGCGGGCAGCGGCTCCGACTGGTCGCACGACTGGACCGTCATCAACGCGGGACGCCGGAGCCTGACGGATCAGGAGCAGGCCGAGCTCGGCGTCGACTCGTCGATCATGGTTGCTCAGTCGATCGAGAAGAAAACGGTCGTCATCCTTGGGACCGAGTACGCCGGGGAGATCAAGAAGAGCATCTTCTACGCGATGAACTTCGACCAGCCCGAGCAGGGCGTCTTTCCGATGCACTGCTCGGCGAACATCGCCAAGAACGACCCGACGAACGTCGCGTTGTTCTTCGGGCTCAGCGGCACCGGGAAGACCACGCTGAGCGCCGACCCGAACCGCTCGCTGATCGGCGACGACGAGCACGGCTGGGGGCCGACGGGCGTGTTCAACTTCGAAGGTGGGTGCTACGCAAAGTGCATCAAGCTGTCGCCCGAGGGCGAGCCCGAGATCTTCAACGCGATCAAGTTCGGCTCGGTGCTCGAGAATGTCGTGCTGACCGACGCGCGCGAGCCGGACTACATGGACGGCTCGGTCACCGAGAACACGCGGGTGACCTACCCGGTGGACTACATCCCCGACGCAGCGATCCCGTCGGTCGCGCCCCACCCCAAGAACGTGATCTTCCTGACCGCGGACGCGTTCGGGGTGCTGCCGCCGATCAGCAAGCTGACGCCCGAGCAGGCGATGTACTACTTCGTCAACGGGTACACGTCGAAGCTGGCGGGGACCGAGGCCGGCGTGACCGAGCCGCAGCCGAGCTTCAGCCCGTGCTTCGCGGGCCCGTTCCTCCCGCGTCCGCCGATGGAGTACGCGGCGATGCTCTCAGAGCGGATCAGCAAGTACAAGGCGAACGTGTGGCTGCTGAACACGGGCTGGACCGCGGGCAAGTACGGCGAGGGACGCCGGTTCGACCTGAAGTTCACCCGGGCGATGGTCGCCGCGATCCTCGACGGCACACTCGCCGGCGAGACGTTCGACCCGGACCCGATCTTCGGGCTCTACGTCCCGAGGCACGTGCGGGGCGTGCCCGCAGGCGTGCTCCACCCGGACGCCACATGGCCCGACGTCGCCGAGTACGAGGCGACCGCGCGCGAGCTGGCGGCGCGGTTCCGGCAGAACGCCGAGAAATACGACCTCACGCCGCAGGTACGGAACGCCGGCCCTCGGGGCTGACCGGCGCCACTCCCGCTCTCTTGCGACCGGTACTTTCTAGAATCGGCTCTCTCGGATGTGATTCGGGCCGAGGCGGTTGGGCGAGGTCTGAGGAAGGAAGCAGCGATGTCGCAGCGCGTGCCGTTCGTTGGCGGAAACTGGAAGATGAACACCGACCTCGCGGGCGGCGTGCAGCTCGCACAGGATGTTGCCACGTCCGTCGGCGATTACGCCGGCACGGTTGATATCCGCGCGTATCCGCCCTTCCCGTACCTCCACGCGGTTGGGGATGCGCTCGGGACGTCGGTCATGCTCGGGTCTCAGGACGTCTGGCACGAGGGAGACGGCGCGTTCACGGGCGAGGTCTCGACCGACATGCTCATGGACGCGGGCGCGGGCTCAGTGCTGATTGGCCACTCCGAGCGGCGGCACGTGATCGGCGAGACCGACGAGTTGGTCGGCAAGAAGCTCCGCCGCGTGCTCGAAGCGGGCCTCGAGGCGGTGCTGTGCGTCGGTGAGACGCTCGACGAGCGCGAGGCCGGCCAGACCAACTCGGTGAACGAGCGGCAGGTCCGCAGCGGGCTCGGGGGCGTCTCGGCGCTCGCGATGGGGTCGATCGTGATCGCCTACGAGCCCGTCTGGGCGATCGGGACGGGCAAGACCGCGAGCCCAGAGGACGCCCAGGCGGCCCACGCGGCGATCCGCTCGCTCGTCGCGGCCCTGTACTCCGAGGCCGAGGCAGACGCGGTCCGGATTATCTACGGCGGCTCGATGAAACCCGCCAACGCGGCCGAGCTGCTCGCCCAGCCGGACATCGACGGCGGGCTCATCGGCGGGGCGAGCCTCAAGGCGCCCGATTTCGCGGGCATCGTCGAGGCGGCCGCGTCGTCCGCCGGCTGAGCCCGCCCTACCATCCCGGCCCGAACGGTGCGATCGCACACGGTCGGGCTGTGTTTGGAGAACGATCGGATGCGCTTCGAGTTCATGATGCTGCCGCTGACGCTCGGCGAGGTCAACGCCTGGCTGCTGGGCGTCCTGACGGCGTTCTTCATCGCGGTCTGCGTCGTCATGATCCTGACCGTGCTCATCCAGCGGCCGCAGGGCGGCGGGCTCAGCGGCGCGTTCGGCTCGGGCGCCGGATCGGGGCAGACCGCGTTCGGTGCCCGCACCGGCGACGCGCTGACCATCGCGACGATCAGCATGTTCGTGGTCTTTGTCATCACGGCGGTGGGCCTGAACTTCGCCGCGCGACCGTCGGCCGTGAATACCAATGCGGACGAAGAGTCGCCGGCCGAGACGGTTCCGGCTGAGTCGGGTTCGACCGACACGGGCAGCACAGACGATCCCGAGCAAGAAGCCGCACCGGTCGAAGCCGAAGGCGAACCCGACGCCAGCGAGGGCACTGATCCGGCGGCCGAGCCGGGCGACGCTCCTTCCGAGGAGTCGACGGACGACGGCCCCACCGAGGCAGACGAGCCGGAGCCCGTGACTGACTCGGCCTCAGAGCCGCCGACACAGCCGGCCGACGAAGGCTGATCGCGTCCGAGCTCGGTATGTCCGGGCGTCCGCGTCGAGCATGGAGCCCCGCATGATCCGAAGCATGACCGGCTACGGCGAGGCGTCGAGCCATGTCGGCGATGTGCACTACTTCCTCGAGGTGCGGTCGCTCAACAGCAAGTACTTCAAAACACTGATCCGCATGCCCGACGAGTTTCAGGGGCTCGAGGCCGAGATCGAGAGCCGGCTGCGGGCCCGCGTCGCCCGCGGCAGCATCACCGTCAAGGCGGCATGCACCGACGCGTCCGCTCGGGCCGCACGAACGATTAATCACGGCGCCCTCGACGCGTACGTCGACCAGCTCAGGCAGGCGGCTGCGATCGCGTCGGGCGACATCGCGATCGACCTGAGCGCCCTGATCGCCCTGCCCGGCGTGCTGCAAGACTCGGGCAACGAGGAAGAACGCCTCGCCCAGGCGCGGCAGAACTTCCTCACGCTGCTCGACCGCGCGTGCGAGGGGCTCGTCGAGATGCGCAAGGCCGAGGGGCGGGCGCTCTCGGCCGACCTGGCCCACCACCGCGACGTCATCGCCGACCGGCTGACAACGATCCTCGACCGGTCGCCCGCGGTGATCCGCGACTTCGAGGCGCGGCTGAAGCAGCGGATCGAGCAGCTCTTCGACGACGCCGGCATGCGGCCCGAAGCGGCCGACCTGATGCGGGAGGTCGCGGGCTACGCCGAGAAGACGGACATCGCCGAAGAGACCAACCGGCTTCAGGGCCACATCGAGCAGTTCACCCTGCTGATCGAGGGCCGGGCCGACGTCGGCGGGGCGGGCGAGGGCAAGCCCATCGGGCGGACGCTCGACTTCCTGGCTCAGGAGATGCTCCGCGAGGCGAACACGATGGCGAGTAAATCGTCGGACGTCGAACTGAGCCGGGCAATCGTCGAGATCAAGGGCGCGATCGACCGGATCAAGGAACAGGTCCAGAACGTAGAGTAGATTCCCGTGAGGGTGCCTCCCGAATGGGGCACGCTTGGGAGGGCCGATGGGCGACACCTGGACCAGGCAAGGTGCGACAACCGGAGCGGGCTTGGCCGGGCCCGGCGGCAGGCAACCCGAGGCTGGCTTGCCCGCAGCCAACGGTCCGCAAGACGCGCGAGTCGATGAAGATCCCGGGGCGTCGGTCTCCGGCATCCTCGTCGTTCCAGAAACCGGACCCGAGACCGTTCCGGAGACGGCCCAGAAAGCCGCGGCGTCTGCCCGGCCGGGTGCAGACCACGAGCCGGCCTCGGCCAGCGACCACGACACGTTCGATCCGGGCGAGCTCGTCGCAGTCTGCTCGCGTTACGACCTGGGCACGATCTACCAGGCGCGCGTATACCGCCGAGGCTCGAGGCGGTCGCCCAAGATGGTCCTCGATACCGAGGCGGGCCTGCTCTTGCTCAAACGGCGGGCGCCGCGGCTCGGCGGCGCCGCACGCGTCCGATTCTGCCACATGGTCCAGAAGCGGCTCGAGCAGCGGGGCTACCCGGTCGCCAAGCTCATGCTGACCCGCGACGGCGCGACGTGCGTCTACCTGCACGAGTCGGCGGCGGGTTCGGGGCAGCCGGCGTTCGCGTACGAGATGTTTGGGTTCGTCAACGGGAAACGGTTCGATCGCAGCCCCGAAGCCGCGGCCGCGGCCGGGCGTGCGCTGGCAGGGTTCCACCGCAACGCCGCGGACCTGCACACGGCGCCCAGCCCGGATGAAGCGTTCAAGCCACCGACCACCTGCTTCCACGGGATCGGGGTCGTACCGCAGCAGCTCGACATGCTCGCGACCCGCCTGGGGCGTGCATCCGAGAAGACCATGCGTCTGTGCTGCGGGCTCCGCGACGCCTATTCGTTGGCCCGTGACGAGGTAGACGGCCTGGGCTTTGAGACCTGGCCGACGCAGATCATCCACGGCGACTGGCACCCCGGAAACCTGGTCTTCAGGGACCGCGATATCGCGGCCGTGCTCGATCTCGATTCGGCACGGCTGGTGCCCCGCGTGGTCGACGCCGCGAGCGGGGCGGCGCAGTTCTCCATGACTCGAAGCGGGCTCGACCCCGGAGCGTGGCCCGAGGGGCTCGACGAGCCGCGGCTCGAGGCGTTCTTGCGGGCGTACGACACTTCGGACGGCTGCGTCCTGAGCAGCGTCGAGTGCCGGGCCCTGCCCTGGCTCATGATCGAGGCGATCATCGCCGAAGTTGTTATCCCGATCGCTGCAACCGGCCGCTTCGGCGCGATCGAACCCATCGACATGCTCCGGATGGTTGAACGCAAGGTCGAGTGGATCCGACAGAGGGTCGAGAGGATCACCGGGGTGCTGACGTGATCTGGCGAGGGCTCTTCGGCCGGCAAGTCCGGGCAGCACTCGTGGGCGTGCTGAGCGGTCTGGCGCCGTTCGCTGCCGCGGGGCAGCAGCCCGGCGAGGCGGCCGACACGATGGGGCGCTTGATCGAGCGGCTCGACTCGCCCAGGCTGTCGGACCGTGACTCTGCCGAGGCCGAGCTCGCGACATCCGACGCCTTCCGGCTGCACGATCTTGAAGACACGCTCGCCGAGCGGGCACTGTCTCCCGAGCAGCGGATGCGCCTGCTCGCCGCTGCGGCGGAGCGGTTCCGGCGGACGCCCCGCGCAGCGATCGGCATCAGCCTCGACCAGTCGGACCTGCCGACGGTGCTGCAGACCTATGCCGAGTTCGACTCGTCGCAGAAGCTCGAGGTCGGCGACGTCATCCTCACCATCGCGGGCGAGCCGATCGAGCGGCTGCAAGACCTCCGCCGGGTGATCATCAGCCACGACCCGGGCGCGACGGTCGAGATGGCCGTCGAGCGTCGCGGCGAACGTGTGAGGCGGTCGGTCGTGCTCGGCTCGTTCGCCGAGCTACCCCGGGCGCAGATCGCGGGCTCGGAGTTGGCGGGCGCGTGGGCGTTCCGGCTCAGTCGCCGGCTGCGGAAGGCCGAAGACCCTCTGCGGGCGCCCGTCGACTCGGCGGCGTGGCGAGAGGAGCCGGACACGAGCGAATACCGGCGTTCTGATGACCGTGACGTCCTGCTCGGGGGTGTCGCTCGTGAGCAGCCCGGGGCGCGGGTCTACTTCGCGGTCGGCGTGCCGATGTCGGGCTCGCGGGCCGACCGAGATCAGCTCTTCCGAGAGGCGATCGGGCAGCACCTTGCCGTGCTGTATCAGCAACTGGAGAACAAACAACGCACGATCGCCGTGCAACAAGCGCAGCTGAAGCGTCGGGCGCTCGACGACACGACACGGGCGAACATCCAAGGGCTTATCCAGGCGAACCAGCGCGACAACGCTCGGCTCCGTGCCGAGATGGAGCGGTACCAGCGGCTTGGCGCGGTCGGCGGCTGAGCCACGGCGCCGCGTCAGGCCAGCGGCCGGCCGAGCACCCTCCTCGTGGCGTCGGCGGTCACAGACGCCTTGCTCGGGTTGCCGCCGTGCTCATCAAAGACCATGACCTCGTTGACCGATCCCGGCTCAAGCCAGGGGCGGGGCAGCAGGTAGCGTGTCTGCGGCCCGACCGGCGGGGCGGACGCGCCGGCCCGCTCGGCGACAAAGTAGCGGCAGACGTGCCGCCCGTTGATAAAGATCTCGCCCTTTGTCAGGCCCGACGCGTCCAGGAAGACCGGAACGGACGCGGCCTCGACGGGCAGCTCGAACCGGCTGCGCCACCACGTTGGGCAGGAGGCGGTCGAGGTGAGCATCGACTTGGACGGATCGGTGAACGCGGTCGGCGCCGGTGGCTCCCACTTGGCGAACGCCCACGCGGACTTCTCCGTCGCGTTGGTGCTTCCCTCTTCGAAGGACACAAGTGGCACCAGCTCTTTCAGTGACCGGGCGTCGTCGGCCGTCTCGTCGATGAGCGCGAACTGGAACGCGTTGTTGCCCTTCTTCAGCTGCTCGCTCGTGAAGACGAGCGTCGGCGAGGTGCCCTGCTCGAGAATGTCCACGGGCTCGCCGTTGACCAGAAGCAGAACCCGGTGCGGGAGGTGTCCGATCCGCAGGATGATCGGCGACTTTTTTCGGTGCATGAAAGCCCAGGTCAGGCGCTCGGGCCCGGTGCCGTCGCCCGGGCGGAGACGCCAGAGGGGCGATCGCCAGCCGAGCAAATCAACCGGATCGGCGATCTCGATCTTGGGCTTGCCGGGCTTGACCGCGGTGGTCTCGAAGAGGTGGCCGAACAGGCCCTTCGCTTCGTCGATATCGGCACCGCCGGAGGGGCGACCCATGTTGTCGACCAGAGCGGTCAGCACGCGCGTGCCCTTCTTGAGCGGGACGACGAGCGGCCCCGCCTCGGCGCCGGGCCCGCGTCCGTAGACGCCCACGGACTCGCCGTCGAGAAAGAACTGGGCGCGGTCGGCCAGATGCGGCATCGACAGCTTGAGTTTCTTCGCCGAGCTCGACTTCATCTCGATGCGGTACCACCCGTACCCGTAGGGCGTGCCGAGGTCCGTCAGCTCCGCGGGGCCCTCGATCGCCGCGTACCGAGGGCTCGAGCCGCCGGAGTAGTCTTCCGCGGCCGCGACCTTCCAGGGCTCGAGCGGGAGAGCTTTCGGTGTGCTCTTGGCCGGCAGCTTGGCCTGCATCGCCACCTTCTCAGCGGGCTCACCGGTGACGCTGCCCTTGGTGATCTTCCACGCGTGCTTCGCGCCGGGCAGCGGGAGCAGATCCCCCTCGTGGGTGAGCCCGGCGATCCCCACGTAGACCGCGTCGGCGGCGACATAGCAGGTATCGGCGGTGGTCTCCGAACAAACCACGATGACCGCGCCCTCGTGGCGGACCACGAGCGGGTCCTTGCCCGACGGGACGGTCACTCGCAGCGGAGACCCGTTGATCGCGACCTCACCCTCCGCGCCGGGGGCGCCGAAGCACACAAAGATCGTGTCCAGGGCCGCGAGAGCGTTAAGCGACGAGTAGGTGAGCACGGTTCGGCCAGCGAGGTGGTAGTCGAAGAGAACCCACGCAACGGCCTGCGTCCCGAGGCTGACGTGAAGGGGTTCGCCCCTGGGGAGGAGCAGGCTCGCCGCTCGGGGCTTGGTGGGCGCTTTCTCGCCGGGCTTGGGCGGCTCGGCGAAGACAAAGGCCGCCCGCCCGTGCTGGCCCTGCGTGTCAACAACGAAGAAGCGGTTGTCCTTGCCCACCGCTTCGACGTCGGGGTCAAGGCACGTCGGGTGGTGCTCGGCGTTGCGCGCGGCGAAGATCCGCGAAAACTGCGACGAGAACATCGCCATCCGCCGGACCGGTCCGAACGCTTCGGCCGGCGCGCCCGCCTCATCGAGCGGGCTCGCTCCGCCGGGGCTCGATGTCGGGAAGAGCACCTCCCGTGGGTCATCGCCCGCGAACGCGCCGCCCGGCTCCCGGCCGCGGGCCGGGCCCATCGGCACGCCCTGCGACAGCGGATCGACAAAGAACTGCCCCCCACCCGCGAGGATCTCGCCGAGCCGGCGCTGCACGGCCAGAGGGTGGGGCGGCGCGATCGGCGCTCCGCCCCACGCGGCATGATCGGACACGTCGAAACTCGAGATGATCTTGGGCTTGTCCGGCACGACGACCGAGAGTTGGCGGAGCGTGGCGAGCATCTGCTTGTTCCCAACCCAGGTGTCGATCTCTCCCTCGAGCCCCTGCCAGAGGTTGTTGGCGTTGAGCGCCGGCACGTTAAAGCCCGCCTCGCGGACGTACCGGGCGAGCTCACCGAGGTACGACACCGCGGCCGCGTCGTCGCCGCAGGTCCAGTTGGTCTCGACCTGGACCGCAAGGAGCGGGTTGCCCGCGCCCGGAGCGGTTGCCTGGAGGTCTTTGACTTGATCGGCGATGGCGGAGAAGTGCTTGCTGCACGCTTCGAGGAAGGGTCCGGACGCGGCCCGCAGATCAACATCGTCACGGCGGTGGAGCCACGTGGGGATGCCGCCCGCGTCGAACGAGCCCCCGACGAACGGCCCGAGCTTGAGCACCACGTAGAGCCCGGTCCGTTGGGCGAGCTCAAGGAAGTGACGCACATCGTGCTGCGCCTCGAAGTGGTGCTGGCCCTGCCGGGGCTCGTGGAACATCCACGGCACACTGGTGAGCACCGCGTTGAAACCGCACAGCGAGGCCGCGTGCAGACGTTCGGCCCATTCGTCGCGCGGGACCCGCGCGTACTCCAGGACGCAGCCGGTGAGCCAGAGCCGCTTCGCGTCTACAAGGAAGCTCTGGGCGTCGTAGGTGACCGTTGGCATGGGCGTATTCTCCGGATCTGGCGAGCGTCTTTGAGGAGTGCGAAGGGTGCGATTGTGCGAGGGAACCGACCCAATAACTGAGCCAAAATAACAGGGCCACAAAAAGATGCGACGGGTTTGCTGAACACACCGCCGTGGTGAAGGCGCAGCCATCGCGCGACCGTGCCAGCCGAGTCTGAGAGGTCATTCCCTGACCGTTTGACACCTAAAATAATCCGAATAAAACTGGTGTCATCCGCGTATATCGAGCGGAGAAGGATGGTAGGTCACGGTTTGCGAATCCGCAACATCTTGAGCGCGAACCCTTACACCGAACCACGCGACACACACCGATACCCGACCGCCGGAACGACCGGCCTACCCAGAACACGTGAGCCCCGCTCGCCGATGCCCATACCTTTCAAGACTCCTCGATCGCGAGCACGACCCGTGCTGCCGATCTGGCCGCCGCGCCTGCCGGTGGCGGTCTGTCTGCTTGCGGTGTTGTTCAGTGGGCCGGGGTGCTGGCGTCTCGGCGGGCTGAGCAAGGTCGATCGGCAGGTCGAAGACCTGATCGGGTTGGGCGGCAGCGGGCTGAGCGATACGTCGGATCCGCCGCCGTACGGCGATACGTTCCGCACGCGGTCGCCGACAGAGATCGGCTCGGGCCCGGGCGACAAGCGCTCGCCCCCGACCGCCGACCCGGACGCCCGCGACCTGAAGTACAACCCGGCCGACGGCGACCCTCAAGAGGAAGCACGGGCGGTCGACGCCCGTCTCAGCCAGTACGCGACTGTCATCGGGGGCGGCGGCAGCGACGGCACCCCATCGATCGAGCTCGATCTTGCGACCGCTCTCCGCATCGGGCTGCTGACGAGCCGCGAGCTGGAGATCGCTCAGGAGGACTACATCCTTTCGGCGATCGCGGTGCTTCTGCAACGCCGAGTGTTCACGCCCCGGGTCTTCAATACCTCGAGCGTCAACTTCGACAGCGTTGGTGACGACGGGCGGTTCGACTCGACCGTGCAGCTGCTGAACCAGCTCGGTGTGACTCGGAACCTCGAGAACGGCGGGCAGATCGCGGCGAGCTGGCTCGTGCAGTCCACCGAAGACCTGCGGACCGGGGTGCAGAACTCGTCGAGCGCCAGCCAGCTCGTGCTGTCAGGCGAGATCCCGCTGCTCCGTGGGGCGGGTCGGATCGCGCGGGAAAACCTGATCCAGGCCGAACGCGATCTGATCTACGCGGCCCGGACCTTCGAGCGTTTCCGCCGATCGCTGCTGGTGAGCTTCGCCGAGGACTATTTCAATCTGCTGCAGGCAAGAGCAAACATCCGGAACCAGCAGCGGCAGCTCGACAGCTTCCGCGCTCTCGCCGAGCAGACGCGGGCACGGGTCGAGGCGGGGCGGCTCGAAGACTTCCAGCGTGCGATCGCCGAGTCGCAGGTGCTCGGTGCCCAAGCCAGCCTGGCCGGGCTGCGCGAGTCGTACATCGTCTCGCTCGACGCGTTCAAAATCCGGCTCGGGATCGAGCTCGGGACGCCCGTGGACGTGCTGCCGGTCGTGATCGACCTCGACGGGCCCGTCGTCACGCTCAACAGCGCGGTCGAGGCGGCTCTCCGCTACCGGCTCGACCTGCAGACCACGCGGGATCAGATCGTCGACGCCGAGCGCGGCGTGGAGAACGCGCGCAACGGGCTGCTGCCCGACCTGGGGCTGACCGGCTCGCTCACAATCCCGACCGACAACGACTCCGGGCCGCGTCAGGGGCTCGGGCTCGACGCGGACGAGATCTTCTACTCGGGCGGCCTGTCCTTGAGCCTGCCGCTCGACCGGGACGACCAAAGGCTGGCCGTGCGCCAGTCTCAGATCACCCTCGAGCGCGCCCGGCGGGTCTATACGCTCGCGCGGGACAACGTCGTGCTCGCGGCGCGCCAGGCGGTGCGTCTGATCGACCTGAACCGGTTCCAGCTCCGCCTGGCTCAGGAGCAGGTCCGCATCAACGAGCGACGCGTCAAGGGGCAGGAGATCAACAAGGACTCGATCGAGCCGCAGGTGCTCGTGGACACGCAGAACGACCTGATCAACGCGCAGAACGATTTCGAAGCGGCGCTGACCGACCTTCGTGTCGCGGTGCTCGAATTCCTGCTCGACACGGGGCAACTGCGGGTTGGAGACGACGGGCTGCTTGAGCCGCTCGACGGAATGGTGATCCGCCGGGTGGGCGCCGATCAGTCCGGTACTGATGCCGACGAGCCAACGGACGGCCGGCCCGATGAACCGGTTGACGCCGGAGCCGACGCCGCCGAAGCGGGCCCACCCGAGAGCGACGGCGAGCTCTCGGATCTGGGCTGATCGAGCCCCTCGCGATAGACGGCCCAGCGGTCAACGGTCTGCATCCACTGGACGTGGGTCTCCCAGGTGCCGCCGATGTTCATCGGCTGCGGCGCGTCAGAGGTGCGTGTGAACCGGAGCTTTTCAAGAATGCGGAGGCTGCTGCTGTTGTGCGGCCGGACCCACGCCGAGAGCTCGAACAGCCCCTGACCCCGCGGGAGGTCTTCGAACGCATCGTCGACGACGGCTGTCACGGCTTCGGTGGCGAGCCCTCGCCCGGTAGCTTCGGGCCGAAGCCAGACGCTGATCTCGGCGCGGCTAGAAAGGCCGCGCTCGATCTTCATTAGGTTGCACATACCGAGCAGCAGGCCGGTACCTCGATCGCGGACAGCCCGGCGAACGGCCGTACCCCGGGTGATGCCCTCAAGCGACCAGGCGAGCTGGCGTTCGAAGACGTCTTCATCGAGCCAGCCCGGCTCGTGAAGCGGCATGGTTTCGTCGAGCGACGGCCTGGCGCTTCTCAGCGCTTCGAGGCACGGGCCTCGGTCGACCTCACGCAGCGGCCGGAGCAGCAGGTCGGCCGTGACGAGTTCGTGCTCGCCAACCCCATACTCGACGGGCACCTCGATGGGAGCGGGAACCCCACTGGAAACGGAGGGGCCGGTGACCGTGTTCGGAAACGGGACGCCGACCGCGGCCGGAGACTGGTGGGCCGTCGGACGGGCGGTGGGGTCTGGCATGCGTTGTCCTTGCATCACTTGACGACTGCCGCTGGTTGGCTTGCGTCACGGGCTTGCTGGGTCGGAGTCTTCTGATCAGGCTGGGGCCGCCGAACGTATGTAACCTTGGCTGTGCTTCCGCCAGGGCTCACAGAAGGTCTCTTGCTACGTCTCTTGGCTGCTATCGGCGTCGGCCTGCTGCTGGGCTTGATCGCTTGGCGTCGGGCGGGCGGGAGCACGAACAGATCGGCATTTTCTGCGCGTCCGCCGGGGCCGAGCGGCCGAGCGATCGCCGCGGGACTGCTCCTGGGGATGGGCCTCGGGCCCGGGCTTGAGTATTTCTTTCCTGTGTTCCATCGGGCCTTGTATACCGACGGCGTGATCGAGCGGCTGGTCTATGAAGCCGAGCTCGCTGAAGTGCATGCCGAGGTCGAAGCGGTCCGCACGACCGGGGCGAGCGCGGTAGCCGCCCGGGAGCACTGGCGACTGGTACGGAGTTCGGGCCTGCGGATCACACGCTGGCAGGCGTCGGCGGCGCGTCAGGTCTCGATGCTGGGCGAGCGCATCGCGGTGATGGCGATCGCTTCGGCGATGCTGCTCTTCGCGGCGTGGCGGGCGCCGGCATGGTGGATGGCCATGGGGAGCGGGCTCGTCGCGCTTGTGGGTATGAGCCAGCTGAGCGGCGGGGTGCAGGCGGGCTGGGCTTGGCCCGCGTGCATCGCCACGCTCCAAGGGGTCGCGATGCGCTTCTCGGTCCGGTCCTGGCGTCGCTGGGGCGCCGCGGGGGCCGACCTGACGGCGGGGGTCGCGGGGGCGCCGGTCGCGGCGCTGATCGCGTCGCGCCTCGAGCCCTCGCTCGCGTGGGCGGCGCTGGTGGCGGTGCCGCTGGCGGTTGTCGCGCCTTCAACGGACCGGTTCCGTCGCGTGCGCGCGTGGTGGGTGCTGCCCTTGGCGGGAGCGGGCTGGGTCTGGCTCGGGGGGCCGGAGGCCCACGAGCTGGCCACCGCGGCGGCGTGCGTGGCGATGGCAGCGTCGGCGACGCGGGCTTGATCGAACGGACCCGGCGGGCTCACCGGACCCGGGCGGCCCTACTCGACGGTGACGCTCTTGGCGAGGTTCCGCGGCTTGTCAACGTCGTGCCCGCGAAGCACGGCCGCGTGGTACGCGAGCAGCTGGAGCGGCACCACCGTCACCAAAGGGCTGAGCACCTCGGGGACCTCGGGCACCTCGATGACGTCGTGCGCGAGCTGGCGGATCTGCTGATCGCCCTCGGTGGCGACGGCGATCACGTGCCCGCCGCGGGTGCGGACCTCCTCGATGTTGCTGAGGACCTTGTCGTACTGGGCGCCCTTGTTGGCGATGAAGACGACGGGCATGCCGTCGTCGATCAGGGCGATCGGGCCGTGCTTCATCTCGGCCGCGGGCATGCCCTCGGCGTGGATGTAGCTGATCTCCTTGAGCTTGAGGGCGCCCTCGAGCGCGGTCGGGTAGTTGAGCCCGCGCCCGAGGAAGAGCCAGTTGTCGCGCTCGACGTACCGCTCGGTGACGCGGCGGATCGAGTCGTTCTGGTCGAGGACGCGCTCGATCTTCTCGGGGATCTGGTCGAGCTCTCGCATGAGCCCGCGGCACTCGGCGTCGGACATGTACCGCCGTCGCCCCAGGTAGATCGCCATCATGGTCAGCGCGGTGACCTGGCCGGTAAACGCCTTGGTCGACGCGACGCCGATCTCCGGGCCGACCCGCAGGTAGACGCCCGCGTCGGTCATCCTCGGGATCGAGGAGCCCACGACGTTGACCACGCCGAGCGAGACGGCGCCGCGCTCGGTGGCTTCTTCGAGGGCCGCGAGCGTGTCGGCGGTCTCGCCCGACTGGCTGATCGCGACCACGGCGGTGCGGTCTTCGACGATCGGGTTCCGGTATCGGAACTCGCTGGCGTACTCGACCTCGGTGGGCACCTTGGCGAGGTCTTCGAAGAGGTACTCACCGATCATCGCGGCGTGGAGCGCGGTGCCCTGCCCGGTGAGGACGAATCGCCGGATCTTGGAGAGCTCCTTGGCGAGCCCTTGCAGCCCGCCCAGGACGACCTTGCCCTGGTCGTGGTCGAGCCGCCCGCGCATGGTCGTGCTCAGGGCGCTCGGCTGCTCGTAGATCTCTTTCTGCATGTGGTGGTCGAAGGTGCCCAGCTCGATCTGCTCGAGCTCGAACTCGAGCTCCATGAGCTTGGGCGAGACCGCCTTGTTGTGGATCGTGGAGGTGCGGAAGCCCTCGCGGGTGAGCGTGGCGACGGTGTAGTCGTCGAGGCTGAACGCCTGCGTGGTATGGCTAACGATCGCCGAGGCGTCGGACGCGACGACGTACTCGCCCGAGCCCACGCCCACGATCAGCGGCGAGCCCTTGCGCGCGCACACGAGCGTGCCGGGCTCCTTCTCGCAGGCAACGACGATCGCGTAGGCGCCCGTGACCTCGCGGAGCGCGCCCTGCACGGCGGCCTCGAGCGACCCGCCGTTGTCGGCGTCGTAGAGCTCGCCGATGAGCATCGCGAGCACCTCGGTGTCGGTCTCGGTCTGGAAGGTGTGCCCCTTCTCGGTGAGGTAGGTGCGGAGGGCGGCGTAGTTCTCGATGATGCCGTTGTGGACCAGGACGATGCCGTGGGCGTCGTCGGTGTGGGGGTGGCAGTTGGCTTCGGTGACGGCGCCGTGCGTGGCCCAACGGGTGTGGGCGAGCCCGAGCGAGCCCGGGAAGGGACCGCCGGCGGTCACGACTTCTTCGAGGTTGGCGACGCGGCCGACGGCCTTGGCGGTCCGGAGAGAGGTCTCGATGACGGCGAGCCCGGCCGAGTCGTAGCCGCGATACTCGAGGCGTTTGAGCCCCTCGAGGAGGATGGGCGTGGCGGGGTTGGTACCGATGTAGGCAACGATGCCGCACATAGAGCGTTCCGATCGCAGGGCGCGGCCACCACGCGGGCCGGGAAATCCTCAAGGAAACTGTACCGACCGGCCATCGGCCGGGAGGCGGTCCGGGTCCATCCAAACGGGCAGACAGCGACGGGCGAACGCGGCCGCCGGCTATGCTTCCCGGATTTACCCCGGTCAGGCCCCGCACAGCGTTTCCCGGACCATCGATCCCCTCCGCCGGGCGGGGATCAGCGCGAGCACCCCGCGAGAGCCCCGCATGCCCAAGCGCACCGACATCCGGACGATCCTGATCATCGGCTCAGGGCCCATCGCGATCGGGCAGGGCTGCGAGTTCGACTACTCGGGCGCGCAGGCGTGCAAGAGCCTCCGGGCCGAGGGGTACCGGGTCGTGCTGGTCAACTCGAACCCGGCCACGATCATGACCGACCCGGCGATGAGCGACCGGACCTACGTCGAGCCGATCACGCCCGAGGCGGTCGAGAAGATCATCAAGAAGGAAGCCGAGCTGGGCGCGCCCATCGACGCGGTGCTGCCCACGCTCGGCGGGCAGACGGGCTTGAACTGCGCCTGCGAGCTGTTCGACGCCGGCGTGTTCGAGCGGCACGGCGTCGAGATGATCGGCGCCACCCGAGAGGTCATCCACCGCGCCGAGGACCGCAAGGCGTTCGCCGAGCTGTGCGACGAGATCAACCTCGCAACGCCCGAGTCGAAGACCGTCACCGACCTGCAGGACGCGCTCGAATACGTCGAGCGGATCGGGCTGCCCGCGATTATCCGCCCGGCGTTCACCCTCGGCGGGTTCGGCGGGGGCATCGCGTACAACCTCGACGAGTTCAAGGACCTGGTCATGCGCGGCATCGACGCCAGCATGATCGATCAGGTCCAGGTCGACCGCTCGCTCATCGGGTGGAAGGAGTACGAGCTCGAGGTTGTCCGCGACAAGAACGACAACTGCGTGATCGTCTGCGGGATCGAGAACATCGACGCGATGGGCGTGCACACGGGCGACTCGGTAACCGTCGCGCCGATCCAGACGCTGACCGACAAGGAGTACCAGGCGCTGCGCGACGCGGCGATCGCGGTGATGCGCCGGGTCGGCGTCGAGACCGGCGGCTCGAACGTGCAGTTCGCGGTCAACCCCGACCCCGAGCCGCTCGGGGACGGGTCGCGGCCGTTCGAGTTCGTCGTCGTCGAGATGAACCCGCGCGTGAGCCGGTCGTCGGCGCTCGCGTCGAAGGCGACCGGCTTCCCCATCGCGAAGATCGCGGCGAAGCTCGCGGTGGGCTACTCGCTCGACGAGCTGCGCAACGACATCACGGGCACGACCAGCGCCTGCTTCGAGCCGGCGATCGACTACGTGGTCACGAAGTTCCCACGCTGGACGTTCGAGAAGTTCCCCGAGGCCGACGAGACCCTGACGACGCAGATGAAGTCGGTCGGCGAGGTGATGTCGATCGGGCGGACCTTCAAGGAGAGCTACCAGAAGGCGATCCGCTCGCTCGACGTCAAGCGGTTCGGGCTCGGGCTTGATAAGAACGACAAGTGGCTCGCGGCGATGCGCGCCGTGGAGCACGCGCAGCTGGTGCTGGACATCTCGCCGGGCGTCAAGCCGGGCTCGACCGGGCTCCGCACGGCCGACGGCCAGCCGATCGAGTGGCCGATCGGGCTCGACAAGCTCAGCCGCAAGCTCTCGGTCCCCAGCCAGGGCCGGCCCTACTACGTCCGCTACGCGTTCAAGATGGGCTGGAGCATCGAGCGCGTCCACGAGCTGACCGGCATCGACCCCTGGTTCCTCGACGAGATGCTCCAGCTCGTCGAGTTCGAGGACACGCTCACGTCGTTCGCGTCGCTCGAGGAGGTGACCGCCGACGTGATGCACCGGGCCAAGCAGCTCGGGTACTCCGACGCGCAGCTCGCCAACCTCTACCTCGGCAACATCACGAGCGAGAACATCCTGAAGGTCCGGCGCTTCCGCGAGTCGCTCGGGATCTCGCCGGTCTTCAAGCTCGTGGACACCTGCGCCGCCGAGTTCGAAGCGGTCACCCCCTACTTCTACTCGACGTACGAACGCCCGTACGAAATCGACGGCGTGGCCCGGACCGACAACGAGGTCCGCGTGTCGGACGCGCCCAAGGTCATCATCCTCGGCGGGGGCCCGAACCGCATCGGGCAGGGCATCGAGTTTGACTACTGCTGCGTCCACGCGGCGTTCGCTTCGAAAGACCTCGGCTTCGAGTCGGTGATGGTCAACTGCAACCCCGAGACCGTCTCGACCGACTACGACACGTCGGACATGCTGTTCTTTGAGCCGCTGACGCTCGAGGACGTGCTGAACGTGTGCGAGCAGCTCAACGCGGGCGGGGGCGTGCGCGGCGTGATCGTCCAGTTCGGCGGGCAGACCCCGCTGAACCTCGCGCACGGGCTCCAGCTCGCCGGCGTGCCGCTGCTGGGCACCTCGCTCGACTCGATCGACCTCGCCGAAGACCGCGACCGCTTCGACCACCTGCTCGAAGACCTCAGGCTCGAGCGGCCCGCGTCGGGCATCGCCCGCTCGCTCGAGGAGGCAACCGGCATCGCTGACCGGATCGGCTTCCCCGTGCTGGTGCGCCCGAGCTACGTGCTCGGCGGGCGCGGGATGGAGATCTGCTCCGACGCGGCGGCGCTGCGGCACTACATGGCGACGGCCGTTGACATCTCCGACCTCGCCGGCGCGCCGGTGCTGATCGACAAGTTCCTCGACGGTGCCGTCGAGATCGACGTCGACGTCGTGGCCGACTTCGACCCCGCGACGGGCGAGGGGCGGGCGCTGGTCTGCGGCGTGATGGAGCACACCGAGCACGCGGGCGTCCACTCGGGCGATAGCTCGTGCACGATCCCACCTTGGTCGCTCGGCCCGATGCTGGTCGACCAGCTCCGCACGACGGCGCGGACGCTGGCCGAGGCGCTGCGCGTCCGGGGGCTCATGAACGTGCAGATGGCGGTCAAGGACGGGCAGGTGTCGATCATCGAGGTGAACCCCCGCGCCTCGCGGACCGTGCCGTTCGTGGGCAAAGCCAAGAGCGTCGCGTGGGCGCAGGTCGCGGCGAAGGCGATGCTCGGCATTTCGCTCGAAGAGCAGGGCGCGGTCGAGGTGCCCGAGACGGGCGCGTACGCGGTGAAGGGGCCGGTCTTCCCGTTCAGCCGCTTCCCGGGCGTCGACGTCGTGCTCGGGCCGGAGATGCGGTCGACCGGCGAGGTCATGGGCATGGACTGGGCGCTGCCCATCGCGTACCTCAAAGCGCAGATGGCGGCCGGCAACACGCTGCCGCGCGAGGGCGGGGTGTTCGTGTCCGTCCGCGAGCAGGACAAGCCCGAGGCCGTGGCGATCGCGCGGTCGCTCATGGCGATGGGCTTCGAGGTCTACACGACCCGAGGGACCGGCGAGCTCATGCGGCGGCAGGGCCTGCGACCCAAGCTGCTCGAGAAGCTCTCGGCAGGCGCGCGGCCCAACGTCATCGACCTGATGTCCAACCACGAGATCCAGCTCGTCGTCAACACCCCGACCCGCACGGGCTGGGCGACCGACGAGGGCAAGATCCGGGCCGCGGCCGTGCGCCTCGGCGTGCCGATGATCACAACCCTGACGGGCGCGAAGGCCGCGGTCGAAGCGATCCAGGCGCTCCGCGCGGGCGAGTGGGACGTCGCGGCGCTCCAGGACTACGCGGCCAGCCCCGCCGAGAAGGGCGTGCCGTCGTAAACAGATGAGCAGACCGACTCACGCGTTGGGCACCATCACAGCTCAGCCGGCACGTGCTCAGCCGGCGAGATGGCCGGCCCATCAAAGCCACGGTCACCGACCACTCAAGCCAGAACACGCTCGACGCGGACGGCCGCGGGGTCGATCTCAGGCCCTGGCCCGCCTCCGGCGAATGCTTCGACGCGCCGCGATTACAGGCGGCTCGCGGTAAACGTCTTGCCCGTCGTCTCGCGGTCCCACGTGTGGGCGGGGCCGCGTTTGCGTTCGTAGTCGGTCCAGAGCTCGAACCAATAGCTGCGGAACTTGTGCTCGCCGAAGGGCTCGTAGTGGCGGGCGAGGCGTTTCATGATCGACGCCGACTCGCCGCGCATGCCCAGCACGGTCCGGGCGTGGCGGACGCTCTCGGTGTCGAGCGCGAGCCTCGAGTAGCGTCCCAGAAGCTGCATGATGTTGCCCGCCGCGTAGGGACCGATGCCGGGCAGGCTCAGCAGGAACGCGAACGCGTCGTCGTTCGGCGTGTCCGGGCTGGCGAGCCAGGCCTCATCGATCCGGCCCTCCGCGAAGAGCTTGGCGAGCGCGATCAGGCGTTCGTCGCGGTAGCCGACGCGGCACCGACCCCGCAGCGTGCCCGGGCGGGTCCGGGCCAGCTTCACGGGCGAAGGGAACGCGAAGTAGCCGCTCGGCGAACGCTTGCCCAAGACCTCGCAGAAGTTCCGGTTCATGTTGATCGTGTTGGGCCACGCGACGTTGCAACTCGTTACGGTCTTGATGACGTCCTCAAACAGGCTCACCGACCGCATGAGCCTCCCGCGGCCCGACCGCCTCCAGCGTGGGTCGACGCGGTGGAACGCGCGGATCTCGTCGACATCTTGCGCGAGGTTGAGCATGCGGGCGATCTGCGCCCGAGCGTCCGCCTGCTCGGGACGCGAGAGCGGCCGGTCGAAACGGGCGGTGAGGGATGAGCCACGGCGTGCAAGGCGCTGGGCGATCACGGCCGTGGTCGCGCCGCCCTCGAGCAGCAGGGTCGTTCGGAAGGTCTGGTCGGCGGGGTCCCAGTGGTTGGGGGCGAGCAGAAAGTAGCCGTAGGAGCACACGTCACGAGGGAGCAGGTAGTCTGCGGGGACGCGGATCGTGAGCCGGGTGCCCGTCACGACACGCCCGTCAGGCCCGCGTCAGCTCGCCGAAGTTGAAGCTCAGCGTGGTGAGGTTGACGCAGAGCCGCTCGGCGTGGCGGACGTACCGGCCGTAGCCCGCGGCGAGCTGCTCTTCGAATGCCTCGACGCTCAGCCCCGCGGCCCGCATCTGGTCGCTCTCCCGCTCGGCCAGCCCGCGGAGGAACGGCTTGTCCCACTCGAAGTGGTACTGGAAGCCAAACGTCCGCACGCCGGCCCGGAATGCCTGGATCTTGCAGCGGTCGTTGCCTGCGAGCACGGTCGCGCCCGCGGGCGCCTTCGAGACCTCGAACGCGTGCGTGTGGAACTGGGGATGGTCCCAGGGGATGCCGGCGAGGATGCTCTCGGTCTGACCCGGGAAGCTCAGCGAGACGTCGCGCAGGCCCCACTCGGGTGTTTCCATCTTCGAGAGCTCGCCCCCGAGCGCCCGCGCGACAAGCTGGTGCCCGAGGCAGATGCCGATGACGGGCATCTCGCGCTCGTGGGCCTGGCGGATGAGCGAGAGCTCGTCGTCGATGAAGGGCAGGTCCTCGGTGGGGTCTTGGGGCCCGCCGAGGGAGATCAGCCCGGCGTAGTCGTCCATGTCGCGGGGCATGGGGTCTCCGCCCGCCTCCGGGCCGAGGTCGACGCGGCGGATGTCGAGCTTGAAGGCGTGGTCGCGGAGCGTGGCCCCGAGCCGACCGGGCCCTTCATCCGCGGAGTGCTTGAGAACCAGGAGTACCGCCATGGGCCGACGATAGGCCGCCGCGACTCTACCATGGGCTTCCGGACGAACATGGGGTGGTGGAGCGGGCCGCCTTGCCCCGCGGCGCTGCCCCGAGCCACGACCGACAGGAGCCCGATGCGTACTTCCCGCCCTCAAATCGCCGTCTTCATCTCTCTAGTGTCGCTGCTGGCCGCGAGCCTGACGACACTCCCCACCGCGGCGGCGACGCCCGACGACGCTTCTCAAGACGTCCGAGCCCGGGCGGAGGCTCAACGCGACTTGGACGTCCGCGACTCGGTCGTGCAGATCTTCACGACCAGCCGCCTGCCCGACCTGCGCCGCCCCTGGACGCGGCAGACCCCTCGGGAGGCGACCGGCACCGGCTTTGTGATTTCGGGCAACCGGATCCTGACCAACGCCCATGTCGTGGACTACGCCCGCCGCATCCTGGTGCAGCCCTACCAGTCGTCGGACGAGCTGGAAGCTCGCGTCGTCGCGATCGCCCGCGGCATCGACCTGGCGGTGATCGAGCTCGAGGACGACAGCTTCTTCGAGAGCCACCCGCCGCTGAGCTTCGCGGCCGACCTGCCCCGCGTGGGCACCACCGTCAACGCCTACGGCTACCCCCTCGGCGGAGACGCGCTGTCGATCACCGAGGGCATCGTCAACCGCATCGAGTTCACGGGCTACGCGGCCGGGACGCGCGGCCTGCGGATCCAGGTCGACGCCGCGCTCAACCCGGGCAACTCGGGCGGGCCCGTGCTCGCCGAGGGTGCCGACGGACCGGAGGTCGTCGGCGTCGTCTTCTCGGGCGTGCCCGGCGCCGAGAACACCGGCTACCTCATCCCCATCGAAGAGGTCAACAAGTTCCTCGACGACGCCGACGACGGCACATATGACGGCTCGCCGCAGCTCGTCTACAACCTCCAGACCGCCGAGAGCCCGTCCGTCCGCTCGTTCCTCGGGCTCGACCGCGACGTGACCGGGCTGATCGTCAGCGACCCCGAAGACCACGAGGCACTCCGGCGGTGGGACGTCATCACCGCGATCGGCCCGCACGATATCGCCAACGACGGCATGGTCTTCCGCGGCGACCTCCGGTTCAACTGGACCTACTACGTCGATGAGGTGTCCGTCGACGCCCCGGCGGCCCATGAGGCAGAGGGGGCGGCGGGGGCGGCGGCCGGTGAGGCAGACGACGATCGCGGGGGGGGCCGCCGCGGCAAGATCATCCCCCTGACGGTCTTCCGCGACGGCGAGCTCATCGACGTCGCGCTCGAAGCCAAGCCCCAGGACAGTCTGCTGTTCACCCCGCTCAACGGCCGCACGCCCGAGTACGCGATCGTCGGCCCGATGTGCTTCACGCCGATCTACCGCGAGACCGCCGAGGCGCTCCTGCAACTCGGCGCCCAGCTCGCGCTCAACGACCACCCCGCCATGGGCCGCTTCGGCGAAGACGAGGCGTTCGAGGGCGAAGAGCTCGTCACCGTCGTGCCGCCGTTCTTCCCGCACCGGCTCACCAAGGGCTACCAGCTCACGCGCTTCCCGGTCGTCGACAAGGTCAACGGCGTGAAGATCAAGAACCTCGTCCACCTCGTCGAGACCATCACCAACGCCGGGGAGGACTACCTGATCTTTGAGTGGCAGAACGACGGCATGGAGCTGCTGGTCTTCCCGAAGGACAAGCTGCTGCAGGCGACCGAGGACGTGCTGGAAGATAACGACATCCGCTCGCAGTACTCGCCGGCCGTGGAGCGGGCCCTGGCGTTCTAAGTCCTGTCTGACGGGTTGAGCCACACGAGCGAGGCATCGCTCGACCATGGCGAGATCATGGCGAGGTCATGGCGAGGTCATGTGCCGTGAGCTTTTCGTCGCGGGTCGTACAAAGCCGGCTCTGCTTGAGTCGGCCGGTGCACCCCGTTGGAATCACACCCGACACAGCACCCCGCGTAACGAAGCGGCAAGCAGGCGGTGCCTCAAGCACGGCTTAGTCGGCGCGTGGCTCGGAGTGCTCCTCCACGCCGGAGTCGTCGCCGCAACGGTCCGGGTTGCGGAGCGTCTCTTCGAGGCCCAACGACCCCTCCGCGTAGCTCCGGCCCGGCCGCGGCTTCTCCAGAAGGATGTAGAGCGCGTTGTTGATAAACGACGGATGCCGAGTCAGCACCATGTGCGGCGCCGGCACGAAGCTCACGCTCGTCCAGTGGATCGGCGTGATCAGCCGCGGATAGACCTCGCGCGACGGCCGCTCGTCCATCAGCGCCGACGCGCGGATCACCGTACCATCGCCCAGGTCGCTCGCGACCACCCGCTGGTGCCCCCGCGGCCCGACCTCCAAGAGCGCCGGCGTCTTCACGCCGTCGCCCGCGAACAGGTGCAGCGCCGTCTCGTCGGGCAGCCGCGCCGGCCGGTCCATGTGCCGGTGGAACTGCGCGGCGTCGTGCAGGCACGCGTCGACGTGCGCCGCCGCCATCTCCAGCCTCGCCGCGTCGCTCGGCGCGTCGGGCAGCAGCGCCGCCCGCACGTCCGCCGCGCCGGGCTCGAACAGCCCCCACTGCATCCGCCGCCACAGTTCCACGTCGTAGAGGTCGAGCGGCTCGCCCGTGTCGCGGTCGACCACCCGCTCGTGCCTCGACCGCGGCATGAGCTGGTAGATCGCCGGGAACGTGTTCAGCAGCCCCGCGGGGTAGCCGGGCGTCGCCGGCGTCGGGGTCAGCCCGCCCAGGTGCTTCTCCACCCCCATCAGCGACCCCGCGCTCGGCGTCCCAACCAGGATCGCGTTCTCGACGAGCTTCGATCCCTCCCACGTCACCTCAAGGTCCGATCCGTCCTCGGGCATCCGCTCCCCGCCGTACCGCAGGAAGTACCGGACCAGCAGCCCGCCCATCGAGTGGGCGACGATGTCGACCTTCAGCCGCTGGTCTTCGGGCAGCTTCGCGTCGTACCGGCTGAAGGTCAGCACGTTCTCGATGAACCGCTTCAGGCGCTCGGCGTTGTCGGGCACGCTCCGGCGCCAGTCGTAGAAAAACTCGAAGCAGTTGGCGACCGACCGGTGGTCGTAGTCGAGCGACGCGTCGCCCGAGGAGCGGGCGTTCGAACGCGCGTTGCCCCGGGCGGTGTCGGAGCCCGAGCCGTGCGGCCGGTCGCCGAACCGCTCGCTGAACCGGTCGCCGAGCCGGCCCCACAGCCCCGGCGTGTCGTCCTCCTTGAGGAACCCGCCGACTCCGAGCATGTCGAGGATCGGCCCATACGCCGGCACCGACAGCGGCAGCCCAGCGAGCGTTGCCCGGAAGCTGTGGATGCTGCCGGTCGCGACAACGCCGTCCTCACGGTCCGACAGCGGCACCCCCGGGTCGCTCATCGGGAACGACACCGCCCGCAGCTCTTCGGGCTTTTCAGGGTCGGCGAACAGCGAGCGGTCCGTCCCGCCCCACAAGACGCGCCCGGTCTCCTTCTGCTCGAGCCGGGCGCCCATGATCCCGTGGATCACCACGACCGGGTTCCGCGTCGTCGCGTCCTGCCGCACCGCATAGACGTAGTGCTCAAGCCCCGAAGGGAAGACCGCCCGCTGGACCGCCCCCGAGATCGAGCGTGCCAGCGTGCGTGCCGTGCCAATGAGCCCAGCCACGCCGATGCCCGCCCTACTCGTTGCGAGCCGCTGCGGTCAACGCCTCGGCGATCCGACCGACGGTCTCGCCAGGTGTGTGCCCGCTCTCGGTATGCACGATGCGGCCCTCGCCGTCGATTACGAACACCGCCGGGACCGTACGGACCTGGAACCCCGACGCGACCCGACGCGACCCGACCGACAGTCGGAACCCGTACTGCTCGGCGACCCGGGTCGGTGCCGCGGGGTCACGCTCGCGCACGGCCATCGCCGCGACGGCGGGACGGTCGTCGCCCAGCCCGTCGAGCAGCTCGCCGAGCTCGGTGTTCATCCGCTGGCACTGCGGGTTCCAGCTCGAGAAGAAGTAGATGATCGCCGGGCTGCCCGACAGCGACTCCAGCGTGATCGGCTCGCCGTCGACACCCGGAACGCTGAACGCCGGCGCGACGTTACCCACCTCGACACCGACAACGCGAGACGTTGTAAGCGTCGGCCGCGTCGGCCCGCCCCCGTTCTCGTCCTTGGGCGCCTGACCACGCTCGACCACGCTGTACCCAACCGGCGGCTCGAGGTCGAACACCGACGGGTCGACCGGGATATCCGTCCGCACGTTCGTGAGTGTCACGGTGGTCGTCACGGCACCGTCGAGCTGTTCACCCCCGCTGATCACCTGGCGCCAACCGCACAGCAGCCGCGATCCACGGTCGAAAAAAAACAACCGACCCGGGTCCCTCGCCGACGCTTGCACGCTCACCACGTCGCAGACAGCACCGCCAAACTCTTCTGGCGATTCGAGCGAAAGGCGCTCGGCCCTTCGCGACTTCGCGAGCGGCTCCGGAGCGAAGAGGTCCTTCGGGGCGAGGAAGTTTGCCTCGGACGGGCTCTTTCGCATCGGCGCGATGCCGAAGGCCCGGACCATCTCCTTCTCGCGGGGCCGGATCCAAGTCCCCCTCAGGTCTTGCATCACCATAAGCACCGGCTGTTCGGGCGTGCCCAGAAATTCGGCCGCGTCCTCGGTCCCCTCGATGCGCCGGACCCAGCCTGTCTCGGTCTTCGCCGCGATCACCGATCCGGAGATGCGCCGGTTCGCCAGCGAGAGCACCCCTTCGCCCACCTGCGTGTACTCGACGTCGTACGACATCGACTCGATCGCAGCGAACACGTCGGCCGCTTCCTCCAGCACGCGCTCCGCCTCGGCCTCGACCTGCCCGCCCGCCGCCCACGCAACCATCCCGACCACGACCGTCACAACCAAAGCCACATCCCGGATTACACGCATCGCACCATCCTCCGATCGCTCCCAGTCGCTCCAACCGCGGCGACCCGAAATAGTACGGCCCAGCCGGACCTCGCCTGATGCCCTCTCAGAACACGGGCGCCCATCGTCATCTCGCACAGCACCATCTAAGACAGCAGCGTCCCAAGAGCCGCCCCCGGGTCCGGCTGCTTCATCAAGTGCTCGCCCACCAGCACGATCCGCACGCCGACCTCGCGCAGTTTCTGAAGATCGCCCGGCGTCCGGATCCCAGACTCCGACACCAGCACAGACGGATCATCGACCAGGTCGATCAGCCGCGTCGTGTGCGACAGATCCACCGTCATCGTCGACAGGTCCCGGTTGTTGATCCCCAGCAGGCAGCTCGTCGGGTTGGGAAAGCCCACGTGCGGGCGAACCTTCAGGAGGTTGTCCATGTCGTGCACCTCGAGCAGCACCGACATCTTGAGCTGCTGCGCCAGGATCAGCATGTCGACCAACACCGCCTCGGGCAGGCACTCGGCGATCAGCAGCACCGCGTCGGCCCCCGCCGCCCGGCTCTCCCAAAGCTGCCAAGGATCGACCAAAAAGTCCTTCCGCAGCACCGGCAGCGACACCGCGCCCTTGATCCGCTCGATGTACGACAGACGCCCGTCGAAGTACGGCTCGTCCGTCAGGCAACTGATCGCCCGTGCCCCCGCCCGCTCGTACGCCCGCGCGATCACCACCGGGTCGAACCCCTCACCGGCGTACTCCTTACGCATCAGCCCCGCGCTCGGGCTCCGACGCTTGATCTCCGCGATCACGGCCGTCGTATCGTCCGACCCGTGCCGGGTCACCGCGGCGAAGAAGTTCCGCGGCGGCTCGGCCTGCAGCACCTCGGCCTCGAGTGCCGCGAACGGAGTCTCACGCTTGAGCCGCCCGAGATCCTCACGCTTCCTCGCCACGATCTCGTCGAGCTTGCTCGCCACACGCACCTCCGCCAAAACCACTCCGGTCCTCATCATTGCCGCCACCCTCGCCGCGGTCTTCACCGGCGCCGCAACCGCTACCGCCCAGACCGATTCTCTGGCCTTCGCCCAGACCGCCGACCCGGGCCCGCCGGTCGTCGGCCCGGGCAACATCGCCGTGCTCGTCGTGGCCGCCCTGACCGGCGCCGTCGCATGGCGGTGGGTCGCCGCCCGCCCGCTCAACGCGTGGAACCGCCAGCCGCCCACGCCCCCCACCACAGCCCTCGCGATCGCGTTCGGCCTGTTCCTCACCATTCCTCTCGCCGCCGGGCTTGCCCAGAGCACCGGCCTGGCCCACCCAACCTTCCTCGGTGCCGCCGCCGCGGCCACCGCCGCCATGATCGTCGCGTTCTGGGCCGGCATGCTGCCGACGGCCCGAGCGCTCGTCGCCGGGCTCGTCGCCGCCGTCGTCATCGTGCCGACCGTCTTCGGCGTCTCGGTCCTCGCGACCGCCGCCGCCCGGCTCCTCGGCGTCGACATCGACCCCACCGCCCACAACGCGTTCGACACCATCCTCGGCGGCGGGCCCGCCGCGGCCGCCGCCATCACAACCTCCGTCGTCGCCGTGCCGATCCTCGAAGAGGTCGTCTTCCGCGGCTTCCTCCACGACGCCGTCCGACCGCTCGCCGGCGACCGGACACGCGCCGGCGCGGTCGTCACCTCCCTGATCGTCGGCACCGTCTTCGGGCTGCTCCACGCGGCCGCCGTCCCGCCCTACATGCTGCCCGTCCTCATCACGCTCGGCGTCCTGCTCGGCCTGCTTCGGGAAGGTCTGCACACGCGCGGCCCCCTCGCCCACGGCCGGCCCGGCGTCGCCGCCTCCGTTGTCGTCCACGTCGCGTTCAACGCGCTCAACGTCGCGCTCGCCTTCGCCGCCCGCTAGACAACTACCATCGCCCGCTATGAGCCAGACCCCCGCGAACAAACGCATCCTCACCGGCGACACACCCACCGGCCGGCTCCACCTCGGGCACTGGGTCGGCTCTATCCAGAACCGCGTCCGCCTCCAAGACGACTACGACTGCTACTTCCTGCTCGCCAACATGCACGCCTACACCACCCGCGCCGAGACCAAACAGCAGGCCGACGAGATCCGGACCAGCACCATCGAGATCGTCAAGGACTGGCTCGCCGCGGGCGTCGACCCCGACCGCTCGACCATCGTCCTCCAGACCGAGGTGCCCGCGATCGCCGAGCTCACGTGGTTCCTCGCGATGCTGCTCCCGTTCAACCGCGTCATGCGCAACCCCACGCTCAAGACCGAGATCGAATCGAAGGGCCTCGTCACGACCGAGGGCGGCGAGAAGTACAGCTTCGGCTTCCCCATGTACGCCGTCGGGCAGTGCGCCGACATCCTCGCCTTCCGCCCCGAGCTGGTGCCCGTGGGCGAAGACCAGGTCGCCCACATCGAGATGTGCCGCGAGGCCGCGAGGCGCTTCGACATCGTCTACTGCGGCGTCGACCCCCACGCCGACGACGCCGACTTCGAGTCGCTCGGCGGCGTCTTCCCCGTCCCCGCCGCCCTCGTCGGCGCGACCGGCCGACTCGTCGGAACCGACGGCGCCCAGAAGATGTCTAAGAGCCTGAACAACGCCATCTTCCTCTCCGACACGCCCAAGCAGGTCAAAAAGAAGATCAACAACATGTACCCGGGCCAGAGCCGCGAGCCCACCGACCCGGGCGACCCCGAAGCCAACCCCGTCTTCGAATACGCCGACACCTTCATCGCCGACGGCGGCTTCGTCGCCGACCTCAAAGCCCGCTACCGCAAGGGCGACAACCTCGGCGACGGGCACGTCAAGGCCCACGTCATCGAAGCCGTCAACGAGCTGCTCGAACCCATGCACGAACGCCGCGCGCGGTTCGAGGGTCCGTCGGGCGACGACGACATCATCGACCTCATCAGGCAGGGCACCCAGCGGGCCAACGCCGCCGCCGAAGAGACGCTCGCGCTGGCCAAAGACGCCATGTCCCTGAACTTCGGCCGGCGCTCCATCCGGTTCGACTAGCGCGAGCGCGGCCCAACAGCAAACCGACCCAAGCTCCCTTGGCCCCTCAGCCCTGCACGCCGAGCAGCTCGAACAGCTTCTGCCGCACATCGCCGCCGTCGGCCCCGCCCTTCGCCTTCTTCATCACCTCGCCCACGAGCCGCCCGACCGCCTGCGTCTTCCCGCCGCGCACCTGCTCGCACACAGCCTCGTTCGCCTCGATCACCTCTCGGCACCACGCCTCGAGCTGCCCATCATCGCGCACGACCATCAGCCCCAACGACTCGGCCCTCGACCGAACCTCGCCCGGCTCGTCGGCCAGCGACGCGAACAACGCGTCGGCCCCGTTCGAGCTGATCTCGCCGGCGAGCCGCAGCGTCACGACCTCCGACGCCGCCGCCGCGGGAACCAGCTCCCAAGCCCCGACCCCCCGCTCGCCCGCCAACCGGCTCGCGACCTGCAAGAGCAGGTTCGCCGCCTGCTTCGCGCGCGCCGGGTCGCCGCCGACGATCTGTTCGAAGCAGTCGCTCAGCCCCCGCTCGCTCGTAAGTGTCTGCGCCTCACGCGCGCCCAGCCCGTACCCGCCCACCGCCCGCTCGAACCGGTCGGCCGCCGACTCGGGCAGCCGATCCCTGACCGCCTCCCGCCAAGCGTCGTCCACGACCACGGGCGGCAGGTCCGGGTCCGGAAAATAGCGGTAGTCGTGCGCGTCTTCCTTCTCGCGCTGCAGCGTGGTCGCGCCTCGGCCGTCGTCCCAGCCGCGCGTCTGCTTCGTGCCCGGGCCAAACTCAACGCCCGTCTCGACCCACCGCCCGGGCTGCTCGCCCAGCTCGTAGTCGATCGCCCCGCGCACCGCCTTGAACGAGTTGAGGTTTTTGACCTCCACGATCGGCGTGCGAACGACCCGCCCGCCCGCGAGCGTCAGCCGGCAGTTGATGTTCGGCTCGAACCGGATGTGCCCCTTCTGCATCACGCCATGGGTCACGCCGAGCCACCGGCACAGGTCGCGCAGCGTCCGGCAGAACGCCACGGCTCCCGCCGAGTCCGTCAGATCGGGCTCCGTCACGATCTCGAGAAGCGGCGTCCCCGCGCGGTTCAGATCCACGATCGACGAGTCCAACGGCCCGCCGCCGAACTCGCTCGGCAGCTCGTGCATCAGCTTGCCCGCGTCCTCCTCAAGGTGGGCGCGCGTGATGCGCACCGTCGACCCGGTCCCGCCGGGGTCAAGAAACCCGTCAGCGTCGTACGCCGGCACACTCAGCCGCCCGCCCACGCACAGCGGCAGGTCGTACTGGCTGAGCTGGTACGCCTTGGGCAGGTCCGGGTAGAAGTAGCCCTTGCGGTCCCACTTGCAGACGCCGGGGATCTCGCTCCCGAGCGCAAAGCCCACGAGCATCGACAGCTCGACCGCCTCCCGGTTCATCACGGGCAGCGCCCCGGGCAGCGCGAGCACCACCGGGTCGACCAGCGTGTTCGGAGCGGCACCCTGAAACTCCGGGTGCGCCGGGCTGGGCGCCCGCGCGAACATCTTCGACCGCGTCGCCAGCTCGACGTGCACCTCCATGCCCACGACAAGCTCGACCCGCTCGATCACCGCCGCCCGCCGCTCGTCCGCTGTCATCGACTCAGCCATCTGGCGATGGTACCTCGGCCCCGTCCGGCGACCTCGTCTCCGGACCCGCCCGCGAAACGGCCCGCTGAACGGTCTCGACCGCCAGACCCGGCCCGGTCCCCGCCCGGGCCTCGCCGCCAACGGCCCGCCGCACCGCCGCCCGCTCGGTCCGCGCCAGGTGCAGCACCGCCCGCCCCTCCCGCTGAGCAAGCTCGGCCAGCGTGAGCGGGTGCTCGCCGCCCTCGAGCCCGCCCTCGGTCGCGAGCGCCAGCCCGTACCGCGCGATCAGCACCCGCCGCAGGTGCGCGTCCATCCCGCCCAGGCGCGCCCGGGCCCCCTTGCTCAGGTCGACGGCCTTCTGCCAGGGGGTCAGCCGCAGCGTCCAGTCCTTGAGCCTGGTCGACCCATCGAACGCCTTCCGCGCCCGCCCCTCGCTCGGCCGCGCGACCGACGCGCCCAGCTCGCGCACGCGCCGGTCGACCGACAGCGTGACCGGCGCCGCGAGCCGCCCGCGCGTCAGCGGGTCGAACCGCAGCGCCCCCGCCGTCGCCCCGGCGATCATCGCGCCCGCGATCGACACCGCGGCCGACGTCCCGAACCACTCGGGCTCCTCACCCAGCCGCCCCACCGCCGCGCGCAACGCCGTCGAAAGCTGCGACCGCACCAGCTCCGCGTGCAGCCTCGACGCCCACCGCAGGTCCGTCTCGACCCGGTCCAGCACCGTGGGCGAGACGCCCGCCGCGGGCAGGCCGCGGATCGCCGCCGCCGCTCGCACCCGCAGCGCCAGGAACGACCGCGCCCGCCGCGCCTCGAGACCCGCGTCGGGCGGCGACATCGACCGCACGTCCCCGAAAAACGCCCCGAGCGTCTCCTCGCTCGAAAACCCGAGCGCCAGCGACTCGTCGGGCCCGATCCGGGCGAGCTCGATCAGCTCGGGCTTCTCGATGTCGAGCCCGGCGACGAGCTCGGGCTCGAACCGCCGGAGCACCGCCGCGCGGCGCGCGTTGACCGACCGCCTCGCCGACGCCACGCTCGACCGCAGCGTCTCGGCGAGCTGCCCGGGCTCGGCCCCTCGCCGCCACGCCTCGTACGCCTGCTCGACCTCCGCCGCGCTCGCCGGCCCACGCTCGTCGAACAGCATCTCCGCCGTCTCCGAACGCTCGTCGTGCCGCATGAGCAGCTGCCGGATCGCCTCACGCGACCGCCCGAGCCGCGCCCCGACCCGCTCGGCCGCCTGGTTCAACGACCACTCCAGCCGCTCGCTGTACCCCCGAGCCCACCGCAGCGCGCGCGCCTCGTCCGCCTCGCCCAGCCGCTCGAACGCCCCCGCCTTCTCCACGCGGTCCCCGTGCCGCTCCTCGAACGACGCGACCGTCGACGCCCGGTACGCCGTCCGCGTCCGCCCGTCGTCCCAGACCACCCGCAGCGGCGTCAGTCCGAGCTTGCGGTACCGCGACAGCGTCTTGCGGGTGACCGACCACCGCTCGGCCAGCTCGTCGGCCAAGAGCGCCCCCGCCACCTCCGACCGCTTCAGCCCCACCGCCTGCGACAGGTGCTCGACCAGCACGGGCAGGTCGGCGATCATCACCTCGCCGCGCATCATGCCCACCGCCGTCCCGCCCGCGTCGAAGTCGATCGCCCCGCCGTCGCGGTGCCCCGTGATGCGGAACACCAGGTACTCCGCGGGGTACACGCCGTCGGGCTCGAGCTCGCTCAGCAGCGACTCGGCCCGCTCGATGTCGAGCACCACCGCCTCCCGCCGCGCATATCGCAGCTGCGACAACAGCTCGCGCATCGGCTCGGTCTGGATCGGTGGCAGCGGGGGCACGGTCGGGTTCGGTGGGATCCGATGGGATCCGGTGGGCGTCCGGTCAGGTCCGGCGGGGGCCCGGGGAAAGTCGACAGGATCCGGTGGTTCGCAGGGTCGGCTCGGGCCGAGAAGGCTCAGGGTTCCGCTCGGGTCGGGCCCGGTCGCCCGTCTCGGGCCGAGGTGGCTCTTTCAGGCTTCGTTGGCTCCGCCAGCGGCCGCGCTGACGCATAGTACAGCCCCCCAACGCCCGAGGGCTCATCAGCCCCGACCACCCGCCGGCCCAACCACCCAGTCCGCACGCGAGGCGCCCCTGTTCCGCCGGGCGGTCAGACCCAAAGCTCACGACGCGTCGAACACCGGCTCACCCTGCCCCACCATCCGATAAAACCGCCGCAGACCGCGCTCCGACCGCTCGTCGAGCTCGTACCGCAGGTGCTCCCCGAGGTACTTCCGGGCCAGGTCGGCCGGCCAGCGGTGCTCGACGGCCCGATTCGTTGCGATCCAGTCCAGCCGCGTCCGGTTGTGGCGCCGCTGACGGTCAAGCAGGTCCCGGGCCCGCCGCACCACCGCCTCCCCCGCACGCTCCGACAGACACGCCCACACCGCGTAGACGAACGGCTCGCCCGTCAGCTCGCGCCACGCCTCCCCGAGATCGAGCTGGTGCGGGTACCGGACCGCCGGCGGCGAGTCGGTCACCACCTTGTCGCCGATCAGCAGCATCGCCTCGGGCCACTCGCCCTCGGCCGGCCGCGCGTCGCCGCCCGAACCGTCCGCTTCGTCGGCCCGGCGTGCGACCGCCATCCGCTCCCGCGCGTCGTAGTCCACCAGTTCCGCCTCGACTCCGTACCGCTCGCGGAGAAGCAGGCGGCAGAGCTCCACCGACGTGTGGCTGTCCGTGTCGGCGTGCACCCGCGTGATCCGCTCGGGCGGCACCGCCGAGAACAGCCGCACCGTCAGCGTCGGCCCGTCGCACCCGATCATGCCGCAGCGGAGCAGCGTCACCGCGGCCGACGCCCGCGCCGCGTCGATCACGCTCACGAGCGCCACGTCTACCTGCCCCGCTTCCAGCGTCCCGATCAGCTTCGAAGGCACCACCCGGACCAGCTCCACGCCCTCGAGCACGTCGACCCCCTCGACCAACGGCTCGGTGTTCAAGTAGCTCACGCAGCCCAGCCGCGTCTGTTCACTCATGGCCGTTCACTCGCTTCCGGTCGCCCGTCCGTGTTCGTCGCCAGCGTGCGGCTCACCGGCGGTCCTCCTCGGTAAGGCTTCTGATCTCGTCGGCGTCTTCGAGCAGGGCTTCTTCCCGCGCGCGGATCGCCGCCGAGCCGCGCGGCGGGGTCGGCTCCAGCTCGAAGTGCCACGCCACCGTGTGCTCGACCGGGAACGGCACGAGCTCGAACGCCAGGTCGATCACGGGCCACTCCCAGGGCGGCGCGTGAGCCGTCCGCGCCGTCTTCAGCGGCTCATGCCCGCCCGCTTCCAGACGCACGTCGTACCTGCCGTAGAACGTAAACGCGGCCTCGGCCGGCGTCACGCCGATCGGCCGCTGGTTCAAAAAGACCACCGCCCCGGGCGGGTCCGACGTAATCCGGATCTTCCGCCGCAGGCAGCCCGGCAACGCCGCGACCGCGGCGACCAGCAGCACCACGATCGGCCCCCGCACGCCGCTGTGCCAACGCTTCCGCCCCGCTCGCCATCCCACGCCCACGCTCATCGCCGCGACGAGACCGTCTGAGGCTCGGGGCCAGACTCTGTTCCAGGGACTCTGCCCGGACCCAGACCCGCACCAGCACCCGGACCTGTTCCCGCTTCGGCCCCGGACATCTGATCGGACCGCGGTCCCTTTCGCCGCATGGGCTGATCGAACTCGTCGCCGCGGAACAGCGTCCCGAGGTACACGCTCCGCACCCGCTCGTCGTTGATCAGATCCTTCGGCCGCCCCTCGGCGAACTTCTTCCCCTCGTCGATGATGTACGCCCGGTCGCAGACCCGCAGGGTCTGCTGCACGTTGTGGTCGGTGATCAGGATCGCGATCCCACGGTCCGACAGCTTGCGGATCTCTTCCTGAAGCTGCTCGACCGCGATCGGGTCCACGCCGCTGAACGGCTCGTCGAGGAGGATCAGCCTCGGGTTGGTCACCAGCGCCCGCGCGATCTCCAGCTTGCGGCGCTCGCCGCCCGAGCAGGTCCGAGCCTGGTCGCCCGCCTTGTGCGCGAGCCCGAACTGCGCGAGCAGGTCCGTCGCGATCTTCTTCCGCTCGGCCCGCCCGTAGCTCATGGTCTCGAGGATCGCCAGCAGGTTCTGCTCGCACGTCATTCGGTGAAACGCGCTGGGCTCCTGCGACAGGTAGCCCATGCCCATCCGAGCCCGCTTGAACATGGGCAGTTTCGACACGTCCTTGCCGTCGAAGAACACCCGGCCGCCCTCGGGCGGGATCATCCCGATCGTCATGCGGAAGCTGGTCGTCTTGCCCGCGCCGTTGCGGCCGAGCAGGCCCACGATCTCCGCGTGCTCCACCCGGAACGACACGTCGTTGACCACGACCCGCCCGTTGTACGACTTCCGGAGCTGTGCGGCCTCGAGCAGGGGCATTCCAAGAGTTTACGCCGACGCACCACCCGGGTTCGCCGACACCCCCTCAAGCCCCCGTCAAACAAGCCCCCGCCAAACAGCCCGCCGTCAAGAAACGCCCCGCTCGGCCCGAGGCGGACGCAGAAACCGGAACGTCACCGGATAGCGGACATATTCGCCCCGGTTCGCCGCCCGCACCGCGAGCACTCCGCCCACGACCGCCAGCACCGGCACCACGAGGATCCCGAGCCCGCAGGTCGCCAGGACGAGCACGTACTGAGAGATCTGGAAGTTGGTCGCCTCGCGGCCGTGGTCGTCGAGGTACTGGCTGTCGTGCCGGCGCGACTGCCACATCACGATCGTGACGATCAGCGGCGCGATGAACGTCGCGCCGACCGTGAAAATCGTCAGCACCCACGCCAAGCCCGCGGCCGCGTGGATCCAGACCGCGTACTGCCGCTCGGATCGCGACAGCTCGGGCTCGACCGCCGCCGACCGCCCCCCCGCAGACCCCGCGCCAGATGTCCCGGCAGGTCGCCCGGTCGGACGATCCGCCTGACGAGCATCTCCGCCGGGCGTCGAAGCATCGCCGCCCGGCACGCCGTGGAACGCCTCGCCCGAAAGCACGGCGTCACCCACCTCCGACGCGACCTTCCGTGCTTCCCGGAGCGCCTCGTCGAGCATCTCGCCCGGTGTTCGGTTCTTTCCCTCAGCCACGGTCGACACCCCGCACGCTCCTCCCGGTCCCCGCCCACCCACACGCGCGGGCGGCTGACCGAGACTCGTTCGGATTCGAGCCGACCGGTTTTCGCCCGGCGGCGTCGGCTTCTTAAGCCGCCACCCGCTCCTTCGCCTTCAGCCGCTCGGGCGTCGGCACCCGCACGTTCCAGACCAGCCCGAGCTTCTCAAGCGTCCGGATCGTGATCCAGGCAATGTCGAGCTGCCACCACTTGAGCCCGTGCCGCGCGCTCGCGGGGAACGCGTGGTGGTTGTTGTGCCAGCCCTCGCCGAACGCGAGCACGCCGACGACCGCGTTGTTGCGGCTCTCGTCGTGGCTCTTGTAGGGAGCGGTGCCCCAGATGTGGCAGATCGAGTTGACGCACCAGGTCACGTGGTGCACGAGGAAGACCCGCACGAGCCCGCCCCAGAGCAGCCCGAGCCCGAAGCCGGCCCACGACATTGTGACCAGCCCGCCGATCGCCGCGGGCAGCAGGAACGTCAGCGTCGCCCACAGCCAGAACAGGTTGTTCACCCGCATGAGCACGCGGTCCTTGAGCAGGTCGGGCGACCAGCGCTCGAAGTCGTGGTACTTCTCTTTGCGGAGCATCCAGCCGGTGTGGGCGTGCCAGAACCCGCGGACCACGCCCCAGAAGCCCCCGCCGTACGCGTGCGGCGAGTGCGGGTCCTCTTCATGATCCGAGTGGCGGTGGTGTCGGCGGTGGATCGCCGCCCACTGCACGCACGGGCCCTCGAGCGAGAGCGACCCGAACACCGCGAACATCAGCCGGACCAGCGGGCCGGCGTCGAAGCTCTTGTGCGTGATCATCCGGTGATAGCCCACCGTGATCCCGATCGTTGTGATGAAGTAGAACCCGCCGGCCAGCGCGAGCCACCACAGGTTCACCATGCCGCCCCAGAGCAGCACCACCGCCAGCACCGTCGCGACGAACGGCAGCGCGATCGCCAGCAGCACGGTGCCGCGTTCGATCAGCGTGAACTCGTGGTGGTCCTCGTGGGCCACGACCGGGACGTCCAACTCGGGGGCGTCGGCCACCAGCCTCTCCGCGGGCGTCAGGGTTGTCGCAACCACGGCGTCAATGACCGCGGACGAAGCACTCGCGTTGGACATGCAATCAAAGCCTTCAAGGGCCCCGGCAGACCATCAGTTCAAGCTAGCGAGCCACACCGGGAGTGCCCACCCGCCGAGTCGGAATACCAGAGTGTCCAACCCGTTTCTCAAGATCGACGAAGGATAGCAGGAATCCCAGAAGAGGGCCGAAAATCTGGCCCGGCCCCGACCCTGGGCCGGCTCTATCACCGTTCAGCCCATCGCTTCGGTCATCGCTACGCCCATGTCCGCTGGGCTCATCGCGACCTTCACGCCGGCGGCCTCGAGCGCCTCGATCTTCGAGTCGGCCGTGCCCGCCCCGCCGGCCTCGATGATCGCCCCGGCGTGCCCCATCCGCTTGCCGGGCGGGGCCGTGCGACCGGCGATGAAGCCCGCGACCGGCTTGGTCACGTGCTCCTTGATGTACGCCGCGGCCGCCTCCTCGTCGGAGCCACCGATCTCCCCGATCAGCAGGATGCCGTGGGTGTCGGGGTCGTCCTGAAAGAGCTTGAGGCAGTCGATGTGGTTGATCCCGCGGACGGGGTCGCCCCCGATGCCGATGCAAGTCGACTGTGCGAACCCCAGGTTCGAGGTCTGGAAGACCGCCTCATACGTCAGGGTGCCCGACCGGCTCACGATGCCGACCGCCTTGCCCTTGCTTGACTCGGAGATGTGCGTGTGGATGTAGCCCGGCATGATGCCGATCTTGCAGCCCGCCGAGGTGTACTTGCCGCCCGAGCCGTCCTTCGGGCCCGGGGTGATCACGCCAGGGCAGTTGGGCCCGATCAGGGTGATCAGATTCTGGCTCGGGCTCGCGTCGGCCCCTCGGGCGGCCAGGTTCATCTCGTCGATCGCCGCCCTAACCCGGATCATGTCCTGCACCGGCACGCCCTCGGTGATGCAGCAGATCACGCGGACGCCGGCCTCCGCGGCCTCCAGGATCGCGTCGCCCGCGAACGCCGGAGGGGCGAAGATCATCGTCGCCTCGGCTCCGGTTCCCTCAACGGCCTGCTCCACGGTGTCGAAGATCGGCAACCCGTTCGGGTCGGTCTGCCCGCCCTTGCCGGGCGTGACCCCGCCGACCATGCGGGTGCCGTACTCGAAGCACCCCTTGGTGTGCCGCGCGCCGAACGCGCCCGTGATTCCCTGACAGATGACCTTCGTTTCGGCGTCGACAAGCACGGGCATGGGCGTCTCCTCTGGAGTAGCTGACTATAGAACCGCTCCGCCCGTACCATGCTGGGCAGCTCGCTGCGTCCAGAAAGGCACCCCATGCGGACGATCGTCACCGGCCAGGTCGGGATGGACAAGAAGGACTACCTCGACTCGGTCGCCCGCTTCGCCGGGCAGCAGGCCGAGTCGATCGAGCTCTACCACATCGGCGACCTGATGTACTCCGAGGCGCCCGACGTCCGCTCGGGCCGCATCCTCGACCTCCCGCTGAGTCGGCTGAACTCGCTCCGCCGCGCCGCGTTCAAGGACGCGATCGCCGGCTCGCGCGACGAGCCCAACGCGGTCATCAACACCCACGCGACCTTCCGCTGGCGCCACGGGCTCTTCAGCGCCTTCGACTTCGACCAGATCCAGGCGTTCGAGCCCGAGCTGTTCGTCTGCCTCGTCGACAATATCGAGGTCGTCCACGAGCGCCTCCACCGAGACCACGTGATCGACGCCAACCTCAAGGACCTCATGGTCTGGCGCGAGGAGGAGATCCTTGCGACCGAGCTGATGAGCCAGGCGGTCCCGGGCTCGCGGTTCGCGATCGTCGCCCGAGGCAGGCACGAGCTGACGACCAAGACGCTCTTCCGCCTCATCGCCCGGCCCGATATGAAAAAGGTCTACCCGAGCTTCCCGATGAGCCACGTCGTGGGCATGCCCGACGTGCAGGCCGAGATCGACGAGTTCCGGGCCGCGCTCGCCGAGCACTTCATCACGTTCGACCCGGGCGACGTCGACGAGAAGCTGCTGCTCGACCGTGCCGTCGACGCCGCGAAAGAAGGCCAGGACTTCTTCGACCACGTCCCGCTCGCCCTCGGCGGCGAGGCCGCGAAATCAGGCGACCTCTACCGCATGAAGACACGCGAGGTGCTCGACATCGCCGGCGACATCGACGGGCAGATCTACATGCGTGACTTCAAGCTCATCGACCAAGCCGACATGATCGTCAGCCTCGTCCCCGAGCTCCCCGGCGGCACGCCCGGGCTCTCCTCGGGCGTTGAGCGCGAGCTCCAGCACGCCTTCGAGCACGCCAAGGACGTCTATGTGGTCTGGAAGCCCGAGAAGAACCCGTCGCCGTTCATCACCGAGACCGCGACGAAGATCTTCAGCACCGTTGAAGAAACGCTCGAGTACTTCGAGAGCGCCGGCCTCTACGGCCAGCGGAACCTCTTCGGCCACTAATCGGGAACGTCACCCCTTCGAGGGCGCGGTCTTCCAAGTCTGCGATGCCGCCTGAATGCTCCGCAGTTCGGAAAGCCCCTGCCGCAGCACCTGCATGCTCCGGGAGAGTTCTTCCAGGGTCTCGGCGATCGGGGCCAAACGGGTTGCGGTACCGTGACTGGCTTGGGGCATAACTGACTCCTTCATGCGCGGTTCCTCCGCGCGGCCGCCGCCGGACGCACCACCGGAGACACACCCGGTCCCAATACGGGTTCTCGGCCCGTCCGATCCCGCACAGACCAAACCGGTAGAAAATGCTTGTTTCAACAAATAAATAGGCCTGCCGAGGCTCTAATCATCCCGAAAGGAGAACGCCATGCAGATTCTGAGATCCGCCGACCGCGGCGTCACCAACCTCGGCTGGCTCGACAGCAAGCACAGCTTCGCGTTCGGCCGAGGCATCCCCACCGGCCCCCACGACATGGGCTACCGCTCGCTCCGCGTGCTCAACGACGACCGCGTCGCTCCCGGCGGCGGGTTCCCCGAGCACGGGCACGACAACATGGAGATCATCTCGATCGTCCTCGAGGGCGGACTCGCCCACCAGGACTCGACCGGCGCCAGCTCCACGATCACCCCGGGCACCATCCAGCGCCTGACCGCCGGCACGGGCGTCCGCCACTCGGAGTACAACGCGTCGAACACCGAGCCGGTCCACTTCCTGCAGATTTGGCTCCACCCCGAGCGCGAGGGCCTGGAGCCGGGCTACGAAGAGCGCTCGTTCGAGTTCCCGGCCGGACGCTTCACGACCGTCGCCGCCCCGTCTGGCAGAGACGACTCGATCACCCTGCACCAGGACGCCCGCCTGTTCGTCGCCCGGTTCGAGCCTGGCCAGTCCGCCGCGCTCGACCTCGATACCGGGCGGCACGCCTGGGTGCATGTTGCCCGCGGCGAGGCAACGGTCAACGGCGAAAGGCTCAGCGAGGGCGACGGCGCCGCGATCGACGATCCCGGGCAGATCGAAGTTCGGACGGCGGAGCCCACCGAGGGCGACACGCCAACCCCTTCGGCTAGCAAACAGACCGACACCACGGTGCTCGTGTTCGACCTGGCGTGAGCCGCGGCCTGATCAGGCCATCGCCGCCTCGGCCCGCTGCGCCACCAGCTTCGTTGCCCGCGACCGCACGTTGTCGATCACGTTCATGAAGTTGATGTACGCGTCGTAGGGCGAGTCGTACGGGCTGAAGTACTTGTGCACGTCGCCGTCGGCCCAGTACTTGGTGCACATGTAGTACGCGTGGTCCGAGGTCGTCAGCTTCCGCCAGTCCTCGAGGAGGTGGCTCGCCTCCTTGATCGCCGACGCGTCGCCCGACGTCTCCGCCGCGGCCAGCGCCTGCTTGACCGTGTGCTCGACCCGGTAGGTCTCGTGCAGCGCGTTCGACTGCATCGAGTTGCCGAGCCACGCCGAGAGGTCGCGCTCCGTGTCGGCCCAAGACAGGTAGCTGTGCACGTCGTACTCGCCGACCGGCTCGAACTGCTCGAGCGCCATCGACGGCGTGATGAAGTGGTTCTCACCCGGGTTCACGTCGAAGATCGCCCCGGGCAGCGCCTTGAAGAACTCGAAGATGCCCGTGTCGGCCCACTGGTGCTCGCCGAAGGTCTCGTAGTCCATGAACAGGTTGCAGAGGTAGCCGTCGCCGTTGATGTTGTTGACCCACTGCCCGAACTTCTCGGCCGTCAGCGGCCACTCCGCCCAGTTCCGGTCACTGAATCGGAACGCCACGTCGTCGGACAGGCGGTAGTTCTTGAGCAGCAGCCCGAGCGGCTTGCCGTCGCGCCCCACCGGCGTGCCCGGCGGGGTGTACACGTAGTTCGCGTTGCGGTACCCCAGCAGGTGGTCCGCGCCCTCGCAGAGAACGCCCTTGAACCGGCGGTTGCCGTCGGCGTCGGTTATGCCCGCCACCGCGTGCGCCAGCTCGTTGTTGTAGATCAGCTCGGTATTGCGGAAGACCGTCGGCGTCTGGCCGAACAGCTCCTGCACCTTGTCGGTGTGCATCTGCACCTGACGGGCGAACTCGTCACGCGAGTACAAAAAGCTCAGCGAGTGGTAGTACGTCTCGGCGACAAACTCGCAGCACCCAGAGTCCGCGCACGCCTTGAGCAGGTCGATTACGTCGGGCGTGTACTCGGCCATCTGGTCGAGCACCACGCCCGTCGTCGCGAAGCTGAACCGGAAGTTGCCCTCGTGGGCCTCCGCCAGCTCCAGCAGCAGCTTCGTCATCGGCCGGTAGCATTTGTCGGCCACCTTCCGGCAGATCTGCGCGTTCTTGTCGGTGTCGAAGTAGAACGGGTGGTCATCGAAGACCGAGTACTTCTTGAGCCGAAAGGGCTGGTGGACCTGGAAGTAAAAAACAACCGAAGCCATAGCTCGCTCCTTCCGCCGACGCAGACCGCCCCAAGCTCGCGGCATGGGCCGGCCACCTCGCGGGAAACCACTCCGAGATCAGTATACCAGACTCCGCAGTCTGCCTCTGCCGGTTCGCGCGATCACGTCCGGATCGACGCGACCGACGCCAGCGTCAGCGGCAGCAGCACCAGCACCGGCACGAACACGCTCAACTCCGGCGGCACGCCCGGGATCTGCGCCGCCGAGCCCAGCGTGCCCCCGAGCAACGCCGCGATCGCCAGCGGCGACGCCTTGAGCGACTGCCCCAGCATGTTCTCCGGCAAACTCCGGAGGAAGAACGGCATCGCCATCATCAACGCCAGCAGGTCGGCCGCCGCCAGCGAGATCCGCCCGAACTGCGTCCGCTTGAGCCGCGCCACCAGCTCCGGGTCGCCCCCCTCGGTCTGATGGATCAGCTGGGAGAGCTGGCCCCACGACAGGCTGCTGCGGAACCGGGAGAACTGCCGCACGGTCAGCGCCGTCGGGTCGAGGTCCGTTTTGAGCTCGAGGTCCTCGATCGGCCCGACCCGGTCGGCCCCGAGCACGCGCACGCCCTCGAGCGCCCACGCGCCGAGCACGCCGTCACCCGAGGGCTCGATCCACGACGCCGACCGCGCCTCGTACCGCCGCTCGGCCCGGCCCGAATCGGCCCGCTCCCAGACGTACACGCCCTGCATCTCCGACGTGTTCGGATCGAACCGCTTGGCGTACCACAGCCGCCCGCTCGCGTCGGGCGTGGTCTTGACGTTCTGGCTGTCGAGGTTGTGCGTGCCCGCGTCGTCGTGGCTGCGGAGCAGCTTGGCCGCGATCCTGGGCAGCACCAGCTCCTGGTTGACCTGCTGCAGAACAAGCAGCCCAACCGCCACGATCAGGATCGGACGCATCACCGAGAACAGGCTCCGCCCGCCGGCCAGGATCGCCACCATCTCGCGGTGCTTGCTCAGCTGCGTGCACGTAAAGCCCATCGCCCCAACCAGCACGAGCCCGAGCATGACGTTGAACAGGTCGAGCAGGCGCGGCCACCACAGGTCGACCACGAGCAGCACCGTCACCAGCACACGCCGGAATGTACCGCCCTCGCCGTTCTCACCCGCCGCCATGATCTCGCCGGCGATCCGCCAGAACCGGTCGATGTTGATCGACACGTCGATGGTGATCACGAACGCGAACAAAATCACGAACAGCGCCGCGATGTTCACCAGGTACTGGCCCGCGATGTACCGCCCGATCAGCCCGATGACGCACCCTCCGACGCCGGTTCACCCGTTGGTTCGACCGTTGCCTCGACCGCCTCGGCCCCGCATCCGGCAAGGTCCGCGGGCCGGACGACCAACCAGGCCAGAGCGTATCCGAGGGCCGCGCCGGCGAGCACGTCGCTGAGGAAGTGCGCCCCGTGCACGAGCCGCGTCAGCCCGCACCCGCCCGCGGTCAGCACCAGCGGCCAGAATGCACCCGGGCACACCCGCGCCACCGCGACCGCCCCCGCCACCGCGACCGCCGTGTGCGACGACGGGAACCCGAGGTTCCCGCTGTCGGTCAGCCCGCCGAACGAGCCCGCCGAGGGGTCCCACGCCTTGAAGACAAACCCCTGAAACTCTCGGCCGGCCTCACCGATAACCGCCGGCCGCTCCCGCCCGACCAGGAGCTTAAGCCCTTCCGCAGCAACCCCCGCGGCCACCGCCGAGCCCGCGACCCCGACGCCGCCCCGCCACCAGCCGCCCCGCGACCTGCCACCCTCCGAGCTGCCCGGACGCTTCGACACCCGTCGCGTCCACCCGACACCGAGCATCGCCGCGCCCACGACCAGCCACACCGGCATGTACCCCATCGCCCGCAGCATCTGGTACCAGTCGTGCCGCTCGATGTCGTCGTCGTAAAGCGCGTGCCACGCGGCCCGGTCGATCAGGTGCGACAGGCCGACCACCACGATCGCCACACCCGCGGCCAGCCACACGCGACCGCTCAGCCGCGGCGGCGTCCACACCCGCGCCCTCACGGCTTTGCTCCGTCCGCAGCAAACCCGCGGAACCCACGACCGACAAACACCGCTCGCTTCTTGTGATCACGCTCGAGCGGCCCGACGGGCTCCACCTCGTCGAACGCCTCGGCCCACTGCCACTGCTTCGCCCCGCTGAGCACCGCCGTTCGACCGGCGAGACCCGGGTCCGCGAGATCGGTCTCGGCCCACACGTCGTACTGGCTCCGCCGCCCCCCCGTGAACGCGCTCGCGCAGTACACCGTGGGCCGACCCGGCAGGTAGAACGCCAGCAGCGACGCCCGCCCGTAGTGCTGCGCGATGAACAGCGGCGGCCCGTCCAGCCCCGCCTCCGCCGCCACCCGATCGCCCAGAGCCGCGGCGTCCTGAGCCATCGCCCGCGCGCTCGTCAGACGCCCGAGCGAGATCTCCGTGCCCAGCGCCCCGTTCACCCCGTCGGCCACCAGATCGATCCGCAGCAGCCCGACGCCCGTCACGATCCCAGAGACGAGCATCGCCGTCCACGCCGCCTGGCGGAACGTCTCGGGCTGCTTCCGGAAGAAGCCCGCCCTCGGCCGCGGCCGCGGCAGCTCACGCCACAACGCGACGCGCCCCCGGTAGATCACCATCCCGTTCACCAGCGTGTACCCCGCCATCGACAGCAGCGTCACGTACCCCGCGATCGGCCAGTTCGCCTCGGGCTCGGTGAAGAAGCTCACGACGAAGTAAAACACCAAGATCGGCCCTGCGCAGCAGACGCAGAAGAGCTGCCCGCGGTAGTTCGGGTTCTGCGGCCGGCGGTGCCGGACCATGCCGACCAGCGCCGCCGCGATCATCCCCGACGTCGCGCCGAGCACCGCGAGCTGCACCCCGACATACTCGAGCGTCTGCACCACGCGGTACGGCTCGCCCGACGACGGCTGGTCGCCGCCCTCGACGCCGAGGTGCCCGAGCAGGTGCCGCACGGTCGCCCAGTCGTTCTGCGCGTTCCAAACGAGCACCGGAACCAGCCCGAGCAGGCAGGTCATCAGCCCGAGCACGAGCCCGAAGGGGCGGTCGCGCAGTCGCCGACGCGTCCGCCGATGCACCAGCCCGAACAGCACGACGCCCGGAATCAGCAGCAGCACCGTGTACTTGAAGGTAAACCCGATGGCGACCGCGAGCCCGAACCCGAGCCAGACGCGGATCGCGTTGGTCCGGAACGCGCGGAGCGCCGCCCACGACGCCGCCGCCCAGGACGCGACGTACGGCCCGTCGATCGTTCCAAGCAGAGCCGTGACCTGGAACGCCGGCGTGAGGAAGCACGCGCACGCCGAGAAGAACGCGGCCCGCCCCCGCAGCGCGCTCCGCCGAAACGCCTCCCGCGCGAGCCCCGCGACCGACATCGCCGTCACCCCCGACGCCAGCGCCGAGCCGATGCGCACCGCGCCCTCCGTGTGCCCGAACACCTCGACCCCCGCGCGGATCAGCGCCGCGATGCCCGGGCCCTTCGAGTAGTAGCTCCAGTCGAGCCGCCGAGCCCACTCCCAGTAGTGCGCCTCGTCCTCGATCAGCGGGTACGGGTTGAGCAGCAACGCGTAGAACACCCGCGCGAGCGTCACCGCCGCGACCAGCACCACCGTCGCCTGGAACGGCTCGGCCCAACGCGCAAACGCCAGTGCGTCGGCGTGCGGGTCGCCCACGCGGGGGATCTCGCCCGCCATGCTCACCGCCTCCGGATCATCACGAGCACCACGAGCGTCCCGACCGCCTGCGCCGCCGCCCCGCCCCAAAGCAGCGGCAAGCCCGGCCCGCCCGACTCGTGCGTCACCTGCTGACCCAGGCTCACCAGAAGCACGCTCCCGAGCGACGGGAAGAACGTTGCCAGGTACGCCTGCAGCGGCAGCTTCCGCTGGAACACCACCGCCGTGACCGCGCCCGACATCGCCATCACGATCGCGAGGCCCGTCAGCGCGAAGCGCTCGTGCGTCTTGGAAACAACCTCGAGCTCGATGTCCTCGAGCTCCTCTTCGAGCCGCGCCGCCGACGCCTCGACCCCGAGCGGGCGCGGCGTGCCCGCGAGCCGCTCGTCGGCCATCGCCAACAGCTCACGCGAGTCCGACGACGACACACGCTCGACGCCGACCCCCGCGACCCGGAGCGAGCCGAACTGCCGCGTGGGCCGCGACACGCGCCGCCCCGGCTCGTCGGCCGCGACGTCCGTCACCTCGAGCTGATACGTCGCCACGCGCGACGTATCGGAGCGATCGGCCTCGACCCGGATCGCCGCCACGCGCGCCCACAGCCGATCCGTCTCGCCCCCCTGCTCGACCTCGACGCGCACCGAACGCGGCTCGCCCGCGTCGTCGTCGCCCGCCTCTCCAGCCGACGCCCCACCCAGCCGACGCCCCCGGTCGCCCCCCTCGGCCAGCGCCGCCCACACGCGGATCGTCGTTCCCTCGGCCCCTGCCAGCACCACGGGCTGCCCCGACGCGACCGCGCCGTCGACCGCCTCCAGCGACGCCGCGTTCGACAGCCAGAACGCCAGCCGTCGGCTGAAGTAGTCGGGCATGTTCGTCGAGTCGGGGTCCTCGCGGACGCGACGCATCTCCGAGAGCGTCATGAACTTCGGATCGTCTTTCAGCCCGCCCTCCATGAGGTAGGTCCGCGCGACGCTCGCGGTCTCGACGCGCCCGTCGCCCGTGGTCGCCGCGACGTCCTCGGCCCGGATCACCACGCGGGTGCCCGCCTCGTCGCCGTAGAACCACGCCCAGGCCCGCCCGGCCGTCGCGTCCCACTCGACCGACTCGTCGTCGCCCAGCTCAACGAACGCCGGTCGCACCAGCAGCAGCACGTTCCGGGCTTCCGAGTCGTCGGGCAGCGGCGGCTCGCGGACCGCCTCGGCGTACACCATCACCCCGTTGCCGAGCTGCACCGTCTCGCCCGACGCCAGCTTCAGCGACATCAGCCGCGCGACGTCCTCGGTCAGCATCGACTCCATCGAACGCCAGAACCGCGGGATCAACTGGTCGTTCACCCCGCCGAGCACGACCGAGACCCCGAGCCCGAACCCCGCGACGGGCGCGAGCAGCCTTAGATAGCCGACCCCGCCGGCGTTGGCCGCGAGCAGCTCGTTGTCCTGCGCCATGCGATGGAAGACCATCGTCGCCGCGAACCCGCACGCGAACGGCAGCGCGTACGCCGTCATCGGCACCGCCGCCAGCGCCATGAACTTCAGCGCGTCCAGCGTCCCCAGCGTCCCGTCCGAGACCTGCTGCACCGTCACCGCGAACGACAGCACCGTCACCAGCACGCTCCCCGAGATCAGGAAGTGCCGCGTGAGCTCGACGAGCGTGTAGCGCCAGATGGTCAGGGGCAGGCCGAGCGGCATGAGGTCAACAGTAGCGGAGCCTCACGCCCGCGAGACCTCGACCCGCCCGCCCGCGACGTCCTTGATCGCCAGCCCCAGCCCGGCCAGCTCGTCGCGGATCGCATCGGCCCGGGCAAAGTCCTTCTGCTTCTTCGCGTCGCGGCGTTCTTCCAGCAGCGACACGACCGCTCCGTCGGCCGCAAGCCCGTCGAGGAACACCCCGATCGTGGTCTCCGCCTGCTCCGGGCGTTCGAGCCCGAGCACCCCGAGCACCGCGTCGAGGCGCCGCAGCGACGCCCCCGCCGCTCGGCTCGGCTCGGCCTCGGCCACCCACGCGTTGACCGCCCCAACCGCGCCGGCCACGTTCAGGTCGTCCGACATCGCGTCGGCGAACGCCCGCTCGACGCCCGTTTGCGCCGGGGCGTCTCCGGCCCGCCCGTTGCGAGGGCCGCCCCCCGCGTGGTCGCACTTGTCCAGGAACGACCGCCAGCGCGCGACGATCCGGGCCGCGTCCTTGAGCCCCTGCACGGTGAAGTTCATGTTGCTGCGGTAGTGCGTGCCGACCAGCGCGAGCCGGAGGGCCGCGGGCTCGTGCCCCTGCGCGAACAGGTCGCGTGCCGTGAAGAACGTCCCCGCGCTCTTGGACATTTTCCGCCCTTCGACCATCAGGTACCGGGCGTGGAACCACTGCCGCGCGAACTCCCGCTCGCCGCTCGCGGCGCAGCTCTGGGCCCGCTCGCACTCGTGGTGCGGGAAGATGTTGTCCTCGCCGCCCGAGTGCACGTCGACGACGTCGCCGAGCCGCGCCATCGCCATCGCGCTGCACTCGATGTGCCAGCCCGGGTAGCCCTCGCCCCAAGGCGAGCCCCACTTCATCAGATGGTCCGGGTCGCTCTTCCATAGTAGGAAATCGGCGGGGTGCCGCTTCTCCGACTGGTCACGCGCGTCGACACGCCCCCCCGCCCCGCTGCGCACGCTCTCGAGCGTGTTGCCCGACAGCGCCCCGTAATCGTCCGACGACTCGACCGAGAAGTACACCGTCTGCCGCCCGGGCTCGCCCACGGCGTACGCCGCCCCGCCCTCGACGAGCCTGCCGATCAGCTCGATCATGCCGCCGCGCCCCGAGACGTTCGCCGTCGCCCGGGGCATCAGGTCGGGCTTCGCGACCGCCTCCGAAGCGACCTTGAGCCCCAGCTTCTTCGCGTCGTCGGCGAAGCGGGCCGCGTAGAAGCCGGCGACCGCGAAGGGGTCGCCCGGGTCGAGGTCGGCCGCGGCGTGCGCGCGGCCGGCCTTCTTCTGCTCACGCAGACGCTCGGCCGCGCGGGCCATCTTGTCCTCGCCGCCGCCGTCGGCCGCCCCGTCGTCGGTCATGTGCCCGACGTCGGTGATGTTCATCACGTGCACGACCTCGCGCGGCCCGTCATGCGCCACGCCGTCGACGCCCTCGATCCGGCACAGCGGGCTCTCGAGCCAACGCCGAAGAAGGTCGGCCGCGAGGAACGCCCGGAAGTTGCCGATGTGCGCGTCGTCGTAGACCGTCGGACCGCAGCTGTAGAACGTCACCCGCCCCGGGTCGGCCGCGCGGAAGGGCTCGGTCGACTTCGTCCGCGTGTTGTGCAGGCGGAACACCCCGCTCACGCGGCGTCACCGTTCGGCGTCTCACCCGGCGCCCCGCCCTCGGCCGGCTTCGCCTCGATCCGGGCCCGCAGCACCCGCGTCGACTCCGACTCCAGCACCGAGATCAGCACCCCCCCATCGAGCTCGACCCGCTCGCCCGCCTCAGGGATGCGGCCGAGCTCGGTCACCACCAGCCCGCCCACCGTGTCGTACTCCTCGCTCTCGGGAAGCTCGAGCCCCAGCGACCGCAGCGCCGCGTTCGCCTCGTGGATCGTGACCTTCGCCTCCGCGTCCGCACGCTCGCCCGACGCGTCGATCTCGATCAGCGGCGGCGCCTCCAGCTCGTCCTCGTCATACTCGTCGCGGATCTCGCCGAACGCCTCCTCGATGATGTCCTCCATCGTCACCAGCCCCGACGTCCCGCCGTACTCGTCGGCCACCATCGCCAGGTGCACGCCCTTGGCGATCAGCTCGCTCAGCAGGTCGCGCACGCTCTTCGACTCGGGCACGAACACCGCCTCACGCAGCAGCTCCGACAGCTCGAAGCCCGCGCCCGCGTCCTCCCGGGCGAGGTACCCCAACAGGTCCTTGGCGTACAGCACCCCCGCCACGCCGTCGAGGCTCTCCCGGTACACCGGGATCCGCGAGTGACCGATCTCGACCACCCGCGCCTTGACCGCTTCCAGGTCGTCCGTGTACTCGATCGCCATGATCTCCGTGCGGGGCGTCATGATCCGCTCGGCGTCGATCTCGCGGAATCGCACCGCCGCCTCGATCAGGCCGCGCTCCGCGTCGTCGAGCTGCCCGCCTAGCTCACCCTCGGTCACGACGTCGAGCAGGTCCTCCCGCAGCTCCTCCGCCTCGCTCATCTCCGCCTCGCCCGCCAGACGCCGGACCATCTCATCGAACAGCCCGAGCACCTGCCGCACCGGCCACGCCAGCGTGTGCAGCACCCGAAGCAGCGGCACCGTCGCCAGCACCAGCCGCTCGCCCACGTGCTCCGAGATCGCCAGCGGCAGCGCCAGCGTCAGCACCCACCCGAGACCGAGCATCAGCCCCGACCCGACCGCCGCGTCGACCACGGTCACATACAACCCGGCCGGCCCGGCGCCGGCGTCGACCGCGCCCCCCACGCCCGCCAAACCCCCCGCCCGGAGCGCCGCCACGGCGAACACCCCTAGCACCGCCGCGCCGGACTCGCACGCCAGCCTCGGCAGAGCCGCGGCCAGCGCGTGCCCTACCGGATCGCTCAGCACCTCGTCGAGCCCGCTGCGCACCAGCGCGTCCGGGCCGCTCCCGTTCCGCGACGACACGAGGTCCTCGATCCGCTTGCGGCTCAGGTCGCGCAGCGAATGGTGCACCGCCCCGAACAAGCCGCCCACGACAACGAGCAACAGCCCGAGCCCGCCAAGCACCTGCCAGCTCACGGCCGCACCCCCCCCACGTCCCCCACGTCCCCCACGCCCCCAACACCGTCCAACGTCGGCGCGTCCCCCAAGCCCGGCTCCCGCGACCCGCCCGCGACGGGCGGCTCCGCCGCGTCGAACACCGCCCCGATGCCGATCGCCCGGAGCACCTCATCTTCGCGCGTGTGCATCGCCGCCGCGGCTCGGTCGCTCGCGTCATCGAACCCCAGGCAGTGCAGGCACCCGTGCACCGCGTAGAGCAAGAGCTCCTCCCGCGGGCCGTGCGCCCGCGTCGCCGCCTGACGCCGGGCTTCATCGACACACAGCAGCAGGTCGACGTCGAGCACCCCACCGCCCGAGGACAGGTCGCCCGACGACAGGTCAAACGTCAGCACGTCGGTCGTCGATGGGTCGTCGAGCGTCCGCTCGTGCTCGGCCGACATGCGCTCGTCGTCGACCAGCCGCGCCCGCGCCTCGCCCGCCACGCCCATCACGCCGAGCGCCGCCAGCAGACGCCCTTCGAGCCACGAGGCGTCCGCCGCGTCGATCAGGCCGAGCGGGTCTTCGACGGTCACGCAACTTCGAGGTTCAGACGGGGGCTCGTCCGACGGCACGTCAGTCATTGAAGGACCGTCCATCGACGGCGTGCTCCGGCTCGTTCCGGCCCGCAGGAACACCCTGCCGGGACCGGACGGCGTCTGTCCAAACCAACTCTACCACGGGCCGCCCCCCAAGCAAGCCATCGCGCCTCGACCCGACGCGAGAACATGATGGGCTACCCAGCGGGCTTCTCGAAGACCGAGTACAGCGCCCGAGCGTCGTTGTATTTGATCCGGCGGGTGCTGTTTGTCGCTATATCGACCGACCGCATCAGCGAGAAGAATCCAGGATTTTCATCCGCGTCGTGCACCAGCACCCGCAATCCTGCCGACTCGGCCTCATCCGGTGAAATCGGACAGCGAACGTCAGCATCGGTCCGGTACTGGTTAAACGGCACGACCTGGGGGCGACCCAAGCCGTATACGACCACGCGACCCCCCGGGTTCAAAGATCGGGCGAGCCACTCGGCCATCTCTGCTGGTTCGACACCGTACTCGAATTCGCTAAACTCATTCGCCCCGATACGACGCACCGCAGGTGGGTTGATGAGCCCATTCAAGTACGTCCGGTACAGCACAATAAGGTCATAGCCCCCGCCGACTCCGTCGCGGACCTCCGCCGCTCGGTGCCCGAACACGCTCGGATCACCCGGCCACGTGCCCCAGGCGAACCCGATACTCCCGGGCTCGCCACGGATCACCGAAGCGACCTCACCGCCATCCGACCCCGCACTGTACAGCTTCTCGAACTGCAGGTCGTTGTGCGTGCCCACAACCTCCGCGCCGCCCGCCGCCATCATGTGCAGCAGGAACTTCGCTGAAAAGTTGGGGACCAGCACTCGCTTACCCTCAAAGCCCCCCGGTTCGCCCAGTGGAGAGCCGAATACCGCCAGATCGATCGCCCGGATCCCAGCCTGCGGCAACGCGAGCAGCCCCTCGTAATATGTCTGCTCCGGGAATGTCACCAGCGACAGGCCCTCCAGTTGCTCGGAGGGCGTCTCAGGATCCTCTATCAGACGGAGGTGCTCCATCATGGTGAACGCCCGGCGGTTGCCACGGTCGAGCCACAGCCAACGCCGCGGCTGGTTATCGAGGTTATCGGCGAAGGGCATCAGCTCACGCACCGATTCCGAGCGAAGCATCGGCACCAACGCCGTGACCTCAGAAGGAAGATCCTCGCTCGTCCGCCGGCCCTCGGGCATATTCGTGTTGTAATACTTCTCGAACGGCTGACCAAGGGCCGGTAGGGCCGACAGAGAAACAAGACCCGCCCCCACACTGGCCCGTACGTACGACCAAACAACAGGCAAGGACCTACGCACTATCATCGGCATCGCTCCATTCCGCCGCGACGAACGCACGGCTGCCAACAACGCTAGGCCCGATGCCAAACGCCGCCAACCCGTATGGACTCGGATCCAATCGGCAAGGCTCGGGCCAGTGACAAGACGCATGGGTCTGTAAATTGATTAGCCGTCGGCCTTCCAAGCCGGCCGGCCGGTTCAGGCCAAGATCAAAATCTTCAGTCCCGGCCCGCGTCGGCGATCAATATTCGCTCAAGACAAATCTCCGAAACGCATGATCAGGAAGGGCGGCTCGGTCCTGCAAGAAGCTGAGGCAATCGGCCGCCCCTTCTCATCGAGCAACTCATTCGAAAGCGTGTGAGCACAAGGTCCCGCACGACGACGAGCGGGCAGTCAAACGCTCACCCCTTCGCCATCGCCCCGACGCTGACCTTCACAGGTACGAAGCTCCGCTGCACGCGGTCCTCGAACTCATCGCGGTACTTGTTCATGATCGTCCGCAGCGCCCAGTTGTTGCCGTCGGCCAGGCCGCAGATCGTCGTGCCCGGCATCGAGCCCATGCTCGTCGCGATCTCCAGCGCCATGTCCAGGTCCTTCGTCCGCGCGTCGCCCTCTTCGATGCGGCACAAAATCTGGTACAGCCAGCCCGAGCCCTCCCGGCACGGCGTGCACTGCCCGCAGCTCTCGTGCTTGTAGAACCGCGCGATGTTCCGGCTCACCGCGACCATGTCCGTGTCCTCGTCAAACACCGTCGGGCACGCCGTGCCCAGCCCCAGCACGTTGTACTTCTTCCCGATGTCGAAGTCGAGCTCGGCCTCGTACTGGTCGGGCCCGAGGATGCCCATCGACACCCCGCCCGGGATCGCGCCCTTGAACTTCTTCCCGCCGCGCATCCCGCCGCAATAGTCCTCGACGAACGTCCGCAGCGGCACACCGAGCTCCAGCTCGTACACGCCCGGACGCTCCACGTGCCCCGACATCCCCATCAGCTTCGTGCCGTAGCTCGGCGGCCCGCCGATCGACGACTCGACCCCCTGCCCCTGGAACCACTCCACGCCCTCTTCGACGATGCTCGGCACGTGCGCGAGCGTCTCGACATTGTTGATGATCGTCGGGCGACCGAACAGCCCCTTGAGCGCCGGGAACGGCGGCTTGATCCGCGGCCAGCCACGCTTGCCCTCGATCGCCTCCAGCAGCGCCGTCTCCTCGCCGCAGATGTACGCCCCCGCCCCGCGGTGCACATAGCAGTCGACGCGGAACTTCTCGCCCCCCGTGTTCGAGCCCGACGAGATCAGCCCGTTCTCACCGAAGATCCCGTGCTCGTAAGCCTCCTTGAGCGCCTGCTCCACCACGTGCGTCTGGTGGTGGTACTCGCCGCGGATGAACACGTACGCCCGGTTCAGCCGGCAGGCATAGCACGCGATCGCGATGCCCTCGAGCATCAGGTGCGGATCGAAGTCCATCAGCAGACGGTCCTTGAACGTCCCGGGCTCCGACTCGTCAGCGTTGATCGCCATGTACCGGTGGTTCCCGTTCTCGCCCGGCAGGTCGTCGCCCATTGGCGGCAAGAACGTCCACTTCAGCCCCGTGGGGAAGCCCGCCCCGCCCCGCCCGCGGAGGTTGGCCGTCTTGACCATCTCCGTCACGTCCTCGGGCTTCATCGTGATCGCCTTGCGGAGCGCCTCGTACCCGCCGGTCCGCACGTACTCGTCGTACGACACGACGTGCCGGTCGTCCCAGTTCCCAAACGGGGGCGTCGGGATGCGCTTGGTCAGCACACCCTCGGTCAGGTCCTGGCTCCAGGTCGTTTTACCCATGGCGTCGGCTCCGCTGTGTTCGAGTCCCATCCTCTTCGCCGGGAAGACTCTAGCCGTTTCGGTCGGGATCTCCGCGGACGCATCCGAAGGCGTGGATAACCCGCCGCCGACACCCCGAAGACAACGCAACACTCCAGAAATCCCACGTCGTACGCGGCGGCCATCGCCCACAAAGCCCGGTCGGCAGCCTCCGGTTGAGGGGGCCAAGCACCTGAATGTACGATGATTTCCCCGCGCACACGGGTCTTGAGTTATCCACGCAGGATGTGGATAAACCGATTTTGACACAAAACACTGTGATTCTCGTTTGAGGAGGCGTCCCCCAACACGTGCAGCCGCCCCGCGTGCGGGTCATCGAGCAGGATTGCCGACCGCCGCGTCTCCCTCAGGCGGATCCCCCGCGAGCGGCCCGGCCGGAGTGTCGGGCGACGCCGGAGCCATCCCGGTGCCCGCCCGGTACCCGACGGGCAGCTCGAACCGCAGGCTCCCGTCGATCTCGCGCACCGCGACCAACTCCGGCAGCGGCAGGTAAACCGGAAGCCGCGCGCGGTCCGTGTCGTCGATCGCCAGCAGCGACGCGGCCTCGAACTGCAGCACGGGGGCCCCGGCCGAGGGCGTCTCGTTTTCCATATCGACCAGCCGGAACCGGACGATCTCACGCGGGTTGACCCGGACCGGTCCAAACGTGTTCCTATCAGAGCTGAGCCCCAGCAGCTCTGCGGCCGGGCGATCGACAAACCGCTGCTGACCGGCGCGACGCTCGCGCTCCGTGTCTTTGTGGAGAATCTCGATCTCACGCCCGGGCCCGGCCGTCACGCGCAGCGATATGAGCGTGTCAGCGCGGTTCTGAAAGATCAGATCGGGCTTGGTCTCGCAGCCGGCGACCAGCCCGATCAGCCCGATCAGCCCGGCCACCACGCAGAGCACGGGCCCGACGCTTGCCCATCGCCTTCGGCGGTCAGTGCACACCGTGACCGCCCGCCGAGGAATCGTCGATCGCCCGCCGGATCCCGTCGGGCGTGACGTTCTCGTGCAGGGTCTCGCCGACCAGCGCGACCGGGGCCGTCCCGCACGAGCCCAGACACTCCAGCTCCACCACGGTGAACTTCTCGTCGTCGGTCGTCTCGCCGACCTCGACCCCGAGCTTCTCGCACGCGGCCTTGGTGATCTCGGCGTGCCCACAAAACTCGCACGCGATCGAACGGCAGACCGCGACCACCGTCCGGCCCTTCGGGTCCGTCCAGTACTCCTCGTAGAACGTTGCGGTGTCCTGCACCTCGCTGGGCTCGAGCCCCAGCTCCTGCGCGATCTCGAGCATCGCCTGCTCGGGCACCCACCCGTACTCGTGCTGGATCATGTGCAGCGCCGGCAGCAACGCGCCCTTGCTCACCTCATACCGCGGCACATACTTCTCGCGGAGCTCGGTCCGCATCGCCTCGGTCAGGTACGGCTCGTCCCGCTTCTCGACCCGGGCGGTTGCCGAGTCCTTTGTGATCCAGGCCATTTCGCGTGTCCTTCCTCACCACTCACGGTCCGCGCCCACCGAACAGGCTCAGGCCAGGCAACGACCTTCGGACGCTACCCGCCGTCGCCCCCCGGCTTCGCACCCGGGCCGCCGTCCGACGCGTCATCCTCCGATGAGCCAGCGATTTCCAGCAGCGTGCCCGGGCTCAACGGTAGGCCGTTGCGCTCCGGGTGCTCGACCCAGAACGGGCCCTCGACGGGGTCGGCCGGATCGGTAACGCGGACCACGCTCCCCCCAGAAGCCGACGGCGCCTTCTCCAGCACCGAACCTGCCCCGGACGGCAGCCGCTCGTCGAACGAGCCCCACCACACGCAGTGCACGGGTCGCCCGCGGGGCGTCGACAGCAGCACCCAATCGCCGCCGTTGGCAAAGCCGATCGACCGCTTCTCGTTCGCGGCGTGGAACACCCACGCGTCGCCGAACACCTCCGACGGGCTCGACGCCCGCGAGCTGTTCCCGAAGTTACCCGCGATCGAGCCCTTGAGCCCGTTGAACACGAG
>JBCBZP010000020.1:0-51791 GCA_039815285.1 Planctomycetota bacterium
CGGTTTCCCAGAGCCACTCATGAGACATCGTCTCGAAGTGCTCCTGACGCTTGCGCGCACAGTCGAGTTGACGGCGCAGATCTTATGCGGTAGAGCCCAAGATTGATGGTGTTGCGTTGTCCGTCACATACGAAGAGGGTGAGCTCTTACGCATCACCACTCGCGGGGATGGTGAGTCTGGCTCCGATGTGACGGAACTCGTAAAGCACTGCCCTGACATACCCGCCCGACTCACGACACCAAAGATCAATCAGATACCAGCACTACTGGAGTGTCGCGGCGAGCTTTTCTTGTCCAAGGACAACTTCGCCGCAGTCAATGCTGACCGATTCGAACGTGGTCTCCCCGAGTTTAAAAACCCACGAAATGCATGCTCCGGACTCGTAAACAGTCACAAAACGCGCCCATCTACCATCAAACGCCTCGGCTTTCGTGTCCACGGGCTCGCCCGCTGGGTACCAGAAACCACCCGCCCAAACGATCACGGCCACATGATGGAGGAGGTCAGGGAACTAGGCCTTTACGACAACCGCCCTTGTCTTCCAGCAAGAGACCTGATTGAGGTCCGTGAACGCATTCAACTCTTCAAAGAGACACGCCACCAGCTTCCTTGGGAGACTGACGGTGCAGTCGTGCGTGTCGACGACTACGACTTGCAGAAGCGACTCAAAAATAATTCAAAGTCCCCCAACTGGTGCGTCGCATACAAGTTCCCCGCCGACCAGGAACGCACAACGCTCACCGCCGTCGAGCACCAGGTCGGCAAAACCGGCAAGATCACGCCCCGCGCCACGATGGAGCCGGTCCTGCTCGCCGGCACCACCGTCCGCCACGCCTCCCTGCACAACTACGGCCAGATCCGCAAGAAGGACATCCGCGTCGGCGACACCGTCGTCGTCGAGAAGGCCGGCGAGATCATCCCGTATGTCGTCGGCGTCGTGCCCGAGTCGCGGCCCGCCGACGCCCAGCCGATCGACCCGCCCGACGCCTGCCCGGTCTGCAGCGGCCCCGTCGAAATCGAACCCGCCGAAGCCGCGGAAGACCCCGACCTCGAGACCGCCCGGCGCTGCGTCAACCCCGAGTGCCCCGCGCAGCTCCGCGAAAAGCTCGTCTGGTTCGCCGGCCGACGCCAGATGGACATCGACGGCCTCGGCGAGCAGACCATCGATCAGATCCTCGCCGCCGACATCCAGGTCGCCGGCTTCGCCGACATCTACCGCCTGCCCGAGTCCCGAGACACGCTGCTCGGGCTCGAACGCATGGGCGAGAAGAAGCTCGAGAACATGCTCGCCGGCATCGAAGCGTCGAAGTCGCGCGGGCTCGCGCGGGTGCTCGCGGGCATGGGCATCCGACACGTGGGTGAAGCCACAGCCCGCGCCATCTGCCGCGACTTCCAAGACCTCGACCGCCTGCTCGAAGCGACCGTCGAGCAGCTCCGCGACGTCGAGGGGCTCGGCGACCTCACCGCCCCGCTCGTCCACGCCTACCTCGCGTCCGAGCCGGCCCGCAAGACCTTCGAAGACCTCCGCCGCGCCGGCGTCGATCTGACCAGCCGCGAGTACCGAACCCCGCTGCCCACAGATCAACCGCCCACGGCCGATTCGTCCGGCACCGCAGCGTCGAACGCCGAACCGAGCTCGGCCGACAACGCCCCCTCGCCCTTCGCGAGCAAGACCATCGTGCTCACGGGCTCGCTCGATACGTACGACCGCCCCGCCCTCAAGGACATCCTCGAAGCCCTCGGCGCCAAGGTCACCGGCTCGGTCTCGAAGAAGACCGACCTCGTCGTCGCCGGAGACGCGGCCGGGTCGAAGCTCGCCAAGGCGCGCGACCTGGGCATCGATGTCTGGGACGAGAAGACACTCGTCGAGGCCCTCGCCGATGCCGGGGTGACCGAGGCGTCCTGACCCCCCTTCGCCAACACCCTTCGAGAAACCCCGCCGAGAACAACCGTCGAGAACCCCTGTCGAGAATACTGCGTGAAGAACATCGAACTCAAGCTCGAACTCCGCGACCCCAAGCTCGCGGCCGACATCGCCCGTCACCTCGGCGGGTCCGACTGGGGCGTGCTGCAACAAACCGACACCTACTTCAGAACGCTCTCGGGCCGGCTGAAGCGTCGCGAGACCCTCGGCTGGCGCGGCGGCGCGTCCGTCGAGTACATCGAGTACGAACGCCCCGACCGCGCCGTCCCCCGCGCGAGCTCGTTCCAGATCTACCCGGAGAAGCTCTTCCTCGAACGCTTCGGCACCCTGCCACGCCAGACCGAGTGCGTCGTCGTCAAGTCTCGCCACCTCTTCGTGATCCGAGGCACACGCATCCACATCGATCGCGTCGAATCGCTCGGAACATTCCTTGAGATCGAGGTGTCCGTGGTCGGCAAGGAATCCCCGGCGTACGAACGACTCGCCAACATCCGCGAACAGTTCTCGCTCGCGCTCGGCCAGCCTCTCGCCGCGGGCTACGCGGATCTTGTGCAGAAGGCGGCCGCGGGTCGAACCGATCGTCCCACTGGAGACACCCAATGACCGAACGCGTCGCCCTCATCACCGGCGGATCCGCGGGCATCGGCCTCGCCACCGCCGAGCAGCTCGCAGCCGAGGGCTGGCGCGTCGTCCTCGCCGCCCGCCGCCAGGACCGCCTCGACCAAGCCCGCGAACGCCTCGGCGACCACGCGACCACGCTCCGCGTCGACCTGAGCGACACCGCAGCCGTACGCGCCATGGTCCGCGACGCGATCCGCTCCTTCGGCCGCCTCGACGCGCTGGTCAACAACGCCGGGCTCGCCCCCCTCAAGCCGATCGACGAGACCGACGACGCCACACTCGAAGCCGCCTACCGCGTCAACGCCCTCGCTCCTGCCGCGGCGATCTCCGAAGCCTGGCCCACCCTGAAGGCGCAGCGGTCGGGCGTCGTCGTCAACGTGTCGACCGTGGGCACCGACGACCCCTTCCCCGGGTTCTTCGCCTACGCCGCGTCGAAAGCCGCGGTGAACCTCATGGCGCGGTCCGCCGCCAACGAGGGCGCCGAGTTCGGCATCCGCGCCTTCAGCGTCGCCCCCGGCGCCGTCGAGACCGCCATGCTCCGCGGCCTGTTCTCCACCGACATCATCCCAGAACACGACGCCCTCGCTCCCGCCGACGTCGCCCGCGTCATCGTCGACTGCATCGAGGGCCGCCGCGACCAAGACAACGGCTCGACCATCCGCGTCGAGCGCCAAGCACCTCCCAGTGGAGCCGAGCGATGATCACCGACCTCGCAGAGTTCCTCGACCTCGCCTGGACCCACCTCGTCCGCGGCGTCAAAGACCGCAAGCACGGCTTCCACCAGCCCGTCCTCGCGACCGTCCAAGACGGCAAGCCCCGCGCCCGCACCGTCGTCCTCCGCAAGGTCGACCGCGAACAAGGGCTCATCCTCTGTCACACCGACCGCCGCTCCGGCAAGATCGGCCAATCACCCGGCGGCGTCGAGTGGTGCTTCTACGACCGAAAGAGCAGGCTCCAAGTCCGCGCCGCCGCCGCCGCCGAAGTGCTCACCGAGGGCCCGGTCTTCGAAGAGCGATGGAACGCCAGCCGACTCGCCAGCCGCCGCTGCTACCTCGCGCCCCACGTCCCGGGCAGCGAAGTCGCCGAAGCCCACCCCAACCTGCCCGACCACCTCCGCGACCGCGACCCGACGCAGGAAGAAAGCGAGGCGGGCCGAGACAACTTTGCCGTCTTCCTTACCCGCGTCGAACGCCTCGACGTCCTCCACCTCGCCCACGACGGCCACTCGCGCGCCGCCTGGACACTCGACCCAGCCGGTCCGTCGCAAGGGGTCTGGGTCGCCCCGTAAACGACCACCGTTCAGCCCTCGTGCGACGGCAAGCGGATCTCACCCTCGAGGTATGTCACGGCGTGCCCCGCGAGCCGCACGCGCCGCTCGCCGTCCTCGCGTTCCACGAGCTCGCACTCGATCTCCCCGCCCCGCTTCGACACCTGATGGGCAGTGAGCCGCCGCTTCCCAAACTGCTCCGACCAGTACGGCGTCATCATGCAGTGCGCCGAGCCCGTCACCGGGTCCTCGCCGATGCCCACCGCGGGCGCAAACACGCGCGACACGAAGTCGTGCGACGTCGCGGGCGCCGTGACGATCACCGCCCGCACCCCCCCGAGCGCCGCGAGCACGGAAAGGTTCGGCTCGCACTCGTGCACGTCGCGCTTGTTCTCGAAGACGCACATCAGATCCATACCCGTGAACACCTCGGCCGGGCGCCGACCGAGCGCCTCGACCAGCGCCCCCGTGACCTCCCTCGGCTCGCGCGGCAGCGCCGGGAAATCGAGCGTGTACAGCCCCAGATCGTCCTCAACACTCAGCACGCCCGAACGTGTCTGGAACCGCGCGAGCCGCCCTTCGAACCCGAGGTGGCGGAACAGCGCGTGCCCCGCCGCGAGCGTCGCGTGACCGCACAGATCGACCTCCGCCACCGGCGTGAACCAACGCAGGTGGTAGTCGACGCCCTCCTCGTCCGATGCCACGAGGAACGCCGTCTCGGAGACGTTGTTCTCCGCGGCGATCGCCTGGAGCGTGTCGTCGTCGATCCACTCCTCGAGCGGCACCACCGCGGCCGGGTTGCCGCCGAACAGCCGCCCCGTGAACGCGTCGATTTGAAAGATGCTTGGCATGCCGCAGGGTATCGCCCGGCGGCGCAGAAAAAACGCCGCGTCCGGCCTGCCCGAGGGCTTGGCCGAACGCGACGTTGCACATTGAGAAAGCCGCGGTCGATCAGCGGCGGCGTCGCACGCCGAACCCTGCCGCCGCGAGCAACGACGCCGCCGCGCCCGGCGCCGGGACGGCGTTCACGCGGGCGTCTCCGACGTCGGCACCCGTCAGCGCCGTGTCCCCGAGGAAGCCCGCAAACTCGGCCGAGACCAGAAGATCGGCTTCAATAATCAGGCCGCTCGCCTGAGCATCGAGCAACGATGGCGCCCCGACATCAAAGAGAATCGCCGCGACACCGGTGGTGGACTCGACAAAGAAGCCCGAGCGATCGCCGCCGACGCGTCCGGCGTCGAAGCCGATCGTGAAGTCGCCGACTTCGACCGAGTCATCGTTGAAGAACACCGACCCAGCGTGCTCGATCGTTCCGCTGAACGAGCCCAGGAAGTCTGAAGCGTCGTACTCAAAGGTCGTCGGCAAAGAACCGTCACGAGCATTGATGCCGAAGGCGACCGAGCCCTCGATCTCGCCAGGAGCGATCACATCGTCAGACACGCTGGACAGGTCGAGCCCCGCCGCCGCCGATAGCAGCGCGGTGTCGAGCAGCACGCTTGTCTGACCCCCGGTGATATCAACCTGCTGAGCAGAAACCGCACCGGCCGCCGTTATGACGGCAGTAGCTAAAACAAATCGCATTTCTAAACTCCTTGTCTGCGTAGCCAGCAGCACACGGTGCCGGCCGTCGCCATGCGAAAACCCCATGAGCACACACGGTTACGGAGCCGCCCCGCACGATGATGCGTGAGGCAGCCAAAAGCTCAGAATGTGATCGCAATCTTGACGAACGTTTGAAGGAAAAATTGCTGGCAGATTCACCGTTGGTGCTTTGTCACAATCGCAGCCCAAACACACAGGCACGATCCGGATCCACTATTCCAAAGGTCGTCTGCGAAACGCCGCAGAGCACGCCTGCAAAGCACGACGTACACCTCACGCGTCCGGGTCGTACGTGCTCGCCACGTGCAGCTCGTCCATCTGCTCTTGTGCGATCGACGACGGCGCCTCGCACATGAGATCCGCGCCGATCTGCGTCTTCGGGAACGGGATGACGTCGCGGATGTTGTCGGTGCCGGTCAGGTGCATCACCAGCCGGTCGAGCCCGAACGCGACCCCGCCGTGCGGCGGCGCGCCCGACGCGAGCGCGTCGAGCAGGAACCCAAACTTGTCCCGCGCGTCCTGTGCCGTCATGCCCAGCAGCTCGAAGACCTTCGCCTGCACGTCCTGACCGTGGATACGGATCGAACCGCCGCCGATCTCTGAGCCGTTACAGATGATGTCGTAGCCCGCCGAGACGATGCCCTCGACCGCGTCGACGTCGCCCTTCTCCACCGCGAGGAACGCCTCGGCCTGGTCCGGGTTCGGAGCCGTGAACGGGTGGTGCAGCGCGTAGTAGCGGTCGGTCTCGGCGTCGTGCTCGAACATCGGGAAGTCGACCACCCACAGGAAGTCCCACGCGCCCGTATCGATCAGGTCGAGGTCCTTGGCGACCTTCAGCCGCAGCTCGCCGAGCGCCTTGGTGCAGGTCGCGTACGTGTCGGCCCCGAACAGGAGCTGGTCGCCCGGCTCGAGACCCATCCGCTCGACCAGCTCCCCGCGGATCGACTCGATGAACTTGCCGATGCCGGCCTCGAACGCATCCCCGGTGTACTTGGTCGTGGGCACGCCGCCCGCGCCGAACTGACGCACGAACTCCGTGTACCCGTCGGTCAGCTTCCGCGTCAGCCGCTCGGCTCCCTTGGGCACGCGGATCGCCTTGACCACGCCCCGACGCTTCCCAAGAGCATCGGAGAACACGCGAAAATCCGTCTTCGCCGCCAGGTCCGAAACGTCGACCAACTCCAGCCCGAACCGCCGGTCCGGGCGGTCGATGCCGTAGCGGTCCATCGCCTCGCGGTACGTGATCCGCTCTAGCGGCGGCACGTCGCAATCAAGCACCGTCTTCCACACACGCCGGACCATCCCCTCCATGATCTCGATCACGTCCTCCCGGTCGACGAAGCTCATCTCGCAGTCGATCTGCGTGAACTCCGCCTGCCGGTCGGCCCGCGGGTCCTCGTCGCGGAAGCACCGCGGGATCTGCAGGTACCGCTCGCAGCCGGCCACCATCAGCAGCTGCTTGAAGATCTGCGGCGACTGCGGCAGCGCGTACCACTCGCCCGGCTGGTTCCGGCTCGGCACCACGAAGTCACGCGCCCCCTCCGGCGTCGACTTCGTCAGGTACGGCGTCTCGATCTCCAGGAACCCGTGCTCGTCGAAGTAGTCGCGCACCGTCTTCGACACCCGGTGCCGCGTCCGGAGGATCTCCTGCATCCGCGGGCGCCGCAGGTCGAGGTACCGGTACCGCAGACGCGTCTCTTCCTTCGGAAGGTCCGCGTCGGAGACCGAGGGCAGGAACGCCGGCGACTGCGCCTTGCTCAGCACCTCGACCCCCTGCACCACCACCTCCACCTCGCCCGTCGCCAGCTTGGGGTTGGGCCCGCCGTCGCGCGTCCGCACCAGCCCCGTCGCCGCGATCACGTCCTCGTTCCGAAGCTTGTCCGCCGCGTCGAGCAGCTCCTGCGACGCGTCCTCGGTGTCGAACACCAGCTGCGTCAGCCCCTCGCGGTCGCGGATGTCGATGAAGATCAGCCCCGTGCCGTGGTCGCGGTAGGAGTTCACCCAGCCCGCCAGCGTGACGGTCTGCCCGACGTGGTTCGGGCGGAGCTGGCTGCAGTGGTGCGTGCGCTTGAACATCGTCGTCTCCGGGGTCCCGTCGTTCTCGATCGACCACCGCGCCGCCCCCCGCGGCCGGTGAACGCGACGACTATAGGTGGACGCCGTGTTCCGACCGCCCACCGAACACCGGCACAAGCCCAACACCGAGCACCCCGGGCGAACGGGTCTCAGAAACCGGGCTCCGCGCCGCTCGGGTCCGATCGGGCGTGGCGTTCAAGCGGTCACCCGTCCCGAGGCTCGACGCCGCCAACCCGCCACCGCGCGCCGCACTCAGGACACCGGCAAAGCCCGTCGCTGTCCGGGTCGGCGTCGAGCGGGTAGAAGCACGAAGCGCAATGCCCGCGTCTGAGGATGAACGTCATCGAGTCGCGCCGGATGTCCCCCGCGAACACGAGCTTCGCCGAGGTCAACACCGCCCACGTCACCCCGACCGGGAACACAACCACTAACCAGCCGTTGATCGGCACCAGCGTGCGAAACAAAGCGAACAGCCCGATCCCCGCCGCGAGACCAACGACGCACCAGACAAAGGCACGCGGCGAGAACGCGACCACGTCGATCTCAAGATCGTCAAGCCGCCCGTTCTGTTTCCGCCGCGGCGTCCACTGCTTCGGCCTGTGCCACGCGCCCGCATCATCCTGGATGGAGCCCGCTCGCCACGTCATCTCAAAGCCGCCCCCTCGCTTCCGCGCTCGACCCACCCCCGACGCGCGTCACCCCAACGGCACCTCGACCACGCACCCCTCCACGCAGCCGAACACCCGCTCCCCGAGCCTCGGCTCCCCCACCGCCCCCGAGATAAACGACCCGAACGCGGGCAGCACCGTCACACGCTCACCCACGCGGAAACAGTGCATCCGAATCGGCGCCCCGCCGCCGCCCGCGAACCGCCTGCCGCGCGACCGGGGCTTCAACAGAACCACCGGGTGCACGTGCCCGCCGATCGCGTGGGCCCCGTCGACCTCCGCCGGCTCATGCACGAACGCCAGCGGCCCCTCGACCAACGGCGGCTCGACCACCTCCAGCTCCCAGAGCCGTCCGAACCGGCCGACCGCCCGGTCGTGGTTCCCGCGGACGAGCCAAACCTCGACCCCGAGCGACCGCCGCCACTCGGCGACCCGCTCGAGCAGCCCGCCGCCCAGCCCCGCCGTCGCGTGCACGAGATCGCCCGTGACCAGAAGCCGCGAGCACGCCGTCTGCTCGACGAGCGCCGACAGCCGCCGAAGATCATGTTCGAGGCAGCCCTCGACCATCGGCGCCCCCGCTGCCCGCAGCGTCTGGTCCTTTCCCAGGTGCACGTCAGAAACGATCAGCGTCTCCCTCGCGGGCCAGTACGCCGCCCGGTCGGCCAGTAGCCGCACCCGCTCGCCCGAGAGCTCGACCTCGATCGACGGCGCCGGCCCGGTCACGACACCCCCCCTCGCGCAACGCCTCCGCCCGCGGGGTTCTCCGACGCCGTCCAAGCCGCCCGCATCCGCTCGATGCGGTCGAGCACGCTCTCGGTGCTCATCGTCGCGCCCACCCGCTCGATCACCAGCGGCAGCCCCAGCGGCGTCGGCGCCGACACGTCCCGCCACGACCACTCGCACGAGCCCAGCCGCTCCAGCGATCGGCTCAGCCGCGTCCGCTCGAACTGCTTCTCCATCACCTCGCGCCGGGCCTGCCCGAGCAGCATGTTCTCCGGGTCGAACTGCTCGAACACGTCGAAGATCAGCGAGCTGTTCGCCTGCACCTGCTTGCCGCGCGTGCGCGCGCCCGGGTAGCTCTGCATCACCAGCCCCGAGACCCGCGCCACCTCGCGGAACTGCCGCTTGGCGAGCTGCCCCACGTTCACGCTCTCGACGATGTCGTCGAGCAGCCGCTCGGTCGTGAACAGGTCGGGCGTCACGCACTCCGCGTACGGGTAGGGGTCCGGGCTCAAGAGCTCGAAGCCGTAGTCGTTGACCGCGATCTGGAACGTCGCGGGCGATGCCCGCCCGAGCCGCAGCGCGAGGATCGCCGCGATCGCCTCGTGCACGAGCCGCCCGTCGAAGGGGTACACGAACAGGTGGAAGCCCTCCCGGGTCTCGGCCGTCTCGACGAGCAGCCCGTCGGCGTCGGGCACCGCCGACATCGCCGCCTGCGTGCCCACGAACTCCTGCGCCGCGACCAGCTCGGGCTCGCGCTCCGCGTCGACCCGCCCGTCGCGGACGCGCTCGAGCGTCCGCCGCACCGCCACGCTCAGCGAGTCGGAGATCGGCAGCCTCGTGCCCGCCCAGTGCGGCGTGTAGTTCGTCACCCCAGACGCCGGCGTCACGACCGCCGTCATGTCCCGGATCCGCTCGAACCGCAGCGTCTTGCCCGCGAAGACAAACGCCTCGCCCCGCCGCAGCTTCCCGACGAACGACTCCTCGATGTGCCCGAGCCCGCGCCCGTTCTTGTACCGGATCTCGACGGTCTCCGAGCCCGTGATCGTGCCGACGTTCAGCCGGTGCTGCGTCGCGATGGTCTTCTCGACCACGCCGTACTCCCCGTCCGCCCCGCGGACGACCTTGCGGTAGTTCGGGTAGGCCCGCAGCGTCTCGCCGCCGCGCTCAACAAGGTCGAGCGCCCAGTCGAACTCGACCCGCTCGAGCCCGCGGTACGAGTACGCGGTCCGCACCTCCTCGAACAGCTCGTCGGCCCGGAACCCGCCCCCCATCGCACAGGTCACCAGGTGCTGCGCCAGCACGTCCAGCGGCTTGCTGAACGGCGCCCGCCCCTCGACCTCGCGCCGGTCGACCGCCTCCCGCGCCGCCGCGATCTCGATCAGCTCCAAAGCGTGCGTCGGCACGCACAGGATCTCGCACGAAGCCCCGGGCCGGTGCCCCGCCCGGCCCGCCCGCTGGATCAGCCGAGCGATCCCCTTGGGCGACCCGAGCTGCAGCACCCGCTCGACCGGCCCGAAGTCGACGCCCAGATCCAGCGAGCTCGTGCACACCACCAGCCGCGCCTCGCCCGACTTCAGACCCGACTCGACCGCCCCGCGGTCGCCCATGTCGATCGACCCGTGGTGCAGCCCCATGATGCCCGCCCACTCGGGCCGCGCCTGCAGGATCGACTGGTACCACAGCTCGGCCTGCGACCGCGTGTTGCAGAACACCAGCGTCGACACGCCGGGGTCGAGCGTCGCCAGCACGGCCGGCAGCATGTGCCGCCCGAGGTGCCCCGCCCAGGGAAGACGGCACTCGACGCCGTTGTCCGGGTCGTGCCCCCACTCGGGCAGCACGCCGCGGACCGAGATGGGCCGCTCCATCTCACCGCCGACCAAAAGGGGCTCGCCGCCCTCGCCGACCGCCGCCCGCGCCGCCTCCTCCAGGTTCGCGATCGTCGCCGAGAGCGCCCACGTCCGCGCCCGACCGGCCGAGAACCGCCGGATCCGCGCGAGCGCGAGCTCGACCTGCGTCCCGCGCTTCGACGCCATCAGCTCGTGCCACTCGTCGACAATCACCGCCCGCACCCCCGCGAACCGCTGCGGCGCGTCGTCGTAGGTCATCAGCAGCGTCATGCTCTCGGGCGTCGTGATCAGCACCTCGGGCGGCTTCCGCCGCTGACGCTGACGCAGCGACGACGACGTGTCGCCCGTCCGGCTCTCCACCCGAAGCGAAAGCCCGAGATCCTCCACCGGAGCCTTCAGCGCCAGCTCCACGTCCCGGCTCATCGCCCGCAGCGGCGTGACGTACAGCACCCGCAGCCCGCCAAGCCCCGCCTCGCCCGCGTCCATCAGCTCCGCCAGCGGCCCTAAATAACTCGCGTACGTCTTCCCCGCGCCCGTCGGCACGTTGATCACGCCCGACCCGCCACCCAAAAACGACGACCACGCGGACTCCTGAAAAGGAAACGGCGTCATCCCACGCCCGGTCATCCAACCACGCAGAACGCCCAACCCACTCGAGACAACCTCGCTCACAACGCCAGAATAGTCGACCCCTGGCAGCGCGGGCCCGCCTTCGGTATCCTCGTCACTGCACGCGAGACCCCAGGGAGGATGCAGCGGTGTTCAATCAGCAGAGCGGGTTCCCAGCCGAAGACCAGCCCGACAACCAAGCCGGCAGCCAAGCCGGCAGCCAAGCCGGCAGCCAGTTCGGCACACAGTTCGGCTCTGGGCTCCCAACCCGCGTCGTGCTCATGCCCCCCGCTTTCGCCCGCGCCCTGGCGTCCGGCGCCGGCTTCGTTCAATACGGCATCGCGATCAGCTTCATGGAGGGCATCCTCAACGGCCTCGCGAAGAACCTCGTGAAGTACAACGTGATCGGAAACGGCCAGCTCCTTGAGATCGTGGCGGGCGGCTGCGGTCTCGTCGGCATCACCCTCATCACCGGCGGGTGGTGGAAGCTCACCCAGCCCGACCCGTCGCTCCCGCCGCAGCTCCAAGGCGGCAACGCCCGCCTCGCCGTCCGGGTCACAACCGTGCTCGACGTGCTGCTCGGCATCGCCGGCGTCGTCGCCCTCGTCTTCTTCACCCCGACCATCCCCGCGTCGCCGCCCCCGCCCGGTGCCCAGAGCGCCGTGAGCGCTCAGGCGTTCATCCCGCTGTTCGTGGTCGGCGGAGCCGCCGGCCTGACCTCGATCGTCGCGTTCTTCGCCCAAATGTTGTATCTGCAACGCCTCGCCCGACGGATCCCGAACGCGGAACTCGACGCCCGCGCCAGCCGCCTGCTCTGGCTCGGCCCGGTCCTCTTTACGGTCGGGATACTCCTCGTCGGCCTCGGACCGCTGATCGCGCTCGTCCTCTACTACAAGCTCCTCATCTCGTTCAAGACCGAACTCCACGAAAGCGCGGCCGCAGGCGACCTGCAAACCGCCTCCCCCGACTACGGCATCTAGCGACGGCCCACACGCATCCACCAACGACGCCTCGCCGCACCAGGCCACGTGACACGCCGCGGTCCCAAGCACGGCCCGGCGAAGGGATGGCCGCCTCCAATCGACGCCGGCCGCCGAATCCACACCCGAAGCTGTCCCGCAGGACGGCCCACGCGCTTCAATCCCAAACCTGGCCCACCCCCTGCCAACCCCCCCCCCCGCGAAGCAACGCCCTACCGCGAGCCCCCCCGAATGACCCACGACCCGCTGCCCGCCCCGCCCGCGATCCACACCTTGGCCGAGCTCCGAGCCGCGACGGGCGAACGCGCCTGGACGCCCCGCCCCATCAAGCAAGAGCTCGCCGACAACCTCACCCGCGCCCTCTCGGCCGGCGACGACCTCTTCCCCGGCATCGTCGGCTACGACGATACCGTCATCCCCGAAATCATCAACGCCATCCTCGCCCACCACGACATGCTCTTCCTCGGCGAAAAAGGCCAGGGCAAGTCCAAGATGATGCGCATGCTCGTCCGCTTCCTCGACGAGTGGACCCCCTACCTCGACCTGCCAAGCTGCCCCGTCCACGAAGACCCAACGAGCCCGATCACCGAGCAGGGCAAGAGAGCCCTCGCCGAGCTGCCCGCCGAGGAGGTGCCCATCGCCTGGTGGCACCGTTCGAACCGCTACGCCGAGCGCCTCGCCCCGGGCACCAAGTTCGCCGACATCATCGGCGAGATCGACCCCGCCAAGCTCCTCCAGGGCGAGAGCATGTCCGCCGAGGGCGCCCTCCACTTCGGCATGGTCCCCCGCATGCACCGCGGCATCTTCGCCATGAACGAGCTCCCCGACCTCGACGACCTCGTCCAGGTCGGGCTCTTCAACATCCTCGAAGAACGCGACGTCCAGATCCGCGGCTACCCCGTCAGCTTCGACATCGACACCCTCGTCCTCTTCTCGGCCAACCCCGCCACCTACAACCGCTCGGGCAAGGTCATCCCGCAGCTCAAAGACCGCATCGGCTCGGTCGTCCAGACCCACTACCCACGCGAGCGCGACCTGGGCATCGAGATCATGCAGCGCGAGGCCGGCGTCGACCTCGGCGGGCCCTACCCCGTCGCCGTCCCCCGGTTCATGCTCGAGGTCTGCGAGCAGCTCTCGATCGTCGCCCGCAAGAGCCAGTACGTCGACCACGCCTCGGGCGTCTCGGCCCGCTTCAGCATCGCCAACTACAAGACCATGATCGCCAACGCCCGCCGCCGCGGCATCCAGCTCGGCGACGCCGAGGCGCCCGCCGTCCCCCGCATCTCCGACCTCGCCCACTTCGAGGCGTCGGCCCAGGGCAAGCTCGAGCTCGACATGATGGGCTCCCACCAGATGACCGAGCGGCAGGTCCTCCAGGCGATCCTCGCAAAGGCGATCGCCGACGTCTTCGAGGAATACGTCACCGACCACGGCCTCGAGACCATCGCCGACGTCTTCTCCAAGGGCGTCAAGATCGAAGTCGGCGATACCCTCCCGAGCGACCACTACGAGCAGATCCTCAAACGCGTCCCGCCCGCCTGGGAAAAAGCCTTCGAGATCAACCCCTCCGAGCAGCCCGCCGTCCGCGCGAGCTGCGTCGAGTTCGTCCTCGCCGGGCTTTGGGCCACCGACCGCGTCTCACGCGGCGAGCGGTTCGGCACCGTGACCTACGAGCTGTAGCCCTCGTGCGCCGACCCGCCGCCCAAAGCACCCACCCCGACCGGCTCCCCCGGCACGCTTCCCGCGCGGGGCCTTCCCGCAAGAACCTGTCCCACGCGGAAGACGAAGGACCCAAGCGATGACCAAGCCACCCGGCGGCCGCGTCCACTCCTACCAGCGCTACGACCCCGGCGAGTTCCCCTCACCGACCACGCCACCGCCCGACCTCGCGTCGGCCGCGTTCGAGCAGATGATGATGTTCGGCGGCAGCCGCCGGCTCTCCGCCGAGGACCTCGCCAACGCCATCGAGATCGACCCCTCCCAGATCGCCGGCCTCGGCCCGTCGATCGACGCTCTCCGCGCCATGCTCGAAGAGCGCAAGCGCAAGATCCTCGAGACCTACGAGACCGGCGCCGCCCGAGCCGAGGCCAAGCAGGCCTACGAGGACGCCGCCCGAGGCACCCGCCCGCCCAAGAAGCTCCAGTACGACTACCACTCGGCCGTCCGCGACGAGAACATCCCCGCCCTCGAGCGGCTCTGGTACCTCGCCGACGCCCGCGAGGACGACCAGAACCGCGACTTCGCCGCCGCGCTGATGCGCGTCACCGACCGCCTCGGCGACAAGTACCAGGTCGACGAGCTCGAGAACGCGTACGACTTCACGGGCAACGAGCCCATGACCGTGCCCGAGGCGATCGAGATCAAGCGCCTCCTCGAAACGATCGACAAGCTGCTCGAGCAGCTCGACGAGGCCGAGAAGAACGCGCAGATCGCGATCATCGACCAGGACGCGCTCAAGGAGTTCGTCGACGACGCCTCGATCGACGAGCTCAACGAGGTCGGCAAGGCCGTGCAGGACTACCTCCGCCAGGAGATGGAACGCCAGGGTATCGAAGAGGACGAGGACGGCTCGCTCCGCATGACGCCGCAGGCCCTGCGGACCTTCCAGGGCAAGCTGCTCCGCGAGATCTTCTCAGAGCTTGAAGCCTCGCGCTCGGGCCGCCACGAGGGCCCGGTCATCGGCGACGGCGCCGTCGAGAGCCCCAAGACCAAGCCCTACGAGTTCGGCGACTCGCCCGCCCACCTCGACATCCCGCAGACCGTCGTCAACGCCGTCGCGCGCCTCGGGCTCCAGACCGGCCCCATCAGCCCGCTCGCGTTCAAGCCCGACGACCTCGAGATCCACCGAACCCAGAACAACCCCAAGTGCGCCACCGTCGTCCTGGGCGACATGTCCGGCTCCACCCGCTGGGGCGGGCAGTACATCTCCGTCAAACGCATGGCCCTCGCCTTCGACGGGCTCATCCGCCGCGAGTACCCGGGCGACTTCCTCGCCTTCAGCGAGATCTTCTCGTTCGCCAAGCTCCGCCGCCCCTCCGAGATCCCGGACCTCATGCCCAAGCCGGTCACCATCCGCGACCCCGTCGTCCGCCTCCGCGTCGACATGTCCGACCCCAACATCACCGAAGGCATGGTCCACCCCCACTTCACCAACATCCAGCACGGGCTCCAGCTCGCCCGCCAGATGCTCGCCCCCCAAGACACGCCCAACAAGCAGGTCTTCCTCATCACCGACGGCCTCCCCACCGCCCACTTCGAGGGCGAGCATCTCTACCTCCTCTACCCCCCAGACCCCCTCACCGAACAAGCCACCATGCGCGAAGCCATGCTCTGCAAACGAGAGGGCATCACCATCAACATCTTCCTCCTCCCCTCATGGTCCCAGACCGAAGAAGACATCGGCTTCGCCCACCGCCTCGCCGAGCAGACCGGAGGCCGCGTGTTCTTCACAGGAGGCGACGACCTCTCGCAGTTTGTCCTTTGGGATTACGTCCAGATGCGACGCAAGATCATCCGGTAAAGAACGCGAACCGGTCCGATCCGCCCCCCAATGCCGGGGCTCCTCCGCCCAGAGCCAATCGCGGGAAGCTCTTGAGCCTCAGATCTTCCGGATCTCGGCAATTCCTGCGCCGATGACACCTCTAACTTATTAAATGAGGTGCCCGATGAGCTTGACCGATGCCGCCCCGTACCAGAAGGCCTGCGACCAGATCCAGTCCGATACTCACGCGATGCTCGACCAGCACCGCAAGGACTACGAAGCCAATGTGATCAGCGAAGTCGACCGCATCACCAAGGAAACCCACGACCTGCTCGCCGAAGCAAACAGATGGCTCAAGGATCAGATCGAGGCGTACTACCGCGACATCGTTCCTGCCGTGCGGCAAATCCAGACCGACACGCACGAAACACTCGACCGGTATGCCAAGGAGCGTGCCGATGTCACCCGAGGCCGCGTCAACGAGATCCGCAAGGAAACCCAGGAATTCCTCAACATCTGGTCCCCCCGCCCCCGAGGGTGAAATCGAACGGAACCAATCCATGCCCCCACCCCGCACACTCATGAACCATACCAAGGGCATGCGCCACACCCGCACGCTCGCCTCCTGCGTGTTGCCCTCGGGCAAACTTGAGCCAGAACTCGCCGACGCTCAGGTCGCCGTGGCTCATCGCCGGCTCGAGAAGGTCCGAGAACAAACTTCCCGCGACCAATCATCCACACGCCCCCGGGTTTGATCCTCGACGGGTGGGGCCTACCATCCTGGCCCCACCGACCGCGGCCGATGAGAGCCGGGGCGAGGAGCGATGCGATGAAGAAGGACATCCACCCGACCTACCAGGCCTGCAAGGTCTACTACAACGGCGAGGTCGTCATGGAGGTCGGAGCGACCGTCCCCCAGCTCCACGTCGATGTCTGGTCGGGCTCGCACCCCTTCTTCACCGGCAAGCAGGCGTTCGTCGACGCGACGGGCCGCGTGGAACGCTTCCAGAAAAAGTTCGCCGGCAACTACTTCGGCAAGGACGCTGCGGGGGCCAAGAAGGGCCGCAAGTCCCGCGCTTGAGCCCCTTAGCCACACGCCGAGGTCGGCCGCAAAGCAACGCCCCACTCCGAGCGATCACGCCCGCCGCACGGCGGGTTTTTTCATGGCCCGTTCAAACATCGACCCAGCCTATCATCCATCTATCCGCAAATACGGATGAAGCCGACCGCGGTCGAACCCGAACACAACCGGGACCAAACCAGACCGGACGACGCGAAGGACTCGCCCCTCCATGACCACCCCTCTGCTTCTCGACACCCTTCGGCTCAAGATCCTCGTGCTCGACGGCGGCATGGGCACCGGCACCCAGAACTACGACCTCACCGTCCACGGCGACTACTGCGGCTGCGAGAACTGCACCGACGTCCTGAGCAAGTCCCGCCCCGACGTCGTGGGCGAGATCCACGAGAGCTACTTCGAAGCGGGCGCCGACGCCGTCGAGACCAACTCCTTCGGCGGCCCGCACCACGTCCTCAGCGAATTCGACCTGCAGGACGAGACCTTCGAGCTCAATAAGATGGCTGCGGAGATCGCCCGCGCCGCCGCCGACAAGCACACGACCTCCGACAAGCCGCGGTACGTCCTGGGCTCGATGGGCCCGGGAACCAAGCTGATCACGCTCGGCCAGATCGACTGGCGCGGAATGTTCGAGTCCTACAAGCTCGCGATGTCGGGCCTGATCGCCGGCGGGTCCGACGCGATCCTGATCGAGACCTGCCAGGACCTGCTGCAGGTCAAGTGCGCGGTCAACGCCGCGCTCTCGGCGATCGACGAAGCCGGCCGCACCCCCGACGACCTGCCCATCATGGTCAACCTCACGATCGAGCAGACCGGCACGATGCTGGTCGGCTCGTCGATCGAAGCCGCGGTCCACGCGCTCCGCCGCTACCCGATCGCGAGCCTCGGGCTCAACTGCGCGACCGGGCCCAACGAGATGTCCGAGTACGTCCGCTACCTCGGCGACCACTGGCGGGGCGAGGTCGCCTGCGTGCCCAACGCCGGGCTGCCCGCGCTCGTCGACGGGCGGACCGAGTACCCGCTCGGGCCGAGCCCGTTCGTCGAAGAGCTGCTCCGGTTCGTCGAGCGCGACGGGCTGACCGTCGTCGGCGGCTGCTGCGGCACCACCACCGAGCACATCCGCCTGCTCTCTGAAGCCGTCGAGGGCCAGCCCCCCGCCCGCCGCAGCGGCGCCGCCCGCAGGACCGTCCTCGCCAGCTCGACGAGCCTCTACGCGCCCGTCCCCCACCGCCAGCAGAACTCGTTCCTGATCGTCGGCGAGCGCTGCAACGCCTCGGGCTCGCGCCGCTTCAAGCGCCTGCTCGAGGAAGAGGACTGGGACTCGATCGTCTCGCTCGCCCGCGAGCAGGTCAAAGACGGCTCGCACGTGCTCGATATCAACGTCGACTACGCCGGCCGCGACAACGCCCAAGACATGCGCGAGGTCGTCAGCCGCCTGGTCCGCCAGGTCGACGCGCCGCTGATGATCGACTCCACGCAGGTCAAGACCATCGAGGCCGGGCTCGCCCACGCCGGCGGCCGCTGCGTGATCAACTCCGCCAACTTCGAGGACGGCGACGAGAAGTTCGACGCGGTCTGCCGCCTCGCCAAGACCTACAACGCCGCGCTGGTCGTCGGCACCATCGACGAGGACCCCGAGGCCGCCATGGCCCGCACCGCCGACCGCAAGCTCGAGATCACCCGGCGCGCGATCGAGCGCGCCAACACCGTCCACGGGCTCGCCACCGAAGACATCTTCATCGACCCCCTCGTCCTGCCCATCTCCACGGGCATGGACTCCGACCGCCGCTCCGCGCTCGAGCTGGTCGAGGGCACCCGCCGCATCGCCGAGACCTACCCGGACGTGCAGGTCACCTGCGGCCTGTCCAACGTCTCCTTCGGGCTCAAGCCCGCCGCCCGCGTCGTGCTCAACTCCGTCCTGCTCCACGAGCTCGTCGACGCCGGCATGACCAGCGCCATCGTCCACGCCAGCAAGATCCTTCCGCTCAACAAGATCCCCTCCGAGCACAAGCTCGCCGCCCTCGACCTCATCTACGACCGACGCGGCAAGGACGGCGACGAGAACTACGACCCGCTCTCCAACCTCATCGAGCTCTTCAAGGACGTCGACGACGTCGCGTCGACCAAGCAGGACCTCAAGGAGCTCACGCTCGAAGAACGCCTCCGTGTCCACATCATCGACGGCGAGAAGGAAGGGCTCACGAGCTGCCTCGACGAGGCCCTCACCAAGTACCCCCCGCTCGACATCGTCAACAACCACCTGCTCGACGGCATGAAGACCGTCGGCGAGCTCTTCGGCTCCGGGCAGATGCAGCTGCCCTTCGTGCTCCAGTCGGCCGAGGTCATGAAGAAGGCGGTCGCCCACCTCGAGCCCCACATGGAGCGGCTCGAGGGCTCGACCAAGGGCACCATCGTCCTCGCGACCGTCAAGGGCGACGTCCACGACATCGGCAAGAACCTCGTCGACATCATCCTCACCAACAACGGCTACACGGTCCACAACATCGGCATCAAGCAGACCGTCGACCAGATCCTCGCCGCCTTCGACCAGCACAAGCCCGACGCCATCGGGCTCAGCGGGCTGCTCGTCAAGAGCGTCAACGTCATGGAAGACAACATCAACGTCATGAACGAGCGCGGCACCACCCCGCCCATGATCCTCGGCGGCGCCGCCCTCGCCCGCTCCTACGCCGAGGGCTACCTCCGCTCCCAGTACGAAGGGCCGCTCCTCTACGGCAAGGACGCCTTCGACGGCCTCCGCATCATGGACCTGCTCACCACGGGCGGCCTCGACCAGCTCCAGACCGAGATCGACGAACGCCAGAGCAAGCGCACCGACGCGCAGCAGAAGGTCGCGGCGACCAACGCCGACAAGGGCCGCCGCCAGGACGAGTTCGAAGCCTCCAAAGTCCCCGGCGGATCAGGCGCCGCGACCGTCGCCGAAGCCGTCCGATCGGGCGTCGCCCGCGACCTCGCCGTCCCCGAAGCCCCGTTCTTCGGCAGCCGCGTCATCGAGGGGCTCCCGCTCGAGCCCGTCTTCGCCCACATCAACCCCATCGCCCTCTTCCGCGTGCAGTGGCAGTTCAAGCGCGGCACCAAGGCCAAGGACGAGTTCGAGGCAGAGATCCAGGAACGCGCCGTCCCCATCTTCGAACGCCTCAAAGCACGCTGCCTCGAAGACAACATCCTCCACCCCAAGGTCGCCTACGGCTACTACCCCGTCTGCTCAGACGGCAACGACCTCGTCGTCTTCGACCCCGACGACCACGAACGCGAGATCGAACGCTTTACCTTTCCCCGCCAAACCACCAAGCGCCGGCTCTGCATCAGCGACTTCTTCAAGGACGCCGACGAGTGCCGCGACCTCGGCGGCAAAGACGTGCTCGGGCTCTCGTGCGTCACCGTCGGCAAGCGCGTCAGCGAAGCCTGCAAAGAGCTCTTCGACGCCGACGAGTACCAGGAATACCTCTACCTCCACGGCATGGGCGTCGAGTCCGCGGAGGGCCTCGCCGAGCTCTGGCACAAACGCATGCGGCAGGAGCTCGGCATCGCCGCCGACGACTCGCCGAGGATCCCAGAGCTCTTCCAGCAGAAGTACCGCGGCAGCCGCTACTCCTTCGGCTACCCCGCCTGCCCCGACATGTCCGACCAGGACAAGCTCTGGAAGCTCATCGACCCCACCCGCATCGGCTGCGAGCTCACCGAGAACTGGCAGATCGACCCCGAGCAGTCGACGAGCGCCATCGTCGTCCACCACCCCGGAGCCAAGTACTTCAACGCGTGACACCGCGTACGGTGCGAGATGCCCGATCCCGCCACGCTCGACATCAACGGCCCGGTCGCCACGCTCACCCTCCGCCGCACCGAGCAACGCAACGCGCTCTCAACCGAACTGCTCGACGCGCTGCACGCACGAATCGATGATCTCGCGGGTCTCGACCGCCAGCCCCACGCGATCGTCGTCACGGGCGAGGGCCGGGCCTTCTGCGCCGGCATGGACCTCAAGCAGGTCATCGTCGAGGGCGAGACCACCCCAGACACCCCCAAACGCCTGCTCTCCGAGCTCGGACGCCTGCTCATCCGCCTCCGTGAGCTGCCCGGGGTGACCATCGCCTCGGTCAACGGCGCCGCGATCGGCGGCGGCTGCGGCCTCGCCGCCGCGTGCGACCTCGCCGTCACCCATGCCGACGCCAAGCTCGGCTACCCAGAAGTCGACCTCGGACTCTGCCCCGCCGTCGTCGCGCCGTGGCTGGTCCGAAAAATCGGCCACGGCCGAGCCCGCAGGGTCCTCCTCTCCGGCGGCATCATGACCGGCCAAGACGCCCACGCCCTCGGCATCGTGGATCACCTCGTCCCCAGGCGTGACGACCTGCCGCACGAGACCCGACGCATCGCCGACCGCATCGCCACCGGATCCGACGCCGCCCTCGCCGCTACCAAACAGCTCCTGAACGACCTCGACGGCTCCCTCGACGCCGACATCGCCGCCCGAGGGGCCGAGCTCTCGGCCAGTGTCCTGCTCACCCCCGACGCTCAGCAACGGCTCCGCCAACGCGTGCAAGACCGATGAAAACGCCGCTCGACTTCATCTGCCTGCTGTATACAATCAGGGGAGGCCGCTGAGACTGTTTCAAGATCCCAGTTGTTTTGCTGAGTTCCAAGGAGTCGTCCGCCGTGGTCACGGCTGAGCCGTTTGAGATTCTCTGCGAGCACACGTCAGGCCCACCCGGCGTTGTGACGGTGGTGCTCGACCAGCCCGGCCGGCCGGTTGTGGTGCTCGACCGCGACCTGATCGCCCGGCTCGCGGTCACGCTCGACGCCGTGCCGCGCGACGCGACGGGGCTCATCCTCGCCTCGGCCAGCACACGGTCGTTCGTCGCCGGCGCCGACCTCACGTCTATCCGCGCCGAGGACGAGGGTGGCCTCAGCGACAGCGACCTGCACGCCTACCTCGAGCACGGCGCGTCGGTCTTCGCCAAGCTCCTCTCGATGCCCTTCCCGACCGCGGCCGCCATCAACGGCGCGACCCTCGGCGGCGGGCTCGAGCTCGCCCTCCACTGCGACGGCCTCATCGGAGCCCCCCCGCCCGACCGCGACGGCCGGCCCGGCAAGCCCTACCCCGTCGGCCTGCCCGAGGCCGGGCTCCGCATCTGCCCCGGCTGGGGCGGCACCAACCTGCTGCCCGCCCGCACCGCCCCCGCCGACGCCATCCGCCGCACCGCGACCGGCACCGCCTGGACGTACCCCGAAGCGGTCGACGCCCGCCTGTTCGACGCCGTTGCCGACGACGCGGCGTCCCTCCGCCGAACCGCGGCGGCGTGGCTCGCGTCCCAGTCGTGGACGGACCGGCACGACCGACCGGCACGCTGGGTCGGCACCCAAGGCGGCGCCGTGATGCAGGCGCTCGACCAGGTTCGCATGGAGTTCGAGCCCGACGACGAGCCCGCGCAGGCGGTCTTTGAAGCGATCGACGCCGGGCTCGCCCGCGGCTGGCCCGACGCGCTCGACACCGAGCGGGCCCGGCTCGTCGAGCTGCGAAGCCGCCCCACCGGCCGCGCCGCGATCGCCGGCTTCCTCGACCGGCCGAAGAAGACTAAGAACCCGACCGAACCACAGAAGCAGCCTCAGACCCCGAAGCACCCGACGAGCACCGGCTGAGACCGACCCACCCGGAGAAGACCCATGGCAGACCTCAAGGCGATGAAGGGCGTGTCCGAGCAGGACCGCAAGATGATCGAAGAGGCCGAGAGCCTGCTCGGCCCGGAGCCCGACGAGCTCGGGTTCGTCAAGAACCTGTTCTGGGGCCGCCTCCGCGAAGACCTGCTCCTGCCCTACCCGGAGTCGCCCGCCGAGGAGCAGGCCCGCTGCGACCAGCTCCTCGCCGAGCTCGAGGACTACCTCAAGAACGAGCACCCCTCGATCCAGATCGACCAGGACCAGGAGATCCCGCGCTGGGTCATCGACCGCCTGTTCCAGATGGGCGCCCTCGGGTGCACCATCCCCACCGAGTACGGCGGCATGGGCTTCGGGATCACCGGCTACAACCGCGTCCTCGAGATGATCGGCCGATACTGCGGCTCCACCGCCGTCGTCGTCTCCGCCCACCAGTCGATCGGCTGCAAGGCGCTCATGCTCTTCGGCAGCGACGAGCAGAAGCAGCGCTTCCTGCCCAAGATGGCCACCGGCGACCTCAGCGCCTTCTGCCTCAGCGAGCCCAACGTCGGCTGCGACGCGGGCGGCCAAGAAACCCGCTGCGAGCTCTCGCCCGACGGCACCCACTACATCCTCAACGGCGAGAAAAAGTGGTCCACCTCCGGCGCCCTCTCCGGGCTCTTCACCGTCATGTGCAAGCAGAAGATGGCCGACGGCAAGGACAAGGTCACCGCCCTCATCTGCACGCCCGACATGGACGGCGTCGACATCTTCCAGAAGAACCGCTCCAAGTGCGGCATCCGAGGCACCTGGCAGGCACGCATCAAGCTCACCAACGTCCGCGTGCCCAAGGAAAACCTGCTCCACAAAGAGGGCAAGGGGCTCAACGTCGCGCTGACGTGTCTGAACTACGGCCGCTGCACCCTCTCCGCCGGCATGCTCGGCGGCGCCCGACGCGCCATGGACCAGGGCGTCAAGTGGGCCCGCACCCGCCACCAGTTCAACCGCCCCCTCAGTGACTTCGAGCTGGTCAAGACCAAGCTCGCCAACATGGCGGCCCTCACCTACGCGATGGACGCCGTGCTCTACATGACCACCGGCATGCTCGACCGCAAAGACTCCGACATCATGGTCGAGACCGCGATCTGCAAGGTCTTCAGCTCCGAGATGGGCTGGCGCGTGGTCAACGACGCCATGCAGATCATGGGCGGCGAGAGCTATATCACCTCCAACGAGGTCGAGCGCATTTTCCGCGACAGCCGCATCAACCTGATCGTTGAAGGCGCCAACGAGGTCATGCAGTCGTTCATCTTCGCCTACGGCGGCCGACAGCTCGGCGAGTGGATGCTCGGCATCCGCGAGAGCGCCCCCAAGAACTTCTACAAGCCCGCGTTCCTGAAGCAGGCGATCCCCCTCGGGCTCGAGGTGTTCCTCGGCATCCGCCGGGCGGCGCCGAGCCTCGAGACGGTCCACGCGAGCCTCCGCGGCGAGGCCGAGCTGCTCGGCCGCGCCATCAGCGAGCTGACCTTCCAGTTCAAGCAGATGTCGAAGATCCACGACGCCGAGATCGTCAGCCGCCAGGCCGTGCAGGCCCGCCTCGCCGACCAGGCGATCATGATCCACGCGTGGGCCTGCACCCTCAGCAAGCTCGACCGCCAGGTCCGCGTCCACGGCGACAACGGCGGGCCCGAGATCGCCCGCGACCGCGCCGCCGCGATGCACTTCTTCGACGTCGCGCGCGATGAGATCGCCAAGAGCATCCGCGCCGGCTACCAGAACACCGACTCGACGATGTTCAAGGCCGCCGAAGCCGCCATCGCGTTCAGCGACACCCAGCCCGCGAGCGACTTCATCATCCCCGAGAAGTCCCAGACCGACGCCCAGGGTCAGGGCCGAACGCCGCGCGACGAGGTCGTCAAGAAGTTCCCGGGCGACAAGCACGTGGCGGTCTAACCCAAGACCAACCCGTCCACGCCCAGCAATAGACTGCACACCGCCTGACCACGCTCAGGCCCCCCGCACCGCCCGGAGCAGCCATGCCCATCAAGACCGCCTACACCGCCTCGATCGAGCACCTGCAGATCCTCGACGAGGACGGCAACTTCGACGCCGAGCTCGGCGAAGGGCTGCTGACCAACGAGCGCGTCGCCGAGCTCTACGAGCAGATGGTGATCGTCCGAGAGCTCGACGAGATCGCCTTCAAGCTGCAACGCTCCGGGCGCATGGGCACCTACCCGCAGAACAAGGGTCAGGAGGCCGCGGCCGTCGGCTCCGCCGCCGCGCTCCAGGTCGGCAAGGACTGGATCATCCCCTGCTACCGCGAGAACGCCGCGATGTTCATGCACGGGCTGCCCATGCACTACGTCCTCCTCCACTGGATGGGCGACGAGCGCGGCAACCAGATCCCCGACGGCGTCAACATCACCCCCATCTCCATCCCCATCGGCACCCACATGCTCCACGCGACCGGCATCGGGTGGGCGAAGAAGCTCCAGAGGTCCGACGCCGTCGTCGCCACCTACTTCGGCGACGGTGCCACCTCCGAGGGCGACTTCCACGAGGCGATGAACTTCGCCAGCGTTCTCGCCTGCCCCATCGTCTTCTTCTGCCAGAACAACCAGTGGGCCATCTCCGTGCCGCGAGAGATCCAGATGGCCTCCGAAACCGTCGCCCAGAAGGCGATCGCCTACGGCATGCCCACCGTCCAGGTCGACGGCAACGACCTCTTCGCGGTCTACAAAGCCACCAAGGACGCCGCCGACCGCGCCCGCCGCGGCGGCGGCCCGAGCTTCATCGAAGCCGTCACCTACCGCCTCGGCGACCACACCACCGCCGACGATGCCCGCCGCTACCGCGACGCCGACGAGGTCGAAGCCTGGCGCAGCAAGGACCCGCTCATCCGCACACGGCTCTACCTCGAGCACCGCGGCGCCTGGGACGACAAGCAGCAGGAAACCCTCCAGGACCGCGCCAAGAAGATCGTCGCCGAGGTCGTCAAGACCGCCGAGGGCATCGACCAGCCCGCGACCGCCGAGTTCTTCGATCAGATGTTCGCCGAGCTCCCGCCCGAGCTCGCCAGGCAACGCGACACCATGCAGACCCACTCGCTCGGGCAGCACCCCGATCAGGCCGGGCTGCCCCACGGCGCCCGACCAGCGGAGCACGTCTGATGCTCGTCAAGCTCTTCGACATCAAGGACGAGGTCTACTGGGTCAACCCCGCGTACGTCCGCGTGGTCCGCGAGAACCCGAAGAAGGGCTACACCGAGGTCCACTGCGTCGCCGGCAGCGGCGTCGCAACCGGCATCATCAAGATCCGGCAGCCCATCGACGACGTCGCGATGAGCCTCAACGTCGCGATGATCGGCGCGACCGACCTCCCCCCCGCCTCCACCGAGTCGCAAGCGGCCAACCCCGCGGCGCAGGCCGCCATCGGCGCCGCGTTCATCGGCTAACAGCGAACAAGAGACCACCCATGCCCAAGCTCAACCTCGTCCAAGCCATCACGCTCGGCCTCACCCAGGAGATGGAGGCCGACCCGCGCGTCGTCGTCCTCGGCGAAGACGTCGGCCGCAACGGCGGCGTCTTCCGCGTCACCGACGGGCTTCAAGAACGCTTCGGCGAAGACCGCGTCGTCGACACCCCCCTCGCCGAGTCCGGCATCATCGGCTCTTCCATCGGGCTCGCCATGGGCGGCATGCGCCCCGTCCCCGAGATCCAGTTCGAGGGCTTCCTCGGTCCCGCCTACGACCAGATCGTCAACCACGCCGCACGATTCCGCACACGCACCCGAGGCTCCATCCCCATCCCCCTGACCGTCCGCGTCCCCTGGGGCGGCGGCATCCACGCCCCCGAGCTCCACTCCGACTCTCCCGAAGCGATCTACGCCCACTCGCCCGGCATCAAGGTCGTCATCCCCTCCACCCCCTATGACGCCAAGGGCCTGCTGATCGCCGCCATCCGCGACCCCGACCCCGTCATCTTCTTCGAGCCCAAGCGCGTCTACCGCAGCTTCACCGAAGACGTCCCCGAGGACGAGTACGCCGTCGAGATCGGCACCGCCAAGGTCGTCAACGAGTGCGACCGCGGCCCCGGCGCGATCACCGTCGTCACCTGGGGCGCATGCGTCTTCGACTGCCTCAAAGCGATGGACAGCCTCCCCGAAGATGTTGACGTCGAGCTCATCGACCTCCGCACCGTCTACCCCATCGACATCGATACCGTCGCCGAGAGCGTCCAGAAGACCGGCCGCTGCGTCATCGTCCACGAAGCGCCCAAAACCGCGGGCCTGGGCGCCGAGATCAGCTCACTCATCCAGGAGCACTGCTTCCTCCACCTCGAAGCCCCCGTCCAGCGCGTCACCGGCTTCGACACCATCATGCCCTACTACAAGCTCGAGCAGCAGTACCTGCCCGACGCCAACCGCATCAAGGGCGCGATCAAAGCCTGCGTCGCCTACTAAGCAACAGCCCCACGCACGACGAGAACAGGAACCCGACCATGGCCGGCAAAGTCTCATCCGACCCCAACGTCTTCCTCCTGCCCGACATCGGCGAGGGCCTCCAAGAGGCCGAGCTCAAGGAGTGGCTCGTCAAGCCGGGCGACACCGTCGAAGAGAACCAGAACCTCGCCGAGGTCGAGACCGACAAAGCCCTCGCCGAGATCCCCTCGCCCCGCGCCGGCGTCATCAAGACCCTCCACGGTGAGCCCGGCGACATGATGCCCGTCGGCGAGCCCTTCGTCACCTACGAGGGCGAGACCGGCTCGGCCGGGAAGAAGCAACCCGGCCCGGGGCCCAAGGCGTCAGCCTCGAAGCCGGCGGGCTCGAAGCCCGAGGCGAAGGGCACCAGCCAAGCCTCCAACGGCTCGGCCGACGCAAAACCCGCACCGCCCCAAGAAGACCGCGAAGACGCCGGCACCGTCGTCGGCGCCGTGCCCGACATGGCGATGAACGCGACCGACGGCAAGGCCCTCGCCACGCCCGCGGTCCGCCGCCTCGCACGCGACGCCGGCGTCGACATCAACGCCGTCGCCGGCACCGGCATCGGCGGCCGCGTCACCGCCAAGGACGTCCAGGCCGCGATCGCCGGCGGCTCAACCGCCACATCTACTTCGACCACACCCACCTCGACCACACCCACCTCGACCACACCCGCCTCGACCGCAACCGGCCCCGCCGTCCCGACCACCGCGTCCGCCCGGTCGACGCCGCCGACGCCCAGGCCCGCCCCGATCCCGCCGGGCGAGGCCGTCTCCCGCATCCCCTTCCGGGGTGTCCGCCGCAAGATCGCCGAGCGCCTCCGCGCGTCGGTCGACTCGGCCGTCCACTTCACCGTCATGGACGAGGCCGACATCACCGACCTCACCAGTCTGCGCAAGCGTCTCGGCGCCGCGTCGGGCGAGAAGCTCAGCCCGCTGCCGTTCGTCGCCAGCGCCATCTGCCGCGTGCTCTCCCGCGACGCGTTCCGCCCGCTCAACGCCTGGGTCGACGCCGAGAAGGACGAGATCGTCCAGCACCGCCCGGTCCACCTCGGCATCGCCGCCGACACCGACAGCGGGCTGATGGTCCCGGTGATCCGCGACGCCGACGCGCTCGGCGTGCTCCAGATCTCCCGCGAGGTCGCCCGCCTCGCCGCGGCCGCCCGCGACCGCTCGATCCCGCGCGACGAGCTCACCGGCTCCACCTTCACCCTCAGCAACGTCGGCTCCCACGCCGGCCGCTTCGCGACGCCCGTGATCAACGCGCCCGAGGTCGGCATCCTCGCCGCCGGCCGCGCCCGCGAGGGCATGGTCGCCAAGAACGGCTGGTTCCGCGCCGGCCTGCTCCTGCCCCTCAGCCTCGCCTGCGACCACCGCGTGGTCGACGGAGCCACCGCCGCGCTCGCACTCGCCGAGATCGTCAAGCTCCTCGAATCGCCCGAAGCCCTGCTTGAGCCCGCGCGGAGCTAGCGCGCCGTTTCGGGCCCGCCGCTTTAGTTCCCGTCGTTTTCGAAGACACGCGACACCGCCGCCTTCGAGTACACCACCCGGAACCCCACGCGCTCGGCGTTCCGCTCCGTCGCCCCGCCGGGGTCCGACTCGATCACCGCGACCGACGCCCCGGCCTCGCGGGCGATCCGCACGCGCTCCTCGATCAACAGCCGATGGATCCCCCGCCGCCGGAAGGGCTCGAGCACCGTCCCGCCGAACATCGCCGCGACCTCGCCCGCAACCTCCATCGCCGCGACGCCCACGAGCGTGCCGCCCGACCAAGCCGTGAGCATGACGGTCCGCCCGTGGGCGAGCATGCGTTGGCGGATGCCCCACTCGGCCTCGGGGATCTCGCCGCCGCCCTCGAACGCGTCGTGCGCGAGCGTCGCGTACGCCCGGAGCCCGGCCTCATCGCCTCGCTCCAGACGCCGCACCTCAACAGGGGGATCGACCGCCCGCCCGACGCCGTGCCCGACGCCGCGCCCAAGGTCTCGGGCACCGCCCGCCGCGCCGTCCGCACCCGAGAGCTCCATCGCCATGACCGACGCCATCTCGCTGAGCCCGAACCCCCGCGCGATGAGCCCTCGCAGCAGGGTCTCGTCGGCGTAGGGGCACAGCTCGACCTTCACCGCTGTCTTTTCCCCGGCGGCCCGCTCGCGGTAGAACGCGTCGAGCTCGTCGAAGTCCGCCGTCGACACCGGCCCGTTCATGCCCGCGCCGTACACCGCGTTCGCCCACGAGCCGGGCCCGGCGTAGCACATCGACCCGCCCGCCCACGCGACCGCCTCGGGCACGATGTCCCGCACGCCCGCGGCGAGCCGCGCCTCCTCCAGCCTCGCGATCTCGATCGGTGTCCGCACACCCGCAGCCTACCGCTACCATCGCCCATGCAACGGCCCGCGCCCCAGCCCGTCCGCTACGACTGGCAGCTCCTCGACGCCGGGCCGCTCCTGCTCGACGCCGGCGGCATGTTCGGGCTCATCCCCAAGGTCGTCTGGTCGCGATCGGTCGAGACCGACGACAAGAACCGCGTCGCCCTCCGCCACAACGCCCTGCTGCTCCGAGGCGGCGGCCGCACCATCCTCATCGAGACCGGCTCGGGCAACAAGCTCGACGAAAAGATGACCCGCGTGTTCGGCCTCTCCAGCCGCACCGCCGAGTCCGCCGTGACCGACGCCGGCGTCGACCCCGAAGAAGTCGCGGCCGTCGTCGTCACCCACCTGCACTTCGACCACGCCGGCGGGCTCACCCGTCGACTCCGCGCGGGCGAAGACCCCGACTGGACCGCGACCGCCCCGCACCAGTCGTCGGGCGACGCCGACGCGGTCAAGCTCACCTTCCCCAACGCCCAGGTCATCGCTCAGCGCCGCGAGTGGACCGACGCCCTCAACAACACCTCGGTCATGACCCGCACCTACTTCCCCGACCACCTCCTCCCGCTTGAGAAGCCGCTCAACGCCGACGGCCGCGAACGCCTCCGCCTCATCGACTCGCCCATCCCCTTCCCCGCCGACCACGCCCCGCTCCGCGACGAGCGCCCCAAAGCCCTCCTCCAGAACCGCGCGACCGAGGTGCTCCCGGGCGTCCGCGTCTTCCTCACCCCCGGGCACACCTGGGGCCAGCAGTGCGTCCTCTTCGAAGACACCGCGGGCCGAACCGTCGTCTTCACCTCCGACGTCCTGCCCACCCACTGGCACGCCGGGCAGGCGTACAGCCTCGCCTACGACGTCGAGCCATACACCAGCATGGTCAGCAAGGGCTGGCTCCTCGCCGAGGCCGCGGCCAACAACTGGCTCCTCGTCCTCGACCACGACCCCGAGACACCCCTCGTCACCGTCGAGCCCGATGGGAAGGGCTGGTTCACGCTCCTGCCCTCTCAAGCCTGACCCGAGCCCGACCCAAGCCCGATCCAGCACGCCCGACCCGCGCCCGCCCCTACCATCGCTCCATGGCCGACGCCGTACGCGACAGCCAAGCCGCCGCCGAAGCCGGGCCCAAGCCCCGCACGCTTTTAGAACGCTTCGAAGCCTTCATCAGCCGTCTTTCGACGCGCAACAGCTTCTGGAACAAGCTCCTGAGCATGATCTGGCTGCCCTACGCCTTCCGCTCGGGCATCACGATGAAGCAGACCGACGACAGCACCTTCCAGGCGGTCCTGCCCTTCCGCCGCTTCAACCGCAACTGGTACAACGCCATGGCCGGCGCCGCCCTGCTCGGCAACTCCGAGATCGCCGGCGGCTCCTACGTCTTCCAACGCGTTGGCGGCGACTACACCGTCGTCTGCAAGAAGCTCGACTACAAGTTCCTCCGCCCCTGCTTCGGGCCCGCCATCTACAAGATCGCCACGAACGACGACATCGACGACTTCATCGCCACCGGCAAAGAGTTCAACATCACCATCAAGATGAACGTCGTGCAGGCGCTCACCGCCGAACGCATCAAGCCCGGCCCCACCGAGAAAGAAAAACGCGTCGGGCGCGTCACCGCCGTCTTCCACGTCACACCGAAGGACCATCTCCGCGAACGCGGACGCATGCGGCTCATGTCCAACTCCGAACGGCTCAAAAAGCCCGCCGAGCGACCCGAACCGAGCACCGCGCCCGGTGCCGGTCCGGGCGCGGGCCAGGCCGCCGGTCCCTCGTCGAGCACGCCCGCGCCCTCCGAACAGGTCCACGCCTGACGTGAAACCCGTCCGCGTCGTCTTCTGGGCCGCCTATCTCGCGACCAGCTGGACCTGGTGCATCGGCATGATCCTGCCGGTCCTGCTCATGCGCGACCACGGCTGGCTCGGCTTCTGGATCTTCGCGGTCCCCAACTGCCTCGGCGCCGCCGCCATGGGCTGGGTCATCCGCACCCGCGCCGACAGCCGCCGCTTCACCAAAGCCCACGCGCCCGCCGTCGCCGCGTTCAGCCTGGTCACCATCCTCTTCCACGGCGCCGCCATGCCCTGGGCCCTCGACGCCCTCCACCAGACCGCGGCCAGCGCCTGGACGCCCGCGCTCCTCGCCGCCGCCATCACCGCCGCCGTCGCCGCCGTCCTCCCGACCGAGCGCGTCCCCGCCCTCGCCTTCGCCGTCTGGACCGTCTCGCTCGGCGTCCTCGTGACCAGCGCCCTCACCGGCTTCGAGCCCGCCGTCGCCACCATCCCCGCCGCCGACCGCCCGCTCAACGCCTGGCTGCTCCTGCCCGTCTCGGCCTTCGGCTTCGCCCTCTGCCCCTACCTCGACGCCACCTTCCACCGCGCCGCCGTCACGCTCAACTGGACCGACCGCGCCGGCGCCTTCACGCTCGGCTTCCTCGGGCTCTTCCTCATCATGATCCTGTTTACCGCGGTCTACGCCGCGCCGCTTGGCGCCGCCCTCTTCGGCGACGCCCCGACACTCCCCGCCCCCCTCGCCACCGCCCTGCCCATCCACCTCGGCATGCAGGCCGGCCTCACCCTCGCCCTCCACGCCCGCGAGGGGCGGCCGCGCTCCTTCTGCCGGTCACGCTGGACCGCTCTCACCATCGGCTCACTCCTCGCCGGCGTCGCCCTCTGGTCCCTCGCCCGCGTCATCCCGGGCTACTTCGCCGGCCTCGCCCCCCAAGAGATCCTCTACCGCCTTATCCTCGGCGCCTACGGCCTCTTCTTCCCCGCCTACGTCTGGCAACTCGCCCGCCGAACCCCCAGCAGCGCCCTCAACAGCACCCCAAACCGACCCAACATCCTCACCCGCTGGCTCGTCCCCGCGCTCGCCGCCGCCCCACTCCTCACCGTCGGCTTCCTCCTCCGAGAGCCCGGCTGGATGCTCCCCGGACTGCTCATCGCCGTCGTGCTCCCGAGCCTCGGCCCGAAGCCAGCAGCGACACTTGCCGCCCGCCAGCCAAGCCTGTAACTTGTCGTAATGTCAGACCAGGGCGAACCGAGCGATATTCCCCTCCCCGGCCCTCCTCCCGGCCGACCAACCGACCCGCGAAGCGCCCGGCCCCCGCTTGAGTACCCCGGACAACGCGGCCGACCGCCACGCCCACCCGCGATCGACGGGTGCAGCCTGAGCGTCGGCGGCTTCTTCCTCGCGGCCTGGCGCACCCTCTTCCGAAACTACGGCAACGTCATGGGTGCCACCTACACCGTGTTCGGCATCGTCATCGCGATCACGCTCATCATCTCGCTCGCCGGCCTCATCGTGGCCTTCGCCCTCGGCGTCTCGCCCCCCACCACACCAAGCCCGGCGAATCCGACCGCCATGTGGTCCGCACTACGCCCGCTTGCTGTCGGCCAGCAGCTCGTACAGATCCTGTTTGCCGTGTTCCTCATCATCCCGCTCTCGGCCGGGGTGGCCGTGTACGTGGCCGACACCGCCGACGGCCGCCAACCTCCGTTCGGACGCCTGTTCAGCGGGTTCGGCCGCTGCTACGGCAAGCTCGTCCTCGCGGGCCTCGCCGTTGGCGCTGCGAATCTACCTTCTTACTTGATCTCGCTTGTGTTCAACCCGTTTGCGACCATCGGGCCAAACGGCACGATGCAGATCACACCGGCGCTCGTCGCCTTCGCGGGCATGTCACTCGTGCTCTCGCTGGCCTTCGCGTACCTCTACATCCGTCTGCTCAACACGCTGCCACTGCTCGCCGATCGATCGCTCGACCCGCCAGCACCCGACGACGGCCGCGAGAACGACGGCTCAACGCCGAGTCAAGCCCCGGGCAATCCCGGGATCCGCGAGCAGGCGTACGTCGAGCAGGTACCCAGCGAGCAGGTCCCGGCCGTGCAACGACGACCCCAAACGCTCATCGCCGCCGTCAAACGAAGCTGGTCACTGACGCGACGACTGGTGTTCGCGATCTTCGCCGCGCAGCTTCTCCTCGGCCTGGTCGCGGTAGTGTCGTACTTCGCGCTGTGCATCGGTGCGATCTTCATCGGCTTCCCGCTCTTGGTAGCATTTCAGGGCTCCCAGTACGCCCTGCTCCGCAAACACCGGCTCCTGCGCACGGCTAGCCCCGACCAACCCGCCCCGACCAACCCGAGCGGCACCGGCACCCCGTTCCCCGCTTACCCGAGCCAGCCCTCGTCGAACCCCATCCCCTGACTCAGCCCCGCCGCGTCGCCCGACTCGATCAGCGACGCCACCGGGTACGCGCAGTACTCCAGGCTCGCGCTGCCCGCCGGCCGGTGGTTCCCGCTCGCCCCCAGCCCGCCGAAGGGCAACTTCCCGCTCGCCCCCGCCGTCGCGCAGTTCACGTTCACGCACCCCGCCCGCGCCTCCACCAGGAACCGCTCGATCGAAGCCGCTCGCCCGGTAAACACCGAGGCCGCGAGCCCGTACCGCGTCGCGTTCGCCTGCGCCATCGCCTCGTCGAACGAGCCCACGACCGACACCCGCAGCAGCGGCCCGAACACCTCGACATCGCAGCCGGCATCGCCGCCGTCGGAGCTCGTAAACCGGTCCACGCGCACCAGCCCGGGCGTCACGTACGCCGCGTCCGGATCGACCCCCGCCACGTCCGTCCGGCACGGCACGAGCACCTCGCCGCCGTCGCCCGCGAGCCGCTCCTGAAACGACACCACCGCGTCGCGCGCGTCGCGCGTCACGGGCGGCCCGAAGAACACCCCCTCCGCCTCGGGCCCGCCGACCACGATCGACTCGGTCATCTTCGCGAGCGCCCCGACGAACCGCTCCGCGACCGCCTCGTGCACGATCACCCGCCGCGTGCAGGTGCAGCGCTGCCCGGTCGTGACAAACGCCCCGCGCACAACCTCGATCGCCGCCTGGCGCAGGTCCGCGTCGTCCATCACCACCGCCGGGTTGTTCCCGCCCATCTCGAGCGCCACGATCCGCCCCGGCCGGTCCAGGTTGTTCTCGAGGATCTTCCGCCCCACCGGCCACGACCCCGTGAACAGGATCCCGTCGACGCCGGCGTGCGTCGTCAGCGCGACCGACGTCTCCCGCCCGCCCTGAACGAGGTTCACCACGCCGGCCGGGAACCCCTCGGCCTCCAGCGCCTCCCGGTACATCCGGGCAAGCGCCTCCCCCACCGCCGGCGTCTTCTCGCTCGGCTTGAACACCACCGTGTTGCCCATGAGCAGCGCCGGCACGATGTGACCGTTCGGCAGGTGAGCCGGGAAGTTAAACGGCCCCACCACCGCCATCACCCCGTGCGGCCGGTACGAGCACCGCCCAACCCGCGTCTCGCTCACCCCCACCTCGCCGCCGGCGACCCGCGACCGCCCCGAGCCCGGCCCGTCGTCGAGCGTGATCGCCACCTTCGCCGCCAGCGCCTTGCCCTCGCCCGACGCGTCCCAGAGCGCCTTGCCGGTCTCCCGCGAGATCAGCCGGCCCGTCTCGTCGGCCCGGTCCGCCGCGATCGCCGCGAAACGCTGCAGCACCGCGGCCCGCCGCTCGATCGGTGCCCGCGCCCACACGCCCAGCGCCTCCCGCGCCGCCAGCACCGCGTCGCCGACGTGCGAGACCACGGGCGTGCCCGACCACAGCCGCTCGCCCGGCGTCGCCGGGCTCACGCTCACCAGCTCTTCGCCGGAAAGCTCCCGCTGCCCGCCGCCGATCAGATCGAATCCCATCACGCCCTCCGCGCCGGCTTCTTCTTTGTCTTGCGGGCCGCCGATGTCGTCGCGGCCGCCCGCTTCTTCCGAGCGGCCGGCTTCGTCGCCGTCTTCCGACCCGTCTTGTTCGACCCCGATGCCTTCCCACCCCGCGCGCTGGTGCCCGCCGTCCGCTGGCCCGCGGGCACCAGCGGCGTGAACCCGATCCGGTCGCCCGGCTCGGCGTAGATCGCCTCCATCGACTGGCGCGGCAGGCACACACGCCCCCGCGCGTCCAGGCAGTACGACTCCTCGCACGCGAAGAAGTCGCCGTCGTTCTGCGACAGGCTCACCAGCGCCCGACCCGAGCACGCCGACCGAGCCGCCGGCTCGCCCATCCGCTTCCACTTCGTGTCCCGCACCACCGACAGCTCGTCCGTCCGCGCCTCCAGGTGCGGCCCGCCGTCGAACGGGTCCACGTACCCGTGGTACTCGAACCCCAGCCGCTCGAGCATCTTCCTCGCCGGGATCGTCTCGGGACCCACCTGACCCACCAGCGCCCGCGCCGCCGGCGGCAGCAGGCTGAGGTAAATGTCGTCCTTGGGAAGCAGCGCGTGGATGAACTCACGCGAGTACTGGCAGAACCGGTCCGCCTCGTCGTAGCTCAGCGGCACGAACCGACGCCCGAGGTAGTCCCACAGCAGATTGTCGCCCTCGGCCGTGATCGGCGCCATCATCTCAGCCAGGATCCGATCACTGAACAGCGCCCGGTGCAGCCCAATGAAGTGGAACCGGATGAGCGCCAGCGAGCGCCCCAGCTTCTTCGGGTGCCCCCGGAAGCTCGGCTGGATGATCAGCCCGCCGATCTCGCTCGGGCCCGAACGGTCCAGGTCGAACCTCGCCACCATGTGCGTCGTGCCCGTCTGCAGGCTCTCCGAGAAGAACTCCCGCTTCTCGAGCTTGTACCGGACGTTCGGGTTCTCCACGCCCCCCATCCGCGCGAGCACCTGGCTCGTCCCCACCGGCTGCGACGTTTCCAGCTCCTCCAGCACGAACATAAACAGGTCCGACTCGGCCGTCCCCTGCCCCAGCCCCACCAGCTTCAGCTCGCCCGTCCCCGAATCCGCCACCAGAGTCGGCTCGGGCTCGGGCTCCAGCGGCTGATTACTCCCGCACGCGCTCAAAAATGAGTTCCGCGAGTGGATGATCTTCTGAACGATGATCTCGCGGTCCGGCGGCAGGTTGATAAAGTGCACCATCCTGGACAGCTTGAGCAGCGTGTCCGCGTCGTCTACTTTCGCTCGCCGGATGATGAACATAACCTCTCCTGGATCGGCCCGCCGGAGCGACATCTCCAACGGCAGACGGGCTTTCGCCAACGCCGAGATCCCGCGCCACTCGTCTTGACGTCGCTCGGGGACACGCCGAGCCCTGCGATCCGATGCTAGCCGTACTCAGCCGAACGCTCCGAACGGCCGCAGGACGGGCTTTCGGTCTTTTTCCCGACTCGCCCACGCCTGTTCTTCGTGCGCCGCAAGGACACCGTCTCGGTGTTTCCCCACCGGCAAACACGAGAACCCAGGATGCGCTTGCAGGCAGAACAAACGCGACCCCATCAAGACGCTTCCCACGGTCACGACCGCCGATGAGTTCCCTCAGATACCTCCTCGAACACTCGGGCCGTGTGCCGAACTCGCCTCGTCCAGCCCCGAGCGGATGAGCAGCATCGGGAGACCCACATCACCGGTACCGTGAAACCCGCGTCGAGTACGGCAGCCGACTCGGGTGCCGCGGATGACCGTCCTTCGTCGTGCCCAAGCACACGAGCACGCTCGGCAGCAGCCCGAGCACCCGCTCCCGCCGCTCCGAAGCGCGCCGAGCCAGCGTCGCGCCCCACGCCACCGCGACCGCGTCGCAGACCGACACCATCCGCCGGATCGACGCGTCGTTCCGCGGCCCCACAACGTCGAGCCCCTGCTCCAGCCGCGCCGCGATCGCCCCGGGCCGCGTCGCCCGAAACGCGAACAGGTTCTCGATGCGGAGCCCCCCGAAGCCCGCGCGCGACGAGAACCCGACGCACGCCTCCAGCGTCCGGTCAGACGCCGTCGCGTCGGCCTTCGACGGGTTGAGCATGACCCAGCCGAGCGTGGGCCGCGCGTCGTCCCAGACGCGCGTCAGCGCGTAGCGGAACAGCCCGCACGCCGAGACCGCCGCGCCCGACCGGGCGAACGCGACGCCGCCCGTCACCCCGCGACCTTCGCCAGCCCGCGCTCGACCACCTCGAAGACCTTGGGCCAGTCCTCGACGCGCATGCACCCCAGCGGCGGCAGCATCCGCACGTGGTACGGCCCGTGCCCGCACCAGAACAGCACCGCGCCCTCCTCGTAGATCGCCTTGCACGCCGCGGCGACCTTCGACTTCTCCCCGCCGAACGGCGTGAACCGCATCATCCCGCCCATGCCCCCCGGGTTGGGCCCGCCGAACGGCGCCGGCGGGAACCACGACGGGTGCTTCTCGATCAGCGCCTTCACCCCGCGGTCGAAGCACGCCCGGTGCTCGGCGATCGCGCCCGACTCCCCGTACAGCCCGCCCGACTCGAGCATCTCCAGCACCTTGAGCCCGGTCGTGAAGTCCTGCGTCGAGCCCGTGAACGTGCCCGACAGCAGCCCGCCCTTGGGGTTGTACGCCTCGGTCCACATCGTCGCGCACGCCTGCGTCATCTTGCCCACGCAGAACACGTCGACGTACTCGCCCACGTCGAACGTCTCGAACGCGAACATCTCGCCGGTCCGGCCGAACGTCTGGATCTCGTCGTCCCAGATCGCGATGTTGTTCGCCCGGCACATGTCCATCAGCGCGACCAGGTAGTCCCTGGGCGCCGTGTTGAACCCGCCCTCGCCCTGCACCAGCTCCATGATGAACACCGCGTGCATGCCCGGGTACCGGTCGATCAGCTGCTGGAACCGCCAGCAGGCGTGGTCGATGAAGTTCTTCGCGCCGCCGACCTTCTCCGCGGCGTCGTCGTTCCAGAACGGCATGTAGTCGACCTGCGTCGTCAGCGGGATGCCCTCGCGCCCCGCCGACGAGTCGCCGATCTGCGCCATCGTCACCGACCGCCCCATGAAGCAGTGCTTGAACGCGATCACCCGCGACGCCGGCGCGTGCTTCTGGTACGCCACCTTGATCGCCGACTCGTTCGCCATCGCCCCCGACGTCGTCACGAAGCAGTGCTTCAGCGCGCTCTTCCGCTGCGCGAGCGCCAGCAGCTTCTCGCCGAACGCGTACGCCTCGAAGCCCGACTGCAGGTTCCCGTGCTTGGGCGTGTCCACGATCGCCGCCTCGGCCGACGCCCGGACCAGCTCCGGGTGCGCGTGCCCGAAGAACTGCACCCCGATGCCCCCGATCATGTCCCACTTGACCGACCCGTCGCCGAGCTCGACCAGCGCCCCGTTGCCCGCGCCCGACGCCAGGTACGGGTACAGCAGCCCGCGACCCTTCACCGCCGCCGCCCGCGCCATCAGCGACTCGTACGACTCGCCCGCCCCGTCGACCGGCCCGCGCACGCCCGTGATCTGCGCCGACGCCCGCCCGACCTCCGACACAAGCGTGTCGATCGCCGCGCGCACCGCCGGGCTCTCTTTCAACGACTGTCCAACCACACCCATCACACACTCTCCATCCAAAGCGTCCCCGACCCGGGGACCGCCGCCCGTCACCCGCCCTCGTCGCCGGAAACCTGCTCCCCAGACACCCGCCCGTCAGAAACCCGGCCCTCCGAGATTCGCCCGATCAGCACCGCCAGCAGCTGGCACCGCTCGACCAGGCTCGCCAGCTCGATCCACTCGTCCGGCGTGTGCAGCCCCCCGCCGCGCACCCCGAGCGTGTCGATCGTCGGCAGCCCCGCGTCCTGCATGATGTTGCCGTCGCACACGCCGCCCGTCGACGCGAACGGCAGCGACTGCCCCAGGTCCTCCGCCGCCGACCGCGCCGCCAACGCCAGCCGTTCGGTCTCCGGGATCAGCGGCTTCGGCGGGCGGTTGAAGCTCCGCAGCACCCCCACCGAGCCGTGCCGCTCGTCGCCGGCCGCCGCCAGCCCCTCGACCTGCTCCACCAGCTCGGCCATCACCGCCTCGTCGCGGAACCGAACGTTCCCCCACGCCCGCGCCCGGTCCGGCACGGCGTTCGTCGCCACGCCGCCCTCCACCGGGCCGATGCTCAGAATCTTCCCACGCGAGGGCTCGGGGATCTCGCCGGCCGCCACGATCGCCTTCGCCAGCGCCGTCACCGCGCTCACGCCCTTCTCAAACGCACGCCCCACGTGCGCCGCACGCCCCTCGGCCACCAGCACAAACTGCCCCGACCCCATCCGCTCCACCGCGAGCGACCCGTCGGCCAGCGCCGGCTCCAGCGCGATCCCGAAGTCGTGCTCCGCGCTCACGCGCCGCATCGCACGCTCCGAGTGGTACGTCCCGGTCTCCTCGTCGGCGTTGAGCAGGAAGGTCCACGAGCACCCGACGCCGCACGCCTCGAGCGCTTCGAGCGCCGCGACCGCGATCACCAGCCCGCCCTTCATATCCACACAGCCCGGCCCGGTCGCGGTCTTGCCGTCCGGCGCCACCGAGAGCTCGCGGAACGCGCCCGCCGGGTCGTGCACCGTGTCCATGTGACCCGTGATCAGCGTCGACCGAACGCCCGAGCGACGCCGTCCGCAGACGCTCGTCTCGGGCACATAGGTATTCGACCCCAGCCACGCCTCTTTCGCGTCGCCCGCCTCGCGCTCGTGCGTCGCCCCGAGCGCCACGAGCCGGTCGGTCAGCAGCCCTCGGGTCTCCTCGATCGCGGGCCCGTTGTAGCCCCCGGTCGGGAGCCCCACGTGCCGCCGCAGGTCATCAAGCAGCGCGTCCGATCGCGATTCGATCTCTCGGCAGACCCTGCTCTCCCACTCGCTCAGCGGCATCGTCCATCCTACCCGCCCGTCTCGCGACACCCGCCCCGCCCCCTCCACACCCACACACACATCACTCGTCAACCGGTTCAGCGCCTGCGTGCGGCTGTCTCCGTGACCGGCACCGACAGGTCGACGGCCCCCAGCCCGATCACCACGCCCTCGGGCGTGTACAGATCCACGTCGATCTCCGACTCGCCGACCGTCGTAAACACCAGGCAAAGCCGCCCGTGCCGCGCGGCGTATTCCAGGTCGCCCGCGCTCGGCCCGGCGTACCGCGTGTTGTCCACCCGCTGCGCATGGAAGTGGTAGTGCGCGAGCGCGAGCGTCGAGTCGGCGATCATGAACCGCGACGCCACGAACCGCTCGTCCCCCACCCGCTCCGACGGCCGCGGCCGGTACAACCCCGCGCGAAACTCCCCCACGTCCCGCGCGTGATCCCCCTCGTCCGCGTCGAGCGCGATCAGCAGACCGCCGTACTCCGTCGACCGGTCCGCCCGGTCTTCTGGGATCTGCCCGGACAGCCCCGCGAGCACCCGCGCGTCGTGCACCGCCTCGTCGACCACCAGCAGCGACAGCAACGCCGGCCAGCTCATGCCCGCGGCGTGGTCGGCGAACGCGGCCGTCCGCGTCGCCCGCGTCGACACCGAGCGCTGCCGCATCACCCGCCCGCCGAGCCGCTCGGTGATCCGCTCGATCAGCCCGTCGCGCCCGAGCGTCAGCCACGGCGTCCGGTGCACCGACGCCCAGCGGACGGCCTCCAGATGCCGCAGCCGCATGCCACGTCGCTGATCGGCGTCGAGCCGCTTGAGCGCCCCCCGCAGCTCGCCCCACCACCGCTCGGCCGCCGCGCCGTCCGAACGCATCGCCGTCAGCCACTCCAGCTCCTCGCCGGTCAGCGGGATCACGCGCGCGATCGTCAGCCCGTCGCCGAGCGCCCGCAGCGTCTCGTCTTCGACCGAGCTCCCGTCGACGACCGTCTGCTGGAGCAGCCGCACCCGCGCCTCGCCCGACGCGTCGAGCCGCGACAGCAGCTCCCAGGCGTCCCGCCGCACGCGCCCCTCCAGCCCGGGCGCGACCGCGCCCCCAACCGACCGACCGACCGACGTCCAGATCGGCGAACCGCTCCCCGACAAGTCCGGATCGGCGAACACCGCGAACACCGTCTCGACGACCTCCCGCTCGGGGAACAGCGCCGCCAGAGCCGCGTGCTCGCCGCGTTCGCGGTCCTCGATCTGCTGGTCGGGATCGGAGAACGCCCGGACGATCGCCGCGGCCGCGTCGGTCCAGCCCAGCTCGGCCGCACGCTTCGAGAGGTCCGCCGACACCGACCGATCGCGCTCGGTCGGCAGCATCTCCAGCACGAGCGACCGCGCCGCCGAGCCCGCCCCGCTCTCGGTGCTCTGGCCCTCGGCCAACTCGAACAGCGACGCGATCGCCGCGAGCCGCAGCGCCGTCGTCTGCCGCCGCTGCCACGCGAGCCCGTACAACGCGCGCGTCGCCATGTCGCGCGAGAGGTCGCCCGCCTCGACCGAGCCCGGCAGCGCCGCCACCGCCCGGAGCCGCGCCCCCGATGTCCGAGAAGGATCCTGCGCCGTCGCCAACGGGTCGGCCGGCACCGACGCACGCCCCCCGCACCCGGCCAACACCACGACCAGCACCAACATCAGCACAGAAGCCCGCACACCACCGATCACGCCAATCAACCGAGAGAACCGCATAGCTTCAGCGTAGAATGATGACAAGGACCGGAGGAACGGCTTGCCCACACCCCCTGCGACAACCACCCCCCAACCCAAGAACGCCGATCTCCACACGCGGGTTCAGCGCATCCTCAACCTCATCCGACCCTCGGTCCAGGCCGACGGCGGCGACGTCGAGCTCGTCTCCGTCACCGACGAGGGCCAGGTCCGCATCCGCCTCCACGGCGCCTGCGTGGGCTGCCCTTCGTCTTCGCTCACGCTCAGCCTCGGCATCGAACGCAACCTCCGCGAACACGTCCCCGAGGTCAGCGAAGTCGTCGCCGTCGACGACGCCTGAGCCTCAGCGGCCACCCACGCACGCCACCGTGTGCCCGCAGATACCGTCCAAAGACCAAATAACTTTCCGGCTTTCCTGAGCCGCTCGCCGGGTTCTTCTTCCACCGAGTGTCGCGATCGGGTAGGCTGACAGGCCGTGAGTCTGGCGGAGCCCAACTGATGCTCGTGATCACACGCCGCGAAGGCGAAGAGATAGTCGTCGGCGACCCGAAGGACCCCATCGGGGTGATCCGCGTGGCCGCGATCAAGGGCGACCGCGTCCGCATCGCGTTGAACTTCCCGCGGACGGTCCAGGTGCACCGCCGTGAGGTCGCCGATCAGATCATCCAGGCCCTCGAAGACACGCCGAACGTCGACGTTGTGATCGACACGCAGTCGACCGCCGTCTGACGACTATCCGTCGACCAATCAGCCCCCACTGCCATCTGACCGAGCACGCGATCGCCGTGCGTCGGATGTCCGCGTGAACACACAACACGTCCGCGCAGACCGGCCGCGCGAGACCCTTATCCAGCTCTTTCGATGACCGTCCGGCCCGCTTGGGCGGGGACCTACTCGGCCTGGCCAGAGCTCATGTCGTAGGTCCACACGTCGATCGCCCGGTCGAAGCTCAGCACCTCGCCCTGGCCGAAGAACAGACCCAGCTCACGCTCCGCCGCTTCGGGGCTGTCCGACCCGTGGATCAGGTTGAACGAGTTTGACACGCCGTAGTCGCCGCGGATCGTCCCGGGCTCGGCGTTCGACCCGAACGTCGCGCCCATCATCTTCCGGCTTACCGCGATCGCCCCGCTCCCACGCAGCGCGAGCACCAGCACCGGCGCCGACGTCATGAACGCGACCAGCCCGTCGTAGAACGGCTTGCCCTGGTGGTCCTGGTAGTGCGTCGACGCGAGGTCTTGCGAGATCTGCATCAGCTTCGCGCCGACGACCTGCAGCCCCTTGTCCTCGAACCGCGAGAGGATCTGCCCCATCAGGCCCCGCTGCACGGCGTCGGGCTTCAAGATAATCAGTGTTGTTTCCATTGGCTTCTCCCAAGATCAGAGTCATCACAACCGGCCCGAACAGTGCGGCCCGAGCAGGTCGGCACGCGAGGATAGGGTGACGTCGTCTTTGCACGCGCACTCAAGAATGAAAACGGCCGCCACGGTTCCCCGTGACGACCGAAAAATCATGCAACGCTGTGACCTGCGAATTAGCCGCGACGACGACGTGCAGCGATGCCGGCGAGCCCGAGCAAAGCGACCGAACCGGGGGCCGGGATGCTGAATGCTCCCGAGAGGACCGGGGCGTCAGCATCGAAGTTATCGAGACCGCCGTAGGTGGCGGACGTGCCGGGGGTGGCCGCGGCGATGACCCAGCGGAGCGAGTCGCCGTTGAGCAGGGCCGCCTCGATCAGGTTCTCGGCGTCCGAGTCGTCGAGCGCACCGTCGAAATCGAACACAAAGGTATCCTGGGAGCCGGTGGCGGTTTCGATGAACAAGCCTGAGCCGACGAACGCGACGTCCTCGAGCCCGCCCGGGTTTGCGAGCACGTCGTCACCCGCGTAGGTGAGATCGAAGAACGAGTTCGATGCCGACGCGACGTAGAAGTTCAGAGCACCGGAGGACGTAAAAAACGCGTTCGCCTGCTGGACATCGAACTGCAGCGAGTCGAGGTCGAACCCCGCCTGGAAGCCGGTGCCGCCCAGGTTGTAGTCCGAAGCCGCGTAGCCGGCGAAGTCGCCGTTGGATGAACCCTGGGCGTTGTGGAAAAACGGCGTGTTGCCGCCGGCGCGGGGACCGTCCGACAGGATCGACTGCGTACCCGTAGCGGACGCGCTGAACGTCTGGCCCGAGGCGACACCAGCGAACATGGATAAAGCGATGGTGGTCATGGTCTTCATAATCTTGTCTCCCAAAAATGAAAGGTCTCTCTTTGCTACGCACCTATACGGAGCGCCAAATCGTAGGCAAATAAGTGAATGTTGATACGATAGAGAATCGAATCGAATGTAATTTATGAAGCATTAACGAAGCCTCCACTTTGATGTTCCCAAACGACCGACGACGCGGGACTGAGCGACCTGCCACACAAAAGACAACCAGGCTGCCCTTCCGAGCGGCCTGGCGTTACAAGTGCAAGGTTTGAGAGTCGCGATCTCTCGGTGTCGCTGCTTAGCGGCGACGGGTCGCGGCGAAGCCGGCGAGGCCGAGGACGGCCACCGAAGCCGGAGCGGGGATGACTTCGCCCTCAACGGTGGCGGAGAAGAGTTCCCAGCCGTCGCCCCCGCCGTTGGCGTTGGCGTTGATACCGACAGTGAGGGTCGACGCGCCCGAGACGTCGAGGCCGGCGAGCGAGGCGTTCAGGTTCGGGCCGTTGGGATCGTCGGTGAAGGAGAACCAAGGCTGGTCCGAACCGCCGTCGAGGGTGTAGAAGAACTCGATGAACTCGGTGGGCGAGTTGTTGAACGAGTCCATACCGACAAAGCCAGCAACGAAGTCGATGTCGACCTCGTTGACGAGCGAGACGTCGATGTCAAAGCTTTCGAAGCGGTGGTCGCCGCCGAAGTCGCTCGATATGAGCGAGGTTCCCGTGGTCTCGAAGAAGTTGCGGGTGGTGTCACTTGCCGGGGGGCTCGGGTAGCTCAAGACGAAGTTGGCACCGAATTGGCCGCTGGCTTCGAGAGCGTTGCCAATGGTGTCGTGGTCGATTCCCACGGCTTGCGAGAAATCGGCGTCGTACAAGACTTCAGCCGAGGCGGTCACGGCCAGACCGGCCGCAGCAACAAACAAAACATTCTTCATTTTCGTATCCCCTCTCGTATCCTGTGTCTCTCATCACAACACGGACGGTAACGACCGCCCCGTGTGCCCTTTCAGGCAATAGAAGCGTATCACCATCTCCATCGCTTGACGGGGCTTGGCCACCAGAGTTACCAATCTTGGCGCTCCCTTAATGTTTCTCAACGCCCGGCGTGCGGTGTTGTGCATCTCACTGTCCCCCTCGGAGCCTTCTACAACGAGGCTCTATGCTCGTGCGAGGCCCACGCTGAGCGGAAAGGACGCCCTCATGGCCAAACGAGCCGCGAACGCCGAGACCATGGCGGCAAAGCAACGGGACATCTCGGTCTCCGAATTCTTTGCCAAAAACCGACACCTGCTCGGCTTCGATAACCCCCGCAAAGCGCTGCTCACCACCGTGAAGGAAGCGGTTGACAACGCCCTCGACGCGTGCGAGGAGGCGGGCATCCTCCCCGACATCACCGTCGAGATCGTCGAGATCGAGCCCGCCCCGCCCGCCTCCAGCAAGAAGACCACCAGCGGCGCCCGAGGCGGCAAGTACAAGGTCATCATCACTGACAACGGGCCCGGCATCGTCCGGCGCCAGGTCGAGAACATCTTCGGCAAGCTGCTCTACGGCTCCAAGTTCCACCGCCTCAAGATGTCCCGGGGTCAGCAGGGCATCGGCATCTCCGCCGCCGGCATGTACGGGCTCATGACCACGGGCAAGCCCATGGTCATCACCACCAAGCCCAAGAAATCGAGGCCCGCCCACCACCTCGAGCTGGCGATGGACACCTCCAAGAACCAGCCCGAGGTCACCGTCGACGTCGAGACCGACCGCTTCCCGGCCACCTCCTCCGGCACCGGCACCCGCGTCGAGATCGTCCTTGAGGCCCGCTACCAGCGCGGCAAAACCTCCGTCGAGGCCTACCTCGAACAGACCGCGATCGCCAACCCCCACGCCGAGATCACCTTCATCCCCCCCAGCACCAAGGGCGCGAGCGACGACGAGCAGCAGACCTTGCCCGACCGCTCAGACGCCGCCTCTTCAAAGCCCACCCAGGCAGGCGACGCCCGGCCGAGCGATACCGAGTCGGCCAACGCCGAGCCGGCCGAGCAGCCCACCAAGCGGCCCATCAGGCAGCCAGCAGAACAGCCCGCCGTCGTCCGCACCCTCCAGCTCGACGACCGCACCGTCTTTCCCCGGGCCGTCGCGGAGAACCCGCCCGAGACCGAGGAGATCAAGCCCCACCCCTACGGCGTCGAGCTTGGCACCTTCCTCTCCATGCTCAAGAAGACAGGCGAGAAACAGCTCGCCCCGTTTTTCAAGAACGAGTTCTGCCGCGTCACGCCCATGGTCATCAAGGACGTGACCGCGGCCGCGAGCGCCAAGGGCAAGAGCTTCAGCGGCCAGACCTGGATCAAGAACGTCGACCACGCCGCCGCCGAGAAGCTCTACAAAGCGCTCCAAGACGCCAAGCTCCGCAGCCCCCCGACCGACTGCCTGAGCCCCATCGGCGTCCGGACGCTGCTGGCCGGCATGCTCAAGGGCGTCCGCGCCGAGTTCTACGCCGCGAGCACGCGCTCCCCGGCCGTCTACCGCGGCAACCCCTTCCAGATCGAGGCCTGCATCGCCTTCGGCGGCGACCTCCCGGGCGACCAGTCCGCCCGCGTCATCCGCTTCGCCAACCGCGTGCCGCTGCTCTACCAGCAGTCGGCCTGCTGCTCGTTCAAAGCCGTCACCGAAGCGAGCTGGAAGAACTACGGGCTCAGCCAGCCGCGCGGCGCCCTGCCCGTCGGCCCGCTCGTCGTCATGATCCACATGGCCAGCGTCTGGGTCCCCTTCACCAGCGAGTCCAAGGAAGCGATCGCCGACTACGACGAGATCCGCAAGGAGATGAAGCTCGCTCTGCAAGAGTGCGGCCGCAAGCTCGGCACCTACATCCGCAAGCGCCAGCGCATGAAGCGCGAGGGCCAGCGACGCGACGTCTTCGAACGCTACATCGGCGAGATCGCCCGAAGCTGCCACGCCCTGACCGGCTCCAACACCGACGAGGTCTACGACGCCCTCATGCGGCAGGCCAAACGCCGCACCGAGATCGCCGACCAGGTCCTCGATGAGGACGGCAAGGTCGTCAGCAAAAAGTCCGCCGACGGCAGAGACCCCTTCGCCGCCGACGACGGCGTCATCGTGCTCGACAGTGCAGATAGCGCCCCAGGCACCGACGACCCCGCCTCCGAGAGCAACGCCGCTCCTCTGGCCGAGCCCAAGCCGACCCCCAGCGCCGCCCGCAACGGCAGCGGACCAACCAAGCGGGCCGTCAGCAAAAAGAAGGTCAAGAAGAAAGTCGTCCGCAAACGCGGAGCCGAGGCCGGCCTCTTCGAGGGCTAAGCCCGATCAGCAGCACCGGACCAGCAGCGCCGCCTCGCAAGACCGCTCTTGAAACGCGGACGAGTCTCTCCGCTGGTGCGTGCACATTCGTCGGTGTGAACAGGCCGCACCACGCCCAATCCATCGTCGATCTGAGGCACCTTTCTCGACGTTGCACCAAGTGGACTTGACCCGACATACTATGTAATACATAGTATTGTAGCCAATCAAAGCATCGCGAGGCACCCATGAAGATCGAGCGTGACATGATGCGGGGCGCCGGCCCCACCGCCGTGCTCCACCTCCTCGCCGCCAAGGAGATGTACGGCTACGAACTCGTCGAGGCCCTCAGCGCCCGCACCCAGGGCGTCCTCGCCGTCGGGCAGTCCACCCTCTACCCCATGCTCTACAACCTGGAAGCCAAGGGCTTCGTCGAAGCCGAGTGGCGCACCGCCGAGTCCGGCCGCGACCGCAAGTACTACAAGCTCACCGGCAAGGGCCGGCGCCGGCTCGACAGCGACACCGAATCCTGGAACGCCCTCACCGAAGCCCTTGCCGCTCTGGGCATCGTCCGCGGGGCCGCGTCGTGACCGGCCACGATGCTGACAACCGCTCCGCTCACACCAAAGCCACCACCTGGCAGAGCATCCTCGACCGCTCCCCGGTTGTCCACATCGTCCGCGGGCTCACCGGCAAGCCGACAGGCGCCCGCCGCGTCGTCGCCGAAAGCGATCTGCCCGACGCCCTCAGCGGGCCCTGCCTCGAGACCGCCCTCCGCACGCGCCTCCGCCGCGCCGAGCGCGAAGACATCGCCCGCGAGCTCGTCGCCCACGCCCGCGACGCGCTCCTGACCGGCCGCGACCCGGCCGACGTTGCCGAGACGCTCGGCGAGCCCCGGACCGTCGCCCGCCTGCTCCGCCGCGGCGCGATCCGCAAGCGCTCCGCGTTCGACCGCGCCTGCTCCGCGGCCGGGCGCTCGCTCGCCGCGGGCTTCCTCTGCGGCGTCCTGTTCTACACCGCCTTCGCCGCCCGCTTCTACGCCGGCCGCCCCAGCGTCAACGTCAACTACGTCGCCAAGCTCAACGCGCCAACCAGCAACATCCCGGAGCAAGACCGGGCCTGGCCGCTGTACAAGTCGGGCTTCATCGCCCTCCAGCGCGACGCCGAGACGCTGGCCGAAGACGTGCTCGAGCCCAGGCTCGAAGCCGAGGACGCCGAGTTCGAAGCACGCAACCAGGACAACCCCCGCCGCTGGACGGCCCTCGACGCCGCCGACATCTCCCGCGGCCACCCCGACGAGTCCGACGTCCGCGACCTGTTCGCCAAGCACGCCGACGCGCTCGAAGACCTCCGCCGGGCCAGCCGGCGGCCCGTGCTGGGCTTCGTCTACTCCACCAGAGCCCGGCCCTACGAGGGCAAGGGCAGGATGCCCATCGAACACCGCTACGACCTCCTGCCCCCGCTCGAAGACCCGACGCAGCAGGAGCCGGCGATCTCCATCCTGCTGCCCCACCTCGGCCCGCTCCGAGGCTGCGCCCGCTTCCTCGCCCTCCACGCCCTGCTCGCGGCCGACGACGGCGACCGCGACACCGTCGTCCGCGACCTCGACGCGATGCTCGGGCTCACCGCCCACGCCCGCAACGAGCCCTTCCTGATCGGCTACCTCGTGGGCGTTGCCATCGAGGGCGTCGCCATCGACACCGTCTCCCGCGTGCTCGCCCGGCACCCCGACCTGCTCTCGACCGAAGACCTCGCAACTCTCGCCCACCGCCTCGCCGCCGCCGGAAGCGCCAACCCCAGCATGAGCCTCCACAGCGAACGCTACTTCATGGACGACATCCTCCAACGCGGCTTCACCGACGACGGCCGCGGCGGCGGCCGGGTCACCCAGCACGCCCGGCACCTGCTCGGCGGGATCGGCCCGGGCAAACCCGACCACGCCGGCCCGCTCGCCGACCCGATGGCCCACCTCCTCTACTACTCGGTCTCGCCGGCGACCGGGCTCGTCACCGCCGACCGCCGCGCGATCGCCCGCCGCTACAACGCCTACCTCGACCGCGCGCTCGCCGCCTCGCACGAGTCGCCCGACGTCATGGTCGACCGGGTCAGAGAGGCGGGAGCGATCGTCGACGACCTCGGCCGCATCGGGAGCGTCCGGTACTGGCCGCTCGGGATGATGGCCCCCGCGATGGGCCGAGCGATCGACGTCGAGTTCCAGTCCAGAACACGCCGAGCCGCCTGCCTCGCCGTGCTCGCCCTCCACGCGTACGAGCGCGAGCACCAGCGCTTCCCGGGCTCGCTCGACGAGCTCGTGCCCGACCTGCTGCCGGCCGTGCCCGAAGACCCCTTCAACCCCGGGCAGCCCCTCCGATACACGCTCACCGACCACGGCCCAACGCTTTACTCGGTCGGCGCCGACGGCGACGACGACCAAGCGACCCCGGCCCACGCCAAGTCGGGCCGCCGGTGGCCCCGCAGACTCTTCGAACAAGGGCTCTTCCACCGCTACCCCGAGCCGAAGCCCAACGTCCGCGACGGCGACGTCGTCCTCTTCCCCATCGACGGCCCCCGCCGCCCAAACTGACAGGCCCAAACTGACCGGCCCAACTGACAGGCCAGACCGACCCCGCAAACCCCGCCCTCGAATCGCTCGGCCCCAAACGCCGTCCCGCTACGCTGCCACCATGCAGCAGTACCACGACCTCCTCACCCACATCCTCGAACACGGAACCGACAAGCCCGACCGCACCGACACCGGCACCCGCTCCGTCTTCGGCTACCAGACCCGCTTCGACCTCTCGCCCGACGGCCCCGGGCTGCCCGTCGTCACCACCAAGAAACTCCACCTCAAGAGCATCGTCCACGAGCTGCTCTGGTTCATCTCGGGTGAGACCAACACCCGCTACCTGAAAGACCACGGCGTCTCGATCTGGGACGAATGGGCCGACGAGACCGGCGAGCTCGGCCCCGTCTACGGCTCACAGTGGCGCTCCTGGCCCGACTACCGCACCAACACCACCATCGACCAGCTCAAGCAGGTCCTGACCAACCTCCAAGAGAGCCCCCACTCCCGCCGCCACATCGTCAGCGCGTGGAACCCCGCCGACCTGCCGCACATGGCCCTACCCCCCTGCCACGCCCTCTTTCAGTTCTACGTCTCGCCCCCGGCAGCGCCCGCCGACGCCCCCCAGGACCGGCCGCCCCAGCCCCGCCTCTCCTGCCAGCTCTACCAACGCTCGGCCGACGTCTTCCTCGGCGTCCCCTTCAACATCGCCAGCTACGCCATCCTCACCCACCTCGTCGCCCATCATCTCGACTACGAGCCCGCCGAGTTCGTCCACACCTTCGGCGACGCCCACCTCTACAGCAACCACTTCGACCAGGCCCGCGAGCAGCTCACCCGCGAGCCCCGCCCGCTCCCGACGATCAGGCTCAACCCAAGCAAGACCGACCTGTTCTCGATGACCTTCAACGACGTCCTGATCGAGCAGTACGAACCGCACCCGCACATCAAGGCACCCGTCGCCGTGTGAGACCCTGGCCGTGGGGCTCTGGCGGGCCGCGTTGGGCTAGCCTCCCCCATGCCCGACCAGAACGGAAACGAAATCGTCATGATCGCCGCCGTCGCGCTCAACAACGCGATCGGCCGCGACGGACGCCTGCCCTGGCGTCTCCGCGAAGACCTTCGGCACTTCCAGCGGACGACCAAGGGCCACGCCTGCATCATGGGCCGTCGCTCGTTCGAGGAGCGCAACGAGCCGCTCAAGAACCGGCGCAACATCGTCATCACGAGCCGCGAGAGCTACGAGCGGCCCGGCATCGAGGTCGTCCGCTCGCTCCAGGAGGGCATCGACCTCGCGAGCACCAGCGACGGGCCGACGTTCATCCTCGGCGGCACGCGGGTGTTCCTCGAAGCCATACCCCTCGCCGACCGGTTCGAACGCACCCTGGTGCTCGCCGAGCCCGAGGCCGACACGTTCTTCCCCGCCTTCGACACGGCTGATTGGCTCCTCACGGCTGAACGCGAAGTCAGATCAGACCAAGAAAACGATCACCCGTACAAAGTTCAATCATGGGGGCGTGTAACCGCCGCCACAACCGTTGAAAAGCGAGATTAGCGGTCCTTCTGTGGTATTCAACAAGCCTTCCGGAGCGGTTTTTTCAAGAACTCACTGGCGGACCTTCAGCCCTGGGGCATGTTTCTTTCGGTCACTGCACACAAGGACTTCGGTCCACAAAGATTGAGGAGAATCGAAATGAACAAGCTTGCTGCTGCCCTCTTTATCGTTGCCGCTGGTTCGGCCAACGCTCAACTCTTGACGATCACTGCAGACAACAGCACCGGCACCATCACCGCGTCGGGTGATCAGGCGTTAAACGACTTTGTACAGTCAGGTTCCGACCCTGATCTGTTCCGCCTCGTTTCCTTTTTCAACTTCGGCCTCGAAGGCTCTTTTTCAGACATTGCTCTTGCACCTGATTATTCTGCCGGTAATGGGTTTGACGCGGCAACCAATGAGGTCAATGGGTTTTCTGGCTTCCCCCCTCTGAACCCCGTCTTTACCCCCGGCGATCTGAACCCGCTCCTCGTCACATACAGCGGTGAGCTGACAGCTGTCAATGTTATTGGCACGCTCGATGGGGCTACGTCAACCACCA
>JBCBZP010000055.1:0-9905 GCA_039815285.1 Planctomycetota bacterium
CAGGGCAGTGCTTTACGAGTTCCGTCACATCGGAGCCAGACTCACCATCCCCGCGAGTGGTGATGCGTAAGAGCTCACCCTCTTCGTATGTGACGGACAACGCAACACCATCAATCTTTGGCTCTACCGCATAAGACAGCTTAAAGTTTGATTGGTCACCATGTGTGCGGGCGGGCTCAGGACCATGGCGGCCGTCTTTATGCCATTTGTTGAATGCACGGGTGAACTTGTGTTGTTCAGCGGCTTCCTGTTTGTCGAGTCGGAACGCGACATCCTTTGCCCACATCCACAAGTCGTCTCTGTCATACCACTCGGGTTTCACAGTGCCGGTTACGTTGTCGATCGAGAGCATGGGGACGGCGTGGGGCACGGTCTCGAAGCCGTCGATCGGCTCGCCGCCGACGCGGCGGGTCGGGCTGTTCGGGTCGGCGAGGTCGGGGTGCTTCGCTTCGAGGGCCTCGAGCTCTTTGAGCAGCCGGTCGAACTCGGCGTCGGTCAGGATGGGGTCGGCGTCGACGTAGTACGCTCGGTTGGCCCGGTGAAGCAGGTCGCGGAGCTCGGTGATGCGGGCCGCGCCGGGGTGCTGGTCGGTGTTCTGATCGGGGTCGCTGCCGGTCACGGGCGATCGTACCATCGCTTGTGACCGGCACGCCCTCACCAACAAGTCCTTCGTCAACGCCGGTCGATCCGTCCGAGTCTGGGGGGGCACACGGACTTGGGAAACTCATCGACGGCAAGGCGCTGGCCGCGGCGATGCGGGCCCGGCTCGGCGACCGGGTCTCGGCGCTGAAAGCACAGGGGCGGCGGGTCGCGCTCGATGCCGTGCTCGTTGGTGCCGAGGACAACGCCGCCCGGGTGTACGCGAACAACCAGGCTTCGACCTGCGAGAAGCTCGGGATCTCCTACCGGCTGCACGAGCTGTCCGGGGCGACGGGCTACGAGGACATCGCCGGGCGGGTGCTGCTGTTGAACACCGAAGACGACGTGACGGGCATCATGGTGCACCTGCCGCTGCCCGAGGGCGTGGACTCGTACGCCGTGCAGCGCCTGATCGCGCCGGAGAAGGATGTCGAGGGCGTGAACCCCGCCAACATCGGCAACGTGGTCTACGGCCGGGCATCGCTTGTGCCCTGCACCGCCCGCGCTGCCGTTGAGATGCTCAAGTCGATCCGGCCCAACTTGCGGGGGGTGCGGTGCGTCGTGGTGGGGGCGGGCGACGTGGTTGGCAAGCCGATCGCCGTGCTGCTGATGCGCGAAGAAGCGACGGTGGTCTCTTGCAACGTGTACACCGACCGGCTCGCCGACTACACGCTCGACGGGGACGTGGTCATCGCCGCCGCGGGTGTCGCCGGTCTGATCGGTCCCGACATGATCCGAGAAGGGGCGATCGTGATCGACGTCGGCGTGAACCGCGTTTTGACTCCGGACGGCAAGACGATTACGACCGGCGACGTTGAGTCCGAGGTAGTCCGGCGTGTCGCGTCGCATGTGAGCCCGGTGCCGGGTGGTGTGGGGCCGATGACGGTCGCTGTGCTGTTGTCGAACGTGGTTGACGCGGCCGAGCGTGCCGCGAGGCCCGAATCCGACGGGGGACGCTAAACTACGATCACGGCAGGTGCTGCGGCACCGCACGAACCGGTCGGGAGCGAACGCATGATCGATACCATCAGCCTCTTGCAGAGCCCGTTTGCGACCCCGGCCGCGACGCTCGGGCTGTTCCCGAGCCTCGGCGGCTGGGAGATTGGAATCCTGCTCGTGCTCGCGCTGCTGATCTTCGGCAAGCGTTTGCCCGAGGTGGGGCGGAGCCTGGGCCGGGGCATCGTCGAGTTCCGAAAGGGCGTCCAAGGGCTCCAGGATGAGGTTGAGCAGGGCGTCAAGACACCCGCGAACCCATACTCTCCCGAGGCTCAGCAATCCGTTACCCCGAGTCAGCCTCAGGACACGCCCACCGCTCAAACCCCTGGCCCGACTCCGCCCGAGGGGTCGCAGCCCACCGCTTGAGGGCTACCATTTCAACCGATGGCGAGGTAGCTCAGCTGGTTTAGAGCGCTGGATTCATAACCCGGAGGTCGGGGGTTCAAGTCCCCCCCTCGCCACTTTCGATCTGTCTGCCGCCCGGGACGCGGCGCATCGGAGATCTCCGTTGACGTCTGTTCGCGTGTATCGGCTGATCACGCTGCTTGGCTTGTTGGTCAGTGCCTGCGTGGGCTGTGCGGCGCGGAGCAGAGCTCCGGAGTCTCAGCCCGAATTGGTCGTCACACTGAGCGACGCGATCGGGCCCGATCGGGCGTTCTTCGTTGACATGCTGCCCGCGAATGCGGCCGGTGGCAGCCGTGTGGCGGGCCACTTCGAGCGGCCCCGGCGGAACGACGCGGGCAGGCTGACCTTCGCGCCCGGAGGGCCGCGGCGGTGGTCGGTCGGTCACGACTCGCCGGCGTTCGATCGGTGGCGTGAGATGGGTGTGCGGCGGCTGGCCGTCCGGGCCGACATCCCGGGCCGCTTCGTTGATCTGCCAAGTGCTCAGGACCCTCGTCAGCTGATTATCGATTTCGACGAGACGCCGCCGCCGGTCAGGGTTGAGATCGGGCTGAGCGGTGTGGTGCTCGTCGACTTTGGGCCGGCCGAACCCGATCCGAGCGACTGAAACTCACGCGGGCAACACGGTGTCGCGGCCGAGCTCGATGCTCATCGCGATTCGGCCGACGGTCGTCCGATCGCGTGCGTGCAGGTGCGGCCCGGCGTAGGCCGGCGGCAGATCGTCGGCCGGCACCGCGGCGAACCCGCACCGCGCGAAGAAATCGGGCGTCTTGGTGAGCAGCACCACGCGGTCGACACCCCGCTCGGAAGCCTCGGCCAGCAGGCTCCGCACAACGACGCGGCCCGCCCCGATCCGCGGAGCCGCGGGGTCGACCGAGATCGAGCGGATCTCCGCGACCGAGCCGGTGACCATCTCGAGCGCGCCGCAGGCAACGACCCGCCCATCGGGCACGCGCCTCGCCACGATGAAATCGCCGATGGACCCCAAGATCTCGCCCGCCGGTCTCGGGATGGTCAGCCCTTGCCCGGACCAGAGCGTGATCAGCCGGTGGATCTCCGACGCATCGGCGACGCGGGCCGACCGCGGTCGCACGGCGAGATCGAGCATCGTCGGCTCGACCAGCGAGAGCGCGAACGGCAGCGCGGTCACGACGCGCCTCCCGGCTCTTGAGATCGGTCCCTGTCCGCGTCCGACGGACCGAGCCGGTCCGACCACAGCCGGCCCGCCTCGGCGACCCGCGCCGGAGCCGTCCCGCCCAAAGCGGCCCGCTTCTCGAGCCCCGCCGCAACGGTGAGCCGCCCGAGGACGCCCGCGGCATCGAGCGACGGCGACAGCGTGCGCAGGAAGTCTTCATCGAGCCCGTCGAGCGCCACGCCGCGATCGATCGCTTCACGCACCGCCGACGCCGAGAGCTCGTGCGCTTCGCGGAAGGGCACGCCGACCGCGACCAGCTCGTCGGCGAGATCGGTCGCGCTCGCGTAGCCGCCCTCGGCCGCCGCCAGCGCCGCCGGCCCGTCGACCGACAGCCCGTTGACCACGCGAGACGCCAGGCGGAGCAGCAGCCTCGACTCGTCGCACGCGCGGAACAGCACGGCCTTGTCTTCCTGAAGGTCCTTGTTGTAGCTGAGCGGCAGCCCCTTGACCGTCGTGATGATCGTCACGTGCAGCCCGATGAGCACGCCGGCCTTGCCCCGGATCAGCTCCAGCGCGTCGGGGTTGCGCTTCTGTGGCATCAGGCTCGAGCCGCTCGAAACGCCGTCGTCGCACTCGACGAGCCCGAACTCGCTCGACACGTAGCAGAGCAGATCTTCGGCGAGCCGCGACAGATGAGCCGCGAGGCACGCGAGCGCCCCGACGAGCTCGATCACCGGGTCGCGGTCACTGATCGCATCGAGGCTGTTCGCCGATGGTCGCGCGAAGCCCAGGTCATCGGCCAGCGCGTCGCGATCGATCGGGTAGGCGGTCCCGGCGAGCGCGCCGCAGCCGAGCGGGCACTCGTCGGCGCGGGCCGCGGCGTCGCGCAGCCGACCCGCGTCCCTCCCGAGCATCTCGACGTACGCGAGGCACCAGTGCCCGAACGTCACGGGCTGGGCGCGCTGCAAGTGCGTGTAGCCCGGGAAGGGCGTGCCGGCGTGGGCCTCGGCCTGAGCGATCAGCGCCCGCTGGACATCCTCGGTGAGTTCGACGAGCTCGCCAGCTTCGCGCTGGAGCCAGAGCCGCAGGTCGGTTGCGACCTGGTCGTTGCGGCTGCGCCCCGTGTGCAGCTTCTTCCCCAGCTCGCCGTGCCCGCGGTCGCGGAGGACCTCGGTCAGCCGCTGCTCGACCCAGGTGTGCACGTCCTCGGCGCCCGAGTCGGTCGGCGGGTGGAGCAGCGACGCCGCTTCGTCGGCCAGGTCGCCGAGCGCGAGCGCCAGCGCGTCCGCCTCGTCACGCGTGACAACGCCCGCCCGGGCGAGCGCGCGGACCCACGCGACCGAGCCGGCGATGTCGTCTTGAACGAGACGCCAGTCGATCGGCAGCGAGTCGTTGACGGCGCGGAACAGGGGATCGGCGCCGCCGTCGGCACCGAACCGGCCCGACCAGAGGGCGCCGCCCTGCCCGACGGCTTCGGGTTGTGCGTGGTTGCTCGCCATGCCTGCGCTCGGGTCAGACCGAGTAGCCCTCCTTGATGATCGGCTGATCGACCGGCTTCTCCGCCGGCGTGTGGACGGGCCCCGTCCGCGGCCAGACGACCGGCCCGACCTCGGGCGCGTCGGCCGGGAACTCTTTCTTGCCGATCAGGTCGAGCCCGTTGAGCGCGGCGACACGCTCGGGCAGGCTCAGCAGGCGGATGAAGCCCTCGGCGTGCTGCTGGTTGTACACCTCGTCCTCGTTGAAGGTCGCGAAGTCCTCGCTGTACAGGCTCAGCGGGCTGCGACGCTGCACCGTCGTGGCGGACCCCTTGAACAGCCGCACGACGACCTCCCCGGTCATGCGGTCGGCGATGCGCTCGGCGCAGGTGCTCAGCGCGTCGCGGAGCATCGTGAACCAGCGCCCGTCGTAGACGAGCCGGGCGAACCGCTGCCCGAGCACCTCGCGGAACTCGCGGGTGTCGCGGTCGAGCACGATCTCTTCGAGCGCGCGCATCGCCTCGACGATGACCGTGCCGCCCGGCGTCTCGTACAGCCCGCGGCTCTTCATGCCCACGCAGCGGTTCTCGACGATGTCGATCCGGCCAACGCCGTGGGCGCCGGCGATCGCGTTCAGCCGGTCGATCAGCGCGACGCCGCCGAGCGCCTCGCCGTTGACCGACACGGGCCGGCCACGCTCGAACGCGAGCGTGACGTCCTCGGGCTGGTCGGGCGCCGTGGTCGGGTCGGCGGTCAGCATCCACGCGTCGGCGGGAGGCTGCGACCACAGCTCCTCGATCGAGCCGCCCTCGTGGCTGATGTGCCAGAGGTTGCGGTCGCGCGAGTAGATCTTCTCGAGGCTGCTGGTCACCGGCACGCCCTTCGACTCGCAGTAGGCGAGCAGCTGCGGGCGGCTGCGCAGGTCCCACGAGCGCCACGGCGCGATGATCTCCAGGTCCGGGGCGAGCGCCGAAAACGCCGACTCGAACCGCACCTGGTCGTTGCCCTTGCCGGTGCAGCCGTGGGCGACGGCGACCGCGTCGACCTTCCGCGCCACCTCGACCTGCGCCTTGGCGATCACCGGGCGGGCCATCGACGTGCCCAGCAGGTAGCGCCCCTCGTACACCGCGCCGGTGATCAGCGTCGGGAAGACGTAGTCCTCGACGAACTCCTTCTTGAGGTCGACGACGTGGCAGTCGACGGCGCCCGAAGCGATCGCTTTTTCCTCGACGCCGCGGAGCTCGTCTTCGCCCTGCCCGACGTCGGCGACGAAGCAGACGACTTCGTAGCCGTAGTTCTCGACGAGCCAGGGCACGATTGCGGAGGTATCGAGCCCGCCCGAGTAGGCGAGCGTGACGCGTTTCTTGGACACGGCGGGTTCCTTACTGCTCGCTCGAAGCCTGCTGGTCGGAGAACAGGGCGAGGAAGAGCGCGTTCTGGGCGTGCATGCGGTTCTCGGCCTGGTCGTAAACGACGCTCTGCGGCGAGTCGATCACGGTATCCGTCACCTCTTCGCCACGGTGGGCAGGGAGGCAGTGCATGAACAGGCTCGGCTGCCCGAGTCCCTCCGACGCGAGTGCCATCAGCTCGTCGTCGACCTGGAAACCCGCGAAGGGCTGTTCGGTCCAGGGCTTGTGGTGCTCCTGGCCCATCGAGACCCACGTGTCGGTGTAGACCGCGTGGTGACCGGCGACCTTGTTTGGGCTGTTGCTGATCGTGATGACCGCGCCCGACGACTCGGCCGCCGTCGCCGCGGCGCGGACGACCTCGAACTTGGGCTCGAAGCCCGGGGGCGTGACGGCCGTGAACCCGATGCCGAGCTTCGCGCACGCGAGCATCAGCGAGTGGCAGACGTTGTTGCCGTCGCCGATCCACGCGACCCGGAGCCCCTCGAACGAGCCGAAGCGCTCCTTGAGGGTCAGCAGGTCGGCCAGCGTCTGGCACGGGTGCTCGAGGTCGCTCAACGCGTTGACCACGGGGACCGACGCGTGCTGAGCGAACTGCTCGAGCACGCCGTGGTCGAACACACGCGCGACAACGGCGTCGGTCCACCGCTCCAGGTTCTTCGCGTAGTCCTTCACGCTCTCGCGCTCGCCGATCCGCTGCTTCGAGTGGTCGAAGTAGATCACGTGCGCCCCGAGCTTGGTCAGCCCGATCTCGAAGCTCATCCGCGTGCGCAGGCTCGGCTTCTCGAACAGCATCGTGACGCTCTTGCCCGCGAGCGCAGCCGAGAGCTCGCCGGGCGTGGTCTTGAGCGTGCGCTTTGCTCGCTCAGCCGACGCGATCAGCGCGACGAGCTCGTCGGAGCCGAGTTCGGCGATGGTCAAGAGCCCTGGCAGCGAGAGCGCGTCGTACTGCTGCGGGGTGCTCGGCTTTATTTCGGCGGTCATCGATGTGGCTAAGAAGGTCATGTCGCGGGTCCTTGAGAATCTCGGGGGCGAACAGAATCTGCCCGGGGTTGTTCTCTGATCGGGTTGTTCGTGGGCTGGTGGTCTGGGCGCGCGGGGTCTCAGGTCGTGGCTGCTGGTCGTCGTCGGGCCTCTCGCAGCACACGCGTTCCCACGCCGACCGCCCCGCCGAGGATCGCCGCGGCATCCTGCCACGACCCGATGACCGCCCCAGACGACCCGTTGAACGCCGCCGCGGCCGCGGCTTTGGGGATCATGCCCGAGTGCAGAACACCGCTCGATGTCAGCGCGTCGATCGAGTCGGCGTCGAGCGAGGGCACGCGATCTCCGTCGTCGTCGAGCACGCCGCTGACGTCGCTCAGGAGCACAAGGCGATCAGCCCCGACAGTGTTTGCCACGGCGATCGCCGCGGCGTCGGCGTTGATATTGAGCGGCTCGCCATCCGCGCCGGCCCCGATGCAGTGCACGACCGGCGTGGTTCCCGTTGCGAGCAGTTCGTGGATCGACGACGCGTTTCCCGGAAGAGCCGTGCCGGTGCGGCCGAGATCGGGCAGTTGCTCGCAGACGCAGAGCCCCGCGTCGGCCACGCCCATGCCGAGCGCCTCGACGCCGCGAGCCTTGAGAAGCCCGACGAGCATCCGGTTCACGTCGCCGGCGAGGACATCCGCGATCAGGCCGATGTCCTCGCGCGGTGTGACCCGCAGGCCACCCACCCGATGGGTCGAGCGGCCGGCGTCGGCGAGCCGCTTGTCGACGAGCACGCCCCCGCCGTGAACCACGATGAGATCGGCTTCTGCCGCCGTACCAGCGAGCGTTTGCCACAGATCGCCCGCCACCTCGGGCGTGTTGAGCGCGGCACCGCCAACCTTGACAACGATGCGACCGGCCGGAGCGGAGCTGTTCACGCCTGGTTCTCCGCGGGCAGAGCGTTCGACGCCGGAAGCAGCCCGGCTGTTTCGGCGAGCCCTAACGCGGCGTTGGCACACTGCACCGCTTGGCCGCTCGCCCCCTTCATCAGATTGTCGAGCGCACTGAACAGGATCAGGTGTGAGCCTTCAACGGCGAACGCGATATCAACAAAGTTCGTACGGCGCACATCGCGGACCGTTGGCAATCGCCCGACGCGAGTGACGTCGCCGAGCAGCCGGACGAACGGCTCGGAACCGAGCGACGCCTCGAACGCCGCGGCGACATCGGACGCGGTCACGCCGGGGGCGAGCTGTGCGTGAATCGTGGCGAGGATGCCGCGGTCGTACGGGCCGAGGTGCGGCTGGAATATGACCCGCCGCCCGACGGCCTGTTCGATCTCGGGCCGATGGCGGTGAGAGAAAACGCCGTAGGGAGACTGCGAGACCTCGCAGAACGCCGTGTTTGACTTCGCCGCGCGCCCCGCTCCACTCACGCCGCTGGTCGCGTCGATGATCGGTACCGTCGTGCTTTCGAGCAATCCCGCTTCCGAGATCGATCCGAGCGGCACGCTCGCCGCCGTGACATAGCACCCGGCGCACGCGATGAGCTTTGCGTTCGAGAGACCGGAACGGTCAAGCTCGGGAAGCCCGTACGCCGCCGAGTCGGCCAGACCCGCGAACGGGTTGGCAAAGCCGTATGCCTGTTCAAAGACCGATCGGTCGCGCAGCCTGAACGAGCCCGACAGGTCGACCACCACAACTTCGTCATCCGCTTCGATGAGCTGTCCAGCCAGCGTGGCGCTCGCTTCATGCGGGGTGGCGAGGAAGACCACACGGGGTGCACACGCAAGGACTCCGCCGACCGACACGGCTTGGACGGGCAGATCCAGCAGGCCTCGTAGCTCTGGAACCTTGTCGCCAAGAGAAGCTATCTGCTCGACGCGTTCAGATGCGAAGACCGCCACGAGATCGAGTTCCGGATGAAACGACAGCAGCCGCGCAAGCTCACGCCCGGTGTATCCCGTGATTCCGACGACGGCGACAGGCACGCTCATAACGCCGCCCCTGTGCGCTCGAGGCCAGCCATGTCCAGCAGTTCGACCGTCAACGATTCCGCGCGTTCGGGCCGGTCGACCGCAACGAACACGGTGTCGTCCCCGCCGACCGTGCCGAGCACACCGGGAGGCGGCGTGCGATCGAGTTCGAGCGCGAGTACCTGCGCGTGACCGGGTGATGTCGTACAAACAACAAGTCCGACGCCGGGCTTCGCCCCCGTGAGATGCCCTTGAACAGCACGGGTGAGCGACCCCGTGGCGATGAGTCCGACGACCGAAGAGGCAACGCCGCGAGCTTCACCGAGGAGTCTGTATCCGTCGGCGGACTTCACCGCTCCGATCTCACGCAGGTCGCGGCTGAGTGTCGCCTGCGTCACACGAACGCCCCGCTCTTGCAGACCACGCAGCAAGGCTTCTTGCGTCGGCACAGCCTGTGACGACAGAAGACTTCGGAGCAGTTCTAAACGGAGTGGGCGTTGCACTGCATAAGAATACCATGAATGAATAAAATGTCAAGCTGTTTCTTCCCCCGTCAAGGTTGAATCTCGGCAAGTAATTGCCTCTGGATCATTTCCCGCTACCATAGGATTCACACAAAACTGCCCATCTTGTTTGTTTTTTGTTTGTGTTTTATAGGTTTTTATTCAGTGGACTTTTTGTTTGGAGAGGTGGCAGAGCGGTTGAATGCGCCGGATTCGAAATCCGGTATGGCCTTCGGGTCATCGGGGGTTCGAATCCCCCCCTCTCCGCTTGAACCGTTTGTATAAGTACGAACCCCTGGAGACCTCGGCGAAATGAGCCGTGTTTCCCGGGGTTTTCGTACATCCGGCGCGTCTCTCGCTTCCGTGTTTCACGCGGATTTGAGCGGCTTTGGGCTCAATTGAGGC
>JBCBZP010000063.1:0-6565 GCA_039815285.1 Planctomycetota bacterium
CCACGAAAACCGCGGCCTCAACCCCTACATCGAAGACGTTGCGCGCCGCGTGGCCAAGGCGGGTTTCATGGCACTGGCGCCCGACGGTCTGACATCGGTCGGCGGGTATCCCGGCAATGACGCCGATGGGCGAGAGCTGCAGCGGACGGACTTGGCCGGAGAAGCAGAGGAGCCGCGCGCAGCGGAGAGTCCCATGGCTTCAGATTTTTGGAGGCGGAAGCCGGTGGAACATGCTCTTGGCTTTGGCTCAAGGTGGATTCACTTCGTGTCTCCTGACTTGCCTCAAAGCCGGAGTCTGCGGCGTCGAGGACCTGGTCGCGGGTGACCACGCCGCCGCGGACCAGGATGCGGTCGAGCCGCTCGCCGGTCTCACGCTGCTCATCGAGCGCGGAGCCGAGCTGTTCGTCGGTGACGAGTCCCTGGTCGCGGAGGACGGTGCCGATGCCCATGGACAGAGTCTACGGGAGGGCCGCTGGTCAGACGTCAGCCGTGCTCTCGCTCTCGCCGGTCGACTCGGAGGCAGCTTCCGTCGGCATGTTCTTCGGTTCAGAGAAATTTACCCAGGAAGCGATCGGCGCGACTCGGATGGAGATGGAATTCACGCGCTTGGCGAGCTGGGTTACTGCAGTGACGAGCTCAAGCGGGGCGGTGAGGTTCTTGACCGCCTTTGCAAGACGGTCGAGGAACCCGAGCTCGACGATGGTCCGCTTTGCCTTCGTGCCGTCGGGCAGTTCGATCGACATGGTTTCGACGCGGGTGCGGGCTTCTGAGGCACGCTCGTCCATCAGCGGCTTGGCGATCGCCGCGATCTCGGCCGCACGCGGAGTCTGGCACTCGTCGGGCTCTGGCCTCGGCTGGGTGACTTCGACGGCGAGCCCGTGCCTGTGGGCGAGCCGCTTGACGTGTTCCGCGATCGCGGCCTGGCGTCGCTTTTCCTCGTCGCCGGTGGGCTTGGTGCCGTCGGGGCGGTCGTTGGACTCGAAGAGAAACTCGGTGAGCTCGTGCGGGGGCTCGCCGCTCATCGCGAGCTCCCCGTCACCGGCTCGTTGTCCGGGAGGGGGGCGTAGCTTGGGACCATCGCTTCGGAAGACTGGCGGTCGACGAGGCGAAGCCCCGTACCGCCCATGGCGACGTGCATCGCCGACAGCTCGGCGAAGAACGCGGCGACGCGTCGGTTCGCCTCGTCCGACGCGGCGTCGTCGAGACCCTTGGGCAGGGCGACTTCGACCTTGAGATAGCTCGGCTCTGTGTCATCGGCGGGTTCGGGCCAACCGTCCGGTGTGCCGTCGGGCCACATCGGTCCGAAGAACTCGGGCGGCACGGGCGTCTCGTCCGTCCATTTTTCGCGACGGGAGGTTTCGAGAAGGAGATCGAAGTCAGCACGTACGAAACGCCGGGTGGGGACGGCGTAGGCGGCCGTGACGTAGGCAGCGGCGGCGGCGGCGGCGTTAGCGGCGCGGGCGGCGGCGTTAGCGGCGTAGACAGCGGCTTCGGCGGCGCGAACGGCGTGGGCGGCGGCGTTAGCGGCGCGGGCGGCGGCGTTAGCGGCGCGGGCGGCGGCGTTAGCGGCGCCGGCGGCGGCGTTAGCGGCGGCGGCGGTGAAACCTACACTCACGAGAGACCGGCTCGCGTCAGTCTCCGTGAGTGTAATCGCCTTGTCAATAGCCTCAACGTGCTCTGCTGGAGCCTCTGGCCAGGCGTGCTGGAAGAGCGGTTGCACGCGTCTCGCGCACCGCGCCGCGAACGCGACCTTCGCCCAACGCGGCAGATGACGGATCTCACGTCCGTCTGGCATGCGAATCTCGTCGCTCATTGCGGTCCTCTCGCGTTCGCGTCTTGTACGTTCCCGGGACGCGTCCCCCACAGGATACAACATCGCGGGCGAATTGGTCGCACGGATCCTGCGCGAACACTCGCGCAACCTCGGTGCTTAAAAATCTTGTATTCGGGGCCCGCGTGCCTGTCGTCCGCTCACGCCGGGTAGGTTGCGCTCGTCCGGTCGGTCTCCCAGACGGTGACGGTTTCGAGCGCGGCGCCGACGGCCGCGAGGGCGGGGGTCAGCAGCTCGTGGCAGCGGCGGGCGATGTGCTCGACCGAGGGGTTGACGCCGGCGTCGCCGAAGTCTTCGGTGTCGACGTTCAGGTAGGTGTGGTCGAAGCGTTCGATGACGGTCTCGTCGACGATGGGCTCGATCTGAGCGAGCGAAGGGCCCGTGCCGTCGGCTGGGACTCGGGCGGCGATCTCGACGCGGTAGTTGTGGCCGTGGCCGCTGGGGTTGTTGCACTTGCCGAAGGTGCGGCGGTTTTCGTCGTCGGAGAGCGTTTGGACGTGGAGCCGGTGGCTGGCGGCGAAGTCGAACTGCTGCTTGACGATCACGTCGGGCACGGGGGCTCCTTCTGGCTGGTCTTTGGCTGGCTGGTCTTTGCCTGACAGGTCTTTGCCTGACAGGTCTTTGTCTGAGTGGTCTTCGTGGGGGGCTCGGGCTTCGACGGCGTAGGTCGGCGTGAGCCGCCAGAGCAGCGAGACGACCTCGGCGGTGGGGGCCGAGCGGGCGAGCGCGTCGGCGGCCAGGCGCCTGAACGGGCCGACGAGCGTGACCGGGTCGGCCGCGGGGCGTTCTTCGCAGAGCTTCGCGAGCTCGGGCACGACGCCGGAGCGGACGGCGCGGTCGATGTCTTTGATGTTGACGAGGTAGCCGGTGTCGGGGTCGGGCGTGCCGCGGCAGCGGAGGTCGAACTCGTAATAGCGGCCGAGCCCGGCCATCGGCGGGGTGCCCCCGAAGCCGTTGGTGCCGGCCGGCGGGGTGCCCGCTGAATCCGGGTTGATGCAGACACGAACTGTCCGGGTGAGGTGGATCAGGGTTGGTCCGTCCGCTTGAAGGTCGATCGAGCCCGAGACACTCGGGCATCGGGAAGGAAACGCGATGAAGCGTACGGACGCATGGCTTCGGCTCGGATCGGTCGCTGGGTTCGCTCTCGCGTCGCTCGTCGGCTGCTCGGAGACGTCGACGACCGCCGCCGACGAAGCGCCCGCCGAGGGCGGGGTCGCGGCAGCCGACGGGACAACCGATGGGGCGGGCGACGGAGCGGGCGAGACGACCAATGAAGGAATGGCGATGACCGACACGGCTTCGGCTGCGGGCGAGGGTGTGCTCGCGGGGCTCACCATCGAGATGCTCGACGGCACCACGGCCGACCTGGCCGAGTTTGCCGGCCGGCCCGTGCTCGTGGTCAATACCGCGAGCAAGTGCGGCTACACCCCGCAGTACGACCAGCTCCAGGCGGTGCACGAGAAGTACGCCGAGCAGGGGCTCGTCGTGCTCGGCTTCCCGTCGGGCGACTTCGGCGGGCAGGAGTACGACTCGGCCGAGGAGATCGGCGAGTTCTGCCGCGTGCGGTACGGCGTGACGTTCCCGCTCGCCGCCAAGAGCTCGGTCAAGGGCGACGCGGCCAACCCGCTCTTCGCCCGGCTCATCTCGCAGCCCGAGCCGATCGGCGGCGACCCGAAGTGGAACTTCACCAAGTTCCTCGTCTCGCCCGAGGGCGAGGTCGTCGCGCGGTATGGGTCGAGCACCAAGCCCGACTCGGCCGAGGTCACCGAGAAGATCGAGAGCCTGCTCGGGGCGTAGGGCGGGCCGCCGGACGGTGCCGGCCGCGGATCGGTCGTTGGACAGGATCCCGTAGCATGGGACGCATGGCGACGTACCGCTACGACGCAATCGACGCCCGGGGTGCCCGCTCGTCGGGAGTCCTGGAAGCCGCGAGCGAGGCCGCGGCGGCGAGCGATCTGCGCGCGCGGAAACTGCGGCCCATCCGCGTTCGGTCGGCGAAGGACGGCTTGGCCACCGGGTTGACGGCTTTCCGCCGCCGAGGACCGCGGGTCGGTGTGCGGAAGCTGGCGACGACGTACACCCAGCTCGCCGACCTGCTGCGGGCGGGGGTGCCGCTGCTGCGGGCGCTGAGCCTGATCGGCGAGCGGAAGTCGGACGCGGCGTTGTCGGCGGTGTTCTCGGACGTCGCGGCGCGGGTCGCCGACGGCGCCGAGCTTGCCGACGCGATGGCCGAGAACACCGACCAGTTCGCGCGGATCCACGTCGCGATGGTCCGCGCGGGCGAGCAGGCGGGCGATCTCGAAGACGTGCTCCAGGCGTTGGGCGAGATGCTCGAAGCGCAGGCGAACCTCCGCGCGAAGGTCATCGGCAGCCTGATCTACCCGGGCGTGCTCGTGACCGTGGGCGGCGGCATCATCATCGCGGTCTTTACGGTGTTCGTTCCGATGTTCCGGCCGCTGTTTGCCCGGCTCGGCGACAGCCTGCCGCTGCCGACCAAGCTCGTGTTCGCGCTGAGCGACGCGGTGACGGTGCAGGGCCCGGCGACGCTGGTCGTTCTCGGATTGCTGGCCGCGGCGGGGGTCTGGGCGGGTCGCCGCGAGGATGTGCGGGCGGAGGTCTCGCGGATCCAGACGCGGGCGCCGCTGCTCGGGCCGCTGGTGCGGTCGCTCGCGGCCGCGCGGTTCTGCCGTCTGCTCGGGTCGATGCTCGGGAGCGGCGTGCCGCTGCTGGGGGCGATGAAGATCGCCCGCGACGCGGCCGACAACCGGCTGCTCGAAGAAGCGGTCGACGGGGCGATGGCGGCGGTCGCGGCGGGCCGCTCGCTGGCCGACCCGCTCAGAGAGTCGGGGCTGTTCGAGCCCGACGTCGTCGAGATGATCGCGGTGGGCGAGAACGCCAACAACCTGGACCACGTGCTCGGTTCGATCGCCGAGGCGATCGAGCGCAAGATCGACCGGCTGCTGAGCGTGCTGCTCAAGCTGATCGAGCCGGCGATGCTCCTGTTGATCGCGGGGGGTGTGGTCTTCGTTGCTGTTGCGCTGCTCGTGCCGATGATGGAACTCTCGGGGTCGTTCGACCGCTGAGGGCGGCGAGTGAAGCCGGGGGCCGGCGGACCGTTATACTCCTGTGTGAGGCAGCTTTGAATGGAGCGCGGAATGATCCAAGTCGTGTCTGAAGAGCGTCTTAGAAGCCTGGGCGCCCGCCCGGTTGCTCGGGCGTTTTCGCTTGTCGAGGTCATGATTGTGATCGTGATCGTGGCGCTGCTCGCGGGCGTGGCGACCTTCGCGGCGATCGACCGGCTCGGCGAAGCCGAGGTCTCGCGGGCCGAGCTCGACCTGCAGACGCTCGAGGGTGGTCTGAAGGACTTCCGCCGCCGCATGGGGCGGTACCCGACCGACGAGGAAGGTCTGGCGGTGCTCTGGAGCTCGTCGACGCTTGAGAACCCCGACGAAGAAGAGAAGTGGTCAAAGACGCTCGAGGACCCCCTCCCGAACGACCCTTTCGGCGGCGAATGGGGCTACCGGGCCGAGTCGGAGAATGGAAACGACGACACGTTCGACCTGTGGTCGAACGGGCGCGACGGCGAAGAGGGCACCGAGGACGACATTACGAACTGGTCCGGCCCGGGCGGCGGGGGCAGCGACGGTGACTTCGATTTCGACTTCGATAGCGGCGGCGGGGGCTGATCCGCCGATGCTGCCCGCACCACCGCGAGCACGGGCCGGCGGCTCGACCGCGCGGGCGGCGTTCTCGATCCTCGAGCTCCTGGTCTCGCTCGCGATCCTCGTTCTGGTCGCGGGCGTTGTGCTACCGCCGGTGTTCTCGTCGTTCCGGCGGGGCCTGGTCGGCCAGACGGTGCGGGCGGTCGAAGACGGGCTGGCCGAGACACGCGCCGAAGCGCTGCGCACGGGGCGTCCTTGGCGTCTTGAGATGCGGCCCGAGGGCAAGGTTTGGACGCTCTGGCAGGTGGAACTCGACCGGTTGGAGCCCGAGGAAGACCCCGGTGAACCGGGGAGTCAGCGCGGGTTCGGACGCGGGTTCGGACGTGTTTTCGAAACGGGGGCCCGCCCGGCACGGGTTGGTTCGGTGGGGGCGAGCTCGCCGGATGCGCTTGCGACCGAGTCCGTGCCGTTCGAGACCGGTTCTTCGGCTTCGGGAGGTCGGAGCCGACGTTTGGCGGGGCTTCCGCGTGGGCTGCTCGCGCCCGTTGAACCCGCGGCGATCGAAGGGTCGGATCGGAACGGTGCGGAGCCGGACGTTCTTGGCATCGACGGGGCCCGGTCGTCCGGCGTCATCGTGCTCGCGATCGTCTCGGGAGACGCCAGCACGCGTCCGGTCAGCGGCGTCCGACTGACCGATGCGGCGGCTGATGCCGAACTTCTCTTTTCCCAGTCCGGGCGAGCCGACCTTCGCGCTGGCGAGTCGGGCAGCGATGATGTTCGCCGCGCCGCGGAGCCGCTTGTGCTCAGGGTCGAGCGGGGCAGTGGGCGGGTGCTGATCGAAGCCGCACGAGCCGGTGTTCCGACGGACGACGCGCTTTCCGACGAGGTCCGTACCGACAACGCGTTGCGACCGCCCGCGTTCCTTCCTGGTGCGCGTTTGTTGCAAGACCAGAGTGAACCGGTCCTGCGGAATGCACTCGGGGACACGCCGTGAGCGTCCGGGGTGGTGTTCTTCTCGAAGCGATGCTCGCGGTGGGGCTGTTTGTCCTGACCGCCGGTGCCGTGCTCGGGG
>JBCBZP010000022.1:0-46566 GCA_039815285.1 Planctomycetota bacterium
GCACCTCCGCCTCACGCAACTTGCCGATGATCTGCTCCGCCGAATGCCGGATCCTCGCCATGTCTGACCTGCCTTCCCAGATGCGTCCATCTCGCCAAATTGTCGCATAGCGGCTGGACTAGATTCTGGGGGGCAGGTCAACATGTTGTCGCCTGATCTGGATGCTGGGCTCGAGTTCGCCTCCTTCCACGAATCGCACGGGCTCGGGAACACGCGTTCCTCGATCCGCTTCGCTTGGTGTCAGTCTACCGAGAGCCTCGTGCGGCCGGTAGAGATTGTGCCATGTGGCGTACGCATCAAGCCGCTTCTGGATAGCCGTCACGCTGGGCACCACCAGAGACACTCGCCACCACCTCTTCAGGCTCCAGAACAGCCGCTCCACCTTGGCGTTGAACTGCCACGCCTGGGGCTGCCCACGGGCGTGACAGATGCCTTGCTCCGCCATCGCGGCTCGAAACACCTTCTGAAACTGGCCTCCGCGATCAGTCACGATGAACCGTGGCGCAGTGTTGTCGATCACTGCATCATCGATTAGATCAATCAACTCCGATGTGGCTGGTGAACCGCGGAATGCCTTCATTCCCACGATCTTCCTGCTGAATCCGTCGAGTACCGCCGCGACCTCGAACCGCATCCAGAGTACACGGATAACCGTCATGTCCATGTGCCAGACATGATTCGGCTGCGGTGGGTTAAAGAAGTGATCCGGCGCCGTGCGGTCGTGAAATGCCTTGCTCTCGCAAGAGCTTGAACGCGGTGGCCGGTCTTCTTCCAGGATCCGCCGCACCGATGCCCGGCTGATCTGGATGCCAGCCCTCATTATGTGGCGGGCTATGGTCCTCGTACCGAAGTCCCGCTCCGGGCACAGCACCCTGATCTCGTGCACGAGCCATCGAACTCCTTCGTGCAGTTTGTTCCAGGGCGGAGCGCCGACCAGGTCCTCCGCCTTGTGCTTGTCACGAAGGGCTCGTTTCCAGTTCCGGATCGTGTTGGGATGGACGACGAAGCGTGCCGCGGTCTCCTTCGCTGATCACCCACGGAGACGCATCAGCTGGAGGATCTCAGCTCGCTCCGTCGGCGCGTAGTGCGGGCGTTTCTTGGCCGGTCGACCACGCCGCTGCGAGCGGAAGATGGCGAGTTCTCGCTCCAGCAGCACGGAGTCTGAGTAGGCGTGGTCCCTTTGGGCAAGTACGCGGACCATGGCCGACGGATGACCGAACGCGCGGGCCCGCGCCGCCACGTACGCATGCATGAAGAGGATCGAAACCGAGTCCACCAGGTCCCAGATGGACCGATCGCGTTGCTCAGACATGCCGGACCTCCGAGGTCCGGGAGTCTGAGGCCGGCCCCCGGTAAGATACGGTCGGTGAATGCCTTAGCGAACAAGCCGGCACGCTGTTCCAGCGCGTTGAAGAGGTCCGAGATGACTGCTGTGACCCACAACAATCTCCTGGCCCGCCGCGGTAGCGTATCGCGAGCGTAGATTTGGCCGGATCTCGACCCCGCTTCACTCTGAATCGCGATAGATGGGGGTTACACCGCATTCAGCCGGGCGTCACGAGAGACTGTTTGCCACATGTGGGATCGCCCCCCGCTGACCACCAGCCATACTCCCAGCAGTTGGGGCGCGAAACGCCGCGATCCACCGCGACGGGGCGCGATGGCGGAGGCGATGGGTTGGCGACGGGGAACGCGCCCAACTCCCGACGACACGCGGCTCTACGCGGCGTCGTGCGGGGTCAGACAGAAATGGAGCGACGGGGACTCGAACCCCGAACTTCCAGCTTGCAAAGCTGGCACTCTACCAATTGAGTTACCGCCCCGGTAAGAGGTTCTGTTTGATGGTAGCCGTGACGGTCGTGTCGTCGACAGTCACGGCAAGGAGCAGTCGCATCAGGGATATTCCTGCCGCGTCGGGCGGATCATGACATCGTTGACATGGATGGCCGGGGGCTGGCTCACGGTGAACAGGATGCTGCGGCTGACGTCCTCGGCGGTCAGCACGGGGCCGACACGCTCCATGAAGGCGCCGAAGCCATCCATCTCGTAGCCGGCCGACTCCTGGAACTCGGTGCGGACGACGCCGGGCTCGATGAGCGTGACGCGGACGCCGGAGCCGGCGAGCTGCCGCCGCAGCGCTTCGGCGAGCGAGTTCACCGCGAACTTGCTCGCGCCGTACATCGAGCTGAAGGGCGAGATGTGCCGGCCGACGGTCGAGCCGAGCACGACGATGTCGCGGCAGGGGCGGCCGTCGGCGACGACCTTCGCCCACGCGTCTTCGAACGCCCCGGGCTCGGCCGACACATCGGGCAGCATCGCGACCATGCGCTCGGCCGCGGCCCGCATGAGCAGCGACGCGCCGAGGATGTTCGTGCGGAGCATCTCCTCCCACTGGCCGGTATCGGAATCGAAAACCGAGCCGCGCAGGCCGCGGCCGGCGTTGATCGCGACGAGGTCGGCGTCGGCGCCGAAGGTCTCCCGCGCCCTGTCTAGCAGCTCGGTGATCAACCCGGCGTCGGCGGCGTCGCCCGCGACGACCGCCACGCGGTCGGAGCCGAACTCCTCGCGGAGCTGCTGCAGCGGTTCCTCGCGGCGGGCGTTGACGACCAGCCGGGCACCGCCGCGAGCAAGGTCGCGAGCGAGCGCTCGCCCGATGCCGGCCGACGCTCCGGTGACGATGGCGATGCGGCCGTCGACGCTGGCCGTGCTGTCGGCGACGCTCACCGCTTGGCTCCGCGGCGCTGGCAGCGCCGCATCCACGCGACGATCTCGTCGACCTCGATCGGGATCTTGGCGGTCAGGTTGCGGCAGCCCTTCTCGGTCACGGCGTAGTCGTCTTCGAGCCGCACGCCGAGCGATTCTTCGGGCAGGTAGAGCCCGGGCTCGATGGTGTAGACCATGCCTGGCTTGACGGCGGAGTTGGGCGTGACGTCGTGGGTTTCGAGCCCGAGGTGGTGCCCGAGGCCGTGGCCGAACGCGTCGGGGTACCCCGCCTTGCGGATGACGTCCTTCGAGAGGCGATCGATGCCGGACCACTTGGCGCCGGGCTTGAGCGCTCTGGCCGCGGCCTTGTGGCTCTTGAGGACGAGCTCGTAGACCTCACGCTGCCGCTTGGTGAATCGGCCGCCGACGGGGAAGACGCGGGTGACGTCGCACCGGTAGCCGCCGAAGACGGTGCCGAAGTCGACGAGCAGCGCGTCGCCGTCGCGGCAGACCTGGTCGTTGGTCTTGTAGTGGGCGACGGTGGCGTTGAGCCCGCCAGCGACGATGGGGTTGAATGCGTCGCCCTCGCCGCCGGCCGATGCGTAGCCGTAGCGGAGCGCCGCCTCGAGCTCTCGCTCGTTGACGCCGGGCCGCAGGATTTCGAGCATCGCCTCGAGTGCCGCGTGGTAGGCATCGCCCGCGCGCTGGATCGCCCGCTGCTCGGCCCGCGACTTGATCGATCGCTGGCCGACCAGCAGCGCGGTCCGGTCCTCGATCGCGAGCCCCGGGATGCGCGCGGCGAGCTTCTGGAAGATGTCCAGGTCGGGGCCGACCGGCCGGGTGTACGAGGAGAACGGGTGGAGGCAGGCGACCCGCCTGCTCCGTGCGGCGGCCCGCGTCAGCCACGCTGGCAGGTGGTAGGAGCGGATGACCTTCGTGAACCCAGTCTTCTTGAGCAGGCCCGCTCCGATCTCGTCTCGGTAGCCGTCCCACTTTTCGAGCTCGCGGTCGAGCGGCTTGAGCACGAGCACGACCCGCATCGATGGGTCCTCGTGGGTCGGGTCGAAGAGCACGGCGGCGCCGGGCTCGTCGGCGATACCGGTCAAATACTCGAAGTGGGCGTGGGGGTGGAAGGAGCCGTGGAGCGGATCGGTGTCGTCGCCGGCGAACACGACGCCGACAGCGCCGCGGAGTCCACGAAGGGTTGCCTTGCGGCGCGACTCGAACTCGGCTGGCTTGATCGCTGGGTGGTCGAGCATCAGGCGTCCGCCCCGCCGACCGCGGCGACGATCTTCTCGGCCGCCTCGGGGCTGCCCGTGTCGTTCTTGCCGAAGCCCGGGACGGCGCCGGCCGACTCGGCTTCTTCCTGCGCATCGGCGAAGTTGGAGATCAGCATCGCGGGCGGGGCCTTGTCGGCCGCGGCGAGCGTGCGGATGAGCTCGACGCCGCTCTCGGTGGGGAACGCCCCGTCGAGCACGCGGTTGACGAGCAGCAGCGAGGAGCCGCCCATCGCGTCTTGCAGGACGGACTCTTCGTTGACCATCGAGACCGTCGCGCCGGGCAGCGCTCGCTCGAGGGCGTTCTTGAGCATGAACGAATCGGGGCCGCAGTGCCCCACGAGGTGAACGGCCTTGCCCTGGTACGTGCTCATTCGGTCGGCTCCTGTTGCAGGTCGGTGATGGTCAGGCGGCCGCGGGCGACGGTGTACCGCCAGCGTCCGACCGCGATGGTTCGTTCCCGGCCGTCGGACGCGAGGACCGCGTCGGCCACAGGCTCGAGCGATCGTCTGGACAGACGATCCAGCCCGGCGCCCTGAGAGAGTTCCGCGCTCAGACGCCGGAGGGCGGCGTGGACGATGGGGCGCTCGCACGCCTCAACGTACCGCGTTTCCAGCCTCCGGGTTGCGGTTCCGACCTCAGCGTGGTCGGTGATGCGTCGGGCCTCGTCGTCGAGCCGATCGGCGGCGAGCGTGAGCAGCTCGCGGTGGTGGGCGAGCCGGCGGCCGAGCCCGGAGCGCTCGGCCGTCAGCTCGGGCACCACGGTCTGGCGCAGCCGCGCGCGCAGCCGCGAGGTGTCTCGGTTGGTCGCGTCTTCGCGCCAGCGGACGCCGACCGACTCGCACAGGTCGCGCGCGTCCCGGCGGCTGCACTCGAGCATCGGCCGGACGAGTTCGACGCCGCCGGAAAGCGGACGCCTCGCCGCCATCCCGGCGAGCCCGCGCGGCCCGGATCCCCGCAAAAGCGCCATGAGCACGCTCTCGAGCTGATCCTCGGCGTGGTGCGCGGTCGCGACGTACCGGCAGCCCTGTTCGCGGGCGAGCATCGCCAACGCGTCGTACCGGGCTCGCCGGGCGTGGTCCTCGGTGTTGCCGGGCAGCGACGCCACCCGGACCGCGGTGCTTACGAAGGTCAGCCCGAGCCGCTCGCACAGCTCGGCCACGGTGTCGCGGTCGGCCGCGGTGTCTTCGCGCGGGCGGAGGTCGTGGACGACGTGGGCCACGGCGACGTGGCCCACGTGGCGGCAGCCGAGCGCCAGAACGAGCGCGGTCGAGTCGGCGCCGCCCGAGCACGCCAGGAGGGTTCGGCGCTCCGCGTCGCGCGTGGCGTGGCCGCCCGTGAGCTTCCGCCACGAACGGACGATCGACCGCTCCAGCGCGGGCCCGGCCGTTCTTCTATGCTCACGCACAATCACACGCGATGATACAGCAGCCGATCGACAGTCCGCCCGCGAGTCCGCCCCTGAGCGAGCAGGGCGCGTCGCCTGCGGCCGTCGACGGGTCCGATCCCCAGACGGGCGGCCCGGCCGAGGGCGTGGCAGAGGGCTCGGCAGACGGTCCGGCGGTCGTCGGCGCTGAGCCCGACCAGTCGCCCCTCGAAGCACTGGTCTCGGGCAACGGCAACACCGTGCTCGGCGGCATGCTGCTTGCCGCCGGCGTCACCATGCTCGTCATCGTCAGCCTCAACATGGCCCGCAAGGCCAGACGCCGTTCGAAGGTGCACGCCCAGGACACGCCCGCGGAGCGGATCGAGACCATCCGGGAGACCGCCTCGCGCGAGGGTGCCCACGAGCTCTACGCGGTGCGGTCGGCCGAGACCGCGCGGCGGTACGCGGCGCTTGTCGACAACAAGGCCGCCCGGCTCGAGCAGCTCATCGCCGAGGCGGACGACCTGCTGGCGCGGCTCGAAGCCGTGGCCTCGCACGAATCGTCGGAGCTTCGGACGGCGGGCGATCCAGACGAAGCCGACCGTCCAGCGGGGGTGGCGTCTTCCGAGGACGAGCGGGCCGTGCCTCGCACGACCGGGCCCTCCGCGTCCGGGCTGCCTTCGGGCCGTGGGCCCGCTCCTTCGATCGCGCCGGAGCCCGACCCGCTGAAGGCGCGCGTCTTCGACCTGGCCGACGAGGGCGTCGAGCCCGTCGAGATCGCGCGACGCATCGGCACGCACACCGGCAAGGTCGAGCTGATCCTCGCGCTGCGGAAGGCAACCCGGGCGTCGTGACCCGTCATAGTGACCGGTGACCGTGACCGGTCATCGTGACTGGTTTTAGCGGAGCTCGACCGACCAGTACGCATCGTCGAGGAACTGCTTCCACGAGGCGTAGCGGTCGGAGCCCAGCTTGAGCGTGATCAGCGGGTTGCGCTTGGGCCGCACCGGCTTCTGGACGAGCAGCATGTTCGCCTGCTCGGGCGTGCGGCCGCCCTTCTTCGCGTTGCAGCGGACGCACGCGCAGACCAGGTTCTCCCAAGAGTCGCCGCCGCCCTGGGCCCGCGGGCGGACGTGATCGATCGAGAGTTCGCTGGTGGGAAAGTGGTTCCCGCAGTACTGGCACTTGTTCTGGTCGCGGGCGAACAGGTTGCGCCGGTTGAGCTTGACCTGCTGCCGGGGCAGCCGGTCGTAGGTCAGCAGACGGATGATCCGCGGGACCGCGATCTCCATCCGCACAGTCCGCACCCAGTCGAACTGCTCCCGCTCGTACGCGGCGTGGAACTCGCTGACCTCGGCCCAGGTCGCGAAGTCGAACGTCTGGAAGCCGCCGCGGCCGCCCTCCGTCTCATCGACGTGCAGCACCTCGGCCATCTCGCGCGCGAGCATGCAGAACGCCCGCTTCGCGCTCACAACGCGGACGGCCATATACAGCTTATTGAGCACGAGCACCTTCGCGCCGAGGCCTTCCCCGAGGTGGGGCTGCTGGAGGGCCTCGGCGCCGGGCATGCCGACGGGCGGCTCGCCCGATGGGGCGTCGCCCGGCGTCCCGCCACGCGTCGCGGCCGATCTCCTGCGTGTGCTCCTGCCGTTCATCGGTGCTCCTGCCGTCCTAGGCGTGAGTCGCGCACTCCATGCACGCAAAGTATAACAAACCGCGCCGGGATCGGTGCGTTGTTAAGGTCTTGTAAACGAAGCATTTCCGGCCGGCTGGGCTTCCCGGGCGGACGTTGTCGTCGGGGCGGTCAGTGCCGGAAGTGCCGCCGGCCGGTCGTCAGGCAGGTCACGCCGCGCTCGTCGCACAGGTCGAACGTGTCCGCGTCGCGTTTGGAGCCGCCCGGGTGCACCAGGGTCGTGACGCCGGCGTCGATCAACAGCCGGGGGCCGTCGTCGAACGGGAAGAACGCGTCCGAGAACGCGACGGCCCCCGCGGCCCGTTCGCCCGCTTTGGTTACCGCGTTGCGGCACGCCGCGACACGGTCCATCTGACCCGCGCCGGCCCCGACCAGCTCGACGCCGGTCTCACCGGCTCGGCCGAGGCAGACCGCGTTGCTCGAGAGCGCCCGGATGACCGGCTCCATCGCCGCGGCCACGCGTCGGGTTGCGCTCGTCGGTTCCGGACCGGCGGCGTGCGTCCAGCCGGAGGGGTCGCCGCCGAGCGCGTCATCGTCTTGGACGAGCAGCCCGCCGACGAGCTGCTTGATCGTCGAGCCCGACCGGGCCCGGCCCGGTCGGCGGAGCAGGCGGAGGTTGGGCCACTTGCTGGCGAGGGTGCCGGTCGCGTCGTCGGAGATGTCCGCGGCGATGAGCACTTCGAAGAAGCCGCCGCGCTCGACGAGCCACGACGCGGCCGCCGCGTCCACGACCGCGTCGACCGCGAGGATGCCGCCGAACGCGGCCATCGGGTCGCCCTCGATCGCCCGATCGATCGCGTGGATCACGCGGTCGGCCGACGCGAACCCGCACGGGTTGGCGTGCTTGACGACGACGGCGACCGGCAGGTCCTCAACGCCGCGTCCGGCGGCCGCGAGCCACCACGCGGCCTCCGCGTCGTTGAGGTTGTTGTAGCTGAGCTCCTTGCCGCCGACGAGCTCGGCGTCGAGCACGCCGCGGCCCGCGCCGAGCGTCTGCTCGCGATAGACCGATGCTCGCTGGTGCGGGTTCTCGCCATACCTCAGCACCCGGTCCTGCGAGAACGTGAGCGTGAGCCGGGCGGGCAGGTCGCCCGGCTCGCGCAGGTACGACGCGATGACCGCGTCGTACGCGGCGGTGCGGGCAAACGCTTCGGCCGCGAGCGAGCGGCGGAGGGCGGCCGACGTGCCCCCGAGCCCGACGATCTCGTCGGCGACCTCCGCGTACCGCGACGGGTCGACGACGACCGCGACGCCGTCGTGGTTCTTCGCCGCCGAGCGCACCATGGCGGGCCCGCCGATGTCGATCTGCTCGACGCACTCGTCGCGTGTCGCCCCGTCGCGCGACACGGTCCGCTCGAACGGGTAGAGGTTCACCACGACGAGGTCGATCGCGGGGATCTCGTGCTCGGCGGTCTGCCGGGCGTGGTCGGCGTCGTCGCGCCGGGCGAGTATGCCGCCGTGCACCTTGGGGTGCAGGGTCTTGACGCGCCCGGACAGCATCTCGGGGAACCCGGTCAGATCGTCGACAGGGCGGACGGCGACGCCGCTCTCTTCGAGCAGCCGGGCGGTGCCGCCGGTGGAGACGATCTCGACGCCGTGCTCGGCGAGCGTCTTTGCGAGTTCGACGATACCCGACTTGTCCGAGACCGATAGCAGAGCCCTTCGAATAGGAACGGCATCCGACCTTTGTGGGGTGGTGGTCATGCCGGTGGTGGAACTAGAACCGGGCTTGGTAGCGCCCGACACGCCCGTCGTCGGTGAGCACGTACAGGTGACCGTCCTCGAACGAGTCGGTCAACAGGCGATCGACGTCGTCCAGATCAACGGCCTCGATCACGTCGCCGCGTTGCGGGTCGAGCAGCCACGCCGGTCCACCATCAAAGGTAATCAGGCCGCGTTGACTGATCGCAACCGTGTGCCCGGCTACCTCCGCAGATGTCCAGCGTCGGCTTCCGGTCTCGGCGTCAAACGCGACGAGACCCTGCTCTGGAAGCATCATGTACAGGGCACCCTGATGGAACGTTGGCTGAGCGGTCAGCGGGGTCGAGGTCCGCTCGCGCCAGACGACGCCCCCCCCGGCCGGATCAAACGCGTAGAGGGACTGATCGCGGCTTGCAAGGTACACATACTTTGTCCCGGCGACAGGGTTGCTGCCCGGGGGCCCGTACACGCTGATCTGGCCGGTGCGTTTGCCGCTCTTCGGGTCGACGAAGAGCACGTTTCCGTCGTCGGCGGCGACGGTGATCGAGCCCGGGAGAACTGCGGCGTTTTTGGAAACCGTGGTCCCGACTTTGTTCCCCCACGCGCGGAAGCCGAGCCCGAACTTGTGGGCGAACACTTCCCCACCAGGCGTGCCAAAGACGACGGTGTCGCCGAAGACCACCGGTTCGGTCCCCGCGATGCGTACCAGACTCTGACGCCCGGTCAGAGCGCCCTCACGGATCCGGACGATGAACAGCTCGCTCGCGGACGCCGCGAATGCGAGGTCTCCCGACCGGGCGATGCCCACGAACTCGGTGGTGGCATCGGTCAGCTCGATCGACCAGCGGCTGAGCCCCGTTGCAGTGTCGAGCGCGGTGAACCGAGAGGCAGAATCGAGCAGGAGCACGACGTCGTCGTAAGCCTCGGCGAAGACGATCTCGGCGCCGTCGCCGATATACGGCACGCCGACCCACTCATTGCGGTAGCCCAGGGCGAACATCGCTTCGTTGCGGAGCAAATCGGCGGAACTCGCGGCCTGCTCGGCCCGCTGCTGCGACGACAAGCCGCCGCAGCCGGGCAGGGCCAACGCCGCGGCGATGACACACCCGAACAGCGCGCGAGCGGTCGTGGAAGCGGTTCGCGACGCGGGAGGGCACGCACGGCGTGTCGGCATCGGCTGGTCCTTCGGGGTCCTTGGGCTCCGGCCCGTTGGCTCGATCTGGCAACGGCGGGGTGCCCGCGGTGGGTATCCGACGCGGGACGGCCCCGCTCTCAGGGCCACGATGATACCGTCGGTCGGGCGTGCCCTCCGTCGGTCCCCGTGGGCGGCCCCCATCATCAGGAGTGCGGTTGTGTTCACGGGTTTGGTGCGGGGTGTCGGGGTGGTTCGCGGTGTCGCCGAGACCGAAGCCGGCGGGCGGCTAGAGATAGAGCCCCCCCCCCGCCTGGCGTCGCCAAGTGTCGGTGACTCGATCGCCATCGACGGCTGCTGCCTCACGCTCGCAGAGCCCGCGGGCGAACGCTGGGCGTTCGACGCCGTGCCCCAGACGCTGGGCGTGACCTCGCTCGGCCGCGTCGAAGAGGGCGACCGCGTGAACATCGAGCCCTCGCTCAAGGCGGGCGACGAGCTCGGCGGACACATCGTTCAGGGGCACGTCGACGGGCTCGCGGAGGTGATTTCGGTCAAGAACCGGGGCGAGTGGCGGGTCCGGTTCCGCCCGCCCGCGGAGCTCGCGCCGATGATCGTGCCTAAGGGGTCGGTGTGCCTCGCCGGGGTCAGCCTGACGATCGCGGAGGTGGATGCGTCGCCGTCGTCTTCTCCAAGCTCGCGGCCCGAGTGGTTCGAGGTGGTGCTGATCCCCACGACGCTGGCCGAGACCAATCTTGAGGCTCTCGTGCCCGGGCAGGCGGTGAACATCGAGACCGACGTGTTCGCGCGCACCATCGTTCACTACCTGCGGCACTTCTCCGCCGACGCCCGATAGCCCACGGGTGCGTGTTGTCGGCATCGACCCCGGGCTGCGGATCACCGGCTATGCGTGCGTCGACGGCGACCCCGAGTCGATCGCGGATCCGTCCCTGGTCGAGGCGGGGGTGTTCCGGCTGGTGTCGGGCGCGGTGACGCCGAGCCTGTCGAGCCGGCTGGTCGAGCTGGAGGCCGACGTCCGGGGGCTGCTGGACCGGCTGGAGCCCGACACGGCGTGTGTCGAAGGGCTCTTCGCCCACTACAAGCACCCGGCGACGGCCGTGGCGATGGCCCATGCCCGCGGTGTGATCCTTCTGGCTCTGGAGGCGAGCGGCGTGGGGCTGGTCGAGCTCAAGCCCGCCCAGGTCAAGCTGGCGACGGTGGGGGCGGGGCGGGCGACCAAGCGGCAGATGCAGATGGCCGTCGCGGCGCGGTTCGGGCTGAGCGAGCCGCCCGAGCCGCACGACGTGGCCGACGCGATGGCGATCGCGCTGGCCGGGCTGCGGCGGGCCGGCAAGACTTGACCATGAGCGAAGCCCCGACCCCCGAGCCGCTACAGCCCGACCTTCCCACGCCCGCGCAGGTCCTAATCGTCGAAGACGAGCTCGAGCACGCGGAGGTCATGTCCGATGCGCTGCGCAAGCCCGGGCACGTCTGCACGCTGGTATCGACCGTCGACGCGGCGGTCGAGGAACTCCGTGGCGGCGCGTTCGACATCGTCGTGTCCGACCTGCGGATGCCGACGTCCGCCGGGCAGGGCGAGGGTGTGGGGCAGAACACGACGCCCGTGGGCGACGACGGCGCAACGGCCGGGTTCAAGGTGCTCGACGCGGCTCGCCAGCTCCAGCCCGAGGCGGCGCGGGTGCTCGTGACGGCGCACGGCGATGTGTCGACCACGATCCGCGCGCTGCGGGAGTTCGAGGCGTTCGACTTCATCGAGAAGCCGCTCGACCTGGCGGTCTTTCGGGAGAAGATCAACCGCGCCGCCGAGCACGTGCTGCTGTGGAAAGACTCGGCCGGCGGGGCGGGGGTCGTCGAGGCCGACGGGTTCGCGGGCATCGTCGCCGGTTCGGAGGCGATGCGGAAGATCCTCGACACGGTCCGCCGCGTGTCGGCGAGCCGGCTGCCGGTCCTGGTCACGGGCGAGTCGGGCACGGGCAAGGAGCTGATCGCGCGCGCGATCCACGACAACTCGTCGAGGAGCAAAGGGCGGTACGTCGCGTTCAACTGCGCGGGGCAGTCGGAGAGCCTGATCGAGGACCAGCTCTTCGGGCACGTCCGCGGGGCGTTCACGGGGGCCGACCGCGACCGCGAGGGCGTGTTCGAGTACGCCGACGGCGGGACGCTGTTCCTCGATGAGATCGGCGACATGCCGCTGACGATGCAGTCGAAGCTGCTGCGGGTGCTCGAATCGGGCGAGGTGGTGCGGCTCGGGTCGAACGCACAGAAGCACGTCGACGTTCGGTTCGTCAGCGCGACGAACCAGGACCTGGAGAAGATGATCTCGGAGGGGACGTTCCGCGAGGACCTGTTCTTCCGGATCGGGGGCGGGGGCGAGGTGATCCGGCTGCCGCCGCTGCGGGAGCGGCGCGACGACATCACGCGGATCGTGCACCACGCGGTGGCGCGATACGCGCAGGAGCAGGGCGTCGAGCCGCCGCCGGTCAGCGACGCGGCGATGATGCGGCTCGCGTCGGCCGACTGGCCCGGGAACGTGCGTCAGCTGCTCAACGCGACGCAGCACATGGTGGTCATGGCGTCGTCGCGTGCTGCGGGCGAGCCGATCGCCGTCGAGGATGTGCCCGAGTCGGTCCGCGCGGCCGACGCCGACCGCGAGCCCACGGGCGGCAACCTCGCCGGGTCGAGCCTCCAGCAGATCGAGAAGCGGGCGATCCGAGAGACGCTGCGGCTGACCGGGGGCAACCGCGAGCGGGCCGCGAAGATGCTGGGCATCGGCGAGCGGACGCTGTACCGCAAGCTCAACGAGTACGGGCTGCGGTGAGTTGGCGGTTGCCGCTCGAGCGGCTCGGTGTTGCTCAGGCGAGGACGTTGCCGAGCCAGGCCGTCGCGAGGTCTTCGACGGAGAGGTCTTCGACGGCTGGGCCATCGCTGCCGACCGCGAGCGTGCCCGAGGTGTTGATCTCGCCGAGGACCCGGTGCGGCGTGTCTCCGAGGAGCTCCGCCACGCGGGCGAGGTCGGCGACCTCGAGCACGTAGCGGCTGGGGCTTTCGGCGAACGCGGCGATCGGGTCGAGCGTGTCGAGGCTGAGGCCGAGGGGCGCGGCGGTCGAGCTGCCGGCGAGGAGCATCTCGGCGACCGCGACGAGCAGGCCGCCGTCGGAGACGTCGTGGGCGGCGCGGACGTGCCCGCCCGCGATCAGCTCGGCGACGACGCGGGCCGTTCGCGGGCCGGCCGCGATGTCGACGCGGTCGGAAGGCTTGCTGGGCGCCGGCGCGTCGTGCGTGCCGAACAGCCGCTGGTAGTGCGAGCCGCGGAGCGATGTGGGCTCGGGCCCGACGACGATGAGCGTGTTGCCGGCGGCCTTCGCGTCCATGGTCGTGCAGGCGTCGAGCGTGGAGACGCGGCCGATGCCGGTGATGAGGAGAGTCGGTGGGATCTCGATGGTCGTGCCGTCCTTGGTGGTGAACTGGTTGTTCAGTGAGTCCTTGCCCGAGACGAACGGGGTGCGGTAGGCCTTGGCCGCGTCGTAGCAGCCCTCGGCGGCGCGGACCAGCGAGCCCAGGTTGCCCGGCTTCTTGCAGCTCGGCCAGCAGAAGTTGTCGAGGATGGCGATCCGTCCGGGGTCGGCACCGACGCAGACGAGGTTGCGTACGCACTCGTCGATCGCGGCGAGGGCCATGAGGTAGGGGTCGTCTTCGAGCCCGGTCGCGAGCCCGCAGCCGATCGCGAGCCCGACACCGGAGCCTGGGATCGGCTCGATGACCGCGGCGTCGCCCGGGCCGCGCCCGCCCGGGCCGACCAGCGGCTTGAGCACGGTGCGGCCCTGCACCTCGTGGTCGTACTGGCGGATGATGCGGTGCTTGGAGGCGATGTTGGGATGGGCGAGGAGCTTGAGCAGCGCCTCGGCGGTTTTGTGCTCTGACCGCGTGCCTCGTTCGAGGACTTCTGCGGTCGTTGAGCCATGACCGGCGGTGGGTGTCCAGGCGGCTTGGCGGGTCGGGGTCGGGATGCCGTCGTGGAGGAACTGCATCGGGAGGCGGCCGACCTCTTGGTCGCGGAAGTTGAGGATCAGCTCCGGGCCGTGGTCGCCCTCGCGGCCGAACTCGCCGAGCACCGCGAGCTCGGCGTGCTCTTCGTCGCAGATTGCCCGGAGCTCGTCGAGCCGCTCGGGCGGCACGGCGAGGACCATGCGCTCCTGGGCTTCGGAGATCCAGATTTCGGTGTAGGTAAGCCCGGCGTACTTGAGCGGGGCCCGGTCGAGGTGGACCTCGGCGCCGACGTGTTCTCCCATCTCGCCGACGGCCGAGGAGAAGCCGCCGGCGCCGCAATCGGTGATCGCGGAGAACAGCGGGCCGCCCGGGACGTCGCGGGCGCGGAGGATCGCGTCGAGCACGCGTTTTTCTTCGATCGCGTTGCCGATCTGCACGGCGTGGCTGAACTCGTCGGCGTGGGTCTCGGTCAGCTCGGCCGAGGAGAACGTCGCGCCGTGGATGCCGTCGCGGCCGGTGCGGCCGCCGAGCGCGACGATCAGGTCGCCGGGTCGGGCGTCGCCGTGGGTGAGGTGCGCGGGGATGAGCCCGACGCAGCCCGCGAAGACGAGGGGGTTGCCGATGTGTCGGTCGTCGAACCAGACGGCGCCGCTGAGCGTCGGGATGCCCATGCGGTTGCCGTAGTCGCGCACGCCGGCGACGACCTCGGAGAGGACCTGCTTGGGGTTGAGGCACCCCTCGGGGACGTCTTCGGTGTCTTGGGTGGCAACGCAGAAGACGTCGGTGTTGGCGATGGGCTTGGCGGCGAGCCCGGTGCCGATGATGTCGCGGATGCAGCCGCCGATGCCCGTCGCGGCCCCGCCGTAGGGCTCGATCGCCGAAGGGTGGTTGTGGGTCTCGACCTTGACGCAGACCGCCTGCTCGTCGGTGAGCTTGACGATGCCGGCGTTGTCGACGAAGACCGAGAGCGTCCAGTCGACGCCTTCGTCGATCAGCTCGTGGGTGGCGGCGGCGACGGTCGACCTGAGCAGGTTGTGGATCGTGACCGACCCGTCGGCGTGAAGCTCGTGGCCCGGGCGAGCGGTCCAGTCGATGACGTCGTCTGCAAGCGGCGCGCTGGGCTCGTAGCGGATGGTACTCTTGAGCGTTTTATGCACGCAGTGCTCGGACCAGGTCTGGGCGAGCGTTTCGAGCTCGATGTCGGTCGGGTCGCGGTCGAGCGTCTGGTACTCGCTCTGGATCGCGAGCATCTCTGCGGTATCAAGGAAGAGGTGGGCGTCGCGGCTGAGGGCGTCGAGCCGGTCTGCGGACAGCGAGCGGATCTCGACGGTGCGGAGCTCGAAGCCGGCCTCGCCGCCGCGCGGGAGCCGGTCGGGGTGGAACGCGTCGGTGTGGACGCGGTGGACGACGGCGTTGGCGAGGCGCGACTCGACGAGGCGCCGGGCGTCGTCCTCGGTGATCCCGCGGAACTCGTAGCGGCGGCCGGTGGAGACGCGGACGTCGAGCGAGAGCAGGTCGGCGACCGCGCGCTCGAGCGACTGCGCCGCGGGGTCCATCACGCCCGGGAGCGGGTGGACCTCGATCGCGACGGGCACTGCGTCGGCGTCTTCGGTTTCGGAGACCGGGTCGACGAGCAGCTCGGTGCGCAGGCGTTGCGCCTCGTGGCTGTCGACGGGGCCCTCGACGAGGTAGACGCGGGCGGTGCGGACCAGGCTCGGCCCGAGGCCGGCGGACTCGGCAAGGCGGAGGATCTCGTCGGCGTGCGGGTCGCCGACGAGCGGTTTGTTCCGGACGACGAAGCGGTGGACGGCGTTGGTAAGCGTCTCGGTCATGGGCGATGATAAGTCATGGTGATACTGGTTCCCGGACCACGCTCCGGTTAGGCTTTGCTGTGGTGATGCGACGCGTCGATAACAAGCCGGGGTTGGATCCTGCGCGCGAAGCCGACGGAGCGGGCGAGCCCGTGGCCGTGACGCGTTCGCGGACGGCCGGGGAGCGTCGGAGCCACGCGGGTCCGGAACGCCGATCGCCGCGCCGGCCGACCACGCCCGAGCCGGTGCGCTCTTCGGAGAGCGACGGCACGGACCACGCCGAGACGGACCTGACGGCCGACGTGCTCGACGATATCAGCGGCGACGCGCTGCTGTTTGAAGCGGCTTGGGAGGTCTGCAACCAGGTCGGCGGGATCTACCAGGTCATCCGGTCGAAGGCGCCGGCGATGGTCGACACCTGGGGCGACCGGTACACGCTGGTCGGGCCTTGGGAACCGGGCACGGCGGAGCTGGAGTTCAGCCCGACCGAGCCCGAGCCCTGGATGGGCGAGGCCATCGACGAGCTCGAGCGGCTGGGGATCCGGGTGCACCACGGGCGCTGGCTGATCACGGGGCAGCCGCGGGTGCTGCTGATCGAGCACTGGCGTGGGTACGAGCACCTCGACACCGTGAAGTACCGGCTGTGGGACCACCACCGGATCGGCTCGCCCACGGGCGACCCGCTGGTCGACGGCGTGCTGACGTTCGCCGACGCGCTGCGGGAGCTCATGGTGCGGGTGGCCGCGAAGGTCTCGCCCGAGAGCAGTGGCGGGTCGGGCTCGGGTCCCGGCGGCGGGGCGGGCGGTCGCCGCGTGCTGCTGCACGCCCACGAGTGGATGGGCGGGCTGGCGATCCCGATGCTGCGGCACGACGCGGCGCCCGTCGGCACCGTGTTCACCACCCACGCGACGATCCTCGGACGCTTCATGGCGTCGAACATGCCCGACTTCTACGACCGCCTGCCCTGGGTCGACCCCGACCTCGAGGCGGAACGGTTCCTTGTTTCGACCCAGCACGGGATCGAGCGGGCGTGCGCACGGTCGGCGCACGTGTTCGCGACGGTCAGCCCGATCACGGGCGAGGAGTGCCTGAAGCTGCTCGGTCGTTCGCCCGAGGTCGTAACGCCCAACGGGCTGAACATGAGCCGGTACGACGTCGGGCACGAGTTTCAGACGCTGCACGCTTCGTACAAGGCCGAGATCCATCAGTTCACGATGGGTCACTTCTTCCCCAGCTACCGGTTCGACCTGGACAAGACGATCTACATGTTCTCGAGCGGTCGGTTCGAGCCGACGAACAAGGGCTTTGACCTGTGCCTGGAGGCGATGGCTCGGCTCAACACCGAGCTGAAGGCCGAGCGCGCCCGCGGCGGGACGGACGTGACGGTCGTGTTCTTCCTGGTCAGCAAGCGGCAGACACGGTCGCTCCACCCGCACGCGCTTGAGCGTCGCGGCGTGCTCAGCGAGCTGACCGATGTGTGCGAGCGGATCTCGAGGTCGATCGAGGAGGCGTTGATCCCCAAAGCCGCGGCGGGCGAGCCGCTGAGCTTCAAGGACCTGATCGACGACTACTGGGCTCTGCGGTATCGCCGGACGCAGGCGGCGTTCCGCTCGAACGACCTGCCGATGGTCACGACGCACATGCTCGACGACTCGGACAGCGATCCGATCCTGAAGCAGGTGCGGTACCTGGGGCTGTTCAACGGGCCCGACGATCCGGTGAAGATCGTGTACCACCCCGACTTCATCAACGCGGCGAACCCGCTGTGGGGCATCGACTACGACCAGTTCGTCCGGGGGTGCCACCTGGGTGTCTTCCCGAGCGGGTACGAGCCCTGGGGGTACACGCCGCTGGAGTGCATCGCGATGGGTGTACCGGCGATCACCAGCGACCTGGCCGGGTTCGGGCGGTACGTGGCCGAGAACCTGCCGGACCACAACGACTGGGGGCTCGAGATCGTGCCGCGGCGGGGGCGGACGTTCGGCGAGGCGGCGGCCGACACGTCGCGGCGGCTGCTCGAGTTCTGCAAGCTCGAACGGCGCGGGCGGATCTCGATCCGCAACCGCGTGGAGGATCGCAGCGCGGCGTTCGACTGGTCGAAGCTCGTGCACGCGTACGACGAGTCGCACACGCTGGCTCTCAAGCGGCTCCGGCTCGACCTGCTCCGGGACGCGAAGGCCCGATGACCGGCCGGGGCAGCGACGGCGGCGAGGGCGGCGAGGGGAGCGGATCCGGGGACGTGGCGGCGACGGGTCCCATGCCGACGGTGCATCTGTTTACAGACGGCGCGTGCTCGGGGAATCCGGGGCCGGGCGGGTGGGGGTATGTGCTCCAACACCGACCGAGCGGGACCGAGCGCGAGCGGGCGGGGGCCGCGTTCGACACGACCAATAACCGGATGGAGCTCACGGCGGTGATCGAGGGGCTTTCGGCGATCAATCGGCCGTCGGTGGTCGAGCTGACGAGCGACAGCAAGTACGTGCTGGATGGGATGGAGTCGTGGCTTGCGGGCTGGAAGCGTCGCGGCTGGAAGACGGCCGCGAAGAAGCCGGTGAAGAACGAGGAGCTCTGGCGTTTGCTCGATGAGCAGGCGTCGCGGCACGAGGTCCGGTTCCACTGGATCAAGGGGCACGCGGGGCACGCGGAGAACGAGCGGGCCGACCGCCTGGCGGTGGAGGCTCGGGAGCGGCTGGTCGCCGGGGGGTGAGTGTTCGGGCCCGACCGGTTGCTGTCTTTCGGCGTGGTCCGTGGCGGAGTGCCCTCCGGCGCGCTGGACGCGTCGGGCTTGGAACAAGCGTGGTATGTGCCGGGCCGGACCAGACGGACCAGGCGGCGCAGGCGTCAGTCGCGTCAGTGTGGTCCCGGCTTTCCCTCGGGCTGGCTGTATCCGGGCGTCGGTGGATATCCGAAGGTGTTTCCGGAGGAGGCACTGCCTTGGACCTCAGACGTATCTTGCAATCAGCGATGGACGCGGACGCATCCGATATCCACTTGGTCGCGAGCTACCCGCCGATGATGCGGGTGCACAAGCTCATGACCGAGATGGACTTCCCGGTTCTGACGCCCGAAGAGGCGCAGCAGATCCTCCGCGAGACGGCGCCCGAGGCGTCGTTCCGTCAGTTCGAGGATGTCCGCGACGCGGACTACTCGTACCAGGCGGACGGGCTGGCGCGTTACCGGGTCAACGCGCACATGCAGCGGGGCCTGATCGGCCTGGCTATGCGGGCGGTCAAGACGCGGGTGCCCCAGCTCGAGAAGCTGAACCTTCCCGAGGTGATCAGTCGCCTGACGTACCTGCCGCGGGGGCTGGTGCTTGTGACGGGCGACACGGGCTCTGGCAAGACCACGACGCTCGCGGCGATGGTCGATGCGCTCAACCACCGGTACCGCAAGCACGTGATCACGCTCGAGGACCCGATCGAGTATGTGTTCGATCCGGACCAGTGCGTGATCGAGCAGAGGGAACTGGGCCAGGACATGCCGACGTTCGCGTCGGGGCTCAAGCACGCTCTGCGTCAGGACCCGGACATCATCCTGGTCGGCGAGATGCGCGACCTTGAGACCACGGCGCTCGCGATCACCGCGGCCGAGACGGGTCACCTGGTGTTCTCGACGCTCCACACCGTCAACGCGTCTCAGACGGTCGAACGCATCGTTGATATGTACCCGGCGAACCAGCAGAACCAGATCCGGGCGATGCTGGCGAACACGCTTCAGGCGGTGATTTCGCAGACGCTGCTGCCGCGTGTGGACCGGCCCGGGATGTGTCCGGCGTGCGAGATCTTGCTGTGCACGGCCGCGGTGCGGAACCTTATCCGCGAGGCGCGGACGTTCGAGATCCCGAACGTGATCGAGACGAACAAGCAGTTCGGGATGCAGGCGCTCGACGCGTCGATCGCCGAACTGTACTTCAACGGCATGATCGGTCGGGATGACGCGGTCGCCCAGGCGACGTACCCCGACAAGCTCGAGCGTCAGCTGGCGGGCTAAGGCGAGAAGGGCGGAAGTAAGCGGGCGATGACGGCGTACAAGTACCAAGCTCTCGATGCATCGGGTGCGGCGAAGGTCGGAGTGATCGGCGCGTCCTCTCTCGAGCAGGCGGCGGGGCAGCTCCGGGCGCAGGGGCTGCGTATCTCCACCCTCGCCCCGTCGCGGTCGCAGGACGGCGGCGAGTCGCTGCTGGAGAAGCTGAACGAGCTGAACCACGGCAAGCCGCAGGCGAAGCACGTCCTCGACTTTACGACGCAGCTCGCGGTCATGATCCGCGCGGGGATCAACCTTCGGGCGGCGCTCGAGGGGATCTCCGAGCAGACGGATCACCCGGGGTTCAAGAAGGTTGTGCTGCGCATGAAGAGCGACGTGGAGAGCGGCAAATCGTTCTCCGACGCGTTGAAGAGGTACCCGAAGCTCTTCGGCCCGCTGTACGTGAACATGGTGCGGGCGTCGGAGATGTCCGGCTCGTTCAGCGAGATGCTCGACCGGATCGCCGAGTACATGAACCAGCAGATGGAGACCAAGCGGATGGTCGTGGGCGCCTCGGTGTACCCCGCGGTCATCGGGACGCTGGCGGTCGTCGTGACGGTGTTCCTGCTGACGTTCGTGCTTCCTCGCTTCTACTCGGTGTTCGAGGGCAAGGAGGAGGTCCTGCCCTGGGCAACGAAGTTCCTGATGGGCTTGAGCCAGTTCCTGGTCGCGAGGAAGTTTGAGATCGTGGGCGGCATCGTGGTGTTCGGCGGGTTGGTGTTCGCCGGGATGAAGACCGAGCCGGGTGGGCAGGTGCTCGACCGGCTCAAGCTCTCGATCCCTGTGATCAAGACGATGTTCAAGGCGCTGTACATCTCTCGATCGCTGCAGACGATGGGGCAGTTGATCAACGCGGGCGTTCCGATGCTCGACACGCTGGCGATCACGGGGGAGATCTCGGGCAATCGGCTGTACCGGTCGATGTGGGGCAGCGTGCACACGTCGGTCAAGCAGGGCCGGAAGGTGGCATCGCCGCTCCAGAAGACGTCGCTTCTGCCAAGGGCTGTGACTCAGATGATCGGGGCGGGGGAGGAGTCCGGCAAGCTCGGCGAGGTGCTCGACGAGGTCTCGGGGTTTTACCACAAGAAGCTGAAGGACAGCATCAAGGCTGTCACCAGCATGATCGAACCGGTCATGATCCTGCTGATGGGTTCGGTGGTCGGTTTCATCGCGATGGCGATCATCCTGCCCATCTTCAAGATGAGCTCGGTGGTGAATTAGAGGAAGGACCCGCATGGTGGCTCGGCGTCAAAGGCGGGGGGCGGCACGCAGATATCTGGGCGGCTTCACGCTGCTCGAAACAATGCTCACACTCATCATCGTCAGCGTCGGCGTGGCAAGCGTGTTCGATGCGTACACGTCGTTCGTGACGACCAATACGTGGTCCACCCACTCTGCGACCGGGACGTTCCTGGCGTCTGAAATCCGCGAGCTGACACGTAGGCTGCCGAAGCACGACTCGGTGACCGGCCTCGAGGTTGTCGGCGGGGACCTCGTCGGTTGGGGGCCAGAGGCCGGAGAGTTCGGGCCGCAGGACTTCGACGATCTCGACGACTTCAACGGGCTGATGTTCGCGTACGACGGCGAGCCCTTTGGGCCGGGGGACCTGTTGACCCTGGGATCGCGACTGCCAGGGCCGATCGACGCGACGGGCTCGACCATGGACGATTTTTCGCTCCTCGGTTTGAATCTTGATGGTGAGCAGACGCCGTTCGGATGGTCGCAGTTCGTGACTGTCCAGAAGGTCGACCCGTTCGATTTCGTGACCGTCCTACCGAACAACTTCCAGGTCCCGCCGGCCGGGACGGACCCGGGCCGGGCGGTCGACGAGTATCCGTTGCGGGTGACTGTAGTAGTGCATTACCGCGACCCATTGCAGGACCAGCCCCAGGTCGTTGCATGGCTGACCTGGATCGTGCCGTAGCTTGGGTCCGGGCGTGTGGGGAGAGTGAAGGGCGGGGGACACGGCGGGGGCCGGAGCGGGAGGTTGGGAATGAGCGAACGTTCTCTCGGGAACCCGAGCGGCACGGCGATTCTGCGGCGTGCCAACCGACTTCAGCGGCGTGTTCGTCGCGGCGTAAGCAGCGTCCTGGCGATGATGCTGGCCGTCCTCCTCGCGTCTCTCGCCGCGGCGATGGCAACGGTCACGCAGGGCAACCTGCAGACTGCGTCGTCGCACGTGCATGTGATGCGTTCGTCGTCCGCGGCGGAGACCGGGCTGGCGATTGCGGAGTACCGGTTGCGCCACGCTGCGGAACGCTTTGTGGTCGAGCAGTCGGATCTGAATGGAGGCTTCGGGCTCAGGCTGTGGACGGGCTCAACAACGGCCTCCGACGGCCAGATAGATGTGCTACCTCCGCCGAGCGGGACCGTGGAACCGTCGATACCGAGCGGGATCAGCGAAGCGCTCGCCTACGCGCACGCCAACGACACGACGTTTGAACTGGTTGAGGGCCAGGCGACAGTGACGATCGGGCCGGCTCCGGCGTGGGCGGACACGACGGTCTTCGCAGCCGCGGGGTGGGTGACGACGCCGGGTGTCGCGCTGCTGCCGGTCGTGGGCGTGGAGGCGATAGCCCCGTCTGCGTTTCAGATCGTCTACGGGCCCTATGCCGACGGCTCGCGGGTGCGAGCATGGGTGACGGGCTTTGATATCGATCCGCTGCGTCCCGACCGGCCGATCCGGCGGACCGTCTCGCAGGACTTCCGGTTCACAAAGCAGGTCAAGCACGCCGTCGTTTCGAATAGCCGGGTGCTGCTGGGCAAGAACGTGTCGATCGAGGGTGACATGGGGACGGCGTTCATCGAGACCGGGGTACCGAACGGCACTCCGGCGGTGGTTCGTTCGGACTTCGACGGCGTTGACCCCACGCTCGACGCTCGGCTCGCGGAGTTTCGTTCGGGGCTGGAGCTGTTCGACATCGACGGCGACAACCGGATCCGTACCGACCACCCGGTGGAGGGGCTGGCGTTGCAGGACGACGACGGGGAGCCGCTGAACAACCAGGATGAGGACGGAGACGGCGAGGCAGACAACGCGTTTACCGACGTGACCGGCGACGGGTACGTCGACGAGTTCGACTTGTTCATTACCCGCTTCGATCTCAACGGCGACCAACGCGTCGCGCTCGGGGGATGGCTGAACGACGGCACGCCCGCGGAGGATGTCTCGCCCGAGTACGGTCATCTCGAATCCCACGACGTCGATCTGGTCTATCTGATCGATTCTTCGGACGCGGACCGGAACAGGAACGACATCTCGGGCTGGGTCGAGGTAACGGGCGATGGCGTGTGGAACCCGGGCACCGAGCCCGCGCTGGACTACGACGACAGCTCCGATACCTGGGCGGACCAGGTGCTGGGGTGGCGTGACGGGTTTATCGATCACCGTGATCGTTACGTCAAGGTCGATGGGAGCCTCGTGTTCCGGGTGTCGCTCGAGGCGTGGCAGTCGGCGCAGGGAAGCGTGTACGACAGCATTCTGGGGAGCATCCGCCCCGAACAGCAGGCAACGCCCGTGGTGTTCGACGCGGGCGACGACATCCTTCCGGATGTGAACGCTGAGAGCTTCACTGAGACGAATACGGCGCTGTACCTCGCGGCGGACGGGGCGGGTTTCTGGGATCAGGTGGCCGACAACCTCTCGCTCTCGACCGACGCCTTGGTTTCGTACGTGGAGAACAAGCCGCCGAGCAGCGAGCTTCCGAGGTACGAGCGCGTTGATCCCGACGCGAACGGGGACGGGCTGCCCGAAAACTACACGACGGCCTACTTCGAGAAGATGCCGTTCAATACGCCGGCGCCGGCCGACTGGTACTACCGCCCTGTGTTTCAAAATATGAGCTTCAAGGACGTCGTCATTCCACGGGGCGTGAACGGGCTGTTCATAGATTGCACGTTCGCGGGAGTCACCCACATACGCTCCGAGACGGACAACACGCACCCGAACTGGTCGCTGTACGGGGTGAAGCAGCTCGTGTCGGGGTACCCCGAGCCGGTCCAGCAGCCGCTGGATAAGAGCGACTTTCTGCGGTTCGAGACGGGGCTCGTCGGGGACGGGCCGGAGAACTACGACGACTTCCCAGACCCCCCGTTCATCGACGGAGCCACCCAGACGGGCGCAAGCCGCAACACGAAGCTGTACTCGAACAACATCCGCTTCCACGACTGCCTGATCGTGGGTTCGATCGTGAGCGACACGCCGCAGCTGTACACGCACCTGCGGAACAAGGCCCAGTTCACGGGAACCACACGCTTCGCGGCGGTGCACCCCGAGAGCCCGAACGACTCGGAGCTGAACCCCGAGCCCGAGGACCTGGTCCAGATCGCGAAGAGCTCGCTGATGATGCCGAACTATTCGGTCGACGTCGGCACGTTCAACAGCCCGGCCGGTCAGAACGTGAGCCTGCGGGGCGCGGTGATCGCCGGCGTCCTCGACATCCGCGGGAACGCCGACATCGAGGGGGCTCTCGTGCTGACGTTTGCGCCGCTCCTGGGCGAAGCGCCGCTCGTCGACCAGTTTGGAAACGCCATCGGGAACCCGGCCGACTTCAACACATCGATCGGTTACTTCGGACCCGAGGATGGCGACGCGGAGAGCTTCGACCCCGCGTCGCTCCCGCTGGTCAACGGTGAGCCGATCGTGGGCTGGGATCTTGATGGGGACGGTCTCGCCGACACGGATCCCAAGTACTCTCCGACGTCGAACGATCTCAACGTTGGGGCGGTGTCGGTGCCTTTCAACGGCTACGGCCGGATCAGTATTCGTTTCGACCCGGAGATGACGCTGCCGGACGGCATCATGCTGCCGGTCGGTGTCGTGCCCGAGCCCGGGACGTACGCGGAAGGAGACCCGCAGTGAGACGACGCCCCGCTCGTGCCTTTAGCATTATTGAGCTGCTCATCGCCACAGCGGTGGTCAGCGTGGTGCTTTCGAGCGCCCTTGTCGCTCTCGACGCCGCATTCAAGGGGTACGAGGCGACGACCAACTCCGCGTCGACCCACGCCGTGACCCGCCTTGTGATGCACCGGATGATTGCGATGATCCGGACAGGCGACGAGTTCGGGCCCTTCCCGGTCGATGTGCTCGACCCGGCAACGAACCCGCTTCAGAGTGACTTCATCGAGTTTGTCTCGCTGGACGACCCGGCCACGGGCCGCCGGGACATCTCGCGTATCGAGGTGCGTGATGACCCAGACGAAGAGCTCGACGAGCTCTGGATCGTTATCAACCGGACGCAGGACGGTGAGCCGATGGGTCTCCCGATCGAGCGGCCGCTGCTGATGAACCTCGAGAGCGCCGAGTTCACTCTGAACTACGACGTTGGTCCGCGGCTCGCCCGAGCGACGATCGATCTGGCGGTACGTCCGAACGACGACCTGTCAGAAACAAATGTCAACGAGTCGATTTACGAGGTGGCCGACCTGCCGCCGCCGGTTCGAATGGTGGCTTCGGTCACTCCCAGGCGGCTGACCGACTGAGACCGCCCGGGCAAGGGCGCACCAGACCCAGCGATGAGTCATCTTTGAGAGGGGGTGGTGGTTCTCGTCCGCGATCGCGGCGGCACGTCCGATGTCATCAGGGCTTCGCTGGCATGGAAGGTACCACGGGTTTCGAGCGTGAGAACGCCGAGCGGTGGTGGGACGAGCAGTGGGAGCGAGACCACGATGGATCCGAGGATCAATGGTGACAGTTCGATATGCTGCCTTTGCTGACCGGGCTGGTGTCGCGGGAGCGTCGGTTGACCGAGGTCACTCCAGCGACTCGACCTGTATCTGGAGCGTGCCGATCAGCGGCATCATCTCCAGGAAGCCCTCGAGCGGCGCGTCGTCGGGCAGGTTCGACGTGCCGATCGTGATGTGCGTGGCGTCGAACGCCCGCGAGCCCGAGAACGTCGCGTCGAGGTCGGTCCAGGCGTGCCCGCCGCCCGACGGCAGGGCGGCTTGGGTCCACATGTGGTACGCGAAGACGTCGCGCTCGCCCGCGAAGGCGTCGGCGTAGACCAGCCCGCTGGCGACGCGGGCGGGGATGCCGTCGGCCCGGAGCAGTGCGGCGAGCAGGACCGCGTGCTCCGTGCAGTCGCCCTCGCGTGTCTTTGCGACCTCGGACGCGCTCGCGAACGCGACGCCGAGCGACTTGGTCTCGACGTATCGGTGCACGAAACGGCGGATCGCCTCGGCCCGCAGCGCGGCCGGCGCGTCGGCGTCGGGGCGGGCGCGGTCGACGAGCGCGATGATCGCCGCGTCCTCGTGGTTGATCGCGCTCGACGCGCTCATCGACTCGCTCAGGTCGCGGTCGGTCGCGAGCGAGGTCCCGCCGACCGACACGTCGACGAGCGACCGCCCGGCGTCGGTTCTGAAGGTCTGGCCGGCGACCGAGGGCACGACCACCGGCGAGCCGTCGTCTTTCGAGAGGCTGTAGGTCGCGGTACGTGAGGTTCGTGCGCCGGCGATCGGCTCGGCGGGCTTGACGAAGGTCGACACCATGAGCTCGGGCGCCTCGATCTCGCCGAGGGCGAGCTCCTTGGTCGTCGTGGTCATGGTGAGCTCGATCCCGCCGATCGCGGTCTCGGTCTTCAAGGTCTCACCCGCGGCGCTCAAGAACTCGACGGAGGACACGCCGCCGAGCGCTTGCGACGTTGATGTCACGCGGTAGGCCGGCACGCGGCGTCCCATCAGGTTCAGCTCGGTCCGCTCGAACCCGTCGTAGCTCAGCTCGGTTGGGCCCATCGCCATGAGCGGGTCGAAGACGGAGAGCCGTGTCGACGAGCCGCCGGCCTCGATGACGCCCGTGAGGTGTTCGGCGACCTGCGACGGGGTCAGCCAGTCCTCGGCCGGCGCGTCGAAGATGTCTTCCGGGCCGACGAGCCCGGCGGTTGAGCGGGTGACGGCGAGCCGGCCGTCGTCGAGGAATCGCACGCGGACTTCCTGCGGCAGCGCTCCGAACTCCTGGACGGTCTTCACCGACACGGGCTCGTGCTCAGTCGTCTCGACGTGTTCGGAGACGGCGCGGACCTTGATGTTGACCGAGCCGCGCGAGATCGTCAGGTTCATTTCTTCGGTCGAGGTGATGAGGCCGTCGGCCTCGACGCGGGCCGACCTCATCCACCCCGCGCGTTGCCCGGAGAGCTCGACGCTGTACCATCGTTCTTCGGTCGCGTCTGCCGAGGCGGCCGCGGGCTGGGCTGCTGCGGCGTTGGTCGGCGCCGCCCAGGGCAGCAGGAGCGCGAGAAGAGCGAGCGTCAGCGTTGCGATCGGTTGCAGTGTCATGGGCAAGGGTAGCCGGACGCGTACGCTTGCCCGTGATCGATACGCACTGCCATCTGACGTTCCCCGACTACGCGGGGCGGCTCTCCGAGGAGCTCGACCTCGCCGCCGAGCACGGGGTGACGGGCGCGATCACGATCGCGACGACGACCACGGATTCACTGCAGACGCTCGCGCTCGCCGAGGCCGATCGTCGCGTCTGGTGCACCGCCGGCGTGCATCCCTTGTACTCCGACCGCGGGCCGCACGACTGGTCGAACGTCGAGCGCGTCGGGCGGAGCGACCGGTGCGTCGGCTTCGGCGAACTCGGGCTCGACTATCACTACGACGAGCCCACCCGCGAGACGCAGCACGCGGTGCTCGCCGAGCAGCTCGCGTTCCTCGGGTCGCTTCGGTCCGAGGGCGGCGAGCCGGCGTTCGGGAAACCGGTGGTCGTCCATTGCCGTAAGGCGTTCGGTGATCTCGTACCGATCCTGCGCGGGTCGGGGCTGCCGGGGGACCGGTTCGTGTTCCACTGCTTCACGGGCACGCCGGACGACGCCCGGCTTGCGCTCGACCTGGGGGCGTCGATCTCGTTCACGGGGGTCGTGACGTACAAGAACGCGCCGGAGGTCCGGGCCGCGGCTCAGATCGTGCCGGGTGACCGAGTGATGGTCGAGACCGACGCGCCGTTCCTCTCGCCCGAGCCTCGGCGGGGCGAGCGGCCGTGCCGCCCTTGGATGACCTCGCTGACGGCCCGTTTCCTCGCCGACCTGCGCGGCGAGGCGTGGGACTCATTCCACGCGATGATCAACGAGAACACGAGCCGCTTCTTCGGGATCGACGCGGCATGATCGCGGAGCTTGTTATGTCGGCTCTGGGATCGTCGCTTTCCTCAGACGGCGCGGCCGTGCTGGCCGACGCGTGGCTGCACGACCTCGACCCCTTCATCGTGCGGCTCTCGGGCGATTTCGGGCTGCGGTGGTACGGGCTGAGCTACTCGGCGGGCTTCGTGCTCGGTTGGGTCGCGCTGCGGTTTCTGATCGCGAGGGGCGCGGTGCTGATCGCGAAGGAGCGCGCGATCGACGTGATCTTCGCGGCCGCGCTTGCCGCGGTCGTGGGGGGGCGGCTGGGCTATTGCCTGTTCTACCAGCCGAGCCTGCTCTGGACATTCGATGGCGGCCTGCCCTTCTGGAGCGTGCTCAAGCTCAACGAGGGGGGCATGGCCTCGCACGGCGGCATGATCGGCGTGGCGATCGCCGCGTGGATCATCTCGCGCGGTGTTCCGTCGGAGGACGGTGAACGGCTCAACCGCGTGCCGTACGCCCACGTGCTCGACACGCTCGCGCTCATCGCGCCCTTCGGCCTGTTCCTCGGTCGGCTCGCGAACTTCGTCAACGGCGAGCTGCTCGGCTCGATCGTCGCCCGCCCGGGCGAGGCGGCCCCGTGGTGGAGCGTCCGCTACCCGCAGGAGGTGTTGACCGGGCACGCGCCGGAGCTGTCGGCCGAGCAGTCTGAGGCGATGATCGTGCTGATCGACGACTACCGCGTCGACGCGTACGAGGAGCCCGAGATCGCCTACGAGCGCGTGCTCGATGCGCTGCGGCGTGGGTCGGAAGAGGTCGCGGCTCGGCTGGAGCCGCTGATCTCGGCGAGGCACCCCTCGCAGCTCTATCAGGCGCTCGCCGAGGGGCTGGTGCTCGGTGTCGTGCTCTGGGTGGTCGCCGCGAAGCCGAGGCGGCCCGGCGTCCTGCTCGCGACGACGCTCGTGGTCTACGGCATGGGTCGGATCGCGACCGAGCTGTTCCGCCTGCCCGACGACCACCTCGCCGTGCAGCGGTTCCTCGGCTTGAGCCGGGGGCAGCTGCTCAGCGGCGTGATGATCGCCGTCGGCGTCGCGATCCTCGCGTGGACGTGGGTCCGGGGCGGTGAGGCGATCGGCGGGTGGTGGCGGAAGACCGAAGCGCCCGACGCTGGGAGCGCGGCCTGATCCGCTCTACGCGGCCGGGGGTGCCGCGTTGGCGCGGGTGCCGTTCGACCCGCCGAGCCGCGCGACGCCGAGCGTGACGCCCGCCCCAAGCACGACCAGCCCGAACGCCGCAGCGACCTGCAGCGAGGTCGGCGTGAACGTCTGCTCGGGCCAGTCCTTCGCGTCGATGTCGGCGAGCGATTCCTCGGTGACGACTGTTCCTTCGAAAGTGTCGCCGACTCGCGGCGGCACGCCCTCGCGGAAGGGATAGAGCCCGGCGGGGGCCGCGAGGAGCAGACCCAGGAGCACGCCGAGGGTCGCTTTTTCGAACCGGCGGAGAACGATCTTGAGCAGACTGCTGACCCCGACGACCCCGACGACAACGCCGAGGCCGACGGGCACGACGACGCCGAGCTGGTCGATGACCCCCTGCACGTCGCGGTCGGCCGCGGCGGAGACGGCGTCTTTGATCGAGCCGATGATGGTGTCGTAGACGCCCAGCAGCAGGAGCAGGTACGCGCCGCTGACGCCCGGGAGGATCATGGCGCTGGCGCCGGCGATACCGCCGAGAAAGAGCAGGACGGTGCCCCCGCGCGAGCCGCCGGCGCCGCCAAACGTCTGCACCCCGACGATCGCGAGCATGACGACGATCCCCGCGGCGACGCCGGACCAAGCCCGACGATCAAGCGGGCGCGCCATGCCCACGAGGACCGGGGCGCCGCCGAGCGTGAGCCCGATGAACAGGCTGTACATGCCCCAGCGGAAGCTCTCGAGCCCGGCGGCAACGACGCCCGCGAGCCCGACGATCGCGACCCCGGCCGCCGCGACGATCACCCCGAGCGTGACGACCGCGCCCAAGCTCAGCCGGAAGCGCGAGATGTCGGCGACCGCGTCGATGAACGAGCGGTAGACACCCGCCGCGACGAGCATGGTGCCGCCGCTGATCCCGGGCACAAGGTTGGCCAGGCCCATCAGCGCGCCGCCGAGCGCGGCCCGTGCGACCAAGCCCGGCGAGACGCGTCTGCCGGCGACCGTATCATGTCTTGAGGGCTGCGAGATCGGCTCTGGGGCGTCGGACGCCGGCTCGACGGTCGGTTCACTCGATGGCTCAGATGGGAGCGTTTCCATGGCGGTGATGATAACCGGGGGGGCGGGCTACATCGGCTCCCACGCGGTCCAGCGGATGCTCCGCGACGGTCACGAGGTGGTCGCGTTCGATTCGCTCGGCCGCGGGCACCGCGAGCCCATGGACCTGCTCAAGCAGCAAGACTACGGGAAGAAGCTCACGTTCGTCGAGGGCGACATCGCCGACCGGGAGACGGTCGCGGGCCTGATCCGCGACCACGGCGTCGACACCGTCATGCACTTCGCGGCCCTCGCCTATGTCGGCGAGAGCGTCACCGAGCCGCTGCGGTACTACCGGAACAACACCGCCGGCACGCTCTCGCTGCTCGAAGCGGTCGAGGAGACCGGGGTGAGCCGGTTCGTGTTCAGCTCGACCTGTGCGACCTACGGCGAGCCCACGCCGCCGATCCGCGAGGACGCGGCGCAGTCGCCGATCAACCCCTACGGCGTTTCGAAGCTGCACGTCGAGCACATGCTCCGCGACTTCGGGCACAAGCAGCGGCTGGCCGGCAACCCGTTCGGCTGGGCGGCGCTCCGCTACTTCAACGTCGCCGGCTCGGACCGGACGTGCCTCATCGGCGAGGACCACGACCCAGAGACGCACCTGATCCCCGTCATCCTGAACACGGTGCTCGGCAAGCGTGAGAGCATCAGCATCTTCGGGACCGACTACCCGACGCCCGACGGCACGTGCATCCGCGACTATGTGCACGTGGAAGACCTCGTCGACGCGCACGTGCACGTGATGGACGCGATCGAGCACGGCGACGAGCGGTTCTACAACCTCGGCATCGGGCGGGGCTACTCCGTGCGCGAGATCATCGACGCGGTCAAGCGCGTGACGGGCGTCGATTTCAAGGTGACGGAGACCGCCCGCCGCTCGGGCGACCCGCCCGAGCTGTACGCCGACCCGGCGAAGATCCAATCGGAGCTGGGCTGGAAGGCGTCGATCACCGACGTCGACGAGGTCATCGCGACGGCCTGGGCGTGGTTCGAGAAGAACCCCCGCGGGTACGCCGGCGGGCAGAACGGCTGACCGCGGGTGAGCTGGGTCGTCAGCCCATTCCACACCGCGACCGAGCACCCCGCGGCGATGGCCGCGTTCCTGCTCGCCGAACGCTGCGTCACGCTCGTGCCCAGCCCGTCGCTGGACCGGTCGCGCGAGGGCTTCCAGCGCGCCTCGCACCGCGTTCGCCACTTCCGCGAGGCGGTCGAGTCGCTCGCGTGGACCACGCCGCTTTGGGACGCGGGCGTCGTCTCCGCTGAGCACGGCGGGCGGTCGCTCCGCGAGTCGGTCCGCACCGCGCTCGCCGTCGTCAACGAGGACCCGGCCCTCGCGCCGCTGAGGCACCTGGTCAACGCGGCGGTGTTCGACGACGACGACGCGTACCTCGAGGCGCTCTCGGGCGATCTCGTCCGCGGCGGGGTCGACCCCGGCATCGGTATCCCGGTGTCGGTCGGGCTCGACCTGTTCGCGGCTTCGAACGACCTTGTGGTCGTCCGGTCGGCGCCGACGTCGGTCGTCGAGAAGGCCGAGCAGCGCGCGGCCCGCCCGCTGGGCTCGTGCTCCGTCCCGCTGCTGGCGCAGGCGACGAGCGATCGCCTTCTCGAAGCGCGCGCCGCGCTCGGGTCCGAGATCGACGATCTGCGGGCCGCGATCGTCTCGGGAGACGACCCGCGGGCGGCGGCCCACGCCTATTCCCGGTCGTTCGAGCTCGAGCGTGAATCGCTGCTCCGCTGCGAGGACCCGGACGAGCCGCCGATCATGCAGGTGCAGGCGACGCTGCAGCTCGTCGAGATGCCGGGGGACGCGTCGCTCCGCGCGAGCGCTGCGGCGGCCAGGCGCTTCGTCCCCGGCGCGAAGTCCGGGGGCGCCAGCGTCCGGACTAAGTCGCTCACGCCGACCGTCCCGACGATCCGCAGCCTGATCGTCAAACCGCTGGGTCGCCCGGCGTCGCTGCGGTAGCCGTGCAGACCGCTCACCGCACCCATCCGCAGCTCGCGATTCCGCCCCTCGCGACGACGGCGAGGGCCCGTTTCATCGCGGGCGTCGCGGCGATCGTCGCCGTCTTGCTCGTCCCGGCACCGTTCGCCGACGCCCAACCGGAAACCGATATGCCCCCTGCCCGTTCCAACCGTCTCGCCGAGGCGTCCAGCCCGTACCTGCTCCAGCACGCGCACAACCCGGTCGACTGGTGGCCGTGGTGCGAGGAGGCGTTCGAGGAGGCCCGCCGGCGTGACGTGCCCGTGTTCCTCTCGATCGGCTACAGCACCTGCTACTGGTGCCACGTCATGGAGCGCGAGAGCTTCGAAGACGAACAGACCGCGGCGTTGCTCAACAAGAGCTTTGTCACGGTGAAGGTTGATCGCGAGGAACACCCGGCCGTGGACGACCTGTACATGGCGGCGACGCAGGTGTCGACCGGCGGCGGGGGCTGGCCCATGTCCGTCTTCCTCGACCCCGCGACCCGCCGGCCGTTCTACTGCGGCACGTACTTCCCGCCCGAGCCGCGGTACGGCATCCCGAGCTTCCGGGAGCTGCTGTCCCGCCTGTCCGGCGCGTGGAACGACGAGCGCGCGAAGATCGACGAGTCTTCGTCGCAGCTCGCCGAGGCCGTTGCGCAGGAGCTCGCGGCCGAGTCCGAGCCGGTCGCGGTGGGCGAGCCGCAGGTGAGCCAGGCGGCCAGCGTGCTGCTGCGGATCCACGACGCCGAAGACGGCGGGTTCGGGCGCGCGCCCAAGTTCCCGCAGCCGTCGTACATCGAGTTCTTGCTGGACGCGCGCGAGGCGGCCGACGAGCCGACGCGGGCCGCGATCGACGCCGCGGTGCGCAAGACGCTCGACGCGATGATGCTCGGCGGGCTGCACGACCAGGTCGGCGGCGGCTTCCACCGCTACTCGGTCGACGCGACGTGGACCGTCCCGCACTTCGAGAAGATGCTTTACGACAACGCGGGGCTCATCCAGGCGTACGCGCGGGCCGCGTCGGTCTACGAGGACGACGAATACCGCCGCACGGCCGAGCGTGCGATCCGGTATGTCGAGCGGGAGATGACCCACGGCTCGGGGCTGTTCTTCTCGGCCCAAGACGCCGAGGTCGACGGCAAGGAAGGGCTGAACTATCTCTGGGTCGAGGACGAGCTGGCCGCGGCGCTCTCGTCCGACGACGCGTCGTTCGCGGCGGAGCTGTTCGGCGTCGCCGAGGGGCCCAACTTCCAGGACCCGCACCACCCCGAGGAGCCGCGGCGGAGCGTGCTCCGGCTGTCGGCCGACCTCGGTGCGAGCGCGGGCGAAGCCGGCGTCGAACCCGCCGAGTTCGTCGCGAGGCTCGACCGGGTCTGCGACGAGCTGCTCGCCGCCCGCGGCACGCGGAAGCAGCCGCGCCTCGACGACAAGGTCATCACCGCGTGGAACGGCATGATGATCGAGGCGCTCGCCCGCGCCGCGGTCTCGCTCGGCCGGCCCGATCTGCTCGACCGGGCGGAGCGGTCGGCCGGGGCGCTCTGGTCGGCCGTGGTCCGGGCCGACGGCACGGTCCGCCGCACCGTCCGCCCGTCGTCGGGCGCCACGGACGGGCCCGACGGCGCTCTCGAGGACTACGCGTTCTTCGCCCGCGCGCTCACCCAGACGGCCCGTGCGTCGCTCGCGTTCGGACGCGAACCGGCCGAGCACGCCCGGCGGGCGACGGCATTGATCGACGCCGCGCTCGAACGCTTCGGCGACCCGGACCGGGGCGGCTTCTTCGACAGCGATGCGGAGCGGACCGACCTGTTCGTGCGGCCCGCGTCGTACTACGACGGTGCGATGGAGTCGGGCACGGCCGGGCTCACCCACGCCCTGATCGACCTGTGGACGCTCACCGAAGAGGGCTTCTACCGCGACCGGGCGACCACGGCGCTCGTCGCGTCGTCGTCGGCGATCCAGCGGCAGCCGGTCTCGACCGTCTCATCGACGCGGGCGCTGCTGCGGGCGATGAAGCTCGGGCTGCCGCTCGCCGAGCGATGGGTGGCGCTCGGGATCGAGGCGGCGCCCGCCGAGCCCGAGCCCGCGGGTCGGACGCCGAGCCCGGTGCGTGTGTTCGCGAGCGAGGAGCGGGTCGCGGTGACGTCCGACGAGCCGGCCGAGCTGAGCATCTTCATCGAGGTCGAGTCGCCGTACCACGTCGTGGCCGCGCGACCAACCGACGAGGGCGACCTCGGGCTGATCCCGTTCCGGGTCGGCGTGGCCGGGGGCACGGGCATCGCGGTGTACGCCGACTACCCCGACGGCGAGGCGTACTCGGTCGCCGGCGTCGAGCAGCCGTTCCGTGTCTATGCCGGCGGTACCGAGATCAAGCTCGCGGTCGAGCGGGTCGGCGAGGTCACGGGGCGGCCGGTCATCGTGCTCGGGTTCCAGGCGTGCACCGACCGCGAGTGCCTCGCGCCGCGCAACCTCGAGCTCGACGTCGCGCTCGACACCGACTAGCCCGGGCCGTCGCGCTCTTCGATGGGCTCGAGGGTCTCTCGGAGCAGCGTGCGCAGGGCGTCGGTCTGCTGCTCGGCGAGCGACCGCCCCGCCTGTGACACGCCGTACAACCCGCCGAGCAGGGCGGCGGTCATCGGGATCCCGAGGAAGCCCCACGCGGGCGAATCGAGCATGAGCTGGGTCAGGCCCACCACGACCGCGAAGGCGCCGGCGATCGCGACGTTGCTCGCGAGAAAGGGGTGTAGAAGGTCCAGACCGCCGGGCGCGGGCCGACGACGCCGCGGGCGAGCGTGCCGCGCTCGTCCGGCTCGAACTCGATCTGGATCACCGGCGACCACCGCTTGCGGACGCTCACGCCCACGCCGACGCTGGCGTGCCGCCCGGTGACGCGGACGTCGGCCTCGCGGGCCGCGGTGGAAAGCCGGGCCGCCGCGTCGTCGGGGTCGCCCGCCAGCACGAGCGAGAACTTCGGACGGACCGAACGCAGGCCCACCGCGTTCAGCCCGCGGATCCCGGGGTGTCCGCGGCGAACGCGGCCGCGACCGCGGCGGCGACCTTCCCCGCGATCGTCCGGTCGAGCGGGCTCGGCAGGACCTCGGTCTCGCTGGGCTCGGGGACGCTGCCCGCCAGCGCGTGCGCCGCGGCGAGCTTCATCGCGGCCGAGATACTCGTCGCCCGGGCGTCGAGCGCGCCGCGGAAGATCCCCGGGAACGCGAGCACGTTGTTCACCTGGTTCGGGAAGTCGCTGCGACCGGTGCCGACGATCGCGGCACCGGCCGCCATCGCCTCGTCGGGGTGGATCTCGGGGTCCGGATTGGCCATCGCGAGGATGATCGGGTCCGGCGCCATCGAGCGGACGGCGTCCTGCGAGAGAGCGCCCGCGACGCTGACCCCGATGAAGACATCCGCCCCGCGCACCACGTCGGACAGGCCGCCCGATCGGTTCTCGCGGTTGGTGTGCGCGAGCAGGGCCCGCTTGACCGGGTTGAGGTCGTCGCGCCCGGCGTGGACCGCGCCCTTGCTGTCGCACACGACCACGTCCCGCACGGGCACGCAGACGGCCGGGTCCATATCGACGCAGCGGAGCAGCTTGGCGATCGCGACTCCCGCAGCGCCGGCGCCGTTGATCACGACCGAGAGCTCGGCGGGCGCCTTGCCAATGACCCGAGCCGCGTTCAGCAGCGCCGCGAGCAGCACGACCGCCGTGCCGTGCTGGTCGTCGTGGAACACGGGGATGCCCAGATCCTGCAGCCGGTCCTCGACCTCGAAGCACTTGGGCGCGGCGATGTCCTCGAGGTTCACCCCCGCGACGCTCGGGGCGAGCGCCGAGACGAACGCGACCAGCTCGTCGGCGCTGTGGGCCGAGGTGCAGATCGGCAGGGCGTCGATGCCCGCGAACTCCTTGAAGAGGATCGCCTTCCCCTCCATGACCGGCATCGCGGCTTCGGGCCCGATGTCGCCCAGCCCGAGCACCGCCGACCCGTCGCTCACGACGGCGACCGTGTTGCCGCGGATCGTCAGCTCACGCGACAGCGAGGCGTCTTCGGCGATCCGCCGGCACGGCTCGGCCACGCCCGGGGTGTACGCGACCGACAGGTCCTCGCGCGAGTCCAGCGGCACCTTGCTGCGGATCTCGAGCTTGCCCCGGTGTTCGCGGTGCAGTTTGAGCGAGCGTGCGTCGTAGTCCATGCCCAGACCTTTCGTCGGCCCCACCCGGTCTGTGCTAGCCGAACGCCCGGGAGACGAGCTCGGGCAGCACCGTGCCGCACCGGCCAGCGATCGCAACGTCAACGGTAGGCGTCGCGGGCGTCGGCTCCGGGTTGACCTCGACAGAGGGAACCCCCCGACGCCGCGCGACTTCGAGGAAGCCCGCGGCCGGGTACACCACCGCGCTCGTGCCGATCGTCAGGAACAGATCGCACGCCGCCAGCGCCACCTCGACCCGTTCCATCGCGCCAACCGGCAAGGCTTCGCCGAACCAGACGACCTCGGGCCGCAGCAGCCCGCCGGCTTCCGATCGCGGCGGGAACGCGTCGAACGGCACGCGATCGATCGGGCGGGACGCGCCGGTGGTCGTGCATCGCCACCGCAGGATGCTGCCGTGGATCTCAACGACGCCGCGGCTCCCCGCGCGCTGGTGCAGCCCGTCGACGTTCTGCGTCACCAGAGTCTGGCCCGGCCGGTGGTCGGCGAGCGCGACGATCGCTCGGTGCCCGTCGTTCGGCTCGGCGGTCGCGCACTTCGCAAACCGCCAGTGGTACCACCGCGTCACGAGCCCGGGGTCGCGCTCGAACGCGTCGATATGGGCGAGTTCCATCGGGTCGTACTGCGACCAGAGCCCCTCCTCGGGGTCGCGGAAGGTGCCGATCCCGGATTCAGCGCTGATGCCCGCCCCGGTGAGCACGAACGGCCGCCGCGCGCCGTGCAGCAGCTCCGCGGCACGCTCGATCGGTTCCGACGTGTTTTCACCCTTGAGCGCGGACACGGCCGAAGATATCCAGCAGGCGGCCCGGGGGATGTCGGCACGGGCAAAACCACGGAGCATCGCTATGGACCGAGTGCTGATCGTGACCGACGGGGGCCTGAACGGTGTGGTCGCGGCCGCGGCCGTCGCGGAGAGGCGCGCGTCCGACGGCGACCGCCTCGGTCGGGGCGAGTCCGGCGTGCTCTGGCTGCCCGAGCCGCTGTTCGAGGGCGACCACCTCGCGGCACGCCGGCACGGCGTCGAGCTCGCCGCGGGCAGCTACGGCTTCGACATCGCTACCAGCCGCGGCCTGGCGGGCGAGATCGCGGCGCACGTCGGCCCGGTGGCCCACAGCGGGCTCGGGCTCGCGGCAACGCTGCTCGAAGCGGTCGTCGTCGCCGGGCGGACCCGGTGCCGGCGTGTTCAGTGGGCGTTCGAGAACCCGGCCGCGACGCACCCCGAAGACGTCGATGCCGACGTAGTCACGCGCGTCCTCGACCGCTGCCTGCTCGCCGAGCGTCTGGCGGCGAACGAGACGGACCGCACGCTGCCGGTCGAAGCACCGCTAGCCGACCTGTGCGACCTGCAGGTCGCCGACCTGACGCTCGACCTGGGCGTGCCCCTGGAAGCCTGTTGGTGGTGGCTCGCCGAGGGCCTGCCCGCGAGGGCGCGATGGGTCTCGGCTCTCGAGAGTTTGGGCTGGCAGCCCACCGAGCCAACGCCCGCGCAAGCCTGACCGGCCCCGTGCTGCCCGCCCCGTGCTACCCAGACCCGTGCTGCCCCGACCCCTGCCGGCCAGCCTCGTGATCTCCCGCGCCGCTCCGGCCCGCGGCTAGGCTTGCCGCATGCCTGAAACGACCGCCCGGCACGTGTCCTCGCTCGCCCCGTCGCCCCGCGGCGTGATCCACCGTTGGAAACAGACGCTCATCCCCACCGCGCGGGAAGCGCCAGCTGAGGCGACGCTCCCGAGCCACGCGTTGCTGATCCGGGCCGGCTTTATCCGTCAGGTTGCGGCGGGAGCGTACACCTACCTGCCGCTGGCGAACCGCGTGCTCTCCAAGATCGAACGGATCGTCCGCGACGAGCTCGACGCGGCGGGCTGCAGCGAGCTGCTCATGCCCGCGCTCGTGCCCATCGAGTTCTATAAGCAGACCAAGCGCGACGTCGCGTACGGCGATCTCCTGTTCAAGCTCGAGGACCGCCACGGGCGGACCGCGGCCCTCGGCCCCACCCACGAGGAGACGGTCACCGAGCTCGCCAAGGCCGGCATCACGAGCTACAAGCAGCTCCCGCTCACGCTCTACCAGATCCAGACCAAGTTCCGTGACGAGTTCCGCCCGCGGGCCGGGCTGCTCCGCGGGCGCGAGTTCATCATGAAGGACGCGTACTCGTTCCACCTCTCAGTCGAGGGTGAGGGCGGGCTGAGCGAGACCTACGACCGTCTCTACGACGCGTACCGGAACATCTTCACGCGCTGCGGTCTCGACTTCAGCATCGTCGAGGCCGAGGCCGGCCCGATCGGCGGGTCCGCGAGCCACGAGTTCATGGTCAACGCCGCGTCGGGCGAGGACACGATCCTGCACTGCCCGAGAAGCGGCTACGCGGCCAACGTCGAGAAGTGCGAGATCGGACCGCGCGAAGCGAGCTTCGGCCTAATTCCGGACGGGAGCACGGGAGAGCTGGTCAAGCACCACACGCCCAAGATGCCCGGCATCGAGGCCGTCGCCGAGCACCTCAGCACAGAGCCGGCCGGCATGCTCAAGACCATCGTCTTCGAGCCGGCCGACGCGAAGCTCGCCGGCGAGACCTCGTGGGTGCTCGCGGTCGTGCGCGGCGATCACGAGGTCAACGAGGGCAAGGTCCGCGACGCCGTGGGCTTCGCGGTCCAGCTCGCCGACGAGAAACGCGCGAAGGAGGCCGGGTTCAAGGTCGGCTACGTGAGCCCCCGCGCCGCCGGACAGGTCGAGGGCTGCCGCGTGCTGATCGACCCCGACGCCTGCCGTGTGCCCGAGGGATTGGGTTCCGGTGGGGCGGCTCCCGGCGGCTGGGCGACCGGCGCCGACGAGTACGACCACCACGAGACCGGCTTCGACTGGCAGCGAGACCTCGGCATGGACCTGCCGGAGACGCCCGCGACGGTCCGCGACCACGAGGGGCCCGAGCGGGGCAGCGTGAAGATCGCGAGCGTCCGCAACGCCGTCCCGGGCGATCCGTCGCCGCGCGACCCGTCGGCCGAGCTCGAGGCCCGGCGCGGCATCGAGGTCGGGCACATCTTCAAGCTCGGGTCGAAGTACTCCGAGGCGTTCAAGTTCACGGTGCTCGACCCGGGCCAGAAGCCGCAGACGGTGGTCATGGGCTGCTACGGCATCGGCGTCAGCCGCACGCTCGCAGCGTGCGTCGAGCAGGCCCACGACGAGCACGGCATCTCGTGGCCCGCCCCCATCGCGCCGTACCACTGCCTCGTCGTCCTACTCGACGACGAGTTCGCCGACACCGCGCGCGACATCGCCGACGGCCTCGCGGCCCGCGGGATCGATGTCTTAATCGACGACCGAAAAGAACGCCCGGGCGTCAAGTTCAAGGACGCCGACCTCATCGGCGTGCCGACGCGGGTGACCGTCGCGAAGAAGGCGATGGAGGCCGGCGGCGTCGAGTTCAAGAAACGCACCGAGGCGGGCAAGGGCGAGGTCGTTCCCGTGGACGCCGCGATCGGGGCCGTCGTCGCTGCGCTCGCTTAAGAAGCTGCCCTGACCGGCGGTCGCGACCGGCGCGTGATGGAAACCGGCCGCTCGGTCGAGATACCTACGGGACCTGCGGGCCGTCACGCGAAACGTCGTGAACGCCGACGCTGTCGTTGAAGATGGACGCGTGCGAGCCCTCGCCTGCCGTGGAAACTTCGCCGGTACTTGCGACGGTGGTGGCGACTTCGAACCGTGATCGGCGGAACGCGTCGTCGCGGTACCCGAACCCGTCGCCGGCGTCCTCGTAGAGCACGCCCTCGGCACGACCGTCCGCTCCCGGCGACGCCACGACCCGGTGCGGCCCCGCGGGCTCGGCCGAGGTGTGCTGCACGACGGGCGACACCACGATCGCGGCCCCGTCACGCAGGTAGAGCGCCGGCAGGTCGGGATCGTCGAGCCCGCCGTCGACGAGCTCGAACCTCTGCGAGAACCCGGGCGGCGGCGCCGGCATCTCGGCGTGCGGCTCGAGCCGGCAGCAGACCGCCACATCGCCGCCGAGCAAGAAGACGTCCTCGGCTGTGCGCAGCGACGGGTCGGCCGGGTCGGCAAAGAACGCCGGACGCACGACCGGCAGCCCGGTGCGGTGCGCCTCCTCGAACAGCGTGTAGAGGTACGGCATGAGCCGGTACCGCCGCTCGATCGCCCGGCGGCACGTCGCTTCGACCTCGGGCCCGAACGCCCAAGGCTCCTTGTCATTCGTCGACCGTTCGGCGTGCCCGCGGGCGAACGGCAGCAGCGCCCCGATGCCCATCCACCGGGCCATCAACCCTCCGTCGCAGTGGTCGTTGAACCCGCCGATGTCGGGCCCGACGAACGGCTGCCCGCTCAGGCCCATGTTCAGGGCCATCGTGATCGACCAGCGGATCTCTTCCCAGCGCGAGCGGTTGTCGCCGGTCCACGTCGCGGCGACCCGGTGCGAGCCCATGTAGCCCGCGCGCGTCAGCACGAACGGCCGCCGGTCCGGTCGATGATCCAGGCAGCCCTCGCGCGTCGCCTGCGCCATCAGCATGCCGTAGACGTTGTGGTAGCGGGCGTGGTCGCCCGGGGGGAGCGTGAAGCCGTTGCCCAGGTCGCCGCCCGAGTGCCTCGCGGTCGTCGGCAGCGTGCCGTGCCGGCGGCCGAGCACCGACGGCTCGTTCATGTCGTTCCACACGCCGTCGATCCCGTGGGCCAGGAAGTCCTTGTACAGCCCTCGCCACCACCCACGAACGGCCGGCGACGTGAAATCCGGAAACACGCACCGCTCGGGCCAGACCGGTCCCGCCGCGGGATTGCCATCGGCCGTCGTCACCCAGGCGTCGGCCTCGGTGCCGGTCTCGAACGCGTGGTAGCTCTCCTCAGCGGCGACGCCGCAGTCGATCATCCACACCGCGTGGAACCCATCGGCGTGCAGCTCGTCGTTGAGCGTCTTGGGGTCTGGGAACCGTTCGCGGTCGAACGTGAACACCCGATACCGGTCCATGTAGTCGATGTCCATCCAGATCGCGTCGCAGGGGATGTGCCGGTCGCGGAACCCCCGCGCGATCTCGCGGACGCGGTCCGCGGTCCCGTACGACCAGCGGCACTGGTGGTAGCCGAGCGTCCACTTCGCCGGAAGGTCGATCGTGCCGGTGAGCCCGGCAAGCCGTTCGAGCACGCCTCGCGGGTCGTCGGCGTCGATGACGATCACCGGGAACGGCCCGCCCCGCGCCCGGAACGCGATCGTCCCGCGCAGATCAATCAGGCATTTGAACGTCGTGTCGGCGAGGACGCCGAACGCGCTGCCGTCGGCGCGCACGCCGAGCACCCACGGGTGCGATTGATAGAGCGCCCGGTCTTGCTCGCCGTAGGCCGGCGCGTCGGTGTTCCAGCAGACGGTGCGGCGGCCGCTGCGTTCAAGCGATCCGGGAGCCTCGCCCGTCCCGTAGAGGTGGCACTCGGCCGCGTCGAACCCCTCGACGATCGCCGACCAGCTCGCCCGGCCCTGCTCGAATGCGATCGACGGCACCCGCGGGCCGGCCGAACCAACCGCCTCCCCCTCGATGCGGCCTTGGAGTGCGAGCGAAGGTCGGTCAGGCTTGACGCTGCCGGGCCAGAACCGGAAGACCCCGTCGGTCAGTCGCTCGATCACGCCAGGGGGTCCGGGGTCTTCGAGTCGGCAAGTGTCGGTTGTGTCGGCTGCGGCATCGCGGACGCATTCGTGCGCCGAGTGGCAGCGTCTGGCCGCCGCAGCTCGGCGAGCATCCGGCGTTCCGCCCAAGAGATGTGGTCGAGCATGAGCGAGCGGGCCCTGATCGGCTCGCGGGCCTGCACCGCGCGGAGCACGCCGTCGTGCGCCACAAACATCGTTGTTGCTTCTTCCAGGGTCAGGGTCAGGGTGGGCCGCTTGGAAGCGTGGATGACCATCCGCGTGTCCAGCACGATCTTGCTCACCCGCTGGTTGCCCGCGGCCAACAGCAGGGTTTCATGGAAGGCCGAATCGTTCAAGACCAGCTCGGCGACCACGGCCGGCTTGAGTGGTGCGGGGTCATCCGCTTGTACTCGATCGAGGATGGCTGCCATCTCGTGGCACGACTCACGCAGCCGAGCCAGGTCACCGCCCGGCAGTCCACGCGTCGCCAGCGCCGCCACGGCCTGAGCCTCAAGCCATCTGCGTACGTCGAACGCTTCACGCAGCTCGGGCTCGTCCGCGTCGCGGACTCGAACACCCTGCCCCGTGATGTGCTCGAGCACGCCTTCAGCTCGCAACACGCCGAGCGCTTCGCGAACCGGGCTGCGACTCACACCCGTATCCGCCGCGAGCCGGAGCTCAGAAATCCGATCCCCTCCCCGCAGGTGCCCGGACAAAATCCGGCTCGCTACATGCTCGTACACGTTTTTCCAGAGCGGCTCGAGGTCGCTCCGGCCGCGGAGGCGATTACCCATGCGGGACCGGGTTTCTTGTGGCTCTGGGTCTTCGACCGGCACGTGTGAGCTCCCACGGAATCGAGCGATCAAGATACGAAGTTCAGATATTAGGGCATTGTCGGTACCGCTGCGCTAGTTTTTCTCATGATGCAGTCCGAGGCCGACCCGACGCGCAACGACTCCCAGCAAGCGGCGCCACGAGTTGTGTGCCTGTGCTCGCTCACGCGGATGGGCTCCAGCGTCACGGCCTACGCCGCCGCCCACGCCGTCGGGGCCACCGTGCTCGACGAACCGCTCGGGCCGTGGGACCGCACGGGCCCGCCGTACCACTACCCGGCCGTGCAGAACGACGTCCGTTCGGCGTTCAACCGGTCCAAGGGCACCCTCAACGCCGAGGTGTCGGGGCTCCTCCGGACGCTGGCGGCCGAGGTGGGAACGCGTGTGGTGGTCAAGCTGCCGCACCTGCAGGTCGGGCCCGCCGAGCTCACCGAGCACCTGCCCGACTGGCCTGTCGTCTACCTGCTCCGCAACCCGCTCAAGCGCCTCAACAGCCTGTACACCCGGCGCTGGAACCACTTCACGCGGCCGCGGTTCGACCTCGAGACCACCCGGGAGTTCCTCCGGCGGTGGCTCGACACGCCCCCGCCGCGGCGGGCACTCTTCGAAGACCTCCAGCGCGACCCCCGCCGGTTCTTCGCGGGGCTGTTCGAAGGCTGGGGCTGGCCCAGCGATGCGGCGACCGCGGCCCGGGCCGCGTCGTACCGCGCCAAGAACTACCACGAATCGTCGGCCGAGAAGCACCCGGGCCGATCGCCCTCGGGCGTGCTCAGCGACCACCGGCGCCACGTGCCCCTCGAAGCGGTACGGACCTACCTCAACGACCCCCTGATCCGCGCCTGCTGCGTCCGGCTCGGCTGGTCCACCGACCCGGCTTGCTACTCCGAAGAGAACGCCAGCGACACATCCGACGTCCCCGCCGACCTTGCCGAACGCATCCGGCGTGAGCCCGTCGCCGAGCCCGGTCAGCCCTCGCCTTGATCGGCCGCCGAACCATCGCCGGCACCGGGCGGCTTCCCATGAAGCACGTCGAGCCCCGCCTCTCCGAGCCAGCCGACGGGCCCGAGGCTGACGGACAGGTGGTCGAGATAGACCGAGCTCGGGATCTCGACAACGCCGAACCGCCGGACGTGCGGGTTAACGAACTGCGTGTCCATCAGCGTGAAGCCCCGGCTTTCGAGGTGCCGCACGAGAGCGATCAGCGCGATCTTCCCGGCGTCGCTCCGCTTCGTGAACATGCTCTCGGCGGCGAAGACGCGCCCGACCGCCAGCCCGTACACCCCGCCGATCAGCCGCGGCGGGCGGTCGTCGGTCGACCACGCCTCGACGCTGTGGGCGTGCCCCGCCCGGTGCAGCGCCGCGAACAGACCGATGATCCGCCCATCGATCCACGTCTCCGCCGACGCGTTCTCCGTCTCGACCCGCGGCTCGGCACAGGCGCGGATCACCCGGGCGAACGCCCGGTTCGTCGTCACAAAGACATCCCCGCGGTTCAACGCCCGACGCAGGCTCCGGGGCACGTGCAGCCCGCTCCCGGTCCCCGGTGGGCAGCTGTTGGGATCGATCGCCAGCACCGCCCTCGGGTCCGGGCAGTACCAGCCCAGCTCGCCGCTGACCGGATCGGCCATCGGGAACGCGCCCTCGGCGTACGCCGACATGACGGCTGGGACCAGGCGGGCATCATGAAGCACGGCGCACTGTAAACGGTCAGCCGATTCCTGTATCCTGATGAAACCGGCCGACCACGAATCCCACCAAGGTGACGCCCGTGTGCTCGCCGTCGGGCCGGCCGCAGGAGCGATGCGATGATCTCCCCTTCACACCATACCCCGCTGTTCGAGCTCCTCCTCGACGAGGACGTGCTGCCGCTCGTGGTCGGGCTGGTGCTGGGCTCGATCGGCATCGTGTTCGGCACGATGAGCAGCGTGCTGAAGCACTTGTTCCGGGAGCGGTCTCGCCGGGAGATCGCCGCGTACATCGCGGAGGGCTCGATGACGCCCGAGCAGGGCGTGGAACTGATGAAGGCGAAACGCGGCTGACCCAACCCAGCCCACCCGCCGACTTGACCGAGGGCTTGACCGCCGACTGAACCCCCCAACCGACGACCGAATCGGAAGGACCCGCATGCTCACGATGGCCAACATCATCGAACAGCTCATTCAATCGGGCAACGTCTGGGTGCTCGTACCGCTCGGCGCGTTCGTGATCCCCGTCTCGGCGATCGTCTTCGAGTCGATCGCCAAGCTCGTCCGCGGAAAAGAGACCGAGAAGAGCCGGCGCGAGATCGCGGCGTACGTCGCCGAGGGCTCCATCACGCCCGACGACGGCGAACGCCTGCTCAACGCCGGCTCGAAGCACGGCAAGTCACGCCGGGACCGGGACTAGCCCGAGGAGCCGCGCGGCTCGGAAGACCTCCGACACCGACCACGCCTGAGCGGGGCATCCGCCGGGTCGCTGCGGATCGTCGGCGTTCAACGCCCAGGACGCGGGCGTGCCGGCCCAGCCGTCGGCGTCGTACACCTCGGCGATCTGTCCTGGCAGCGGCGAGCCGGTGCCCGAGAGCATGGGCCGGATGAGGGCCACGGCGTCAGCGCTCGGCAGCTCGGCCCGCTGCCACGCCTCGACCATCGGCCCGAGCAGCCAAGGCCATGCCGTCCCCTGGTGGTACGAAGCGTCCCGCTCGAACATCGTGCCCTCGAAACGCGGGCGGTAGGCGGGGTCGGCCGGGTCGAGCGTCCGAACGCCGCGGGGTGTCCAGAGCCGATCGACGCACGACCGCACGAGCCGCCGCGCCGGTTCACCGCGCATCGGCCCGTACTCCAGGCTCACCGCGAAGAGCTGGTTCGGGCGAAGCTCAAACACCGGCCGCCACCCCGTCCCGTCCGCCTCCAGCCGATCGGCGCACCACCCACGCTCGCCGTCGTAAAACAGCCGCCGGACCGATTCGGCCGCTCGCTCGGCCAAAGCCTTGAGCTCGCCGCGCCGCCCGCCGGTGTCGAAGCCGGCGAGCCGCGTCAGCCCGTGGACCCAGAGCGCCGAGAGCTCGATCGGTTTGCCGTGACGCGGCGTGAACGTCACGCCGTCGCGCCGGGCGTCCATCCACGTGAGCTGGCTCGTCGCGTGGCCCGCGACGACCAGCCCGTCCTCGGGGTCGACCCCGACCGGGGCGCCGTCGGCCTCGGTGCCGGCGGTATACGCGTCGACGATCGCCAGGCACGCCGGCAGCAGCACCCGCGTGAACTCCTCGGCCTCACCCGACCGCATCGCCCACTCGGTCGCCGCGTGCAAAAACCAGAGGCTCGCGTCGGCCGTGTTGTACTCCGCCCCCTCACCAGAATCGCTGAACCGGTTGGGCAACAGCCCGCGGCTGATCGCGCCCGCGAACCGGGCCAGCACGTCCCGCGCGTCGTCGAACAGCCCGCGGTCGAGCAGCAGACCGGGCAGCGCGATCATTGTGTCGCGCCCCCAATCCCCGAACCACGGGTAGCCCGCGAGCACCGTCCTGCTCGGGCAGTCGCCGGGCGGCCCGCCGCTGCGAACAACGAACGCGTCGGCCGGATCGTCGGACCGCGGCTCCGGGGCAACCTCGGCGGGCGTGCGGGTTTCGCGGAGCGACAGCGTGACCGGCCCGTCGTCGAGGTCGACCTCGAGGTGGCCCGGGCTCGGAACGTCTTCGGTGAAGTCGTAGCCGCGATTCTGTTCGTGGGCATAGGTCGCGTTCCACCAGGTTTCGTGGGCGTGGAACCACCCGCCGCGCGACCAGGTCATCTCGGCGTCCGCGTCGGGCCCGCGGAGCAGCGCTCGTCCGACACCCATCTCGCACGCGATCGGTTCGGGCGAGCGGGCCAGCGCGTGGAAATCGCTTAGCGGCGTCAGCGGCCGCGCGAGCAGGCGCGCGCCGGGC
>JBCBZP010000038.1:0-22419 GCA_039815285.1 Planctomycetota bacterium
CCGCGCTCACAGAATATGCGCACGCTCGGCACAATCTGGTCCTCATCTTTATTCCCCGGACGCCCCCCGGGAACACAGCCTTGAACTTCCTCGAAAAGCACCACTTCCTGCTCCGAAGGCTCCACTCGCTCACGGGCATCGTGCCCATCGGCGTCTTCCTCATCGCCCACCTGACGACCAACTCGACGATCCTGTGGGGCGCCGCCAACGGCCGGGCCGACGGGTTCGTGACCGAGCAGGTCGCGGCCGAGGTCGCCCAGCCCACGCTCCGGGCCGTCGGCACCTTCCAGGAAGAGGTCGAGTTCATCAACGGGCTGCCGGCGCTGCTGCTGATCGAGATCACCCTCTGGGTCTCGATCGCCTTCCATTCGGTGCTCGGCGTCTACTACGCCACCACCGGCAAACGCAACACCACCCGCTACGCCTATCAGGACAACTGGCGGTACACCCTCCAACGCTGGTCGGGCTACATCGGCATCCTATTTGTCTTCTACCACATCGCCACCCTCCGATGGGGCTGGACCTTCCTGGTGCCGGGTGGGGCGAAGTGGGACCACCACCACTCGGCCTCGACGCTCGCCGCGGCGATGCAGGGCTCGACCGAGGGCATGACCGCCGTCGGTTTCCTGGTCTCGCTCCTCTACTTCGTCGGCGTCTCGATGCTGGTGTTCCACTTCGCCAACGGGCTCTGGACCGCCGCGATCACCTGGGGCATCACGATCTCCAAGAAGGCCCAGGACCGCTGGGGCTGGGTCTGCGGGGCGCTCGGCGGCGGGCTCATGGCTGCCGGGTGGGCCTCGGTCGTCGGGTTCGCGCTGCTCGACTACGACGACGCCTACCTCGTCGAGAGCTCGATGCAGGGCAACGAGGTCGTGGCCGCCCCGGCCGACGACGATGACGACGGCGTGAAAACGGCTTCCCGCTATAGATGAGAAGCCGAATCGCTTGCAAAGAAGGTCTCGAAACCCGATAGTGTTTCATAGATTTCAGGTCAGGGTGAAAGCGGGCCGTGGGTGACTCCGGATCCCCGGGCCCAGATGTGAGGACAGCATGGCCGAGCAGCGTGTGATCGTCGTCGGTGGGGGACTGGCCGGGCTCGCGGCCACGATCCGCATCGCCGAGCAGGGCATCCCCGTCGATCTCTTCTCGATGGTGCCCGTCAAGCGCAGCCACTCGGTCTGCGCCCAGGGCGGCATCAACGCCTGCAACGACATCGCCCGCCAGCAGGGCTACTCGGAGTACCAGCACTTCGACGAGACGGTCTACGGCGGCGACTACCTCGCCGACCAGGGGCCGGTGCTCGAGATGGCCAACATGGCCCCGAAGATCATCGACCTGCTCGACCGCATGGGCGTGCCGTTCAACCGCACCGACGAGGGCTACCGCCAGCTCCGCCTGTTCGGCGGCTCGCTCTTCAAGCGCACCCACTTCGCCGGCGCGTCGACCGGGCAGCAGCTCCTCTACGCCCTCGACGAGCAGACCCGCCGCTGGGAGAGCGAAGGGCTCGTCCGCAAGTACGAGTTCTGGGAGTTCCTCGCACCGGTGCTCGCCGACGGGCAGCAGGCCGACGTCGACCGCGAGTTCGGCATGGGCGTCGGTGAGAACAGCCGGGCCGTGGGCATCGTCGCCCAGGACATGCGGACCATGCAGATCCGGGCGTTCCGCGGCGACGCGGTCGTTATGGCGACCGGGGGCAACGGGCTCGTCTTCGGGCAGTCGACCAACTCGGTCATCTGCACGGGCGGCGCGGCTAGCCGCTGCTACCAGGCCGGCGCGTGGTACGGCAACGGCGAGATGATCCAGGTCCACCCGACCGCCATCCCCGGCGCCGACAAGTGCCGCCTGATGTCCGAGTCGGCCCGCGGCGAGGGCGGCCGAGTCTGGGTGCCCCGCAAGAAGGGCGACGACCGCGACCCCCGCCAGATCTCCGAGGACGACCGCTGGTACTTCCTCGAGGAGCGCTACCCGGACTACGGGAACCTCGTCCCCCGCGACATCGCGACGCGTGAGATCTTCGACGTGTGCGTCAACGACGGCATGGGCGTCGACGGGAAGAACCAGGTCTACCTCGACCTGACCCACAAGACCCCCGAGTACCTCAACAACCGCCTCGGGGCGATCATGGAGATCTACGAGAAGTTCGCGGGCGAGGACCCGCGCGAGATGCCCATGAAGATCTTCCCGGCCGTGCATTACAGCATGGGCGGGCTCTGGACCCAGTACACCCCGGGCACCTACGGCCCCGGCGAGCCCTGGGGCATGCACAACCCGGGCGATCAGGCGCCGGTCGACGCCGACATCGGCCGCGGCATGAAGGTCGGCGCCGTCAACAACGCGATGACCAACGTCCCCGGGCTCTACGCGTTCGGCGAGGTCAACTTCGCCTATCACGGCGCGACGCGCCTCGGCGCGAACGCCCTCCTGAGCTGCATCTTCGACGGGCTCTACAACGGGCTGAGCGTCGCCAACTACGTCAAGGCCCACGCCGACCATCCCGCCGAGTCGCTCGACCCGTCGGTCTTTGACGAGTGGACCCGGCGCGAGACCGACAAGCACGAGAAGCTCATCCGCTCGTCCGAGGGCGAGACCGACCCGGCGAACAACCCGTACAACATCGCCAGCGAGCTCGGCGAGGAGATGGTCGCCGCGTCGACCGTCGTCAAGACCGAGGATCGCCTGAACCAGGCGCTCGACAAGGTCGCCGAGCTCCGCGGGCGGTACGAGCAGATGGCGCTGCCCGACGCCGCGGCGTGGACCAACCAGACGCTCAGCTTCGCCCGCGCCACGGGCGACATGCTGGTCATGGCCGAGAGCCTGCTCAAGACCGGGCTGCTCCGCCGCGAAAGCCGCGGCTCGCACTACCGCCTCGACTACCCCGAGCGCGACGACGCCAACTTCCACAAGACCGCGGTCAGCGTGTTCGCGCCCGAGGGCGGCGACGACGGCTCGGGCACCGGCAAGGCGCCCCAGCACCACGTCCATTGGCGCGAGATCGACACCCGCCTGGTCAAGCCCCGCGCCCGGACCTACGGGAAGTCGGCGTCGGCCGAAGCTAAGACGGACACCAAGCAAGCCGCGGTAACCTCGTCCACCGATCCCGTCAGCACTGATTCTGCCCGCGCGTAACCCAGAGCCCAACTCCGCGAGAACAGACATGGTCAGCGTCAACGTCCCCACGATCGAAGAGCAGCGGGCCAACGCCAAGAGCGCCAAGCCCGGCCGGACCGTCCGCTTCCGCGTCAAGCGGTGCGACGGGCCGGGCAAGCCCAGCTACTGGCAGGAGTTCGCGGTCAAGATCGCGCCCAACTCCAACGTCATCGCCTGCCTGCGGCAGATCGCGTCCGATCCCGTCACGGCCGACGGCAAAAAGACCACCCCCGTCGTCTGGGACTCGGGTTGCCTCGAAGAGGTGTGCGGCTCGTGCACCATGCTCATCAACGGCCGCGTCCGCCAGAGCTGCACCTGCCTCATCGACGCCTACGCCCCCAACGAGGGCGACACCATCACCCTCGAGCCCATGACCAAGTTCCCCGTCGTCCGCGACCTCTGGGTCGACCGCGAGCGGCTCTTCTACAACCTCAAGCGCGTCAAGGCCTGGGTTCCCATCGACTCGACCTACGACCTCGGCGCGGGCCCCCGCGAGGCGCCCGAAGCCCAGGAGACCCGCTACAAGCTCTCCACCTGCATGTCCTGCGGCTGCTGCCTCGAGGCCTGCCCCCAGTTCAACATCGAAGAAGACGCCGACAAGTGGCAGGAGTCGTTCGTCGGCGCCCACGCCATCAGCCAGGCCCGCCTCTTCAACGAGCACGAGACCGGCAAACGCCTCAAGTCCGACCGCCTCGACGCCCTCATGGGCTCCGGCGGCGTCTCCGACTGCGGCAACGCCCAGAACTGCGTCAAGGTCTGCCCCAAAGAGATCCCGCTCACCGAGTCGATCTCCGCGATGGGCCGGGCCGTGACGCTCCACTCGATCGGGAAGTGGTTCCGGAAGTAGGTGTTGCTGTGCAGAACAGGAATCAACTGGTTGCACAAAGCCGCCTGGAAGAAGACCTGCACCTCCGCGCAGGTTGAAATGCACTCGCTGACAAGGAGGACTGCTCTTTGTCATTGATAAACTATCTGCGATATGTGCTCATAGGTATGCTTACTGCGAGTGTGCCGTGTCTTGGCGTTCCGATCGCTCGGGGTGCGACGCCGTCCGATCCGGGGAAATCACAGTCCCGTCTCTCGATCTCGCGGTGGTTGTGGCCGAGAACGAGTCTGATGCGTTGACGGCGGCTGAAGCTGGACTCCAGTTTCAGGTTGCAGATCCATCTGTTCGCATTGAGATCGAGCAAGTCCTTATATTCTCGACGGGTGAGCCATCGACCGATCTCGTGATCGCATGTCTGGAGCACGCTCAGCGGTCGAGTGGGCAGGCAACGTTTTCGAGTGTCGAAGCGTTCTTCAATCTATCTGAAGCTGACAGAGAAGCAATTTTAGATACCATCGTTGCAACAGACGGTAGTTCACACATCATCAACTTGAAGGGTGATCCAGATGAAAAATCTCCCCCAAAGGGGAAGGATGGCAAAGATTTACCCCCGCCCGTGAAGCTTCCGGACGGCAAGAACGGGCTCGAGAATGAGTGGGAGAAGGTTAAACACCCAGACGGATACACGGGTCGTCAAAGATGGAAGCCCAAGCACACTATCCCTTCCCCGAAAGGGTCGCAGCCCCAGGGGACTTGGGACGATGGAACACGCGAGAACAAAATATTCAACCTCACTGGGATGTCTCGAGCGGCAAAAAGAAAAAGGTACGGGTAACACCAGATGGACAGATACTGGACAATCACACCTACGAGCCTATACCTGATCAAACCGGGTTTGTTTGGCCGGCGCCGTTTCTTGGGTTAGATGCAGATACGATCGCGCTATACTCGACAGCGACTGCTGTAGGAATTTTGTTGGGCATACTCGGTGGCTTTGCGGTGTATGTGTTTGTCGCAAGCGGTGGTGGGCTGGGGTCAACAGCAGAAATATAATGATATACCTTCGTGCGCATCCTCGTTGTGAAGCGAATGAACTAAAATTATCTTTCCAAGATAAAGTTTTATTAAATTTTAACGAATCGTCAGAGCCGTCACTTGATGTGTACAGCTATATCATGGTGCATTGGCTGCTGGAAAGTACGAGTCACATAAGCCTTGATGTTACTGAATCACCGAGATTTGATAGTGTGATGCCAAGGTGCCTGGTCGACGCTTGGTTTCGGGCGAACTACGGCCGATCGACGCCGCTCGCCCCGTATCATGTCGATCTCACTACCTTCCACCACCGTCGCATCGAGGCTCTCGTCTTCTCACTTTTGTGCTGCCAAGACGATTTCAACCTCGTGGCCGACGGCGAACAGCCCCGTCTGATCCTGATCGACCACGACGGTTTCGCCGATGTCTCGGCCAACGACCGCGCCGCCGTCGACGAGTGTGCGCAAATCCTCAGATCAGTCACCGATCCCGACCAGCCATGACCGTTCGAACCGTGAGAGTGTCCCAATGATCGTTATCGAACCGTCCAGTCAACCCTGGGTTGTCCACTACTTCAAGGATCAGGTCTTCTCGCGCTCAATGGGGAGCCGTACCGCCCATGGATCGAGCTGCCGAACCCGGGCGATCACCACGACCTGACCGTCCGCCTCGTCGAGTCGTGGCAGGCGCACGCCTGGGACACCATCCTTCAGCGATACCAAATCCGTCCGGAGGAAACGAGTCTGGCCGAGACCACACTGTGGCGGGTGATCGGGCGCTCCGTCGGCCTCGGCGGCGGCTTCTTCGGCGAACAGGTCCTCCAGGCCGGCCAGTTCGAGTTCGACGAAGTCACCGTGCTCGTGCACCTCGCGATCAGGCTCGACATCCCCTTCCGCCTCATGACGAACGCCCCGCAAATCCGTGTCGTTGACTTCGATCCGGCCGCCGGCCTCTCGTTCATCGCGGCGGTCGACGACCCGGGCGCGCCCTTTGACCTTGATGAGCTTCAAGGCATACTGCAACAGACGGGCGCGACGGTCCATACGGACCCGTAGCTCGTTTCAGCCCGTAGCTCGTTCCAGATGGTCGGGCATCAGCCGTGGCGCAGAGGGGTTGCCCCGTCCTCATCCTCGGGCGGGATACGCCCGAACGCGATCTTGTCGTCCATCCGGTGTGTGCACCCGTGCACCGCGCCGAAGTACAGCGTGTTGCGGCCGAATTTGCCGTTGACTGAATCGAGCGTTTCTGACAACGCCCGGTCGCGGTCGAGCCGGCCGAACAACGACCCCGAGACCTGCGACGCGCGCACCAGCGACGACACCGTGACGCCCACCCGCACGGGCCGGCCGCGGCGAGACGGGTCGTACCCGCCCCACAACGCCGCGAACGCCCCGAGGAGCGCCGGCGTTTCCTGCACGTGCGGCAGCGTTGTCTCGGCCTGAAACGCCCGCCCCGGACGCCCGTACGTCGATGTCGCGACGGCGAGCGACAGCCGACCGGCCGCGTAGCCCTCGCGCCGCAGCCGCACACCCAATCGGCACACCAGCCTCGCCGCCATCCGGCGCGCTCCCGGCCCGTTGCGGAACCGGGGCTCCAGCACGTTCGCGTGCCCGAACGCCCCGCGACGCGTTTCGATCTCCGCCTCGTCGATGCCGTGGAAGCCGTTCCACCAGCGCTCACCCACGACTGACCCCCACACCGCGCGGGCCTCTCGCCGTGTCATCGACCACAACGCGCCGACTGTGTCGAACCCCTCGTCGGCGAGTCGGCGTGCCATGGCCTTGCTGACCCCCGGGAGGTCGGCCGGCGCCAGGTGGGCGAGCGCCGTCGGAACGTCCCCGGTCCGCAGCACCCGGAGCCCGCCGGGCTTGTCGAGGTCGCACGCGGTCTTGGCGAGCAGCCGCGTCGCGGCGATCCCGATCGAACACCCCAGCGTCGGACTGAACTCTCGGGCGATGGACGCGCGGACCGCCCTCGCCAGTTCGAAGGCCCGGTCCTCGCGCCGCTCAACGGGGGCCAGCCGAAAACCCCACTCGTCGATCGAGTACGTCTTCGTGATCGGGATCAGCCCGTCGATCACCGTTTTCAAACGGTTGTGCAGCCTCACGTACTGGTCTGGGCGGGCTTTGAGAAGCACGATCCCCGGGCACCGTTCTCGCGCCTCGGCAACGGGCGTGCCCACGCGGATGCCGCACCGCTTGGCGTCGAAGCTGGCCGCGATCACGCACGTCGTGCCTGATTCCAGAGGGATCACGCCAACGGGAGTTTGGCGAAGCTGCGGGCGAAGATGCTGCTCCGCCGAAGCGAAGAAGCTGTCCATATCGAGAAACATCCAGCGGGCTTCAAACGGCTCCATCACAAGGAGATGGTACCCGTTCAAAGATCAAACAAAAGGATGTTCAGGCCTGAAGGTCCAGCCGTGGGTGATCAGGCCCCGCGTCGTCTGACCGGTCGTGGGCCTTTGATGGCCTGCGTTTGCGTTCGTCGTGTGTTTCCTCAAGCTCATCCGTAATGGCGTCCGTCGCATCGGTCGCTTCGACGTCGGCAACGCCTTCGTAAGAGTCGCGCAGGTCCCGCCGGGCGGCTGCCTGGGTCTGGCGACGGCGTGACTCCCGCGCGGCCTCGGCCCGCTCGGCCGCGGCCTGCCCCGTGATCCCGCTCGCGAACGCCCCCGTGTTCGACGACGGCACCGGCCCTGTGGGAAACGCGCTCATACCCAGGCTATCGGCACACCCGAACAGCGCCCGCCAGCGGCCGCCGGCGACCATGGACCGAGAACCCCGCCGACTGCCGACCCCCTCAGCCCTCAGCCCGGTCGCTGCTGGCCCGCGTCGTTGGCTGCGCGTTGGTTCAGACGCCGATCGTGTTCACGCCGCAGTCGACGTAGATGTTCTCGCCGGTCACGCCGCTGGAGAGGTCGCTCGCCAGGTAGAGCGCGGTCTTGCCGACGTCGGCGCCCTCGACGTTGCGCTTGAGCGGCGCGCGCTCGAGGTTGTGCCTGCTGATGTCCTCGGCCCCGCCCACGGCCGAGCTCGCCAGCGTGCGGAGGTAGCCGCCCGAGATGGTGTTCACGCGGATGCCGAACCGGCCCATCTCGGCCGCGAGGTAGCGGGCGGTCGACTCGAGGCAGCTCTTGGCCACGCCCATCACGTTGTACCCGGGCACGACCTTCTCGGCGCCGTAGTAGCTCATGCCCATGATCGAGCCGCCGGGCTCGGGCTTGTCGGCCGTGGTCCGCTCCATCAGCGGCTTGGCCCGGCCGGCCATGCCAAGCAGCGTGTACGCGGAGATGTCGATCGCCGCGAGATAGGCGTCGCGCGGCGTCTCGTGAAACCGGCCCTTCTCGAGCCACTGCCGGTCGGCGAACGCGATCGAGTGGACGAGCACGTCGAGCCGGTCGAAGCTCTCGCCGAGCTTGGCGAACACCGCGTCCATCTCGTCGTCGCTCGAGGCGTCCAGCGGCTCCAGCCACGGGTCGGCGATCCCCAGCTTCTCGACCGCCTTGGCGGTCCGCCGCAGGTTCTTCTCGCCCGGCAGGTGCGTGAACGCGAGCGTCGCGCCCGCGTCGTGCAACGCCTCGGCGATCGAGAACGCGTACGACCGGTCGTTCGCGATGCCCACCACCAAACCCACGTGACCGTCGAGCAGACCCATCAGCCGTCCTCCGCTTCGGCGCCCGGCGGGCGCGTCCCCGAACCAGAACCCGCGCCGTGCCGATCGGGCGGACGCGATCGAAAGCCTAGCCCGTACCATGCCGCGTGCCCGAGCCGCCCGCCTCCAAAGAGCCCCGCCCGTCCGAGCCGCCCGGCCCGTCCGGACGGCCGCCCCGGCCGCGCGACCTGCTCGCGCGGGCGGACCTCCCAGGGCTCTTCGAGCGGGCCCTGGCCGAGGACGGGCTCGGCATCGACATCACCACGCTCGCCTGCCGCCCGCCGCGCGACGCCGCCGTCGCCACGGCCCGGGCGCGCACCGCCCAGACCCTGGCCGGGCTCGAAGCACTCCCGGCGCTCGTCGAAGCGTCGCGCCTCGACGTCACGCTCACGCCCCTCGCGGCCGACGGCGACCGCCTCGGACCCGGCGCGGGCATCCTCACGCTCGCCGGCCCGGCCCCCGACCTGCTCGCGATCGAGCGCCCCCTGCTCAACACGCTGAGCCGGCTCTCGGGCATCGCGACGCACACGCGCCGCTTCGTCGACGCGGTTCCCCAGGGCTGCCCGGCGCAGGTCTTCGACACGCGCAAGACCACGCCGGGCTGGCGGCTGCTGGAGAAGTACGCCGTGGTGTGCGGCGGCGGGCGGACGCACCGCCTCGGGCTGCACGACGCCGTGCTCATCAAGGACAACCACCTCGCCGCCCGGCCCGCGGGCGTGCCGCTCGCCGACTTCCTGCGCGATGCCTGTGAGCGGGCGCGTCGCGAGTTTGAGCCCGACTTCGTCGAGGTCGAGGTCGACACGCTCGAGCAGCTCGACGAGGTCCTCTCGCTCGACCGCCCGCTCATCGATTACGTGCTGCTCGACAACTTCTCGCTCGAGAGTCTCGCCGAGGCCGTGCGACGGCGTGACGCCGCGGCCCCGGCGGTCCGGCTCGAGGCGTCGGGCAACGTCTCGCTCGCGACCATCGCCGACATCGCCCGCACCGGCGTCGAGCGCATCTCCGCGGGCGCGCTGACCCACCAGGCGACGTGGACCGACATCGGGCTCGACTTCGACTAGGTCGCCCCGTCGTCGGCGACGCACGCGCGGATCTTGGCCGCGAGAGCCGGTCCGTCCTCGAGCGTCCCCGCGGGCCAGGTCACGCCCAGCCCCATCCCGCCGCCCGGCGCCGTCTTCTCGTCGGGCTTGGGGATCACGTGGAAGTGGACGTGCATGACGACCTGGTGGGCCCGCGGGCCGTTGTTCTGCAGCACGTTGTACTGCGTGCAGCCCGTCGCGGCGGCGACCGCGCGGCAGACGCGGGGCAGGGCCCGGCCGAGAGCCGCGGCCGACGCGTCGGACAGCTCGCCGAGCGTCGCGACCGCCTGCCTCGGGATGACCAGCGTGTGGCCCGTCGCCAGGGGGTTGATGTCGAGGAAGGCGTAGACGTGGTCGTCGGCGTAGACCTCGTGCGAAGGAATCTCGCCGGACAGGATCTTGTCGAAGATGGTCGCCATGGGCTCAGCATACCCGTCGGTCGCCGGCGCGCCGGCCCAGGGCTCGCTCGCCCGCGGGGTTCGCCGCCCGCGGGGTTCGCCGGTCGCGGCCCGAGACCCTCGCGACTAAACTCGCCCGATGGCGGAGCCAGCGACGACAGCACCGGACGCGCGTCGGTCGGCCGAGGCCCGCCGCCCGATCCGAAGGCTCGACCCGGTGGTCGCCTCGCAGATCGCGGCGGGCGAGGTCATCGAGCGGCCGGCCTCGGTCGTCAAGGAGCTGGTCGAGAACGCCCTCGACGCCGGCGCGACGCGGGTCCGCGTCGAGCTCGAGCAGGGCGGCACCGAGCTGATCCGCGTGACTGACGACGGCTCGGGCATCCCCGAGACCGAGCTGCCCCTGGCGGTCACCGCCCACGCGACAAGCAAGATCGAGACCACCGCCGACCTGGACCGGATCGCCACGATGGGCTTCCGCGGCGAGGCCCTCGCGTCGATCGCCTCGGTCGCCCGCGTCGAGATCCGCTCCCGGGCCCGGGCGGCCGCGGCCGGGGCCGAGCTGGCGATCGCCGGCGACGTCGCCGACCTGCGGGCCCGGGCCGACGAGTCGGGGCCGCGCTACACGATCGCTCCTGCGTCCGGGCCGGTCGGCACGCGGATCACCGTCCGGAACCTGTTCTTCGCCACGCCCGCCCGGCGGAAGTTTCTCAAGACGCCGCAGACCGAGCGGGGCCGCTGCCTCGACGCGCTCCGCGACCTTGCGCTCGCCCACCCGGCGATCGGCTTCGCGCTCGTCTCGGAAGGACGGCAGACGCTCGACCTCCCGCCCGACCAGACGCTCCGGGCCCGGGCGCTCGCGGTGCTGGGTCCGGAGCTCGAGCCTCAGCTCATCGAGGTGCATGCGGACGAGCACGCCGGTGACCACGAGGGCGGGCGGGGGCTGACGCTCTGGGGCCTGGTCGGCACGCCCGCGATCGCGCGCGCCACCGCGTCGCACCAGCGCCTGTTCGTCAACGGCCGGGCCGTGCGCGACCGCGCGATTCAGCACGCCCTCAAGGAGGCGTTCCGGGGGCTGATGGACCCCTCGCGCCATCCGACGGCGGCGCTGGTGATCGAGATGACCCCCGAAGCCGTGGACGTCAACGTCCACCCCGCCAAGGCCGAGGTCCGCTTCCGCGACTCGGGCTTCGTGCACTCGGTCGTCCGGGCCGCGGTCAAGCGGGCGCTGCTCGACGCCGACCTGACGCCGACGGCCCTCGGCCCGCTGCCGCCGCCCGAAAGCCCTTCGGCGCCCGGGCCCGCAGCATCAGCGCGCGACTGGTCACCCCTGCCCGGGACCGGACGCGCGCCCTCGTCGCTTGGCAGCGCGCCGGGCTTCTTCGATCGCCCTGTGCCCGCCCCGGGCCGCCGGCTCGACTTCGCCTCGCTCCAGAGCGCCCTCCAACCGGACCCGCTCCCGAACGACGTGCCCCCAAGCGGCACGGTCCATGGCGGCTCGGCCCATGACGCCCTCGGGCCCGAGGAGCGTGTGCTCCGGCCCGACCCGCTCGCGGGCGTGCTCCAGGTCCACGACGCGTACCTGCTCGCCGAGGACGACCAGGGCGTGGTCATCATCGACCAGCACGCGCTGCACGAGCGCGTCATGTTCGAGATGATCTCGGCACGGCTCGCGAGCGGCAACCTTGAGACGCAACGCCTGCTGGTGCCCGAGACGCTCGACGTCGCCGAGTCGCAGCTCGAACGGCTCTCGCAGCTCGCGCCGCTGCTCGAACGCATCGGCGTCGAGGCCGAGCCGATCGCCCCCGCCGGCCCGGGGCGGACGCCGGTCGTCGCGATCCACGCCTTCCCGAGCTTCCTGTTCGAGAAGCGGGTCGACCCGGCCGGATTCCTGCGCGACCTGATCGACCTCGCCGAGGCGCGGGGCCTGGTGCCCTCGCAGGAAGAGGCGCTGCGCGAGGTCGTCGACATGATGTCGTGCAAGGCCGCGGTCAAGGCCGGCGACCGGCTGACCCCGCCCGAGCTGGCCCGGCTGCTGGAGCTGCGCGAGGAGGTCGAGCGGTCGAGCAGCTGCCCGCACGGCCGGCCGACCTCGATCCGCCTCACGCTGACCGATCTTGAGAAGCTCTTCCACCGCCGATAGCGGCCCGTGAGACCGCCATGCTGGGCCGACACCAACCCGCCGCCGCCGACTCGCCGAACGAGCCGGGCTTCCAGGTCTACACGCCTCGTGACCTGCTGCTCCGCCGAGCCGCGGCGGTGCTGAGCTCGGCGGGGTGCCTCGGCGTGCTCGCGTGGGCGGCGTTCCGCATGGTGCGGGGCTCGGCCAAGCTGGCGTCGGGCGACTTCAAGCACTTCTACTGGGCGTCCGAGGCGATGCGCGAGGGCGCCGACCCGTACGCCGCGGGCGTGGGGGGCTACATCTACCCGCCGCTGTTCGCGTGGTTCATCCAGCCGCTGATCCCGCTCGGGCGCGTCGTCGCCGAGCGGGCCTGGGGCGTCGTCAACATGACGCTGATCGTCGCGAGCCTGCTGCTGGCGTTCCGCATCGTCCGCGCGCGGCTCCGCGGGCCGGCCGACTGGCTCACCGCCGCCGCGGTCTGCTTCTTCGCGCTCGGGCTCACGGTCGAGCCCGTCCGCTGGGAGATGGAAGAGGGCCAGACCGACACCGTCATGCTGCTGAGCCTGACGCTCGGGCTATTCCTGCTCGACCGGTTCCCGGCCGCGGCCGGGGCGGTGCTCGCGCTCGCGACGCAGATCAAGCACCAGGCGGTGCTCTTCCTGGTCTACCTGCTGATCCGCCGACGGTGGAAGCCGGCCGCGGCGATGGCGGTCGCGGCCCCCCTCTTCGCGCTCGTCCCGCTGAGCACGATGGGCGCCGGCGTGTGGTCGCACGCGATGTCGCGGGCGTACGGCTACATCGCCGCGGTCTTTACCGGCGCCCCGCCGCCCGAGGGCGTCAACCTCCACCCGATCACGTGGGAGCTGAGCGTCTCGATCCCCTCGGCGATCGCGCGCGCGGTCGAGACCGAGTCGGGCGTCCCCAAGGGCCCGCTGGCGGCGCTGACACTCGCGGCCGCGGGCGCGGCGTTCGCCGTGACCTGGGCGTTGTACGCGGCGCGCGGGGTGCCGCTGTTTGCCGGCCGCGGCGGGCGCGCCGAGCGCGAGCACCCGGGCCGCACGCTGATCGAGTGGGCGGGGCTGGTCGTGGTCGTGCTCGCGTTCAGCCCGCAGACAATGGTGCGTCACAGCTTCATCCTGCTGCCGGTGCACGCGCTGGTGGCGTACCTGCTGCTGGTGCCCAAGCCCGGGCTGAACCGCTGGCCGCTCCTGGTCGGCACGGTCGTCTACCAGCTCGGCACGCGCCTGCCGCCCGGGGTCGAGGGCTACGAGGCGGCGCTCGCGCAGTGGCGAGCGGTGGGGGGCGCGAGCTGGTGCATGCTGTGCATGTGGTTCGGTCTGGTCTGGACGGGGCTTGGGGCGATCCGCGCGCCGTACCCGGTGCAGCGGCGAGCCCCGCTGATGCCCGATGCCGGGAACGGCGCCGACACTGGCACCGGGAACGAGCCGACACCCGCGGCCGGCTAGCCCTTGATCCCCGACCCGGCGCCGACGCGGATGAACGCCCGTTGGGCGACAAAGAACAGGACCATCACGGGCACGATCGTCAGCGTCGACGCGGCGAGCAACTCTTCCATCCGCACGCCGCCGAGGGTCGACTGGTATCGGCTCAGCCCGAGCGCGAGCGTGAACTGGTCCTGGTGCAGCAGGAACACGAGCGGCGCGAGGAAGTCGTTCCACACGTACAGGAAGTGGAAGACGGCGACCATGACCAGCGCGGGCTTGGACAGCGGGAGGATCACGCGGAGGAAGATGCCGACGTGCCCGCAGCCGTCTATGCGGGCGGCCTCGTCGAGCTCTCGGGGTATGCCGTTGAAGAACTGTCGCAGCAGGTACACGTTGAACGCCGCGCCGAACCATGCCGGCACCCACAGCGGCTTGAAGCTGCCCAGCCAGCCCAGCTCGCGGAAGATCAGGTAGAGCGGCGCCATGAGGATTGGGAACGGGATCATCATCGTCGCGAGCACAAAGAAGAACACCGCCTCGCGCCCGCGCCAGCGGACGCGGCTGAACCCGTACGCGACGACCGCGCTCGACAGCACCATGCCGGGCGTCGAGAGCAGCGCGATGAGCAGCGTGTTGCGCGTGTGCAGCGCGAAGCGGGGCACCTCGCCGTCGATCCGGTCGGACAGGACCTCGCCGTACATGCCCGAGCGGCTGACCATCCAGGCGAGCGGCGAGAGCAGCACGGCCGCGACGGCCGCGAGCAGCACGAAGCGCAGGCGTCCGCCCTTGCGCGTGTGTCGGTCGTGAGCGCCGGTCACAGCGACCGCTCGTGGACCAGCCCGCGTGAGCCCGCCAGCACCGCGGCGGTCAGCGACAGGATGATCAGCAGCTGCACCCAAGCCATGGCGCTGGCGTAGCCCATGCGGCGGAACTGGAACGCGACGTCGTAGAGGTACATTGTGTAGAAGTAGGTCGCGCGGTTGGGCTCGCCCTCGGTGATGATGTAGGGCTGGGCGAAGACCTGCCACGCGGTGATGATGCCGATGATCACGTTGAAGAGGATCAGCGGCGAGATCATGGGCAGCGTGATGTGCCAGAAGCACCCGAGCTTGCCCATGCCGTCGAGCTGCGCCGCCTCGTAGAGCGTCTCGGGCACGTCCTGCATCGCGGTCATGTAGATGACCACGGGCTGGCCCACGGCCCAGAGCCCGACGAGCACCATCGACGCCATCGCCCAGGTCTCATCGGTCAGCCACGGCGGCGCTCCCGCGCCGGGGATCAGCGCCACCGCGGCGTTCAGCGGCGACTGCCGGTCGCGGAACATCCAGAGCCACACCAGCGACGCCGCGACGATCGGCACGAGGCTCGGCAGGAAGATCGCCGTGCGGAACACGCCGACCAGCCGCCCGGGCGGCGCGAGCCACGCCGCGACGACCAGCGCGATGACGGTCTGCAGCGGGATCCACAGCGACGCGTAGATCGCGGTGTTGCGGATCGTCTTCCAGAAGACGGCGTCGCCCGCCAGGTCGGTGTAGTTGGCCAGGCCCACGAACTCGGCCGGGCTGAGCAGCTCGTAGTCGGTCAGGCTGTACCACAGGCTCACGAGGATCGGCAGCAGCATGAACAGGCCGAAGCCGACCAGCCACGGCGAGATCCACAGCAGCCCGACCGCCGCCCCGTCCCGAGCCCGATCCGAAGAACGACGCCTCATCCGACCGCCCGTGCCATCAGCCGATGCCCCCCCGGGACGCGCGGACCCGGCGCTTCCGCTCGAGGTGCTCCACCCGCAGCTCGGTGCGCGACTGGGCGAGCGCGAACGCGTCCCGCGCGGTCGACCGCCCGCTCATCACACGGTTGACCGCGACGTTCAGCTCGGCGCGGTACTCGGTCCAGATCGGGCTCAGCGGGATGTGGAACGCGCCGGGCCCGGACGCGACGGCGCGGTGGTCGTCGATAAAAGGGTTGGGGTGCTCCTCGGCGAACGCCGTCGAGACCTCCGTCAGCGGGCTGAACTTCCGGTGGGCGAGCGCCAGCGACTCCATGGGCCCTCGGCGCTGCGTGAACGCGACGAACTCCATCGCCGCTTCGGGCGAGCGGCACCCCTTGGGGATCATGAGCAGGTCGGCCTCGATCGCGCCGCGCGGTCGATCGGGCGTGTACTCGTCGACCGGCATGGCGGCCGCGCCGTAGTCGAGGTTGGGCGCGTGCCGGTCGATGACGTTCGCCAGGAAGGCGCCCTGCATGACCATCGCCACGCGCCCGGACAGGAAGCCGTTGTCGGTCGAGTTGTACGGGCCGTTGCCCTGGAGGAAGCGGTTGAGCCGGTCGGCCCCGTGTGGCTCGATCAGCAGGCGGTACAGGCGGTCGTACACCCCGACGACCGCGTCGTCGGCGATCCGCGGTCGCCCGCCCGATCGGTCCGCCGGGCCCGACCAGACCGACTCGCCGCCGTAGTGCGCCCAGCTCCAAGGCCACCACGGCGGCTCCAGCGGGTGCATGCCGATCCGCTCGAGCTCGCCATCGGGTGACTCGACCGTGAGCTTCCGCGCGAACTCGGCCAGCTCGTCGAATGTCCGCGGCGGACGGTCCGGGTCGAGCCCGGCTTCTGCGAACGCCTGGCGGTTGTAATACAGCAGGCATGACGAGACCGACGCCAACGCCGCCATCCGGCGCCCGCGGTAGTTGACAAAGTCGCGGAACGCAGGGAGGTACGCGGAGTCGCCGAGCCCGTATGTATCGATCAGGTCGTCGAGCGGCTCGGCCGATCCGGACTCCGAGTACTCCGCCAGGTTGTGCGTCCACACGCCGAGCACGTCCGGCGGGTCGTGGGCCGCGATCGCGATCTTGGCCTTCTGATCCAGCCGGTCGACGGTCAGGAACCGCACGCGGATCCGGTCCTGCGACTCGTTGAACGCCCGGACGGTGGCGCGCATCGCGTCGGCCTCGTAGCCGGTCCACTTCTCCCAATAGGTCACCAGGGTCCGCCCGTCGCGGGGATCACGCAGGGGTCTGGGGCCGAACAGCGCGAACCCGGCCGCGGCCGCCGCGACCGTTCCAAGCGCCGCCCGACGCGTCAGCGACATCTCATCGCTTTCAGACAACAGCCGCTCCGTTCCGAGTGCTCACGGAACCAGTTCCTGACGGAGAAACGAGCCGAATCGGTCGAACTGCACCAGACTCCGAACAACCACGAGCACCGGCAGACCGCCCATGCACCCGCGGAACGACCCAGCATACCGCGTGACGGAACTCGTCCGAACAGATATTCAGCACGAACCTTGCTACACCACGCGCTGATCGTTCACGCACCAACGACGGCTCCCAATACAGGAGGTGACCGACCCTGCTCAAAGCCCTGCATCAACGCGCCAAAGAATCGGACGGTCGGCCATATCGGCGTCCGCCCTCGCTCAACGTCTTCGGTGACATCGACGCAGATCACACCATCCCGACCGGGGACTTCCCCGCCTGCTTGCTCGATCCGAAAGCCTGCATGCTCCGAAAGCACGCCGGTCGCAATGCAAACGTGTATAATTCGATCGGCATGGAAAGGTTCCAGCACCGCCTACCAGCGCGGCCGTCAGCCCAAAGCATGCCTTCGCTTCACCCGCCGCGGCGGTGCAGCGGGTGTAGTTCAGTGGTAGAACGTCAGCTTCCCAAAAGCTTGAACGGGCTTGGCTACGCTCCCAGAAGAACACCGTAAATTATTGCAAACAAGAGATTTTTGGTCACATTCCGGTCCCGCCGACGGGGACGAGAATTCTTCCCAAGTCGTGCAGGATCAACCATAAAAGTCGTGCATCCGGTCCCAAGCGTCACGGCTTCCGTAGGTCACGAGGGAACGACATCGACTCACCCGAGTGTCCCTGTGGCCCAACTTTCGCCATTCGCGTAGCCCCGCCAGACCATGGACGTCGGCCCGGCGAGCGCTGCGTCAATCGTACCATTGGGCCGTATGCGTGGCATTGAAACGAATGGTGAGCAGATCAAGGCCCTGCGTCGCGAGCACGGCCTGACGCAGGAGGCGCTCGCAAGCCGTGCGGGGGTGGATGCACGCACAATCAGGAACGCGGAGCGAGGCAGTCGCGTGGACGCGGAGACACTGAAGTGCCTCGCGTCGGCCCTCAAGGTGCAGGCCTCGGATTTGGCTCGTCCACAGGAGCAGAGTGAAGGACACATCGCGCGCGTCGCGATTCAACAGTGGGAAGATGCGTTCTTCGCCACTGATGCCGATCGGCTTGTTGCGCACTATCGCGAAGATGCGGTGATGCAACTGCCATCCAGCCCACACATCGAGGGCACCCAAGCCATCCGTGCTGCGTTCGAAGCGGCGTTTGAGTCCTTCCGATTTGAACGCGTGACAGAGAGCAGCTTGAACTTCGTCGGCGAACGCGTGTTCCTGGAGTCAGGGAAGGTCCGTATGGCATCTCGCTCAGATGGGTCCTCTACGGAAGCGATCGCAGTGCACATCTTCGTGGTGGAATCCGCGGTGATCACCGAGCATGTCGGCTTCTACGACGTGCTCCAGTTCGTGTCCTGACCATCTTTCCGCTTACTTTCCTCAACGCTTTCGGCCGGACGTGGATAATGCATGACGATCAAGAAGCATGCTCAACTCGCCGGGGGAACCATGGAATCAAGAGCCAGCTGTGTCGGACTATGGAGTGGTTTGCTGTCGGTCACGCTGGCTTGTTGGCCATCGGTAACCCAGGGCCAGACCGCACCGAACAAGGCCGCGCGTGAAAGTAACCAGTTCGGGCTGTCTCTCGATACCGCCGGGTTGCCGGAGAGCCGTGCAGTCGAGCCTCACGAGTACGAGATCCATGTCGATATCACGATCCAGCAAGAAGAAGTCGATCAGGTCGCACGGGCGTCGTACCGGCTGGACCTCGAGTGTGCTCCGCCATCGGGCGATGACGGAGCCGCCGTGCGGTACCGCTGCCGGGAGTTCAGCGTCCTGGAGGACGGTGAACCTGTCGCGCACATCCCCTCGCTAACCAACTGGGACTATGAGTTCGCCTACCCAACAGCCGATGTGGCGCCGGGCGGCAATGTCTTCGGCCTGCCCAACGATCGATTCACAGGGCTCATCGATAGCAACGGCAAGCTGATCGGCCCGCAGAATGACTTCCTGGTTTACAACGCGTTCACGGACTATCACGTGCTATGCAATGTTTATGCGCAGCCCATGCCGGATGGGCCAGGCATCCAGGACTTACGACGGATCGGCGACGAGATCTTACACGGCACCTCGGCCGCCGAGGCGCCGCTCGGGAATGTACCGGGACTGTCGGAGGGTTCCACTTTCGTCCACGGCGACGTCCGCCTGATCTGGAAGGGAATCTCACGCGTCCACGACCGCGTCTGCGCCATTGTGGGCTTCGCGACCACCGACAACCACTACAAGATGATCATCGAGCCAGCCCCCAACTTCACTGTCGTCACGGAGGGGAAGTCGCGTCACGCCGGCGACCTGTACATTGACCTCGAGTCCGGGTGGGTCCTTCGGGCGGAGATGTCCGAGACCGTGGTGTCCTGGATGGATATCAACGGCGATGCGTCAGGCCCCAGCGTGATGCACAGATCGCTGACCCTGAACGGGTGTCCTGTGGAGCGGATGGAGACCACGCCGTGACGGATGTTGTGGAAGACCGCTCGCGGACACTCCCAAGGACCGTCGGGTTCTTCATTGCGCTCGTTCTGACCACGGTTGTTTGGTACCCGCCGTTCTTGGGCCCACTGCTCTCGGAGGACTTCCTGCTCCGGAATCTTGCCCAGCAAGGCATCGACTGGGCGTTTGCGATCACACTGATGGCCATCGTGCTGTTCTGGGAGAAGCTTCCGCTTTCGTCGATGGGATTCAAGAAGCTCAGCGGCCAGAACCTCGCCGGCGGCCTCGGTCTTGGCGGCTTCTGCATGGTCGGCTTGGTCGTGTGGACCCTGATCGCGGGACGGCTCCGCGATCCGTCGATGGGCATGGGGCCAACCACGGGACCGCCCACGGGCTTCTATCTCTGGTGCGGCCCGCTAGCGCTGATCACCGCGGGCTTCTGCGAAGAAGTCATCTACCGCGGATACGCCATGGAGCGTCTGCTCCGCATGTTCAAGTCACCCTGGCCAGCCCTGCTCCTGCCCCACGCCGCGTTCAGCCTGATGCACATCAAGGACGGCTGGGAGAAGGTGTTCATGGTCGCCACGCTCGGCTTCCTGTTCACATGGTGGTACTACAAGAGCCGCGATCTGACGATGCTCATCGTCGGGCACTTGTTCGTGGACGCGATGGCGCTCATCGGGGTGGCCGTTGCTATCGGCGGCGAGTAGTCGCTTCGCTCGGTGGCTGACAGTTTCTGGTCGGATGGCCATATCGAAACCCAGCCGGGTTTTCGATCGCGTTCCACTCGATGGCCGCTAGAGACAGATCACTTCAACGCTTCGCGTTTCGGATAGTTCGGCAGCAGGAGCGCTGCGACTAGCCCGACACTCGCGCCGAGCGGGACCCCCATCACAATCCAGAACGCGAAGGTGCCGGTCAGGGCTCCGATGATCGAGCCCGCCGCAATGCCAACCGCGGCGCCCAGGGATAACCCAAGGCCTATGTACTTCGCGTTGATCGCTTGCTTCATCACTTCACCAGCCTTTCATTCAAGAATCACCGGAAACAGACTCACAGGGAGCTCGGCCGGTCACTATCGGTGTTCTCGTGGAGGCGCTGCCCGCATCCCGCCGACCAGAGCTCCGACGACCGACGGCGACAGTGAGTCTCCCGTGCCCGAACGGCCGATCAACGCGACCCCCTGCACCAGCGCTGTGAATGCCGCCGCGAAGTCACCGGCATCGACGTCATCGCGGATCGAGCCATCGGCTTGACCCGCTTGGACGAGCCGTTCGAATCCGTGCGTCAAGCGGTCGAGGTGCCCGGAAAGCACCGACCGGAGCTCCTCGTCATCTGGCGCTACTTGCCCGAGTGCCACCCCGAGCATGCAGCCGAGGCCGTGCGGCGATGCATGGTGGCGCCCCAGCTTGACCAGCACCCGTTCGAGGTTCTCCAGTGGTGCGTGCCGCTCATCCAGCAGGCCGCGGCGGATCTTGTCGATCACGTCGACGGTGTAGTCCTCGAGAGCGCGAAGGTAGACACCCCGTTTGTTCCCGAACGTGTCGTACAGGCTCTTGCGGCGGATACCCATCGCGGTTTCGAGCTCGTTCAGCCCCGCGGCGTCGTAGCCGCGACGCCAGAACACATCGCGAGCGGCCCTCGTCACGTCGGCGGGATCGAACTGTTTGGGGGGACCTGGCCGCATGGCACAAGGCTAGCTATCATTTATCGTTCAGTCAAGGATAAATCTGGGCCGTCAACTCGGTGCTCAACGAAGGCGATGTGGCGGCACCCAGGAACGCTGAAGAGAGTGGCCAGATCTCCAGAGAGTCGAGCTTCTGACGCTGACGTTCTGGATTGCCGACCCCGTCACAGGAGGCGATGGGGCGCGATTCGGCGTACACTCTGTCTGGTGAAGCCGATAAAAATCGTGCGGACAGTACAGCAAGCACGACGTTTATTGAGCCCCGATTCGCGTAAATCATTGCAATGATTTGCGGGTGTAGTTCAGTGGTAGAACGTCAGCTTCCCAAGCTGAATGTCGCCGGTTCGATCCCGGTCGCCCGCTCTTTTCTGGCAACGACTTACGACTCTGGCCCTGATTCTGTTGGGGTCTGAGTTGGGCAATTTGGCTTCAATCGCACATCCGCGAGCCGCCGCTCCACCAGCTCCGCCTGGCTCTCGCGAACATCCACGGCCGCCCACCGCCGCCCGCACGTCTCCGCTGCGTGCAGCGTCGTCCCGCTGCCCACGAACGGATCGAGCACCACACCGCCCGGTGGGCAGAACGAACGCACGAAGAAATCTGCGAGCTTGAGCGGGAACGGCGCCTCGTTCTCGTGCGAGAGATGATGGCCCATGTGACCGCCGCCACCGTGGCATCGGATCACGTTGCCGGGATTCGCTCTCGCGGGTATCTGGTAACCGCCGTTGCGGCCATCGCTGTTGCGTCGATAGCCACTGATCTCGTTTCGCCTACGGCCGTCTTGTGTCCGATTCGACATACCCCCGCCAACGGGGAACTTCGGCTCGTGCCCACACGCCGTGTTGTCCGACCACGCAAGGCGCCCGCTCGACGAGCACACGACCCACTCGTAGTCAGATCGAAGCCAGTCCGGGCCGCCCGACCCCGGGATGCCCACACGCTGGTAGATCGGCGGGTTGCGAAGCGAAACGCCGCGACGATCAAGCTCCACCATGAGCTTCGCGGGCGTCAGCGACCATCGGAACCGCTTGGTCCGCCCCTGCACGACCCACGCCACAAGCCCCTTTGAGACGCGGCAACACTGCTCGTAGCGGTCGGCAGCCCACGCCACCCACTCATCGCCCGACATGGCAAAGTCCATTCCGTAGGTCCGAGCGTCCTCGTACGGCGGGCTCGTGAACACCAGATCGACCGAATCGTCTGGCATCGACCGCAGCACGTCGAGACAGTCCCCAACGACGACCTCACCAACACGCACGGCGTCAGCTACCGAGCTCACGACGCTGACCTGCCCCCAGTAGTTGTACCAGTGTCTATGTTACTCCCGGGACATTGCTGCTGACCATCGGAGGCCCAGAACGGACCGATGGAGGCGATCATGGCATCCTTTTCTTCTTCGTTGGCGAAGGGAAACAGAACCC
>JBCBZP010000070.1:0-3550 GCA_039815285.1 Planctomycetota bacterium
GTGCATCCACTTCTCGAGGGCCGCGAGCGCGGGGGCGACCTCCTCGTGCGGCGGCGGGACGAAGCGGGCGTTGCCGGGGCGCGTTCCGCCGATCCAGTTCTGGCTCCGGCGAACCTCGCCGGGGAGTTTGTCCTCGCCGCGGGCGCCTCGCATGAGGATGCGGTGCACGTCGCACAGCAGCCGCGTGCTCAGCGGCAGACCCGCAGGGTCAGCGATCGCGGCGCGGGCGTGGTTCAAACCGTCGACGTAGTTGCAGACCTCCTCGACGTCGTCGGGGCGGTCGGTGCTGCTGGTGGCCTCGAATGTCGCGACGTCACGGAGCGTCGCCTGGGTGCCCTCGATCTGCGACGACAGCACGGCCTCCTTGCGGACGAAGCCGTAGAGGAACCAGCCCGGATCCGGGACCATGGCCCCGGCGACGCGGAGCAGGCTGATGGCCGCGACCGCCGCGGCGTGACGCTCGGCCAGGTCACCCTCGATCGCCAGCGGCGGGTCGGCGGGAGGGAGCGGGTGCGGCACGAACGCCTTCACGGTCTCGCCGTGGGTGGTGCTCGTTCGGTATGTGCCAGTCTCGCGAGGCATGGCTGTGAAACGGTCCTTTCCCAGAGCCGGATACTACGAAGCGATCGTTTCTCAGTCAAGATCGGTAAGAAGCGATCGTTTCTTTACCGAGTCAGCAGCTCAGCCACGAGAAACCCCGGCCGGCGGCCGGGGAAGCAGGGTCGGGCGGTCCGGAGCCGGTCAGCCGGCGTCCGCGGGCTCGGGACCCTTCTCCCGCAGGGCGTGGTACTCGGTCATGGCGTCGAGGTAGCAGTCGCCGCTGGCGGCGTGGTTGGTGTCGCCCCGGCGCTCCACGATGCCCCGCTCCTTCAGGAACGCCAGGGCGACCGCGGCCTGGGTCCATGCGACCCGCTCCGCGCCGGCGATCTGGTTGAGCGTGCGCTGGTCGCTGTCGCGCCCGTCGAAGTGGTGCGCGACCGCTTGGAGCGTGTCGAGCGAGCAGCGGTGCTCGTACCGATGGCCGTGGGTGCTGACGCGGGTGCGGACGAGCGCGCCCTGGTCATCGACGCGGAAGTGTTCGATCGGGTGGCGTCGGTTCATGCCTCGGCCTCCCGCTCTCTCGCCGGGTCGCCCTCGCGCCATATGAGGCCCGGGCCCGGGTCGTACCGGCAGCCGCAGGTGTGGCACTCGACCACGTCGTCCTCGACCCAGATCAGGAGATCCATCTCCCGCTCGCCGCACCAAGGGCATGCGAAGCCGGGCTCAACGGGGGTGCTGTCGTGCTGATCGTTCATCGTTCAAGCCCCCTTTCCGGTTTCGAAGAGCCCGCGGTCGGCCTTGCGGAAGCGAGCCGCGTCGCCCTTCTTGGCGATCTCGCGGGTCATCGCGGCGTAGAGCGTGGCCTCGGGCGTCTTGCCGTTGGTCTTCCAGCCGGCGGCGATCGCGCGTTCGGCGATCTGCTTGGCCTTGAGTGGCTCGCCCGCGTCGGTGAGGATCTTTGCGGCGAGGTCAAGGCCGCTGGGCTTGCGGTCGGCCTTCGCCGCGATCTTCGCGACCGGGTCTTTGCCGCCGTCCTGCTTGCGGCGCTTGGCCGCGGCCTTCGCGGGGGCGCTCTCGGTCATCGCCCGCTCACTCGGCGTCATGCCGTCCTTGCTCGCGGACCGCTGGTCGCGCTTGGTCGCGTTCTCCTGGTCGGCCGCCGCGATGGCCTTGAGGTTGGCGTCGGCGAGGGCCCGCTTGGTCTTGGCCGCGCCCTCCGCCCGAGCGGCGCTCGCGGACTTGCGGGGCGTCTTCTTGGCCGGTGCCTTCTTGGACTGCGGCTTGCGCGTCGTCGACTTCTTGGTCGTCGCCTTGCTGGTCGTCTTCTTCGTGGTGGTTTTCCTCGCCATGTCGGTACTCCTTGGGGTTCCAAAAACAGCGAAGCCCGCCGTCATCTCCAGATGGGGCGGGCTTCAGAGGGGTCGGATCTCGATGTCCCGGTCACACGCCGGGCAGGTGGTTCGTGTCGGGGGTGCCGCCTTGCGGCCCGCTTCGTACGCCCGTTCGAGGGCGTCCTTGATGGACCAGACCGCGTGCTCGTGGAAGTCGAGGCTGTCCATCCGGCGGGCCTCGAGCGTTTCAAGGTCGAGGACCTCGCGGGCGATGCGGTTGATGGCGTTGTCGCGTGCGTTTGGCATGGTCGTCTCCGTGCTGGCTTCGGTCTGGCGCGGCGGCGGGCATTCGCCCCGCGTGTGACACATGAAGCCCCAAGACCGGCCGACAGGGAAGGCGTTTCGCCCTTCATTTCCAGATGTTTTCGAGATTCTGCGGGAGGTGCGGCGTGACTCCCGAACACGCGCCTAGTTCATCGCCAAAGCCGGGCCTGAACCCCGCCGCGCTCGGTATTGAGGACGCCGCGAAGGTGCTGTCGCGCATGGGCGGCAAGCCCGTCACCGCTGCCATGCTCGAGGCGGACATCGACGCGGGCGCACCGACGAACGCGGACGGCACCATGAACCTCGTGCACTACGCGGCGTGGCTGGTGAAGGAGATGGCATCGGGAGGAACACGTGCCGATTGACCCGCGGCAACTCCGTCCCGGCGAACTGTGCCGGCTGCTGAACTCCACGCCGCTGGGCGAGGTGATCAGCGAGCGGCAACTGCACCGACACCGTACGCGCGCGGGTTTCCGCGTCGCGGCGGACGGGGACACCAGCCGCGTGGATCTATTCCGGTATGTCGCGTGGCTGGCGGCGACAAGGCACGAGCACCTCGCGCGGCAGGACGAAGAAGGGGCGGGCCTGTCCGGCTACGACGCGCACCGCGAGCGGGCGCGGGCCCGTAACGCGGCGATGTCGCTCTCAGGCCGGGACATCGGGGAGCTGCCCGAGGTTGCGGACGAGGCCCGGAAGGACCGGGCCTGGGGCGACTTCCAGTTCTTCTGCGAGGCGTACTTCCCGCAGACCTTTCACCTGCGGTGGTCATCAGATCACCTCAAGGTCATCTCCAAAATCGAACAGGCGGTGCTCGAGGGCGGCCTGTTCGCTATGGCGATGCCTCGCGGCAGCGGGAAGACCAGCCTCTGCGAGACGGCGTGCCTCTGGGCGATGCTCTACGGCCACCGCGGCTTCGTCGCACTGATCGGCTCCGACGAGGAGCACGCGGCCGACATGCTCGACTCGATCAAGGCCGAGTTGGAGAACAGCGAACTGCTCTCGGCCGACTTCCCCGAGGTCTGCCACCCAATCCGCTCGCTCGAAGGCATCACCCAGCGGGCGGCGGGGCAACTCTACCAGGGCAGGCAGACGCACATCGGATGGACGGCGAAGGAGATCGTGCTGCCGACGATCGAGGGATCCCCGGCGTCGGGTGCGATCATCCGTGTCGCCGGGATTACGGGTCGCATCCGCGGCATGAAGTTCAAACGGGCGGACGGGCAGAGCGTCCGGCCGTCGCTGGTGCTGATCGACGACCCGCAGACCGACGAGAGCGCCCGGAGTCCGAGCCAGTGCGCCAACCGCGAGCGGGTGCTCGCCGGGGCGGTGCTTGGGCTGGCTGGACCTGGGGAGAA
>JBCBZP010000009.1:0-88526 GCA_039815285.1 Planctomycetota bacterium
ATTGGTTGGGGCGTTGGACACAATGGCCCAAGAAACGCGGCGGCCCGAGATCGGACGCAACCGACCCTGGCAAGTCCGCGAAGCGTTACAGGCATTGCGATTTTTCGTGTTTCGCCCAGTCACGCGGCGGCACGTCTCAGTTCCCGGTGTGTGGGAATGAATCTTCTTCTCTCGGATTGGTCGGTCTCGCGTGAACACGCGGGATCGGCCATTTTGACGTGAGCGCGTTTCGCAAAGCCGCCGACACGAAGGGTGTTCGCTGCGTGCGTCCTCTATGGTCTGGTTCGAGCGTGATCGATCGTCAGGCCGGTTCGTCGACCGTCCGGCTGTCGGTGGTGTAGACGTCCTGCCCGCCGAGGATCGTGTCGTAGAAGAGCATGTAGCCGGTCTGCGCTTCCACGGGCATCGAGTCGTTGGTAGCGTTGGTCGTCCCGTTCTCGAAGATGAACTGCATCCGCCCGGTCCCCAGTTCTCGTCGGCGGTACGCACCATCTTCATAGAAGCCGACGACGGTCTCGCCCACAAGCGTGCCACCGTTCGGCGATCGGCCGCCCGCGATGACGCGCAGCTTCATGTCACCGTTCGGAAAGAAATCGAGGATCTGCCCCACGGCCCGTCCGTTTCTGTACGTCCGACTCTGCCGCAGCTCCCCGTTCGGGAAGAACTCGCACGCCGGGCCTTCAAGCCGCCCACCGACCGCCGCGCAGCCGCGGCGAGCCATCATCGAAGGTATCCGCCATATAGGCGTTGACCAGCGAGCCGGTCTTGGAGTCGGTGTCGATCCCGTCGCTGAACGTCACATCGTCGAACCCGATGAACGCGCCCGATTCGAAGCGTTCGAGCAGTCGATCTCGGGCCTGGTCGGGCCTGGTCGGGCCGTCCGCCGCCGACATCGATTCCGTGAGCATCGCCCAACCGCACACGTTCGACGGAGGGGTCGGTGGGCACGGACAGCGCGTCGCGACCCTCGGCCATCTGGATCGCGACCCAGACGATCCCGGCCGCGGCGACGGCAGCACTGCCGATGGCGACCTCGGTGATCCTCGTCCGTCCGCCGGCGATGGGCGGCTGCGCCTGTGCGTGGGCGGGCGTCCGTTCGTCCTTGTCAGCCACGACGGGGTCCTTTCGGCTGTGCTGGCGTTGGTACGAGTCTCAAGCCTGACGGCTGCTTCCTCATAACTTGGTATTTGCCCCGCATTGTTTTCACCGTCACCGCTGGTGTGTCAGCACGAGGCTTCACGCTTCCGAATTCCGCACCTGGTGCACGGCGTGGGCAGTTGCCGCGACGTCGGGTGCGTGCAAGCAGGTTATCATCCCGATAAGGACGCCTGAATATGCACGAACCCGCCGACACCGCCCCGAAACGCCCGCCGTCGTTCGCGGCCGGGCTCGACGCGGCCAAGCCCGAACGCCTCGCCGCGGGCGTCTTTGCCCGGGCGCTCGCCGCGGCCGTGCTCTGGTTCTGCTTCGACGATCGGCTCAGCGGCTCGTTCATCCCGTCGCCCACCGGCACCACGGTCGCCCTCGGCGAGTGGTCGTTCTGGAACGTCGTCGCGATGACGGCTTTTCTCGCGACGCTCGCCTCGGCCGGCGGGCTGGCCCGGCGTTCGTCGTAGCGACCTCTACCATCTGTTGATGCCCGACACCCAGACCTGGTCAGCCCTTCTCGGAAAATGGACAGAGTTCGCGCAGGCGTCGCTCGCGCTGCCCGAGACCGCCGAGGGGCAGCGCTGGAAGGACGCGGTGACGCCGATCATCACGCTGCAGGCCTGCGCCCAGGCGCTCGCCGAGGTCGACGGGCTCGACGCCGACGAGCGGGCGTACGGGCTCGACAAGGCCGAGATCCTGATCCGCCAGAACGCGCGGTCGCTGCACACGATCTGGCAGGGCGAGCCGCTGCCGGCGGAGGTGAGCGAGCTGATCGACGACGCGAGGCGGGCCCGGTCGGCGGCGTCGGGCAAGGGCGTCGAGTGGCGCGTCGCGTCGGAGCGGCTCGTCGCGCCCCACCCGGGCGACGCGGCCGGCGTGCTGGCGTCGCTCGCGTTCGCGGGCGACCTGCTGCTGCCGACGCCGGGCGTGCCGCTGTTCGAGGGCTCGCCCTGCGCGTTCCTCCGCGGGCGGCTCGGCGAGCTGCCGACCGACGAGCAGGCGGGCGTGGTCGAGGCGTTCCTCGGCTCGTGCGACGGCGAGCCGGGCGAACCCGCGGTGATCGGCGCCGCGCGGCAGGTCTACCGACAGTTCGACTTCGCGCGGGGCGGCCCCGTCCGCGACCTCGTCCGCCTGATGGACCGCGACCTCCCGCCGGGCCAGCCGCTGCTGATGCCCGTGATCGAGGGCGGCGAGGCGCTGCCCGTCGCGCTGCCGATCCGCGGGGCCGACAAGGTCGACCGCCTGCCCGTCGAGTTCGACCCGCCCGTGTTCGACGGCGAGCCCGAGGCGGCCGGGGACGCCGGCTGATGCTCGGCAAGCTCTTCGAGTCTCGCAACAAGCGTCTCGCGCGGCTCGAGCGCGAAGCCGTCGACGCCTGGCACGCCTCCGGACGCGACGGCCCGGCCCCGGCGCTGCTCGTCCGCACGCTCCTCTTCGAGCTCGCCGCCAGGCACGACGCGTCGACCGCCGTCATCACCAGCGTCCGCGACGAGGGCTCAATCCACGGGCTGCCCGATCGGTTCGCGCGGGTCGTGATGTGCAACGCGCCCGACGCGGCGCTCGACCGCATCGGCCGCGGCACGCTGAGCCTCCCGCACGTCGAGCACCGGGTGGGCGACGCGCGGGAGATCGTTTCGCAGACGCTGTTCGCCGCGGACCGGCCGGTCGTCGTCGTCGCGTCGGCCCCGCGTGAGCTGGCGGTCGGCGTCGTCGCCGAGGCGCTGCGCGACCCGTCCGCGCGGCACTCGGTCATCGTCGATCACGCACGCCTGTTCGTCGCGCACCTCGGCGAGCCCGATCTGACCGAGATCGAAGAGCTCGCGAGGCCCGCGGGCTTCGAGTTCACCGAGCGAAACGGCCTGCTGGCGGTCACGCCGAGGATCCGGAGCTGAACCGTCGTCGAAGGCAACGGCACGCCGCGACCGGCGTGGGAAGCTGTTCGAAGCAGCGGGGACGGCGTGCTCGTCGCCGGGCCGGTGACGTCGGCCGAGTGTTTTCAGGAGACCGCTCGTGATCGTGTTCGCTATCGGCTGGATCGTGAGGCTGCTCTCGCTCTCGGTCATCACGGGCGCCGCCGGCTGCGGTCTGACCATTTATCAATCGCCCGACCGTCTGCGGCTTCCCTCCGAGCGAGCGGCCGAGCCGAAGCGTCCCGCGTGGGCGAGTGTCGAGGCGCCGTTCAAGAGCCCGCCGCTCGGACCTTTCCGGGCGCGGCGTGTGCTCGTCGGGCTGAGCAGCGACTTCTCGCAAGCGACCGGAGCCGCCGCCGCCGCCAAGACCGATCCCGCGGCCCGGCCGTTCGGGCGCGTCTCGTTCCGGTCGTCGACGATCATGCTCGACCGGATCGCTGCCGACCGGATCGCTGCCGACCGGAGCGGGGCCGACCGAGCGGAACGTGTCGGCGGCTGGTCGGTCTCTCGCGCGGCGTCGAACGCGGCCCTGCTCCGCCAGACGTGGCCCGAGCCGGGCTCCGGGGGTATCGAGACGACGGTCCACTGGTTCGCGTCGGTCGACGCCGTGGGCCCGCCCCGGATCTACGCGATCGATGAGGAGGCGCAGACCGCCACGCTCGTCTCGGCAGACGAGACCGACGCCGACGTCGTCAGCACCCACCGCCGTCGACTGACCATCGAAGAGCCGAGCCTCGGAGCGGACCGAGCGCCGCGCGGGCTGCTCGTCGTCTGCTCCGGGCTCGACGACGGCGCCAACGACGAGCGGCTCCGCGACGAAGCCCTCGCCCGGGGGTACGTCGTGCTGCACGCGTACTCGCCCGTCGAGCGGTCGTCGCTCGGCGACCTCGTCGGCGACGCTCGCGGGCTCGCGGCCGAGACCGTCGAGGCACTCCTCAGCGAGTACACCGCGACGACCGCCGATCGGTACGTGAGCGCCTCGGCGACCGCGGTCGCCGACGGGTGCGAACTGGTCTTCGAACGTTGGGCGGGGCTGCGCGAGGGGCCGATCGCCGTCGTCGGCCTGAGCGCGGGCAGCCAGACCGCGCCGGCCGTGGCGCTGCGGATCGAAGAACGCCGCGGCCGGCCCGTCGACGCGTTCGTCGCGTTCGCCGGCGGGGCTGACTTTCTGAGCGTCGCCGACGACAGCGTCCTCCGCGGCTTCCTCGTCGACTGGGTCGACACCACCGGCACGCCGATCGACTCGGCGGTCGTCGGGCGGGTCAAGGCGGCGTTCCGCGAGCGGGCCGCCCTCGACCCGTTCTCGCTCGCGCCGAGCCTGCGCGGCGTGCCGAGCCTCTGTGTGCAGGCGTCGGGCGACCGCTTCATCAGCAAGCCGTTCGCCGACCTGCTCTGGGAGCGGCTCGGCCGGCCCGAACGCTGGACGTTCCGCGGCGGGCACGTCACCCTGTTCTGGCGGCTACAGCTCGGCGCGATCGACGACCGGCTGCTCGACTGGATCGAAGGGGCCGTCCGGCGGCGCGCGCCCGCCGAAGCGTCCCGCCGAAGCGTCCCGCTGAACCGGCCTGATGAACCGGCCTGATGAACCGGCCTGATGAACCGGCCTGATGAACCGGCCCGGCGATCCGGGGCATCGACCGGGCCGATCGACCCGGGCGGGCTCGGCACGCCAGAGCTATAACTGGCTGGTCCGGATCGTCCGCGGGCCGTCCGAGGGATTCAGCGGAGACACCCATGCCCAAGCGCGCCAAGATCAGCATCATCGGAGCCGGAAACGTCGGAGCGACCTGCGCCCACTGGGCCGCGCAGAAGGAGCTCGGCGACATCGTCCTGCTGGACATCCCCGACAAGGAGGGCGTCGCGCAGGGCAAGATGCTCGACCTGGCGTGCTGCGGCCCGATCGAGCGGTTCGACGCCGGCTTCACCGGCACGAGCGACTACAAGGACATCGCCGGCTCCGACGTCGTCGTCGTGACCGCGGGCCTGCCGCGCAAGCCCGGCATGAGCCGCGACGACCTCATCGAGACCAACGTCAAGATCGTCAAGAGCGTGAGCGAGAACATCAAGGAGCACGCGCCCGACTCGATCGTGATCGTCGTGTCCAACCCGCTCGACGCGATGGTCTACACCGCGTGGAAGGCGACCGGCTTCCCAACGAACCGCATCATGGGCCAGGCCGGCGCGCTCGACGTCGCCCGCTTCCGGACCTTCATCGCTGAGAAGATCGGCTGTTCTATCGAGGACGTCCAGGCGCTCCTGCTCGGCGGCCACGGCGACGACATGGTCCCCCTCCCCAGGCTCACCTCGGTCCACGGCATCCCCGTCACCGACCTCCTCGACGACGCCACGATCGAGGCGTGCGTCGAGCGTGCCAAGAAGGGCGGCGGCGAGGTCGTCAAGCTCATGGGCACCAGCGCGTACTACGCGCCCGCCAGCGGCACCGTGCAGATGGTCGAGGCGATCGTCCGCGACAAAAAGCGCATCATCCCGAGCGCCGTCTACCTCAGCGGCGAGTTCGGCAAGTCCGGGCTCTTCGTGGGCGTGCCCGCGATGCTCGGGGCCGGCGGCGTCGAGAAGATCGTCGAGTTCAAGCTCACCGACGACGAGCAGAAGCTCTTCGAAGAGTCGTCGAGCCACGTTGAGGAGCTCGTCGGCGTCGTGACCAAGATGTTCCCCGAGCTCGCCTGACGCCTGACCGACGGCCGACGCCGCACCGATCGCGGTCGGTTCCCGCTCCTCAGATCCCGTCCCGGCTTGATCACGCACGACGCACTCCGCCTCGGGTTTCGGATCACGCAGCGTGGCGGTATCTGTCGTTCTCGCGGTCTTTGAACCGGTGCAAGTTGAACCGAGGTCGACCTCACGTCTCGTCTGACCTTGTTTCTGGCTGCCGTTTCTCGTTTGCGAACGGCACCCGTGACGAAACAGGTCACGTGCATGAGGTCTTAAGCCGAGTGTTCGTGGACCCCTGAGCCTGCGCTGCCCGGCGCAGCGCCGCCCGCATGCCCCGATGTGTGGGCATAGATGTCCCGGGTTGATCTTCGAACCAGCAGACCCACCGCACGCATCATCGAACTCGGGTGAGGCGCTCACGGTCCTGTCGTTTCACAGAACCACGAGTGTTTCGAGCAGCCCGTGTCTGTCTCGGCAGGCTATTTCCGTACGGTGATGTTCCAGGAGTTGCCCTCCGGCGGCTATAATCTTCAGCTATGATGAAATCGATACTAAAATCCATGATTCCTTGTCCGCGTGCTGCCCTTTTCGCAAGCCTGGCGGCGTGTCTAGTGACCAGCGGGCTGCCAGTGTCTGCCCAGGAAGACATACCGAAGCCGGCTCAGGAAGCCATACCCGAGCTCGATGAACCGCCGGTTATCGAGTTTTTCACGGATTCGGAGTTTAAGGCGATCGCCGATCGGCTCACCGGGTCTTGGAAGAGCTTGGCACCTGTTGCGGGGGTCGACGACGACGTGCCGGTCGTCGTGACCTTTGCACCGATCAACGTCCCGGACCTTAAGGACGTGATCTACAGCGAGACCGCGCGGGCGGACGAGCCGGAGCGTCCATACGACGTTGCCGTGCACCGCTTTCTTCGCACGGACCGGGGTATCAGGCTCCGCTCACACCGGCTCCCGGGAACCTCAGAAGACAACATCCGAGCGCTCGCCGGTGCGTTCGCACTCCCGGCCGGGTTTCCGCAACGGCTCGACCCGGAGCGGCTCTTCCCCTCGCTCGATTACGTCGTCACACCCACCGAAGACGGCTTTGAAGCACGGACACCTCATCCTTTCCCGTCCAGCAGCGGCGGCGCGGTTGAGTACAAGGGCGAGATCATCCTGAAGAGTGATCGGCTCTTCCTGAACGAGCGTGGGTACGGCGTCGACGGCGAGATCGTGTGGGGGGCGAGCGAAGCCACACCCTTTGAGAAAATCGACCCCGTCGGTAAGCTTAGAAAACTCGGCGACAGTCTGTACGCGGTGACCTACGACTACGGCCAAGGCCCATTCGTACGAGACGGCAACTACATCGTTATGCACTACACCGGATATTTACCGGACGGAACGGTCTTTGATTCGAGTGTGGCTCGTGGTGAAGCCTTTCGTTACGAGACGCCGGGTCGCCTGATCGACGGCTGGAAGCGTGCGATGCGTAACGTGCTGGCTGGGTCGAAGCACCGGGTGTTTATCCCGCCGGCCTTAGCGTACGGCGTACGCGGTACGGGCCGGCTCATCGGTCCCAACCAGCCGATCCGCTTCTTGATCGACGTCGTCGCGATCGAGCAGTGAGGCTGAGGCCGGGGGTTTCGAGGGCCGATAGTTCCTTAGCTGCGCGGTTGTCCGCGTGAGCGGGAGATCCGCCCATGGAACAACGAATTTCCGTCGAGCAGCGTCTCGATCGTCTTGAGCGGCACGTCCGACTTTGGAAGGCCGGGTGCGTCAGCGTTGGTCTCGTGCTGGGGCTGTTTGTCACAGTCGCTGCAACAGACACGCTCGACCCGGACCCGCTCATCCGCGCGCACAGGATTGAGGTTGTTGGGGCCGACGGCCGGCCGGCGTTGTCATTCTCGAGCGACCCCGACGGGGGTGCGGTTTTCGTGCACAACTCAGACGGCGATCCTGTCATTGAGCTGTACGCGGACGCGCAGCGTGCCGGGCACCTTCGGGTGAACGCGCCCGACGGCACCAACCGTGTGCTGCTCACGGGGGCAGGCGTGGGCGGCCGCGTGGGTGTGTCTTCGCAAGAGGGCTCGCCGGTTGTTTCGGTGCAGGCCAATCAAGGCCGCGCATCCGTTTCGCTCGGGCTCCCGAGCGGCGAGCCCTCGGTTCGGCTCGCCGCGACCTCGGCCGGCACGGGCATCGCGAGTTTTTACGACGCCTCGGGCCGACCGCGGGCGACAATCGGTGTAGGCGTGGACCAAGCGGGGGCCCTGACGATCCTCAACAGCGCGGGCTCGGGTGTGATCGACGCGTATGCCGACGAACGAGGGCGTGGCGCTTTCCGCCTGGCGGACGGGCAGGGCCGCAGCCGCGTGAGCTTCCAGGTCGATGACGACGGCGGGGCGATGTACCTAGTGAACGCGTTCGACGCATCGATCTTCGAGGTCTATTCGTCGTCATGTGGGAACGGCTCTGTGCTCGTATCTGACCGCGATTCGACCCCACGTGTGCGTTTCGACGCGGCACACCCTGCTGCCGCGGTGCCCGCCCACTCGGCGTTAGGAACTACCATTCCGGGTGCCGGATAAGAGCTACTACGAAGTCCTCGGGGTCGCCCCCTCGGCGGATGCGGACGAGATCCGGTCGGCTTACCGCCGCCTCGCGCGGGAGCTCCACCCGGACGTGAACCCCTCAAAGGACGCGGCGTCGCGCTTCGCGAGCGTCGGGCAGGCGTACGACGTGCTCTCGGACCCGGACAAACGGGCGAGGTATGACCGCTACGGTCGAGCCGATGTGGGGCCTTCCTCGGCACCTTGGGAGCAGGCGGGCGTCGGATTCGATGACCTCGGCTCGGTCTTTGACAGCTTCTTCGGTGGTGCTCGACAGCAGCACGCACCGGGTCGCCGACCCCAGGCGAATCGCACGCCCGACGCGGCCCACGAGATCCACATCGCGTTTGTGACGATGGCCCGAGGGGGGCAGCATCCGCTGACGGTCGAGCGATCGGGCAAACGCAGGGAGATCCAAGTCGCGGTCCCGCCCGGGACACGCGACGGGTCAAAGCTCCGTGTCCGCGGGGAAGGGCACGCCCTGCCCGGCCGACCGGGCAAGCGATCCGACCTCATACTCACGGTCCGTGTCGTGCCGCACGCCGGCGGGCTCCGCCGAGGCGACCCCGGTCGTGGTGAGCGCGAGGGGGATGTCTTTGCCCACGTCTCGATCGATATCGCGACTGCAACCCTCGGTGGAACCACCGAGGTGCAAGCCATCGACGGCCGCCTCGAGGTGACGGTCCCGCCCGGCTCGGCTTCCGGGAAGATCCTGCGACTGCGAGGCCAGGGGATCGGGCCTCAAGACGGGACACGTGGCGACTTGCACGTCGTGCTTGGCATCGTCCCGCCCGACCCCGAACTGATGGACGATGATGATCGAGCAGAGCTTCGTCGTCTTGCGTCGGTCGGGGCATCCGATCGAACACGCGGCCGTGTCGGCGAGTAAGCTGTGGGTCTTGATGGGTCGTCCGCAGACGTAGAGCGGCCGGGCGACTTTGGGGAGTAAGTTGCTCAAACGCCGGCATCAGCTCTTTGTGGTCGTGCTGTTTGTGCTCGACGCGTTGGTCGTGGCCGCCGCGGCGATGTCGGCTTGGTCGATCCGTCGCCTGCTCGCAGAGCGGACGTTCCCTCATCTGAGCGAGTGGGAGGATTGGCTCAAAGAACCGCTGTTGCTGTTCGTGGTGCCGCTCGGCTTGATCTGCATCCGCGTCTCGGGTCTTTACCGCCCACGCCGCGACCGGACCTTGACCAGCGAGCTGCTCGACGTCGCGAGGGCGACGGGGTTTACCATCGGGCTGCTTGTCTTCGTGCTTTGGGCCGTGGGCAACGACGCGATCGCGGCGGGTTCCGGCTCGGCGGGTGTTATGTTCTACGACGCCCGCTTCACGGCGCCGCGGTTCCAGATCCTGCTGCTCGCACCCGTGCTGTTTGTCCTGCTTTCTTCGCACCGCGCGATCTTCCGGACGGTGCTCAGGCGGGTCCGCGCCCGAGGCTGGAACCAGCGGCACGTGCTCATCGTCGGCACGGGCCGATTGGGACAGGTCGCGTTCCGGACCATCGAGCGCAACAGCTGGACGGGCATGCGGCCCGCCGGCTTCGTCACCCACCACCCCGAGGCTCGGCGCGAGACCTTTCTCGACACCCGCGTGCTCGGCGGGCTGACACAACTCGATCGCGTGCTCGACGAGCACGAGTTCGACGCGGTCTACCTGGCGCTGCCGGGAACGCGCGCGGGCGAGCTGCCCGGGCTGCTGCAGATGCTCGACCGCCACGCGGTTGATGTTCGTGTCGTGCCCGATGTGCCGACCCGCTACATCCCCCAGGCGATGACCGTCGCCGAGCTCGACGGCATGCCCGTGCTCAGCTACCGCGAGTCGCCGCTCGTGGGCGTGGGCGGTATGAACAAGCGCACGCTCGACGTCATCGGGGCGGTCGTAGCGATCGTGCTGCTGTCGCCGCTGATGCTCGCGGTCGCGGCTGCCGTGTCGCTGTCGAGCCACGGCCCGGTGATCTTCCGCCAGCGTCGCGTGTCGATCGGGGGCGAGCAGTTCAAGATCTACAAGTTCCGGACGATGTACGACCAGGCGGCCGAGGCAAGCCCCGCTTGGACCCAGCGGAACGACCCCAGGGTGACACACGTCGGCCGGTTCCTACGCCGGACGAGCCTCGACGAGCTGCCCCAGCTTTTCAACGTCGTCCGCGGTGAGATGTCGCTGGTCGGGCCGCGGCCCGAGCGGCCCGAGCTGATCGAACGCTTCCGCGAGGACTGGCGCGGCTACATGCTCCGCCACCACGTGAAAGCCGGCATGACCGGGTGGGCGCAGGTCAACGGGCTCCGCGGCGACACGTCGCTCCGCAAGCGCGTCCAGTACGACCTCTTCTACGTCCGCAACTGGTCGCTGCTCTTCGACGTCCGGATCCTGATCCTGACGCTCACGCGTGGGTTTGTGAACCGAAACGCGTACTGAGCGCGGTGACGCCGGCCGGCTGCCCGCAAAGAACGCACAACCACTCGGGTCGGGCATCCATTTGCTGCGGTTCGATTGCTGCGGCCGCACCTGATCAGATCATAAATATGCTGGGGAATCACCTTCCCCAAGCGCACACCCGCTGGAGCCCGCCCGTCGCACACCGGGCGGGCCCCTTTCCTTTTTCGGCCGCGGCGTACCAACTCGCCGCGCCGCCGCATCGACACCTCGGAAGGCGTGAATATGACGAGCAAGCTTCAGAAAATGCTCGGTATCCTGTGCCTGCTGCCCATCGGCTCCGCCGAGGCCGAACCGACGTTCTTCGCGGACCGCGGCGAGCTTGACCCGGTCGGTTCCGCAAACCTCGGGGCAAGGTTCCGCGCCGATAGCAACGACTGGGACCTTCGCCTCGCGGCAGACGGGTTCGCGGACAACGGCGACACCCGTGGCGACCTCGGTACCGGCCGGCCGTACTTTGAGGGATACACCTTCGACTTTGAGCTGAGATACGTTGCCGCCACACGCGTCTCGACGCTCTTGGTTGCGAGGGACGACCGACAGTCTGCATCGGTCGATCTCGCGGTCGACACGGGCGCGACCGCGAACACGTTCCAGCTCTCAGCGATTGGCTCGCAAGGCGACATTTATGTCACCAGCCTTTCGTTGTTGATCGAAGGGTCGGAGGTTGACATCGATTCATCGGGGCTCTCGGCCGCGACAGTCGGCAGCACCGACGAGACCTTCCTCTGGCTCGGTGACGGCGTTGACTTGTACTCGAACGACTTCTCACTCATCGCGACCGTCGGCCTCGACACATTCGATACCGACAACCCGAGCGATGGGGTGAGGTTCGACGTCAACGTCTTCCAGGCCGGTCGGATCCCCGCGCCCGCCACCGCGATGGCCGGTATGTTCCTCCTGCTTCCTGTCCGACGGCCGGCTCGGGACCCCGTCCAGCGCCCAGCGAAGGTCTGAGCGCACTCCCGCCGCCCCGCGGCGTTTCGTTAGCGGGGTGGTGACGCTTTAAGAGACGACCCAGGCCGGGCTCCGGCGGCGGACCAGGTCGAGCCCGAACCAGAGCACGCCGTACAGGTAGAGGCACAGCAGCGCGAGCGCCGCGCCCGAGACGTCGCGCCAGACCTGCACAGCCGACTCGACCACGCCGCCCGGCGGCAGGATCAGCGCGAGCATGAACCAGCCGAGCATCGCCCACAGCGCCGCCCGCGCCAGCCGGCTCGGGTGGGCGACGGCAAGCCCCGCTCCGACGACCGTCACGGGCAGGGCGATCGCGAAGTGGCGCCCGATCGTCTGCGGGCTGAAGACCAGCACGGCGACGAGCAGGCCGCACAGCTCGAGGAGCACCAGCAACCGGTCGGACCGGTCGGCGTCCGGCGTGATCGCCCGGCGGGCGAACAGGCTCAGCCCGCGCGACGCGTACAGCGCCCAGCCCTGAACGAAGACGAGCCCGGCGATGCCGAGCGTGATCAGCCACGCGAGGCGGTTCTGCCCGGTGGCGCGCGCCAGCGCGCTCGGGAAGCCCTCGGCCCGGTGCCAGGTGAGCGGCCAGATCCGCGCAGCCGTCTCGGCGCGCTGCTCGCCCGCGATCGAGCTGCCCAGCCCGCCGAACGCGTGGCTCAGGTAGTCGAGGTTCTTGCTCACGCCGAGCGTGATCGACGGCAGGAACGCGAACAACAGCACGCCGACGACCGTCGCCGCGAGTGCCCTCCAGTGCCGGCGCACCGCGAGGTAGGGCAGGAACGCGACGGGCAGGTACTTGACGTTCAGCGTGAGGGCGATCGCGAGCCCGGCGGCGATCGGGCGCGAGACCGCCCAGCGCATCGCCGCGGCGAAGCCGAGCGCGATCAGCACGTCGCTGTTGCCCTGCTGGAGCACGCGCTGGAACTTCTCCATGACGACGATCATGCCGCTCGCCGCGATGGCCGCGGTCTGCCAACGGGTCCAGTCGGCGCTCAGCGCGTCGCGCACCGCCGCGGCCGCGAGCCACGCCGCCAACGGCGCGAGCGCCGCCATCGCGAGCGTCCAGACGAACGCGCTGCCCGCCTCGCCGAGCTCGGACACGGGCGCGAGCACCCACGCCAGCAGCGGCGGGTAGATGTAGCCGCCCTGGTAGACCTCGTAGAGCGGGCCGTCCTCGACGATCGCGCGGGCGCCCATGTAGAAGCAGCGGTAGTCGTCGAGGTCGGCCTCGAGCCCGTCGATCGCCGTGATGACCACGATCACCGCCCACATGACAGACGCGACGATCAGCACGGTGCGGACGAAGTGGATCGACACGGCGCTCCCTCAGCACGGGGTCCTGGGCGCGGGTGCGCAGAGAGCCGGCCCCGCCCCGGTCAGTCTAGAGGGTCCGCATTGTGCTCCTTGCGGGTGGGCTCGTTGGAGGTGGGCTCCCCGGGGGCGGGCGCTCCGGTCGAAAGCGAGAGCTGCCAGTAGCCCACGTCGAGCGTCCGCCCGAATTTGACGCCGACGCGCTTGAAGAGCGCGACGCGTTGGAACCCGAACCGCTCGTGCAGCCGCACGCTCGCGTCGTTGGGCAGCGCGACGCCGCCGATGACGTTCTGATAGCCCAGGTCGCGGAGCCTCGGGATCAGGTCGGCATAGAGCGCGGTGCCCACGCCCTGTCCGCGGGCCTCATGAGCGGTGTACACGCTGACCTCGCAGGTGATGTCGTAGCCGTGCCTGGGGTTCCATCTCTTCGACCAGGCGACGCCGACGACCCGCTCTCCAGCATCCGCGGCCAGCTCGGCGACCACCCAGGGGTGCGCCCCGCCCCCGGCCGCGAGCTCGGCGGCGATCTCCGACTCCGGGCGGTGCTCGGTCCAGAACGTCGCGAGCGAGTGGTCGATCGCGTGGTTGTAGATCGCGGTGATCGCGGGCACGTCGGCCGGGGTCGCGAGGCGGGTTGAGCAGGGGAGCGGCACGCGGTCAGCGTACGATCGAGGCGGTGAAGCGTGGGTACCCAATCATCGTGATCGGCGGCGGGCACGCGGGCGTCGAGGCGGCGTGGGCCGCTGCCAACATGCTCGGCGAGCCGTCGTCGGTCGCGCTCGTCACGCTCGACCCGGGCAAGATCGGCGAGATGTCGTGCAACCCCGCGATCGGCGGGCTCGCCAAGGGCCAGATCGTCCGCGAGGTCGACGCGATGGGCGGGCTGATGGGGCTCGTCGCCGACGCGACCGGCATCCACTTCAAGGTGCTCAACCAGTCGAAGGGCCCGGCCGTGCGCGGCCCGCGCTGCCAGTCCGACAAAGCCGCATACGCCCGGCTCGTCCGCGAGATGATCGCCTCGCGGAAGGAGATCGACGTCATCGCTGCGGCCGTGGAAGACCTGACGATCGAAGCCGACCGCTGCGTCGGCTGCGAGATCGAGACCCGAGCCGAAACCCGACCCAAAGCCCGACCCAAAGCCCGACCCAAAGCCCGAACCGAGACGCCGCAGCGCCTCAGCCTCCGGGGCGGGGCCGTGATCCTGACCACCGGCACGTTCATGCGGGGCTTGATGCACACCGGCGAGCAGAAGACCCCGGGCGGCCGCGCCGGCGAAGCGCCCGCCGCGGGCATCTCGCGCACGCTCGCCCGGCTGGGCTTCGAGCTCGGGCGGCTCAAGACCGGCACGCCCCCGCGGCTCAAGCGTTCTTCCATCCGCTGGGACGACCTGGAGCCGCAGCACGGCGACGCCGAGCCCACGCCGTTCTCCGACCTCACGCTCGCGGGGCCTTCCTTTGGTACGCCCGCCGGCGACCTCGCCCGTGTGTTCCCGCCGCTCGAGCAGGTCGAGTGCCGCCAGACGACCACCAGCCCCGAGGCCCACGCGGCGGTCCGCGCCAATCTGCACCGGGCGCCGATGTACTCGGGCGAGATCGACGCCGCAGGCCCGCGGTACTGCCCCGCGTTCGAAGACAAGGTCGTGCGTTTCCCCGACCGCTTGACGCACGGTGTCTTCCTCGAGCCCGAGTCGCTCGAGACCGACTGGGTCTACTGCAACGGCATCTCGTCGAGCCTGCCCGCCGACGTGCAGGACGTGATCGTCCGCACCATGCCCGGGTGCGAGCGGGCCGTGATCTACCGCCACGGCTACGCCGTCGAGTACGACATGGTCCGCCCGCACCAGATCCACGCGACCGGCATGACCAAGCGGTACCCGGGCCTGTTCCTCGCCGGCCAGATCAATGGCACATCCGGCTACGAGGAGGCCGCGGCGCAGGGGCTCGTCGCGGGGCTCAACGCCGTCCGCTTCGCGCGGGGTCAGACCGAGGTCGTCTTCGGTCGAGACGAGGCGTACCTCGGCGTGCTCATGGACGACCTGGTCACCAAGACCCCCCGCGAGCCCTACCGCATGTTCACGAGCCGGGCCGAGCACCGGCTGCTGCTGCGGGCCGACAACGCCGCGGATCGGCTGACCGAGAAGGCGGCGGCGCTCGGCCTGCTCGAGACCGAGACCGGCCGGGCCAGGTCGGCGGTGCACGGCCGACGACGCGCCGCGTTGCAGTCGGTCCACGACGCAATCGATGCCGCCCGGCTCGGCGACACGCCCCTGGCCGACGCGGTCCGCCGGACCGACTTCGTTCTGGATGACCTGCTGGAGGTCGTTCCGGAGATCACGCCGACCGACGCCGTGTCGCGCCGGGCGCTCGTCACGGCGTTCGCCGACCGGAAGTACCGGCCCTACGTCGAGCGCGAGCTCGGGCACATCCGCCGCCAGCAAGAGATGGAAGCCAAAGCTCTCCCTCGGTCGATCGACTACACCATGCTCACCAAGCTCCGACCCGAGGCCCGCCACGCGCTCGACCGCTTCCGCCCCGCGACGTTCGGGCAGGCGAGCCGGCTGGAGGGCGTCACCCCCGCCGACCTGACGCTGCTCTCGGTCCTCCTCCGCCAGCACGCCCAGCGCCGCCTGGGCGACGCGGCGCGGGCCTGACCGATGTACCCCACGCTCCTCACACGGTCCGGGCCGGACGAGGCCCTCTCGGCGATGCTTCCGCAGCCGGGGGCGATGCCGCCCACCCTCGCCGCGGGCGAGGTCGGCGGCGTGCTCGTCGACCTGCTGATCGTCCTCGCCACCGCAGCCGGCGTCGGCATGGTGCTGCGCCGTCTCAAGCTTGCGCTGATCCCGGGCTATCTGCTGGCGGGCGCGATCTTCGGGCCCGGCGCGCTCGGCATCGTCGACGCCACGGCCATCACCGAGATCGCCGACCTCGCGATTGTGCTGCTCATGTTCACGATCGGGCTGAGCCTCAGCCGCGAGGAGCTGCGCGGCGGCCTGCTGCCCATCGTCGGTGTCGGCGCTCTCTCGACCTTCGCCACGCTCGCCTGCGTCACGCCCGTCGGGCTGGTCTTCGGGCTCGACGCGCCCCGGGCCGTCGCCGTCGCGGGCTCCATGGCGATGTCGTCAACCGCCGTCGTCCTCCGCCTGCTCCAGCAGCGCACCGAGCTCGGCACTGCCCACGGGCGCATCGCCTTCGGCACCCTGCTGACGCAGGACCTGATCGTCGTGTTCCTGCTCGCGGGGGTGCCGCTGCTGACGAGCTGGGCGGGCATCGAGTCCGACCGCGAGCTGTCGGTCGCGGGGCTGGTCTCCGGTTTCCTTGTGGCGGTGGGGGCCGTGGGGCTGATGGTGGTCGTGGGCGGGTTCGCGACGCCGCGCGTGATGGCCGAAGCCGCGAAAGACCGCTCGGGCGAGCTGGCGCTCCTGCTCTCGGGCGCGATGGCGCTGGGCGCCGCGGTCCTGACCGGCAAGATCGGGCTGAGCCCCGAGCTCGGCGCGTTCGTCGCCGGGCTGCTGCTGGCGACCACACCCTACCGCCACGAGCTGCAGGCCCGGTTCGGGCCCACCCGCGATATCTTCATGGCGATCTTCTTCACGACCGTGGGCATGCAGCTCGACCTCGCGGCCGTCGGCGACGCCTGGTGGGCCATCCCCATCTGCCTCGTCGTCATCATCGTCATCAAGACCGCCACGATCGGGCTCTCGGCGTGGGTGTTCGGGGCGCCCGCGCCCGTCGCGTGGGTCGCGGGTGTTACGCTCGCCCAGGCCGGCGAGTTCTCGCTGGTCGTCTTCTTCGCGGCCCGGAGCGCCGGGCTGATCGACGACGAGCGGGTCGTGGGCGTCGTGATCGCGATCGTCGTGATGAGCCTGTTCCTCACGCCGCTGCTGATCGACTCGGGGCGACGGTTCGTCGGCGTCTTTCGGCGGATGCCCTCGGCCCCGTGGACCCTGCCGGGCACCCGCCGCGTCGGCATGGTCGACAACGAAGCCGTGCGCCCCGAAGACCCCGCCGTCCGCCGCACCCGCGTCGTCGTCGCGGGGTACGGGCCGATCGGGCGGACCCTGGCGGACAACTTCGCGCGACTGGGCGCCGACGTACGGATCATCGAGCTCAACGCGACCACGGTGCAGCGCCAGGCCAAGACCGGGCAGGCGACGATCTACGGCGACGCCGGCAACGCCCTGGTGCTGCGCGAGGCTGGCGTGCCCGACGCCGACGCGGTCATCCTGACCCTGCCCGACGAGGCGGCGACGATCCGGGCGATCCGCGCCGCCCGGCAGCTCGCCCCGGGCGCGTTCATCGCGGCCCGGGCGCCGTACCTCTCCAAGGCGTTCATCGCCCGCGAAGCCGGGGCCGACCACGTGACCGTCGAAGAGATGGCGACCGCCGACGCGATGCAGCAGCAGGTGATCGCCGCGTTCGAAGCCCGGCGGAATCCGCCCGAGGACTGACAAGCGGGAGCGGCCCTCGGAAGCCCGTCGCCGGGCGAGCGACTACTGCGGCTTGCCGCGGCGTTCGATAAGCTCGAGCTCGTCGCGGAGGATCGCCGCCAGGCGGTAGTTCTCCTGCTCGAGCGCCCGCTCCAGGCGCTCGGTCAGCTCGGCCTTCTGGCTCACGGGCAGCTTGGGCAGCAGCGCCTCCCGCATGCTGCGGAGCATCTGCACCTCGGTCGCATCGTCGTACTGCTCGATTTCACCCTGCCGCTCGAAGTGCTGGTGGAGGGCTTCGAGCCCCTCGTCGAGTGCGTGCAGGGCCGCTTTAGTCTCGCTGTCGCGCATCGCCAGGCTCGCGAGCGCCCGTGCCCGCATCATCGTGATCGACACCCGGAACGGTTCCATGCTCGCCCGCTCCTGCTCGGTCTCGCCGTGCCGCCGGACGAGGTCGGCCACGCGGAGGTTCCGGGTCGTGTCGCGGATGACCCGCTCGTACTCCTCGAGCGCGAGCAGCGACAGGTAGCGGTGGTAGTACTGGACCGCCTCGTCGCGGAGGGCCTGGCACTCTTCGGGTGAGAAGGTCGTTTCGGGCTGACGCTCGGCGTCGCCGCCGAACTCGGGCGGGCCCAGTTCGGCATCGGCCTCACCGCCCAATGCACCGCCGGGCTCCGGCCCCATCTCCCGGTCGGCCTCGGCGTCCAACTCGCGGTCTGGCGGATGGTCACCTCGGCCCACGCCGGCGTCGACTCGGGCCTCGAACACTTCGAGCAGGCTCTCGAACCCGTCTGGCCGCGTGCCGTCCGGCCGACCGTCAACGTGCATCTGGAGTAAGCCCAGGTCGAGACGGATCTGGAGTCGCTGATCCCCGTCCGATGTCTGGATCATCCGGACGTTCAGCTTGCCGGGCTCGTGCGGCCAGGTGTCCAGGATCGGATCTATATCGGTATCCACAAATTATTGTAGCACGTTCAGACGCCGATCCGTGTTGATTGTGTCAAAAATGTTTGATTTTTGATAGGGTGTCAACACCAACCAGTCCGTGGCATCACTTTTTTTTAGAAGTTGCTGGCACATAAGGATTTTCATGCGATGAAATGGAGACAATATTTGCGCATTTCGGGATCAGATCGACTGTGCCATGTCGTATATTACTCGCAGTGGTTGGCACCCGGGCTCCTCGGTGACGCTCGTAGCAGTTCCTTCCGATGTATCGAGCATGGACGATGTTCGACGCTCGATCAGGGGAACTGGCGCGTACGTGGCGAGGAGTTCTGGGTTCGGGCTAAGCGGTTGGTCCGGTACAGAGAGAACCTTGGGCGGGTGCGCCCAAGGTGCGGAAAGTGGGATTAGCGTGTCTACAAATGCATCGTCGCATCGTGAGCGGTCTGAGTTGCAATCAGATTTACAGCTCTACCTCAACCAGATCCACAAGACAGCGTTGTTGACCGCCCAGCAGGAGCGGGAGCTTGGCTGGCGGATCATGAACGAGGGCTGCCCTGATGCCCGCGAGCACATGATCAAGGCGAACCTGCGTCTGGTCGTGGCGATCGCCAAGAACTACGCGGGCCGAGGGCTGCAGCTCACCGACCTGATTGAGGAAGGAAATATCGGCCTCATGCGGGCGGTCGAGGGTTTCGATCCGTCGCAGGGCGCCCGGTTCAGCACCTACGCGAGCTGGTGGATCAAGCAGGCGATCAAGCGTGCGCTGATCAATGCCACGCAGCCGATCCACGTGCCGGCGTACATGGTCGAGCTGATCGCCAAGTGGAAGCGGGCCGCCCGCGACCTCGAGACGGAGCTGGGCTTCGAGCCCAGCATGCAGCAGCTTGCCGAGCACATGGACCTGCCTCTCCGCAAGGTGAAGATCATCAAGCGGGCGATCAAGGCGTTCAAGACGCCAAACCAGGAAGCGCTCGATGCCGACGGCGGCCTGGTGTCGCTCGGCGAAATCATCACGGATTATCGCCACGGTCGTCCGGAAGAGAAGTCGCTTCAGGGCGAAGAGCTGAGCATCCTCCGTCGGTTCATGGAGTCGGTCGACGAGCGTGAGGCCGAGATCCTCCGCCTCCGGTTCGGCCTCGACGGGCAGGAGCCGCTGACGCTCAAGGAGGTCGCCCAGCAGGTCGGCATCAGCCGCGAGCGGGTCCGCCAGATCGTCGACGAGACGCTCGGCCGGTTCAACAAGCAGCTCCAGGACACACGTCCGACCCGGTTCTTCCCCGAGAACCGCCTCCGCGAGCAGGAGCACGAGGCTCGGATGAAGCTGTTTAGCACCCAGCAGCAGTAAGCCCGCGTTCCTGCCGAGTGAGCGTCGCCCGGGCGTCGGCTGCACGCCGGCTGCACGCAACTGGGGCCTTTGGGCTCAGACGGCGAAGCTCAGAAATTTCTGCCAACCGCGAAAGCCCCGGGCCCGTTCCGGGGCTTTGTCCTGTGGCTCTAGCATGAGAACGACAGCGGCCGCCGGGCGAGACCCCGCGGGCCGGCACGACGAGCACACGGAGGCGGCATGTCCGAGAACGGTTCAGGCACGAGCGAGAAGACGGTCGAGAAACTGGTCATCATCGGGTCGGGCCCGGCGGGCTGGACGGCGGCGATCTACGCCGCGCGGGCCGCCCTCGACCCGGTCGTCTACGTGGGCGTGCCCAAGCAGGATCCCGGCCCGATTTTGCCGGGTGGCCAGCTCATGCTCACGACCGACGTCGAGAACTACCCGGGCTTCCCCGAGGGGGTCACCGGCCCGGACATGATGAACATGTTCCAGAAGCAGGCTGAGCGATTCGGGACGCGCGTGGTCGGCCAGGACGTGGTCGAGGTCGACCTGAAGTCGTCGCCCAAAGTGCTCCGGACGAGCAAGGGCGACGAGATCCACGCCCACTCGGTGATCGTCTCGACCGGGGCGACGGCGAACTGGCTGAACCTCGAGAGCGAGCAGCGGCTCGCGCGGTCGGGCGGCGGCGTCTCGGCGTGCGCCGTCTGCGACGGCGCCCTGCCCATGTTCCGCGACCAGGAACTCGCGGTCGTCGGCGGCGGCGACACCGCGATGGAAGAAGCGACCTACCTCACGAAGTTTGCCAAGAAGGTCTACGTCATCCACCGGCGCGACAAGCTGCGGGCGAGCAAGGTGATGCAGGAGCGGTTCCTGAGCCACGACAACGCCGAGGTGCTGTGGAACAAGACCGTCGAGGAGTGCCTGAGCGAGCCCAACGCCGCGGGCAACGAGACGCTGCGAGCGCTGCGGCTCAAGGACACCGTGACCGGCGAAGACAGCGAGCTCGAGGTCAAGGGGCTGTTCCTGGCGATCGGGCACACGCCGGCGACGAAGTTCCTGCGCGAGTCGGGGCTCGAGTTCGACGACGCGGGCTACATCGACCTGCCCGGGCGCCACTCGGCGACGAACCTGCCGGGCGTGTTCGCCGCGGGCGACGTGGCCGACGCGGAGTACCGCCAGGCGGTGACGGCCGCGGGCATGGGCTGCCAGGCCGCGCTCGACGCCGAGCGGTGGCTCGGGTCGGAGGGGCTGAACTGACGGGGCTCAACCGCGTGATCGAGCACCTCGAGCGAGACGGCTTCACCGTGCTCGGCGCCGTCGTCTCAGACCACGACCTCGCATCGCTGCGGAACGATTTCTCGGCGACGACCTCGGCCGGGCTGCGCTCGCCGCTCGCGGTCTCGGGCGCGGCGTCGCGGCTGGTCCACGGGCGCCTCACAAACCTCGCGTCGTCGGTGAAGGGCGGGTCGATGCTGCCCGTCCGAACGATCCTGTTTGACAAGACCCCGGTCCACAACTGGCCCGTCGGGCCGCATCGGGATACGACGATTTCGGTCGAACGTCGGCTTGACGTCCCGGGCTACGGCCCGTGGTCGGTGAAAGAGGGAGTGCCGCACGTCCTTCCGCCGGACGAGGTGCTCCGCGGCATGCTCACGCTCCGCGTGCACCTCGACGAAGCCCGGCGAAGAGAACGGCTGTCTTCGGTGCGCACCGGGCTCACATCGATCAGACCGAGTCCCCGAGGCCCACGCTGCAGAGCTCGTCGACCTGCCGGCCCGCGCTGGCGACTGCGTGCTGATGCGTCCGCTCGTGGTACACGCGTCGCGTCGGAGCCGGGTGCCGAGCCGTCGACGGGTGCTCCACATCGAGTTTGCCCCGGGCGAGTTGCCCGGCCCGCTCGTTTTTCGGCGTCTGGAAGAGGCGGAGCGGATGCATGACTAGCGCACGCAATAGACAACGCGCATAGCAGCTCAGTCGGTTGTTGACCTTGAGATCTGGGCCCGGCGGATCGGGCTCTCAGCCCCGCAACTCGGCGAGCGTTTTCTTCATGTCGGCGAGCTGGTCGGCATCGTCGGCGATGTCGATGGCCCGTTCCATCAGCGAGATCGCCGAGGCGGTGTCCATGTTCATGTGCTTGACGCGGGCGAGCGTCGCGAGGGCCGCGGCGTCGCGCTCGTTGGTGACCTCGACCGCCCGCTCGGCCGTCTGTTCGGCGAGCAGACGCTGGATCCGCATCGGGCGGACGAGTCCGGTGATCGTCGACGCGATCGAGCCCAGCGCGTCGGGGTTGTCAGCGAAGCGCTCGCGCGCCAGGGCGGCTCCGATCTCGGTCGATTCCTTGACCCGGCCCGACGAGGTCACCCGGACGAAGGTGTCAAGCCACGCCCGGTCTTCGGCGCCCAGCGGGTCGACTCCCGGGCCCGGTTCTCGGAGGAGCGACTCGACCTCGGTCTTCATCTGCGGGTCGTGGCCGTTGCCGACCCACGCGACGCGGCCGGTCTTGTCGACGAGCAGGGCGGTCGGAATGCTGTTGCGTCGCTCGGCGTCCATCCAGGTTTTCTCGGTCGCGCCCGCGTCGATCGCGACGACGTACTCCATGTCGTCGCGGTCCTCGACGAACCTGGTGACCTTATCGACGCGGCGGTCGCCGTCCTCCTTCTCGAAGATGTTGACCGCTACGACGACGAGCCCGTCGTCCTTGTGTTCTTCCTGGAGGGAGGTGAGCTTGGGCATGGCCGCGATGCACGGGCCGCACCAGGTCGCCCAGAAGTCGACCAGATAGACCTTGCCGGGCTCGAACTTCTTGACGGGATCGCCGTTGAGCCAGTGCGACGCGGCGATGCGCGGGGCGATGCTGCCGACCGCGGCTCGCTCGTCGTTGAGCAGCTCGTGCTCGTACTTGGCGAGGACGACCTCGGCGCTGCGGCCGCGGAGCAGGTCGACCTGGCGATTGGGCTTTGCCTGGGCTTCGAGCCGGGCCGCAGACGGCGCCTCCGACTGGCCGGCGGCGGTGCCGACGGTCGCCGTGAGCGTCAGCCCGGCCGCGAGACCGATTCCAACGAAGCGGCTCCCGGAAAAACCCTTGAACGAACGCGTGGTGCTCAGGTCCTGCATGGTGTTCCTCCCAGCCGCCAACACGGCGGCGTGATGCTCTTCGCGGATGCGCCCTCTAGATGCGCCCTCTAGAGACTGGGTCCGGGCCACTAATCCGAACCGGTAGCGCGGGCCAATGACCCAGGCTGGCGGTCCGGACCGGGGGCATCGAGAATCGGCGGCGTGTCGCTTCCGCTTCATGAGTTTAGCAGAGTACTCGATCTGCAGGAAAGGAGAATCCGATGAGCAAGGGCATTTGATTTGGTTTTGTATGGATCTTGGTAGATGCGTGTGCGACCTCGCGGGCGTGGGTTCGTTGACATGTCGGCGCCAGCGTCGAATCATGTTGACCCAGAGCCGACCGCGATGAACCCCACCGGGCACAGCCGGGTGGGCAGAGGCGTGGTCAGGGGCGTTGGTCCTGATCGGGTGCTTGGCACCCGGTGCGGCGGGCCGGCGTCCAGTCTCTCGGCGTTCGGGCGTGTTGTCCGGGCGCTTCTAGCCGCCCCTCTCGCTTCTCGCGTGCCCGACGGGCGTTGCGGGCGGCCGACGGGCGATCGTGTCCGTTGGTTGCCGCGGCGGTGTGTCTCGGCTTGGAGCAGGAGCGATTCGAGGAGCCGTCCCCGGCAGCCGATTCATTGAGCGTGACGTGCGGCGGTTGGCCTTCTAGGCTTTATCGTCAGCCCCATGGTGTAATCGGCAGCACCGCAGTTTTTGGTACTGTTAGTCTAGGTTCGAGTCCTAGTGGGGCTGTTTAGGCGGCACATCGGATCGCTTCCTTCGGGAGGCGGATTGACCAAGCCGATCGCGATCATCATGGCCGCGGGCAAGGGCACGCGGATGAAAAGCGACCTGCCAAAGGTCTGCCACCCGGTGGGTGGTCGGGCGATGGTGACGGCGGTCGTCGACTCGTGTCTCGAAGCCGGGTGCGACCGGGTGGTCGTCGTGGTGGGGTACAAGCAGGAGCTGGTGCGTGAGGCGCTCGCCGAGTACGGCGATCGCGTCGCGTTCGCGGTGCAGGAGGAGCAGCTGGGCACGGGGCACGCGGTCGTCTGCGCCCGCGCCGCGAGCGAGGGCTTCGGCGAGCGGGACACGTTTGTGCTCGCGGGCGACGGGCCGCTGATCCGGGCGTCGACGCTGACGACGCTGCTGGACCGGCACCGCTCGACGGGCGCGGTCGCGTCGCTCGCGACCAGCGTGCTCGACGACCCCACCGGGTACGGCAGAGTCGTGCGCGACGGCGGCGGCGGGTTCGAGCGGATCGTTGAGCAGAAGAACGCGAGCGAGGCCGAGCTGGCGATCCGCGAGGTCAATCCAAGCTACTACTGCTTCGGCGTGAGCCACATGTTCTCGGCGCTCGAGCGGGTTGAAAAGAACGAGCTGACGGGCGAGTACTACGTCACGGACATCCCGGCGATCCTGAAGGGCGACGGCGGGCGGGTCGAGGTGGTCGAGGCGGTTCCGGCCGAGGACGTCTTGAGCATCAACACGCCCGAGCACCTGGCGGTGGTGGACCGGATGTTCCGAGAGCGAAGGGGGGCGTCGTGAGCAGCGAAGCGAAGCACAAGCTGCGGATCTTTTCGGGTCGGCACATGATCCCGTTGTCCGAGGAGGTGTGCGAGCGTCTGAAGCTGCCGCTGGGCAACGCGCGGACCTATTCGTTCGACGACGGCGAGATCATCGTCAAGGTCGACGAGGACGTGCGCGGGCGTGACTGCTACGTGCTCGTGTCGACGTGCTCGCCGGTCAACGACAACCTGATGGAGCTGCTGATCTTCCTCGACTGCCTGCGGCGGGCGTCGGCGAAGATGGTGACGGTCGTGATCCCGTACTTCGGGTACGCGCGGCAGGACCGCAAGAGCGAGGGGCGCGTGCCGATCACGGCCAAGCTCGTGGCGAACATGATCACGGCCGCGAACGCGGACCGGGTGATCACGATCGACCTGCACGCGGCGCAGATCCAGGGGTTCTTCGACCTGCCCGTCGACCACCTGAGCGCGACGCCCGTGTTCTACGACTACTTCGAGGCGCGGCGGGATGACCTCGGGGACCTGTGCCTCGTGTCGCCCGACGTGGGCAACGTGAAGGTGGCCGAGGGGTACGCGAACCTGCTGCACGCCGACATGGCGATCATCAACAAGCGGCGGGTGTCGGGCAGCGAGGTCACGACGGGGCACCTGATCGGCGACGTCAGCGGCAAGACCGTGCTGATGGTCGACGACATGATCTCGACCGCGGGCACGGTGTGCCAGGCGGCGAAGCTGGTGATGGACAAGGGCGCGAAGGACGTGATCGTGGGCGCGACGCACGGGCTGTTCGTCGGGCCGGCGATCGAGCGGCTGTCGGCGAGCCCGATCTCGCAGGTGGTCGTGACCGACACGATCCCGATCGGCGATCGGGCGGCGGCACTGGGCTCGAAGCTCGTCGAGCTGTCGACCGGGCCGCTGCTGGCCGAGGCGATCGAGCGGATCCACGAGGACCGCTCGGTGAGCGAGCTGTTCAAGAAGACCGCGGGTTTTAAGAGGTAGACCGGAAACGCAGAAGCAGACGCCCGGCGGACGCCGCGGCCGAATCAGGAGAGCACCATGCACGAGAACGCACCCGTCCTCAAGGGCACGCAGCGCGAGCGCAAGGGCACGCGGTATGCCCGCCGCGACCGCGAGCAGGGCCGCCTGCCCGCGATCGTCTACGGCCACGGCCAGGACCCGCTCGCCGTCGCGCTCGAAGCGCGCGACACCATCGGGCACATCGCCAAGGGCGAGAAGGTCTTCAAGCTGAAGATCGAGGGCGTGGGCGACGAGCTCGTGCTCCTCCGCGACCTGCAGTACGACTACCTCGGCACGAACCTGGTGCACGCGGACTTCAGCCGCGTCGACCTGGCCGAGAAGGTCACCGCGCACGTGCACGTCGTGCTCAAGGGCGACGCGAAGGGTCTCAAGTCTGCCGGCACCGTGCTCACGCACCCGATCACCGAGCTGACCGTCGAGTGCGCGATCTCGGCGCTGCCCGACCAGATCGAGGTCAACATCGAGGACCTCGACGTGCACGGCACCGTGTTCGCCAAGGACGTTGTCCTGCCCGAGGGCGTCACGCTCACGGGCGACCCCGACGGGGTCGTCGCGCACGTCGTCGGCGGCAAGGGCGGCGACGACGCGGAGGACTCGGACGAGGCGGCGGCCCCCGGCGCCTGACCGGCCTGACCCCCGCTCTAGAACCCCCATTCCAGAACCCTGGCTCCAGACCCCTTGGGAAAGACCCACCGCGTGAAGCTGATCGTCGGCCTTGGCAACCCGGGCACGGAATACGACAAGACCCGGCACAACGCCGGGTTCATGGTCGTCGACCGTCTCGCGGAGCGCCACGCGGCCGGCGTGCTTCCCAAGGGCAAGTTCCACGCGCTGGTGTGGGAGTGCCGCGTGGGCACGGAGAAGTGCCTGCTGATGAAGCCCACGACCTACATGAACCGTTCGGGTCTCGCGATCGGCGAGGCGGCTCGGTTCTACAAGGTCGACACGGCTTTAGACCTGCTGGTCGTCGTCGACGACACGGCGGTGCCGTGCGGCGGGATCCGACTTCGTGCCGAGGGGGGCGCGGGCGGGCACAACGGGCTCGCGGACATCCAGCAGAAGCTGGGCGGCCCGGGCTACCCGCGTCTGCGCGTGGGCATCGACCAGCCGCCGCCCCGCGTCGTGCTGCACGACTACGTGCTCGGTCGGTTCAGCCCCGAGCAGCGCGAGGCGCTCGAGCCCGCTATCGGGCGCGGAGCGGACGCGGCGGAGTGCTTTGTCGCGTCGGGTATCGAGACCGCGATGAACCGGTTCAACGAGAAGTTCTCGTCCGGTTCGAGCCAGGGCGGGGCCTGGGGCCGCCAAGCAGAGCCCGCCGACGGCGGGGGCGATCCACCGAGTGGTCCAGTGAAAGAAGAACCGGGCTTCGAAGCCTGGAAGAACGCATGAACCCCACGGCCCGGCGGTGACCGGGTCGGAACCCCTCCTCGAAAACGGCCCGACCGTGGGCGTGAGCGTGGGGGAGCCAGAAAGGAAACAGACCATGGCCGAGCAACGCACCGGTATCTACGAGATCATGATCCTCGCCAGCCAGGGGGAGGCGGCGTACCTCTCCGACCTGCTCGAGCACATCAACCTGCTGTTCGAGCGCTGCGGCGCGAACGTCGTCGCGATGCAGAAGTGGGACGAGCGGCGGCTCGCCTACGAGATCGACAAGCAGCGCCGCGGCGTGTACTTCCTCGCGTACGTCGAGATCGACACGCGGCAGGTCGCCCAGTTCGAGCGCGACACGAACATCTCCGAGAAGATCATGCGGGTCATGATCACCAAGGCCGACCACCTGTCGCGCGAGGAGATGCTCGCGGCCGACGGGCGCGACGAGCTCGCGACCGAGGCTCGGATGCGTGCCGAGCGCGGCGACGAGCGCGAGGAGGGCGCCGCGGGCACCGTCCGCCTGGGTGCCCCGGTCAAGAAGGAAGAGCCGGCGGCTGAGCCGGCAGCGGCGACCGGTGGCGAGGCCCATGCTGAGAGCGGGGCTGAGAGCGGGGCTGAGAGCGGGGCCGAGGGCGGTTCGGAAGCCGCCCCCGAGCCGGGTTCGGCTTCGGGCAACGAGACGACCGACGCCCCCGCCGCGCCGCAGGCGACGGCTGACTAAGGGGCAAGGGCCCCGTACAGGACCGAGGAAGCGCCGCGCGGCTCGGCTGCGCGGCGCGGTCGAGAACCCGTATGCTGGTCGGTGTGCTCGGCGGGCTCTCTCGCTGTCGGCACCGACGGAGGTATGACATGGCCGGGAACGTCAACAAGGTCTTCCTGATGGGCAACCTCACGCGGGACGTCGAGCTGCGCGCGCTCCAGAGCGGGACGCAGGTCGGCAACTTCGGGCTCGCGGTGAACGAGCGGTACAAGGACCGCGATGGGAACTGGTCGGAGCGGGCGAACTTCATCGACTGCGAGTGCTGGGGCCGCACGGCCGAGATCATGTCGCAGTACCTCGGCAAGGGGCGGCCCGCGTTTATCGAGGGCAAGCTCCGCCTGGACCAGTGGCAGGACCAGCAGGGCAACAACCGCTCGAAGCTCAAGGTCGTGGTCGATAACTTTCAGTTCGTCGACAGCCGCGGCGACGCGAACACCGGCGGGGGTGGGAATGCCGGCGGCAGCAGCGGTGGTGAAGGCGGCTCCTACGCCGGCGCACGCGGCGGCGGCGGCGGGGGGGGGGGTGGCAGTGGGGGTGGTGGCGGAGGCGGGGGGTATCAGGACGCGCCCCCGCCCGTGGCCGACGACGACATCCCCTTCTGAGCCCACGATGCCCTATGTCAACGTCAAGATCACCCGCGACGGCGTGACCCGCGAGCAGAAGGCCGAGCTCGTCCGGCGCGTCACCGATGCCCTGGTCGAGGTGCTCGGCAAGACGCCAGAGCACACCCACGTTGTGATCGACGAGGTCGATGTGGAAAACTGGGGGTTCGCCGGCCGGCTGACATCCGACCTGCGTTCTGAGGCTGGGCTCGGCCAAGATAAGGGCTAATATCCGCTTCAAGGCGCTTCGGCGTCGACAACCCGTTCTCCCTCGCGAGAGGGGAACTTCGTTGGGGCCCGTTGGACCGGTGCTTGCTGCAGCCCGGGCGGGCTCCTGAACTCGGGCGTTTCTCTGAACGCCCCAGGACAGCGGAGGACCTGGCGATGTCCAAGTCGATCGAACTGCTTCTCACCGAAAACGTGGACAACCTCGGCATCGTGGGCGACGTCGTCCGCGTGAAGGCGGGCTTTGCGCGGAATTACCTGCTGCCGTTCGGCTACGCCGAGGTGCCAAGCAAGGACAAGATCCAGGCGCTGGCCGACAAGCGGGCGCAGGCCGAGAAGGAGATGAAGGCTCTCCGCGAGAAGCGCCAGGGCATTATCGGCAAGCTCGCCGGCGTCGAGATCACCATGGTCCGCTCGTGCAACGACCAGGGGCACCTCTACGGCTCGGTCACCCAGCAGGACATCTCGTCGGCGCTCGTCACACTCGGCTTTGAGGTCAAGCCCCGCGAGATCCGCCTGCCCGAGGCGATCAAGCGGCTCGGGCAGTTCGAGGTGATCGTCAAGCTCGACCGCGACCTCGAAGAGGCGTTGGGCATCCACGTCGAGCCCGACCGCGCCCTTGAAGAAGAGCGCGAGGAAATGGAGTTCGACAACGAGGGCAACCTGATCGAGAAGAAGCGCGGCTCCGCCAAGCCCGCGGCCGACGCGGCCGAGCAGGCGGACACGCCCGAGGTTCCCGCCGCCGAGTAGGCTCGGTCGTGCGGGCGTCATCTCATGCAGTCCGTCCGTTGGCATCGGGCGTGACAGCCCCGGAAGCTGTGGCTCCGGTCGTCATCCCGGTTGTTGCTTGGCTTGATCCGTTGGCGGGGCTCGGTCAGAGATGACCGGCTAGCGACGGCGGCCGCGGTTGATCGTAAACGACGGGTCGTACTCCACGATCACCTTGTTGCCGATCACGAGCGATTGGATCTCGGCGCCGATCGAGGCGCGGAAGATCAGAAACAGGATCTGGTCGTCTCGGGCTGAGCTGAGGGCGGGCGCCTCGCTGAGGCCTCGGAGCGGGCGTGAGGGGGTGTAGCGGATTTCCGCCTCGCCCTGGGTGCCCTCTCGGTAGACAAAGCCGATGCAGTCGTAGCGTTGGCCGTTGGTGTCGATCAGTTGCGGTGGCAGCACGCGTTGAGCGGTCTGCACCGACCGCCCGAGCAGCGACTGCTTGTTCTGGCTCGGGTCGCCCGCGACGTCGATCATGACCAGGTTGGTGCCCGAGATCGTCGCGAAGCTGTCGACGACGAGCTCGCGCGAGGGGGCACGCTTGGTCTCGTCGGGCGAGAAGCGTCCGCTGCCGTTGACGACGCGGTTGTCGTCGTCGATCTCGACGCCGCGTGTCCGGCCCGACGTCAGGGAGACGCGTGCGGGCATGCGCGTGCCCACGGTCACGTTCTCTGGGAACTGTCCGGGCCCGTTGACGCCCTCGGACCGGCCGACCGACGCGGCCTCGTCGGCCTCGAGCTTCGCGAGTTCTTCCTCGACCTTGCCCTGGTCTTGGCCGGCGATCGCGCCCGACGAGATCAGCGCGTCGCGGTCGGTGATCACCGCGAACACCCGCGGCTCGGGCAGCGAGTCGACCGGCAGGCGGAGGTTACGAACCGTCAGAGAGATGGGTTCGAATCCGGGCTCGAGCGGGAACTCGAACGTCATCGGGACCGTGCTCGCGCCGCCCTGCGAGGTCAGCACCGTGCCCGGGCCGTCGAAGACGAAGCGGGCCTGCTCGCGGACGCGCTCGGCGCTGATCGCGGCGTACGGGAACACCACGTCACGTTCGCCAGAGTCCGGGTTCTCGACCGTGAGCCAGACCTGCGGCGCCTTGACGACGACCTGCGCGAACTTTTCGTTGGCGCCAGATTGGAACTCGACTCGGTAGCCGATGAGCTCGGTCTCGGCCTCGCGTGGGTTGCCCTCGAGGTCGGTGTGCGGCTCGAAGCCGAACTCCTTCCCGCGGAATGTATCGCCGAAGGTGTCCCGCTGGCTGCCCTGCGACTCGAGCCGGTAGCTCTCGATGATCCGCACGTCGCCCGGGGCGATGGTGTTGCGGTGCGGGTTCTTCTTGCTCTCGGACTCGTAGCTCATGCGCTGGGCTCCGGCCGTGAGGGCGAAGCGGGGGTAATGGCGGGCGAAGGGCTCCTGCGTTTTGAGCGAGGTCGTGCTCAGCCCTCGATAGAAGCCCGCGACCATCCGGTCGACAGGCACCAGCAGCGACTGCTGGTCGGTGAGGTGCCCCTGCCCCTCGAACTTCAGCGGCTGGTAGCCGAGCACCTCGGCGGGCAGCCGCATGTAGCTCACGGCGATGACCAGCACCCCCGCGGAGATCACCCCGGAGCCGAGCCCGCAGCCGAGCCCGCCGACGGCGTTGACGATGTCGGTGACCTTCACGTTCTTGGGCAGGGCCAGGTCGGCCAGCACACGCAGCAAGACCAGCGAGAGGGCGAAGGGGAACGCCAGCGCGATCGCCCAGGCGGAGTCGCCGATGAAGCCCTTGAACCCGCGCTCGGGCCCGATGGCCGAGAGGATCGCGTGGGCGGCCGGCTCCCACACCGCGAACGCGACGGCCCCTGCGATCAGGGTGCAGATCAGGTGGATCAGCGAGCTGAAAAAGCCGCGGCTGAGCCAGAAGTAGGCGATGCCGCCCGCTACCCCGATCGAAGCCAGGCTCATGATCATCTGTTCGGTCCTCCGCTGCCGCTGCCGGGTGCCGACTCCCGGCCCCGCCCGGCGTGCTCGTGTCGGCTCACTCGTGCCGGCATGCTTGTGTCGGCGTTCGACGCCGGTCGTTGTTCATCCTCAGGTCACGGACGCCCGGCCCGCGGTCGTGTTCCGGTTCAGGCGGGCTGGGGCCTGGGCTTGGTCTTGGCGGGCGCGGCCCCGCCGCCGGGCTTCTTCGGCGGCGCCGTGATCCGCGCGACCTCCTCGACACTGGTGACGCCCTGCACGACGAGCCGGATCGCTGCGCCCTGGAAGGCCGGCAGCTCGCGGATTTTGCGGAACTCGGCCCGCAGCCCGTCCCAGTTGCCATCTTCGATCAGGGGTCGCATCTCGTCGCGAATCGGGAACGCCTCGTAGATGCCGACCTGCCCGATGTAGCCGGTCCCGTCGCAGACCGGGCAGGTCTCGGGGGTGTTCTTGCCCTTGGGGATGACCTGGCCCGATTTTTTGAACAGCCGCTTGACGCGGTCGGCCGGGAGCCCGAGCTTCTTGAGCAGGTCGGGCGTGGGCTGGTAGGGGACGCGGCAGTTCTCGCAGAGCCGTCGGGCGAGACGTCCGACGACGACGCCCTTCAGCACCTTGGAGAGGCGGGCCGCGTCGCCCGACGCCTTGCCGAAGCCGCGGATCGCCGCGAGCGCGTTGTCGGCCCGCACGCCGACGTAGACGCGCGAGCGTTCGAGGTCGCCGCCGACGATCTCGCGGGCGCTGTCCTGGTTGACGACCTCGGCGACCGACAGCACGTCGGGGTCGCGCCGCAGGATCGAGCGAACGGTGGTTCCGTGGTCGGGCCCCTCGGCCATGGGGTCCCAGATCGTCTGGCGGACGCCCTCGATCACGCCCTGCGGGTCGATCTCGACGGTCTGCACGACGTTGGTGTACGCGTCGTGGAGGGCGAGGGTCGCGTTCATGAGGGTGGTCAGCCCGTTGTCGGGCGGGGTGCCGAGCAGGACGAGCCCGCCACCCTCGAGGGTCCAGCCCTGGACGACCTCCTGTTGTTGTTCGCTGAGCCCGAGCGACTCGAAGGGCCGGACGGCGGCGGCGTCGGCGTCGAAAACCATCGACAGCACGGGCCCGCCGCGCGTGCCCTGCGTCGTCAGGCGGATCTCCCGCTCGCCCGCGCCGGGGTCGACGCGGAAGTCGGCCTTCTGGCGACGGCGGCGGTCGGCGACGTCGAGCCCCGCGGCGAGCTTCCAGAAGTCGATCACCCGGATCGCGTTCTGGAGGCGCATCTTCTCGACGGTCTGCCGCACACCGTCGACGAGCGTGACCGCTCCGTAGATCGTCTCTTCGCCCTGCCCGCCGATGGGCTCGAGGTCGAGCTGCGAGCCGCGGGCGGCGAAGACCTTGCCCAGCATCTCCTCGGCGGCGAGCCGGAGCTCGTACTCGGGCGTTTCCTTGTCGGGCGCTTCGAGGATCGACTTGTCGGCGCGGCGGATCGTCATGCTGACCTCGCCCCGGCCCTTCTCGGCTGCGCGACGGGCCTTGGCTTCTTCGAACTTCGAAAAGTCAAGGGTCAGGCGGTGGTCCTCGGGGACCTTCTCGTCGCGGTTGTGCAGCTGGATGAACACGCCGAGGTCGGCCGCGAGGAGCACGACGACCACGCCGAACGTCGTGAAGAACGACGCGAGCCCGGCCAGCGGCAGCACCAGCGGCAGCCCGAACGCCACGACCACGCCCGCGAGGCCCACGAGCAGGTGCACCGTGTTCCAGGTCTCCCGCGGCAGCACGAACCGGGCGGCGTGCTTGTCCATGATCGAGGAGACGAACCAGCCCCAGCCGATGAACGGCAGCGCGAGGATGATCGCCTTCCACCAGGAGACGAGGACGTACGCCTCGGCGAGGGTCGGCAGCACCGTCGGGCCTTCGGCTGTCAGGATCGTGCTGAGCATCGCGGGTCGGCCCTCATGGTCGGTCGGCGGGCCAGTGTGTGGCCGCCGCTTGGAAGGGTTTCATTCGGTTCCGCACTACCGGCTGCGCGGGAGCCGAGATGGTAGCGAGACCGCCGCGACCCGGTCGGCCGGTTCGGTCCGGTTCAGGCCGGTCCGGTCTGGTCGGGCCTAGAGGGCATCGGGTGGTCTCGCCGGTCAGCCGAGCTTCTTGAGACGCATGTTCAGCTCGTCGACGTTCGGCGACGACTCGATCGCGGTGCGCACGTGGATGTACTCGCGTTCGACGAGGTCGACGAGGGAGTCGTTGAAGTCGACCATGCCGGTCTCGCGGGCCTCGATGGTTTTGAGGTAGGGCCGCAGCTCACCCTCGCGACCCTCGAGCACGTGCTCGCGGACGACCGCGGTGTTGATGAGGATCTCGAGGGCGGGGATCCGCGGGATGTTCTCGTGGAGGGTGGGCAGCAGCTTCTGGTAGACGAAGGCGCGCATCTGGTAGCCGAGGATCTTGCGGACCTGGGGGATGTCCTCCTGCGGGAACAGGCCGTAGATGCGGCTGAAGGTCTGGAGTGTGCTGGACGCGTGGATGGTCCCGTAGACGAGGTGTCCGGTCTCGGCGGCGTGGAGCGCCGCCTCGAAGGTCTCCATGTCGCGCATCTCGCCCACGAGCACGATGTCGGGGTTCTCGCGGACGAGCGCCCGCAGCGCGATCTTGAAGTCGAGGCAGTCGATGCCGATCTCGCGCTGGTTGATGGTCGCCTTGCGGTCCTCAAAGATGTACTCGATGGGGTCCTCGATCGTCACGATGTGCACGGGCTTGCGGGCGTTGACGTAGTCGAGCATGGACGCGATGGTCGTCGACTTGCCGGAGCCCGTGACGCCGCACAGGAGCACGATGCCCTGCGGCTGCATCGCGATGTCCGACATGATCGGGGGCAGGTGCAGCCCCTCGAACGGCAGGATGTTCGAGGTGATGTTCCGGGCCGCGACCGAGAGCTTCCCGCGGGCCATGAACAGGTTCACGCGGAATCGGTTCTTCTCCGAGTAGTCGTACGCGAAGTCAACCGAGCCGAACTTGTGCAGGTCGTCGATCTGCTCGGGCGAAAGAATCTCCTGCGCGATGGCGAAGAACTCTTCGCCGCTGCAGGGCGCGGTGTCAAGGGCCTTGAGGTCGCCGCGGAGGCGGACCTTGGGCTTCTGGCCGCTCTTGATGATCAGGTCGGACGCGCCGAACTTGATCGTGGCTTTGAGGAAGTCGCCCCAGCGCGTGGCGTGCGGGTCCTTCTTCTGCGAGCCGGGCATCGCGACATGGCCAACGGTCGACGCGTCCGTACTGGGGGGGACTTCCACGCTCATAGCGATCTCCACAGAACTCGTGCCACTGAGCTCGGCGGCCGACGGCCGCCGACGCTTCGTCTCCCTGCGCCCCACACATCTCAAACATACCACGCCGGGAACGCTTCGGCGGCCCGGAACGGGCGTCAAGGGCGTCCGGTCGGCCTGAAAAAAACGGGACCCGTACAAACGGGTCCCGCTCGGTGGGTGCTGTCTTTGGCGGAGGCGGAGATCAGTTGAGCGCGGGCTCGCCCTGCTGCTCTTCCTGCTTTTCCTCTCCAACGCCGAGGAACTTGGTCTCGAGTTCCTTGCGGATCTTCTCCATCGCCTTGTTCTGGATCTGGCGGACCCGCTCCTTGGTGACGCCGATGATCTGGCCGACCTGCTCGAGGGTCATGGGCTTCTCGGTCTCGGTCGTCTCGAGCCCGAAGCGGTGCTCGATGACCGTCCGCTCGACCTCTGTCAGGTCGGCGCGGTTGTTGGTCACGATCTCGCGGACCTCGCTCGCGGCGTCCTTCTCGAAGTCGGCCCGCTTGGCCTCCAGGTAGTTCGACCGTTCCAGCTTGGGATCGAAGTCGGTCGGGAAGCGCTGGCGGTACTTGCTGAGCTTCATGCCCTGGCGGCTGAACGCCTTGAGGATGGCCCGGCAGGCGTAGGTCGAGAACTTGAAGCCGCGGCCGGCGTCGAACTTGTCAACCGCCCGGAGCAGCGCCATGTTGCCCTCGCTGACGAGGTCGGCGAAGTCGACCTCGCTCATGCGGGTGCGTTTCGCCATCGCGAGCACGAGCGCGAGGTTGGTCTCGGCGATCTGTTCACGGATCTGTTCGGCCCGGCGGTGCCAGCCCAGGATCTCGTCGGCCTCGTCCTGCGTCGGCTGCGCGTCGGGACGCTCGGCGATCTGCTTCTGCAGCTCACGCACCCGGTAGCGGGCGTAGTTGAACTGGTGGAAGAGGATCTTCTCCTCGGCGCCGGTGAGGATCACCTGCTGGCTGCTCTTGACCGTGCGGGTCCGAGAATGTGAGGACAAGTCGTCCATCACGGGGTGGTACCACGCCGTGTCGGGTTTCTGAACGTCGGGCACCTCGTTGTAGATCTTCTCGTCGGCAGCTTCCTCGTAGAAGGCCGGAGAGTCGATGAAGTCTTGCTCGTGCCCGAGAAGGCGTTTCAGGAGCCGCTCGTCAGACGAGCTGAGTTTTTTGCGCGTAGGACCAGAGGATTCGCCCACCATCCGCACGCGGTGACGGCGACGGACCTGCTCAAGCGGGCTCGGTGTGTTGGATTTCGCTCTCGTCATCAGTCAGTCCTTCGACCTGCTCTCCATCGGCCCGTTGGGAACGGGTCGCGGAGGACGGTGTGTTTGTCGCGGCGGGATCTTCCGAGGAATTCCGGGCTGCGGAGGCCGGGTTCTCGGACGCCATGGAGGGTTGGTTGACCCCACGATCCGCCAAAATTGTCTCGTCGCTCGTCGGCCGATCGTTGGTTGCTGGTCGTGTCTGGACCCCAAAGTCGGTGCCTGCTCGCGGCGATGTTTTCGTGTCGGCTCGGGTGCTGTTCCGGGAGCGGCCTCACACCCGATTTCCTCTATTCTCCTACATACGTAACCAGCTCGGAGCAGCCAGCGTTGCCGCTCTTTTCATTGGGTTTCTCAGAAACCAAGCCGACACATAGAACCCCTCTGGGACCCTGTACTCGACACTCGCTCAACCGTAACTATCCGTACGTCGCTTGTCCGAGGTTTCTAGGGCCGTGCCCGAAATGGCACGAACCGTCGAAACAGACGGGTTTGCTTCGCTCAGACAAACAACACCCAAGCGAACCTTCAGGTTACATCCCAGCCAAGGCGTTCGTCAAGCCACGCCGGGTAAGTGACAAGACATCGGGGCCATCTTGCCCGTTATCTTTGCGGCACACCCTGTCTCGCTCGGCTCCCCCCTGCCCGAGTCCCCCTGCATCAGTCTCCCTTCCCGGAGGCACGCACCTATTGTCAGGTTTGGATGGCGGCCGTCGTGCGTGTTGGCTTCTGGTCCGAAATGCGAGCGGTCTAAAGTCCGGCCGTATCAGTCTTTGATCGGCAAATACTCGGTATTTGGATCCGCAAACGGAGAATCCGCAATGGCCTTCACGCTCCCAGAACTCGCCTTTGCCCCCGCCGCCCTGGAGCCGCACATCGACGGCCGGACCATGGAAATCCACCACGGCAAGCACCACGCCGGCTATGTCTCGAAGGCCAACGCCGCCCTCGAAGGGACGGACTGGGCCGACCGCGACGTGCTGGAAGTGATCGCCGGGCTTTCGGAGGTGCCGGCCGACAAGCAGGGCGCGGTCCGCAACAACGCCGGCGGGCACGCCAACCACACGCTGTTCTGGTCGATCCTCGCCCCCGAGGGCAAGGGCGGTGAGCCGTCGGCCGAGCTCGCCAAGGCGATCGACGATGCATTCGGCTCGATGGACGCGTTCAAGAAGCAGTTCGCCGACGCGGGCGCGACCCGCTTCGGCTCGGGCTGGGCCTGGCTCTGCGCCGGCCCCGGCGGGCTGCACGTGATGAGCACCGCCAACCAGGACAACCCGGTGATGCCCGAGGCGTTCGGTGGGCAGGGCGCGGGCCACACCCCGATCCTCGGGCTCGATGTGTGGGAGCACGCGTACTACCTCAACTACCAGAACCGGCGCCCCGACTACATCGGCGCGTTCTGGAACGTCGTCAACTGGAACGCGGTCAGCGAACGCTTCGCCGCGGCGAAGTGAGCGCCGGGGCGTGAAGTCACGCGACACGCTCGGCAAACGTCTCGGCCTTGTCCTGTTCCTCGCGGCGCCGCTGGCGATCGTCGTGCTGCTGCTGTTCGCCATCGCTGATTCGGTCAGCCGCGAGGGGCAGCGGCTCGGACCGCCGAGCTCCGGCGAAGCACCGCCCGCGCGTCGAGACGACGCCGGCGGGGAGGACGGGTATGACTGACTCCTTGTCGTCGGTTCCGCTCGCCGAGCTGCTCGACCGGCTGGGGTCGAAGCAGCCCACGCCGGGCGGCGGGGCGGTGGCGGGTGTGACGGGGGCGTTGGCGGCCGCGACCGCGCGGATGGTCGTCGCGTACAGCCTGGGCCGCACATCGCTCGCCGATCATCAGCAGAATCTCGAACGGCACGACGCGGCGCTCGCTCGCTCGCGGGACCTGTTCCTTGGTTTGGCCGACGAAGACGCCGAGGCGTACGCGGCGCTCAACGCGCTGTGGAGGCTGCCGAAGGACGACGCGGACCGGGCGGCTCGCCTGCCCGAGGCGGCGGGCCGGGCCGCGGCGGTGCCGATGTCGGCCGCGGCGGCCGGTGTCGACCTGCTCAAGCGGATCGAAGCGCTCGTGCCGATCACGAACCGCCAGCTCGTGAGCGATCTGGGCGTGGCGGGCGAGACCGCGGCCGCGGCGGTGCGCGCGGCTCTTTGGAACGTCCGCGCCAACCTGCCGCTCCTCGACGAGCGGGCTCGGGCGGTGGCGGCCGACGAGCTCGACGGGCTGCTTCGATCGGCGTCGACCCTCAGCGAATCGATCGCGGGGAAGTGCGTCGGCGGCGGGTAGACTCGCCGCGTGGAGCTGATCCCCCTCAACGACGACCCGACGCTCGACCGCGTGCTGGAGCTCCAGCGGGCGCTGAGCAACGCGCGGACCGACGACGACCTGCTGTACGAGTTCGCGCTGCGCTTCCGGGAGGTCTCGGGCGTGACGCACGTGCTCGACCTGGACGTCCGGGGGCTGCCGTGGGGCGACTGCCGCGTGATGAACCGCTTCGACATGGTCGCCGACGAGATCGACCGGGAGGAGCTGCTCGCCTGTGTCCGGTGGAACGACGAGCTCGACACGGTGCCGATCGAGCGCGGCGAGGTCGTGTCGCGGCTGATCACCAGCGAGCACCCGACGCGGTTCGTCGGGATCGAGCCGTCGGACGACGCCCTGCTCGACCGCTGGCTCCCGGGCGCGATGGACGGGCTGTCGATCCCGATCTACTTCGACGGTGAGATCGCCGAGTGGTTGCTGCTGTTCCGCCCGCCCGGGCTCGCGTTCGACTCGGCGGCGACGCGGCTCGGCGTCGCGAACATGAACATCCTGGCGAGGCACGCGCTGCAGCTCAAGCAGAACAGCGAGATCACCGAGCTCAAGGGGCAGATGGAGTCGGACCTGCGGGCGATCGGGAAGCTGCAGCGTTCGCTGCTGCCGCAGCGGCTGCCCACGCCGGCGGGCTTCGAGATGGCGGTGCGGTACGCCCCCTGCGAGCTCGCCGGCGGCGACTACTACGACTTCCGCGTGTTCGGCGAGCGGCACCTGGGGATCGCGCTGGCCGATGTCTCCGGGCACGGCGCGAAGGCCGCGGTCGTCATGGCGATGCTGCGCACGGCGATGGGCGCGTACGAGAAGCTCAACCGGCCCGCGGCGTCGATCGTCGAGGACGTTAACGCCGTGATGTTCGACGTGCTCAGCGACGGCATGTTCGTGACCGCGGCTTTCCTCTCGCTCAACCACGCGACCGGCAGCGTGGACATGCTCAACTGCGGGCACTGCCCGCCGCTGATCCGCCGAAGCAACGGCACGGTGGAAGAGCTCACCGGCGGCGGCCCGCCGCTGGGCGTGCTCGACGACCTCGGCGTGCCGTCGGTCGGCGACCGGCTCGACCCGGGCGACGCGCTGGTGCTCTACACCGACGGCATCACCGAGGCGTTCAACCCCGCCGACAAGCTCTTCGGCGTCGATCGGCTGCGGGCAACCGTCGCCGCGGCGGGCGGCAACGCGGACGAGTTGCTCTCCGCGGTGCTCGAAGCGGTCGACCGGCACGCGGACGGCCGGGAGCGCGACGACGACCAGTGTGTGCTGGTCGTCCGGCGGTGCCCGGACTGATGCGTCCGCCGACACCGGACGAGGCGCGGGGGTGGTGGGCGCTGGCTGAGTCGGAGGGCGTGCGAGATCGCGTGTTCGCGGTGTACGACCGCGCGAGCGCCTCCGTTGAAGCGGCGCGGCCCGTGTGCTCGGCGTCGGGGCGCTGCTGCGACTTCGAGCGCGCGGGGCACGACCTGTTCGTCACGGGGCTCGAAGCCGCGGTCACGCTGCGGTCGCTGCCGGGCGGGATCGGGCTCGACCGCGGTTCGCTGGAGCACGCGATCGACCGCGGGACCTGCCCGTTCCTCGGCGGGCGGGCGTGCCTCGTGCACGGGGTGCGGCCCGGCGGGTGCCGCGGGTACTACTGCGACCCGACGACGTCCGGCTGGTCGGCGGCGCTCAGCGAGCGGATCGCGATGGAGATCCGCACGCTGCACGACACGCTGGGCGTGGACTATCTGTACAGCGAGTGGCGGCGGATGCTCGGCGGGTTCGTCGACGCCGGGCTTACTCGGGCGCCGCAGCGGAACGCGAGGGGGCTGGTGGAGCTTCTGGTGTCGGCCGGCGGCGGCTGAGCCACGAACCGGTGCGCCCGAGCCGGACCTTGAGCGAGACGAGGCGTCGCAGCGCCGACCCGTCGCTCGGGACGGTGCGGACCGCGGGCGGCGCCGCGGTCAGGCCCGACCACAGCCCGGCGAGCGTGGCGATGTGGCAGGACGGCCGCAGCCTGGCGCGGGTGTGGCTCCAGGCCCAGCCGAGGACGACGCCGAGAACGGCCCACACGCCGCGGCCGTGGCGTCGGCAGAGCCAGACCCAGTTCCGCGTCGCGAGCCGGAACCACGCGGGGCTCGGCCGCCCGACCGAGGGCGAGTCGTGCCACGCGACGATGGTCGGGTCGAAGAGCACGGTGCGTCCGAGCGCGGCGAGCGTCAGCGCGAGGTCGGTGTCGTTTCGGTAGAGGAAGTAGCCCGACTCGTAGCCGCCGGCGGCCCACCACGCGTCGCGGCGGACGAGGTTGCAGCAGCCCATGTCGGGCCATGCGACGCTCGGCCACGCGTCCCGGTGGGCGGGCCTCGCGTCCCGGCGGTCGGTGTTGCCGGGCCACTCGAACGAGCCGCTCCGCGGGTGGCAGCGGTGGAAGGCGACCGCGTCGGCGCTGCCGGTGCGGAGCTTGCTGACGGCGCGTCCGAGGGAGACCGGGTCGGGCCAGGCGTCGTCGTCGAGGATGAGCACGGCGTCGCCTGCCGCGGCGCGCACGCCGTGGTTGAACCCGTCGACGCCCGTGTTCTCGGCGATGTCGACGACCCGCAGCCGCACGCCCGGGTCGGGCAGGTCGGCGGCGTCGATCGTTCCGCCGTTGCAGACCACGACGACCTCGGTCGGGACCGCGCGCACGCGGCGCTCGGCGAGCGCGGGCATCAGCCGCGAGAGGGTCCGCTTGAGGCGTTCGAGCCGGGCGGGCTGCGTGAGCAGGACCACCGAGAGCGACGCGACCTCGTCTCGCCGGACGGGCTCTGGAAGGGGAACGGTCGGCGGCGACACGGCGGCACGCCCGGCGAGCACCAGCGACCGCGCGCCGAGGACCGTGAGCCGGCGGAGAACGCCCAGCCGGGTGGGCCTCGACTCCGTCCAGCCGTCGTTGCTCACCGTCACGACGGTCTTCGCGGGCACCCACGCGGCAGGCATGGCGCGGGCGTTGACCACGGCGCGGTCGCGACGCGGCGACACGAGCCAGGTGACGAGCGAACGGATCGAGCTGCGTTTGAGCGTGGGACTCGGCGTGCTTCGTTCGTCGGGAGGCAGCTCGTCGAGCGGTCGCCAGGGGCGCACGGGTGGAAGCTCGAGCGGGCCCTCGGGCGATCGGAACGCCGCGCGCAGGCCGGCGAGGTGCAGGTCGGCGAGGTCGTCGCGGCCGACGACGACCTGGCACGCGGCCCGCGCGGCATCACGGAGCACACGCCGGGCCCGCGCGACTGGGCTCAGCCCGAAGCGCACCGCGTTGGTCAGGCCGTTCCGGGCCTGATACGCGCGCACGGTCGTGCGCATGCGCGCCGGGTGCGGGTGCTCGACGACCGACGCGGGCACGGCGAGCACGGGCCCGGCGGCCCGCCGCAGGTGGTGGCACCACGCGACGTCGTCGCCGCAGAGGAACAGGTCGGGCATGAGTCCCGCTGATTCGATCGCCGACCGGCGGACGAGCAGGCTGCACGCGGCGTGGTAGCCGACCTCGCGCGGATCGCCGTGGTCGTTGTGGGCGGGCGCGTGCTGGAGGTATTCGCCGTCGGCGGGGCGGACGTCGCCGCCGATCTCATAGACCCCTTGTTCGTCGGCGAGCGCGGAGCCGGCCGCGGCCGCGTTTGGGCGGGCATCGAGCGCCCTGATGAGTTCGGTCAGCGCGTCGCGTCGCGGCACGGCGTCGGAATCGAGCAGCCACACGGCGTCGCAGGCGGATCGCAGGGCGGCGCGGAGGCCGGCGTTGAACCCGCCGCTGCCGCCGAGGTTGTCGTCGAGCCGGATGACGCGGGTGTCCGAACCGAAGCCGAGCGACGAGGCGTCGACCGGCACCGACGACGCGTTATCGACGACGAGGACGGAGAGCTCGATCGCCCGGCCGTCGACGGTGCGGTCGAGCTCGGCGAGCGCCCGCGCGAGGCTCTGGAGATCGTCGGGCCGATCAAACGCCGGACTGACCGCGGTGATCCGACGGATGGGCGCGGCGCTCGGAGCGGGCGTCGGGCTTCGCTCGGGGCTGGGCCCGGGGTTCGGCGCGTCGTCGGGTGCGGGAGTGGGTGGGCTGTCGTGAGAACCCATGCGGATAGATGCTAGGGGCGGGCGGCCCGCGCGGATTGACGAGCGCCGATCAGCGGGCGCGTCTGGCGGATGGCGTCCGCGGCTGTACCCCTGCCCGCGGGGGTGGGATACTGCTTGGATGCGGTCCTTCTGGAGCTACCTCGGCGAGCTGAAGCGGTACCCGGCGAGCCTGGCGGTCGCGTTCGCGTGCGCGGGCATCTCGGCGCTGAGTCTCGGCGTGGGCTTCGCGGGGATCGCGCCGATCATCGAGACGATCCTGGAGGGGGGCGACGGCGGGTCGCCGCGCGGGCTGTCCGAGATGGCGCGTGACTTCAACGGCTCGCTGGTCGAGCTGCCGCTGCTGCCGGGCTTCGCGGCCCGCTTGCTGACGATCCCCGACGGCGTCATCGCCGAGCTGCCGCCCAAGCCCTACCACGCGGTGCTCTGGATCATGATCGGGCTCGGCGGGCTGACGATCGTCGGCGCGCTGACCACGTTTACCCACCAGTACCTGTCGATCTCGGTCGTGCAGCGGACGGTGACCGAGCTGCGGCGGCGGGCGTACGAGAAGGCGCTGCGTTCGCCGCTGGGCGACCTGGTCGCGTCGGGCACGGCCGACCCGATCGCCCGCGTCGTGTCGGACACGGCGGCGCTCGGGGAGGGGCTGACGGCCGTGGTGTCCCGGGGCGTGTTCCAGGTGAGCCGCGGGCTGGCGTCGTTCGGGGTGGCGCTGTACTTCAACTGGCGGCTGACGATCGTCGCTGTGGCGGTCGCGCCGGTGCTGGGCGCGATCGTGTCGCTGCTGGGCCGACGGATCAAGAAAGCGACCCGCCGGGCCCTCCGCGAGCAGGCGTCGCTCTACGGCTCGGCGCTCAACGCGCTCCGCGCGCTCCGCGTGGTCAAGGTCCACACGACCGAGGCGCACGAGCTCCGGAACTTCACCGCGAAGAACCTCGAGGTCATGCGGCAGGTCTTCCGGGCGCGGACGGCGCGCGCTCTCTCGAGCCCGAGCGTCGAGGTCATCACGCTGATCACGCTCGGGGTGCTGACCGTCGTCGCGACCAAGGCGGTGCTCGACGGGCAGCTCGACCCGGAGAGCATGCTGATGTCGCTGGGGGCGCTGTTCGTGACGGCGACGGCGCTGCGGCCGCTCACGGGCATCGTCACGAGCGTGCAGGCGGCGTCGGGCGCGGCCGAGCGCGTCGGCGAGCTGTTCGAGGCGCCCGACGAGCCGGGCTACGACCCGTCGCTGCCCGAGCTCGCGCGGCACGCCGAGAGCCTTTCGTTCGAGGGCGTCGCGTTCTCGTACCCCGGCGCGACCGCGCGGGCGCTCGACGGCGTCGACCTCCGCATCGAGGCGGGCGAGCGCGTCGCGTTCGTCGGGCCCAACGGCTCGGGCAAGACCACGCTGCTCTCGCTCGTGCCGCGTCTTTACGACCTCGACGAGGGCTCGGTGCTCATCGACGGCACGGACCTTCGCCGCGTGAACGTCGCGAGCCTCCGCCGCCAGCTCGGCGTGGTGACGCAGGAGACCGTCCTGTTCCCGGGCAGCGTCCGCGAGAACATCGCCTACGGCGTGACGGGCAAGACCGACGCCGAGATCAGGGACGCCGCGGAGAAGGCCCGGGCGTGGGGCTTCATCGAGAAGCTGCCGGGCGTGCTCGACGCGGAGGTTGCCGAGCAGGGGCTGAGTCTGTCGGGCGGGCAGCGGCAGCGGATCTCAATCGCGCGGGCGATCCTGCGCGACCCCGCGGTGCTGATCCTCGACGAGGCGACGAGCATGATCGACGCCGAGAGCGAGGCCGCGATCGGCGAAGCGCTCGACGAGTTCAGCCGCGGGCGGACGACGCTGGTCGTCGCGCACCGGCTGAGCACGGTCGTCGGCGCCGACCGGATCGTCGTGATGGACCGGGGGCGGGTCGAGGACGTCGGCAAGCACGACGAGCTGCTCGGCCGCTGCCGGGTGTACCAGATGCTCGCCAAGACCCAGCTTGTCGGCGCCCACGAAACGCGTTCGGATCAGTTTTAGGAGCCACGCCTTGCCCGAGTACTCCCGCTTCCAGAAGGGCGTGATCAAGCGCCACTACGCGAACCTCGAGACCAAGACGCTGCAGGCGCTGCAGGAGCTGGTGAGCGAGCTGTACCTGTCGGCGGGCAAGCCCAAGGCCGAGACGCTGTGGAAGCGTGCGGAGCAGCACCTGGCCAAGACCGACGTGCCGCGGAGCCGGTTCGAGAAGGTCATCGCGACCCGCGACCTGCAGACCCTCGCCGACCTGGTATCGAAGGCCAAGGTGCCCGACCGCGAGCCCGGGCGCTGAGACGATCTCGGTTCGGCTACGTCTCGAGCGCTTCGGGGCTGGCTTCGAGGTGCTCGGCGATCGCGATCGCCGGCGGGATGAACGCTTTGGGCTCGGCTCGCTGCCATTGACCGAGCTCGTCGATCGCAATCCACCGCGTGGTTTCGTACTCCCAGCCCTCGGCGGTGGTGCCCGCGGCAAGCAGGTCCTCGACCCGCGCGTTCAGGTCGACGCGGATGACCACATCGGTGCTGCCGGCGAAGGGGTCGGGCGCGAGCCCGAGGGTCGGCCCCGGGGCGAGGTCGGCGATCGCGGGCCCGGGCAGGTCGAGCTCTTCGCGGATCTCGACGAGGAGCTGGCGGAACAGGTCGCCGCCGTCGAAGCCGGTCTGGGAGGGTGGGGGCGCGTCGACCCCGCCGCCGGGCGCAAACTCCCAGAGCCCGCCGTAGAGGCGCGTCGCGCCCGAGCGTCGCCCGAGCAGCACGTGCGGCCGTCCCCGCGCGTCGTCGGCGCGGAGCACGCCGGTCACGGCGAGCTGATCGACGCGTGGCTCGACGAGCCCGGGCCGCAGCGTCTGCACGGCGAGCCGCTGGTACGAGTCGCGGCGGGTCCGGATCGATGGACCGGCGTGGCTCTCGTAGGAAAGGATCGGGCCGTTGAAGAGCCGGGGGCTGGCGAGGCGGGCGCTCTCCCACGCGGCGACGACCTCGGCGCTGGCGGCCGGCGCGTGGCCGTCGATCGCGACGCGCAGGTCGAGCGTCCGGAGCCCGAGCGGGAGGAAGCCCGGGCGGCTGTCGGCGAATTCGGGCATCAGCCGAGTAGCTTCCCGACCGAGTCGAGCCCCTTGGCCGGGTCGCCGAAGTCCTTGAGCGCGTCGCCGATGACGCCCTCGAGCCCGAGCTCTTTCGCCTCGGCCTGGACCATCTCGGCGGCCCGCGCTTGCGCGGTCTCGATCGCGTTGTTGACCGCGTCGACGATGAGCCGCTCGGCTTCGGGCTTCGATGCTTCGTCGGCCAGGCCCGCGGCGAGCGCCGGGTCGAGCGTAATCGACTCGAGGCGCATGCGGCCGGTCGCGACCGCGCGGCAGGCGCCGCCGCCCGACACGCCCTCGGCCCGGATGTCCGACACGCCCGCCTTGAGCCGTTCGCCGGCGGCGCGGATCTTGTCCTTGTCCTTGAGCAGCCCGGCCACGGTGCCGAGCATCTTCATCTGATCGAGGTTGCCGAACATGGTCTCTCGGTTCCTTGTCTGCGTTCGCGGGTCTTCAGCGGCCCGGGCGGGCGAGCGTGTGTGTGGAGCGCGGAGGGTGACGCTAGCCCGGGTCGGCTTGCGGCTGGTCGGCGACGGGTCGCTTGGCGACCTTGTCGACGATCTCGGCGTTGAACGCCCGCCGCACTTCTTCGACCAGGGGGTGATCGTCGGGCACGTCGGGCGCAACAGGGGGGCCCGATTGATGGCCCGCCTGCTGGCCCGCCGGGTCGTCCGCGGCACCCGGGTCGCTTGGGTCTGCGGTTCGGTCGCCCGACGGTTCGTTCGCGTGCTCGGCCGGATCGGCGAGGACGGCCCGCACCGGACGGCCCAGCGCCTTGGTCAGCACGACCGAGCACTCCCCGAGCTTGGGCTCGGCGAGCTGACGCGTGCCGGGCGACGAGCCGAGGATGGGCGCGAGCGCCGCGTGCGTGGGCGAGAGCTCCACGAGCCGGAGCTGCAGCAGGAGCCCCGCGACGAGCGAGCCGCCCTGCCACTCGGCCTGCGCCGCGCGCCAGACCGAGTCGAGGTCGGTCTCGTCGAGCCGCGGTGCGTGGCGTGTCGCGTTTGGAGCTGGTGGCTCGTCGCGTGGTGGTTCGCTGGGCGGCGGGCTCCGGCTTTCCGGAGCGATCTGCGGGGGTGTATCTGGAGCAGGCGTCGTGACGGGCTCGGGGGGCGTTGCCCGGCTCGGCGGCACCCGCGGGGCGGCCGGCGGCGTGTGGTCGACCCCGAACGCCGCCCTCAGCCTTTTCCCAGCGCGGCCCCCGCTCCCGGGCCGAGCTGCTTGACCAGCGTCGCGAGGTCGGCGATCTTCTCGGCCATCGCCAGGCGGACGAGCAGCGCGTCGAACAGCGCCCGCGGCGTCGGGCTCGACTTGACCGACCGCTGCACGCCCTCGCACAGCGCGATCATGTGCATCAGCCCGGCCGCGTCGAACGAGCCGGCCCGCTCGGCTTCTTCGGCCCGTGCGTCGTCGGCCAGGTCGACCAGGTCGGTGTCGGCGCCGCACGCCGCGAGGATCATCAGGTCGCGCAGCCGGACGATCAGCGCTTCGAGGGCCTGGTCCGGCGCGCTGCCCTTGGCGAGCAGGGCGTCGCCCGCCTCGAGGGCGCGGGCGGGGTCGCCCTCGGCGCAGGCGTCGACGAGCTTGGAGACGGCTTCGCGCTCGGGCAGGCCGAGCAGCTCCTCGAGCAGCGCGAGGGTGAGTGTTTTCTCGCCCGACGCCATGACCCGGTCGAGGATGGAGAGCGCGTCGCGCATCGACCCGTTGCCGAGCCGCGCGATGGTGTGGACCAGCTCGGGCTCGGCCGACAGGGATTCCTCGCCGATCAGGGCTTCGAGCCGCTCGGCGATGGTGCGCACGGGGATGTTCTTGAAGTCGTACCGCTGGCACCGGCTCTGGATCGTCGGCGGGACCTTGTGCGCCTCGGTGGTGCACAGGATGAACTTGACGTGCTCGGGCGGCTCTTCCATGGTCTTGAGCAGCGCGTTGAACGCCGCGGTCGAGAGCATGTGGACCTCGTCGATGATGTAGACCTTGTACTCGCTCCGCATGGGTCGGTACCCGGCGTTGGCGATGAGGTCGCGGGCGTCGTCGACGGAGTTGTTGCTCGCGCCGTCGATCTCGATCACGTCGGTGTCCTGGCCGGTCATGATCGCGTCGTCGGCCTCGGGCGAGCCGCCGCAGAGCGCCTTGGCGAAGACGCGGGCCATCGTGGTCTTGCCCACGCCCCGCGTGCCGCAGAAGAGATAAGCGTGGGCGACGCGGTCGGAATCGATCGAGGCCCGGAGCGTCCGGGCGATCGCCTCCTGGCCCATCACCTCGTCAAAGTCACGGGACCGGTAGCGGCGGGCCAGGGCGGTGTAGCTCATGCGGCGATGGTAGTGGGCCCCGGGAGAGTGGGGGCCCTGGGAGAGTGGGGCCCTCGGCGAGCGGCGGCCCGCGAAGGGTGGGGCCGAGAGCCGTCACTCCGCGGGACGGCCGCGGGACGCCCGGCGGCCGCTACCCGTCTCGGGCCAGTGCGTCGTCGATCAGCTCGGCCAACTCGCCCGGCGTCTCCAGGAACGGCCAGTGTCCCGCGCCCTCGATCAGCTCGCGCTCCGAGCCCTCGATCGTGTCAAGGATCCGCTGCGTCGCGTCGAGGCCGATCGGGTCCGCCGCGCCCTGGATGACCGTGACCGGCGCTTCCAGCCCGGAGAGCCGGGGCTTGAAGTCGAACGTCGCGAGCGACGCCTGCATCGCGAGCGTCACCCGAGGCTCGAAACGGGCCTCGGTCATCTCGGCCCGCAGCAGGTCGGCCTTCGACCGGTCGGCGAGCCCCGCGGGGCCCATCGCCAGGTTCATCGCACGCAGGTACTCGGCGAACGCGTCGGGTGTCTGCTCGGTCGGCGGCGGGACCGCCCGCATCGCTGCGAGGTCGCCCGGCGTGAGCCTCGACCCGAGGTTCGCCTGGTACTCGGCCCAGAAGTCCGAGTCGATCCCCGCGGGGCTGACCAGCACGAGCGCGTCGACCCGCTCGGGGTGCTCGGCGGCATAAGCCATCGAGAGCAGCCCGCCCCACGAGTGACCCAGCAGCGTCCACGACTCGAGGCCCATCGCCGCGCGCACGGCTTCCAGGTCCGCGACCGCGGCTTCGATCGTGAACCCGTCTTCGAAGCTCTCAACGGGCGACGCCGGCGTGCCCCGCTGATCCACCACGATCGCCCGGTGCCCCTCGGCCACGCCCTCGGCGATCGGCCACATCTGCTGCCCGGCAAACCCGGGCCCGCCCGCCAGCAGCACGACCGCGTCGCCCGCGCCGACCGACCGCACACGCAGCTCGACGCCGTCGTCGACCACGACCCCCGCGACTTCCACGGGCAGGGTCTCGACGGGCGGCTGCTGCGCGGCGCTCTGTCCCGCGACTGAGCCCAGAAGCAGGGCGGCGGCCGCCCGGGTCGTGTTGGTCAAAGAGGCGAACCGGGCGCGTGATGATGGTTTTCGTGCCGGTGATCGCGGGGCGTTGAGTCGGAGCAGCATGCCCGGGTATAGCCCGAAGTGCGAGGCGGGTTGCCGGTCAGCCGGTCTTGTTCAACAGGTCTTGGGCAGGTCGAACTCGCCAAACAGGCGGAAGTTCTTCCGCCGGAGGATCTGCCCCGCGAGCGTGAGGTCGTCGACCGCGAGGGCGATCGTCGGCGTGCCGTTGGGGCGGAGCATCAGCGGGTAGACGAACCGGATGCTCAGCTCGGCCCGCAGCAGGCTCGTGCACAGGCTCGTCAGCGTGTGCCCCTCGCACAGCTCGATCACCAGCACGTCCATCTCGGCGAACGGCAGCCCCTGCTCTTCGAGGATGAACCGGGCGACCCGGGCGTTGTTGGTGATGATGCGGACGACGGCGTGGTCGGACGCCTCGTGGACCGAGAGCGCGCAGATGTCGCAGGTCGACGCGTCGAAGTGCTCGACGAGGTCGTACAGCTTGCCGACCATGTTGTCGAGGAAGACGCTGAACTGCGTCACCGTGGGCGGGGCGTAGCCCTGAGCGGTTTCGAGTGGCACGCCGGCCTGGCTCATGCGAAGTCCCGGGGGGTGTCGTTCACGTGGCGCCGCGCAGTCTGCCCACGAGGCCGGCCGCGGCCGACCCGAGAACCGAGCGGCCCGCGCCTTGGAATTCTAGCGAGGCGGACGCCCACCAAACAAACGGGGCCCGATGAAGGGCCCCGCCGGACACAACACGTTATCGCCGGACCATTTCGCGTCCAAGCAAATTCCGGGTGCTCGCCCGAGTCTCTCGACCCGCCCGAGTCTTCGGATCGAGTGGTCAGGCGCTGAAGCTCGAGCCGCACCCGCACGAGCTGGTCGCGTTCGGGTTGCTGAACACGAACCCACGGCCCATGATCTCGTCCTTGAAGTCGACCGTGGTGCCGTTGAGGTAGAGCAGGCTCTTGGGGTCGCAGACGACCTTGACGCCGTGGGCGATGAACTGCTCGTCGGAGTCCTTCACGGCCTCGGTGAGGTCGAGGAGGTAGCTGAACCCGCTGCACCCGCCGCCCTTGACGCCCACGCGCAGGGCGACCTTGTCGGCGTCGAGCTCCTGCTGCTCGATGATCGTCTTGATCTCGCGGGCCGCGGCCTCGGTCAGGTTGACCGGGGCGGTTTCCGTCGCCCCGCCGGTGGTGTCCATCACAGTCATTGCACGCAATTCCTTCGCTGCGGGGTGGTTGCGGCGAGCAGCCACCTCATATCCCCGAGAAGTCTACCCGAAGAACGCCGGCCCATAGGGCTATCGGCTCGGTGATTCTTGCCCTTGACCACGAGAAATTGAACCGGTTCAGCCGCCGAACTGTTCCGGTCGGCGGGGACGGTCTCAGAGCGCCTCGGCCGTCTGGGGGGCGTCTTCGGCGATGCCGTTCTTGGTCTTGTAATCCTTGATCGCCGCGCGGATCGCGTCCTCGGCGAGCACGGAGCAGTGGATCTTGACCGGGGGAAGGCTCAGCTCTTCGACGATCTGGGTGTTCTTGATGTCGAGCCCCTCGTCGACGGTGCGGCCCTTGAGCCACTCGGTGGCGAGCGAGCTGGAGGCGATCGCCGAGCCGCAGCCGAAACACTTGAACTTCGCGTCCTCGATCTTGCCGTCGTCGTCGACCTTGATCTGAAGCTGCATGACGTCGCCGCACTCGGGGGCGCCGACGAGGCCGTAGCCGACGTCCTTGCGCTCTTTTACGTCGGCGGTTGTGCCGAACGTGCCGACGTTGCGTGGGTTCTCGTAGTGGTCGATGACCTTGTCGCCGTATGCCATGGCGGATTCCTTTCGGGTTCGGTGGACTCTTAGTGGGCCTGCCACTCGATCTTCGTGATGTCGATGCCCTCGTTGTGCATGTCGTACAGGGGGCTGAGCTCGCGGAGCTTGGTGACCGACTCGACAACCTTGTCGACGCAGAAGTCGATCTCTTCTTCGGTGGTCCAGCGTCCGAGCGACATGCGGAGGGACGAGTGGGCCAGGTCGTCGCCGACGCCCAGGCCCTTGAGAACGTAGCTGGGCTCGAGGCTGGCGCTGGTGCACGCCGAGCCGGAGCTCATCGCGATCTCCTTGCACGCCATCATGAGGCTCTCGCCCTCGACGAAGCCGTAGGAGATGTTGGAGATGTGGGGGAGTCGCTTGTCGCGGTCGCCGTTGACCTGCACGACATCGAGCCGGCCGGTGATGCCGTCCTCGAGGCGGTCGCGGAGGGCCGCGAGGCGGATCGCCTCGTCGCCCATCTCGTGCTGGGCGATCTCGCAGGCGGCGCCGAGCCCGACGATCCCCGGGACGTTGAGCGTGCCCGAGCGGTAGCCCCGCTCCTGCCCGCCGCCCTCACTGAGGGCGACCAACCGCACGCGCGGGCGGCGCCGGCGGACGTAGAGCGCGCCGACCCCGTTCGGGCCGTAGAGCTTGTGGCCGCTGAAGCTCATGAGGTCGATGTTCGCGGCGTTGACGTCCGTCGGCATCTTGCCGACCCACTGGGTCGCGTCGCAGTGATAGATGACGCCGCGGTCGTGGCAGAGCTTGCCGATCTCTTCGACCTCGTTGATCGTGCCGATCTCGTTGTTGGCCCACATGATCGAGACGAGGATGGTGTCCTCGCGCATCGCGTTCTCGATCATCTCCTTGGTGTACACGCCGTCGGGCCCGGGCTCGACGAAGGTCACATCGAAGCCCTCCTTGGCGAGGCGCTTGGCGGGGTCGAGCGTGGCCTTGTGCTCGATCGAGCCCGTGATGATGTGCCCGCGGCCGGTCGACCCGGCCTTGGCTTTCTCGTACATGTACGCCCCGCCCTTGATCGCGAGGTTGTTGCTCTCGGTCGCGCCCGAAGTGAACACGACCTCCTTGCGGTCGGCGCCGATCAGGTCGGCGACCTGCCGCCGGGCTTTGTCCACGGCGTCCTCGGACTCCCAACCGAAGCGGTGGTTCCGGCTGCCCGGGTTGCCGTAGATCTCGGTGAAGTAGGGGAGCATCGCCTCGACCACCCGTGGGTCGGTCCGGGTTGTGGCAGCGCTGTCCATGTAGATCGGGGTCGAAACGGGCATCAGGCACACTCCCTCGGCCCTGAGCTTGGTCGCTCAGAGGGCTTGTTTAGAATCTTTCCATTTTAGAGCCGTTCGGCAAGCCAATCAACGATTCGCGATTTCTGCCGTGGCAGATGTCGCTCTCGGACACCGAAATCCGGTCTGAGACCGCCGGGCGGCCCGTCGGCCCCGGCCCATTAGCCGCGGCCCGTCAGCCGCGGTCGGCGGGCGGGCGGTAGACCATCTCGATCCGGTTGCCGGTGTCGTTGAACCGAACTTCAGACATATAAGTCCTAATAAGGAGCAGCCCGCGGCCGCAGGGCTTGGAGAGGTTCTCGGGCGTGGTGGGGTCCGGCACGCTTGCGGGGTCGAAGCCGGGGCCGTGGTCTTCCACGGCGATCGTCAGGACGTCGTCGCTGGCGTCGACATCGACGTGGACGGGCTGGCCTTTGGGCGAGCCGTGCTTGAGCGCGTTGGCGAGGGCTTCTTCGATCGCAAGCCGGATACCGAACGCCCCAGACTCGGCGATACCCATCGACGCGACATGCTCGGCAATCCTGGCGTGAACGAGGTCGATGCGGGACCGGTCTTGAGTGACATCGAATCGCACGGGACCCTCCGCACGGCGCTGGCCCGTGCAGCCCGCCCTGACGGGGCGGCCCGCCGGGGCCTCAGTTGAAGCTCGACAACGCCTGATCGCTGGTGTCGTGGATCTCGAAGAGCTTGTTGAGCTTCGTGATCATGAAGACCTCGTAGATCTGGGGATCGATCTCGGCGAGGCGGAGCTGCCCGTTCTGGTTGCGGACCTTGTTGTTGATTGTGATCAGCGTGCCCAGGGCGGCCGAGGACAGGTGGTCGACGTTGTGGAAGCTGATAATGATCTTGCAGCCGGGGTTGCGATCGACGATGCCGGAGATCTCTTCGCCGATCGATTGGATGTTGGCCTCATCGAGGATGTTGCGGTCGACAAACTCGACCTTGGTCACCCCTTCTTGGTGGGTAACGCGGAGGCGTGACTCGTTGGCGCCCATCGTCAGCATCTCCTAAAACAACCGAACATGCACCGCGAGTAGAACCACTCGCGCCTTGCCCGGAAGCATAGCCGGGCCCCGACCCGACCCATCGAGCCGTCCGCTCTCAGCCGCCGAAGCTCGTGTTCAGCGAGTCCAAGAGCCCCGGGAAATTATTCTCTTCCTGCTCGTTCTGAATCAGGATGGTCGGCTTCACCAAGATGATAAGCGTTGATTCCTCCGTCGTGTCGAGGCGGTTGGTGAAGAAGCGGTTGATCAGCGGGATCTTGCTCAGCACCGGGACGCCCGACTCGACCTCAACCTCTGTGACAACCCGCTGCCCGCCGAGCAGCACGGTGCCCTGATCGGGCACGGTGACGGTGGTCTGCACTTGGGTGACGGTGACGGTCGGGAGCTGGAACTCGGCCGACGCGGGTGAGACGATCACGGTGCCGCCGGCGCCGCCGCCGGCCACTGCGCCACCGGCACCGCCCGGGGCGGCCGAGACGCTCGAGGTCGCGAAGCCGTCGAAGATGTTCGTGCCGGTGGTGATGCTCAGAGTGACGTAGCGGCGGTCGGCGCTGACGGTGCCCTCGACGCCGAGGATGGTGCCCTCGGTGAGCACGCCGACCTGCGGCGTAAACGCCACGGCCGCGGTGCCGACCGCGGGGTTGAGCCCCGAGACGAACGCGCGCTGCGTCGCGACGTTGATGTTGGCGGTCTGACCGTTGCTGAAGGTGATCCTCGGCGCGGTGAGCTGGCTCGATCGCTGGTCGGCCTGGGTTGCCTTGACGAGGAAGTCGACCTGCACGTCGTCGAGGAAGCGGCCCGCGACGCCGAGCGCCGGGCCGGCGTTGAGCACCGAGCCCGTGAAGCTCTCGCCGGGGACGAGCCCGAGCAGGAGCGACTCGCTCAGCCCGAGCGTGTTGCTGCCGACCTCGACCGGCGAGAAGCCCCCGTTCGGCGGCGGGACCGCCGTTCCGCCGATCGACGTCACCTGCGTCCCGGTCGAGTTGTTGATCGCCACGCCGTCGGCCGAAGTGAGCTGTACGAAGTCGGAGCCAACCGCGGAAACCGACGTGCCCTGGATCGTCTGGACCTGGTTGTTCTCGGCGTTGAAGACCACGTCCACGTCGAACCCGAGCTGCTCGAAGAACGCCTGGTTGATGGTCAGGAAGCGAGCCTCGACGTTGATCTGTAGCGCTCGGAACTCACGCAGGCGGCTCAGGAGACCGGAGACCTGCCGCTGGTTCTCGGGGGTGGTCGTGACGATCAGCGAGCCGTTGAGATCCTGGATAGTGCCGATCGAGCCGCCGTTGGCCTGCCACGAGTCAAACGCGACGTTCTGACGGATCACGCTCATGATCTCCGCGACGCGGTCCGGGCCCTGCTCGCGGTCTCCCGCGCCACGCCCTTCTTCGCTCAGCGGGTCGACCGAGAGCGACAGCCCGTCCGCCGACGCGCGGCTGATGACGTCGGTCAGGTTGAACGCCGGCAGCTCGTCGTAGTCGGGCACCTCGACGAGCAGGTCGCGGACGTCGTAGACCATTGTCTTCACGTCGCGGTCGAGCATCGACCGGCTCGCGATGGTGACGATGCCGTCCTTGACCGACCAGCCCGCGGGGGCGACCGGGTCGGAGACCTTGCGGAGCACGCGCTCGAGGACGAGCTTGGGCCGTACGCCGTCGAGCCGGAGGGAGACGGGGGTGTCGCGCGTGACGCCGACCTCTTCGAGGCTGCGCCAGTTGACGTCGACGTTGACCTTGGCGACGGTGCGGACGAACTCGATCGCGTCTTCGAGCCGGTCGTTCTGGAACTCGGGGCTGATGCGGTCGCGCTCGAGCCGAGCGAGGACGCGCTGGTCCTCGCCCGAGAGCGCGAGCTCGGCGAGCTGGCTGCGCTTGTAGCTGAGCGTGGGCCAGTCCGGCGGGTACTCGACGATGTCGACCGGCGGGATCGACGCCTTGAGGTTCTCGATCGAGATCTTGCTGAACGCCCGGCCCTTGCGGGTGCTCAGGGCGTTGTACTCCTCGAAGATCAGCAGCTCGTCGAGCACGTCGCGGATCAGGAGGGCGGCGGGGTTGGTCGGGTCGAGGAAGATGGCCTGATCAACGACCTCGCGGGCCTCTTTGTACTTGAGCTCTTCTTGAAGATCGCGGGCGCGGGTCAGCGCTTCGACGATGCGTTTTTCCCGGTCGGCGGTGGCGCGGGCCCGAGAGATCTCGGCGTCGCGGCGGATCTGCTCGTTCCGGCGTTCGATCGCCCGAGCCCTCAGGTCCTGCTCGGCCTCGTTGATCTCCTGCAGCAGGTCATCGACCAGCGCGATCCGAGAGCGGTACACCTCGTCGCTGAGGACGCCGCGGTTCTGGTTGACGACGAGCCGCGCCTGCGACGCGTTGATCCTCGCCTCTTCGGTGGCGCCCGAATCGAGGTTCCGGCGGGCGGTGGCCATCTCGGCCGCGAAGAGGCGCTCAGCGGCCTGCCGCTGCAGCTCACGCGACTGAACGAAGTCTTCCCCGAGGTCGGTCGGCTGCCCGCCGAGCAGCGAGTCGACCTGCGAGACACGCTGACGGGCGAGCCGGGTCTGCTCGGGTGTGAGGAAGTCGCCGTAGACGTCGAGCAGCTCGCGGTAGGTCGCGGCCGCCTGCCGCCGGCTTCCCGCGGCCCACTGGGCTTGGGCTTCGCTCAGCCGCGTGTCGGCCGCCGCGCGCTGCGACCGCTCGACGATGTCTTCCGGTGTTGCGGGCGCCGCGTCGGGCTCTCCCGACGGCTGTTCGGCGGGCTTCTCCGACGGCTGCCGGCTGCCGGGCGTCATGACCGCCGCGGACAGCGTGGTTTGTTCGATCGTCTCGCCCAATGCGAGTTCGGCGTCGAGGATGCGTCCGCGAACGATGTCCAGTCGGGCGCGGGCCGTCTCGTTCAGCGCGGGACCGAGCCGGTCGGCTTCGGCGACCAGGGCCTTCGCCTCGGCGAGACGGTCGGCTTGCGACACCTTGAGAGCGAGCCGGGCGAGCGCATCGGCGTCGGGCTTGGCCGCGTCAACGGCGAACGCGAGCTCCGATTCGAGACCTTCCAGCCGATCAAGCTGGCCCTGTGTGAGGTCGGCTCGGCGGTTGGACAGGCGACGAACGAGCCGATCGGCGGCCCGAAGGTCGTTCGAAACGATGTCCGAGTCGGCCCGCTCGAGCGTCAGGTTGGTCGGGCTCAGCCCGCGGACGTCCCGCTCGATCCGGAGCCGGAGCGCGTTGCCACGCTCGCTGCCCGCGCCGGGCGAAGCCAGCAGCCGGTCCCTGGCAACGAGCACCCGCCCGCTTGCCAAAGCTCGCTCGGCCGCGTCGAGGCTGGACGGGGCAGCGAGTGCCTCGACACCGATCGATTGTGCCCCGGTGTCGGCCGCGACCCCTGCCGCGAGGCCCGCGGCCAGTATCAGCGCTGATCCAACACACATCGCCGACGAGAGGCGCTCCAGTACCCGCTGGTCACGAAAGGGGTTGGCGGGAGATCGGTCCGTCTTTGGCTGCATGCTCAACTCCGCGTGATGCTCTGGTCTGACAGGATCAACTCTGACAGTGTCAATTCTGGAAGGCTCGATGACTTCGGATCGTCTTGGCGAGGTCTTGGGTCGTGTGGCGACGCCGTGTGTTCTATCAGTGTGGTGGCGGGTCACGTTGGCTGGTGATTCGTGGTCGGCTGCGGTGCGTCCTACGTCCGAGAAACCTCTGTGTTCCGCCTCACGCACCCGGCGACGCGTTCGCCATCCAGGCCGGTGGGGGGGAGCATACGGCCCCATCGAGCGACCGTGTGGCGAGACACGGCGGATTGATGCTTGCTCCGCAAGCGTGGGCCGGTCGGTTCAGCATGTATCTGCACCGAGTGTTCGTCTGAGACCTGCTTGTGTCACTCGCAGACCGATCGTGAGCCGCCGGTGCTTTCCAGTACCAATGCAACGTACCGCCGGCCACGCTCGGACGCAAACGACCCGGCGTCTGTCGTCTTGGACAGAGGGGATGAGCTTGGGACGGCCCCCGCTTTCGACCGACGCCTTACTCGTTCGGCGTTGACGGCCCTCCCGGCTCGCGGTCGAGCCAGCGGCGGTCCCAGATCTTGGGGCGGCTCAGCTCCCGCCGGCGCTCGCCCGACGCCTCGACGCCGAGATCCCGGAAGAACTCGTCGGCCACGACCCGGTCGCTCACGATCACCGACGCGATCTTCCCCTGCTTTGCGTCCTCGCTGACCGTGTCGAGGGCCAGCCGCTCGGCCTGGCGGAGCGAGTTGGCCGTCAGGAAGACGTCGGCGTACCGGTCGGTCTCCGCTTCGTCGTCTTCGACCCGAACAAGACACCGCCAGGGCGTCGTTCCAAGATCATCGCCCTGGGGGTCGAGATTCTGGTCGGGGTCGACGTTCAGGACCAGCCGCCAGTCGTCGCGGAGGCGTTCGACGATCTCGTCGCCGGTCAGCAGGAACGCCTGGTCTTCGGGCGCCTCGAGGACAGACCGGTGCTCGTGAGCAACGGCGTCGGCTCCGGCGGGATCGGACATCTCGCTCAGCCCGAACGCGGCGAGGAGTTTCTCGACCCGCTCCTTCGCTTTGGGCTCGGCCCGAACCGTCACGATCTTGTGCTCGTCGACGAAGACGTAGTAGAACGGCTGGTCGCTCATCGCCCCGACGCCGACGAGCCCGTCCTCGAGCAGAAAGGCTTCGAAGCGTCGGAACGCCTCGAGCAGGCGGTCGGTGCCGCAGAGGTCGTAGCTGATATAGGGGTCGATCTCGCGATAGGCGTCGCGGCCGAGCACGTCGAGGATCGGGTAGACCCGGCCCGGGAAGAGCGAAAGCAGCCCCCAGACGAGCGGCTTGAGCCGTTCGGCCGAGACCACGATGTCGAACACGTAGCGGTCGGGCCACTCTTCCCATTCGTAGTCGTCGCCGTCGGCGGACTCGAAGTCGAGCGTGTAGCCCGGGGCGGGCGTCATGGGCTCGATCGGGTACACGCCGAGCGGGAACGAGAAGCCCTCGACGCTCCGGCGCTCGATCGATCCGTCGGCTCGGCAGGTACTCGGGTCCATCGCGGCGTTAGCCCCACGGTCGCGGCGCGGGGGCCCGGACCGGGTTTCTCGAACAAACCTCGGACAACCCCCCCGACCCGCCACCCTAGGGTTGTTGATGATCGACCATCCGGACCCCACGACCCCGAAAGACGTCCCGAAAGACGCCCCGACCATCGTCGCGGTGAGCATAAACAACACCCGGACACACGTCGGGCTCGCGTCGACGGTGGGGGGGCAGCCCGAGATCGAGCGGAGCCGGTCGGTGCCGCACGCCGAGGCGGCGGCGGCGGTGGGCGATCTGGCCGACGACGCCGAGGCGGTCGTCCTCGCGACGGTCAAGCCCGATGTCTCGGGCGCCCTGCGCGACGAGCTCTCACGGACCCTGCCGCGCCCGGTGCTCGAGGTTCACCGGGATGTGGGCGTTGACCTGAAGCACACGCTCAGCGACGCGTCCACGCTGGGGCAGGACCGGGCTCTGAACGCGCTGGCCGCGTTTGCCCGGGTATCGCAGGCGTGCGTGGTGATCGACGCGGGCACCGCGATCACGATCGACTTCGTCGACGGCGAGGGCACCTTCCACGGCGGCATGATCCTGCCCGGGGCCCAGATGATGCTCGACGCGCTGCACGAGCGGACCGCCGGGCTGCCCGGGCTGAGCTTCGGCGACCTGCCCGACCCGCTTGAGCCGTTCGGCCGGGAGACGTCCGGCGCGATCTTTCAGGGGGTCGTGGCGGCGGCGCGGGGCTCGGTGCGGTACGCGGCGGAGCGGTACGCCGAGTTTTACGGCGCGTTCGCGCAGGTGATCGCGACCGGCGGCGACGCCAACGCCCTGTTCGGCAGCGACGAACTCGTCGAGTCGATCGTGCCCGACCTCACGCTGCTAGGCATCGCCGAAGCCTTCCGCAAGAGTCTCGCGGCGGACGACGCCGGCTCGGACCCCTCGGTCGGGGACGGCGGGTGAGCGTGCGCTGGGCGCTGCTCACGCCGGCGGGCGTGGCGAGCCCGGTCGCCGTGATCGAACTTATGGGCGAAGGCCCGGACGGCGACGACCTGGAGGCGGCGCTCGCCCGGGTGGCTGCGTCGTGCCCGGTCGGCTCGGTGAGGCACGCCGAGATCGCGGGTGTCGACCGGGGTGTGGTCGCGCGTCCCGCTCAGGGCCGGGCGCTGCTCATGCCCCACGGCGGGCCGGCGATCGTTCGGCGGGTCGCTCAAGCCCTGGAGGCGGCGGGCCTGGCGCGTTCTGGTCCGCGTTCTGGTCCGCGGTCTGGGGCGGCCCGAGGTGCTGGGGTTCCGGCGATGTCTGCTTCTGTGTCGGCCGCGTTGTCGATCGCGTTGTCGACCGCGTTGTCGATCGCACCGAGCCCGCTCGCGGTGGACCTGCTGCTGTCGTCGCTAGATGCGAGCGAAGCTCCCGATGACGCCCGCGACCGCCGGCTGGATCACCTGCTGTGGCCGCCGACGGTGGCGCTGCTCGGGCCGCCCAACGTCGGCAAGTCGACGCTGCTCAACACGCTCGCCGGCCGATCCGCGGCTCTGGTCGCCGACCGGCCCGGCACGACGCTCGACCACGTCGGGGTCCGGATCGACGCGGCGGGGCTCGTGTGCGACGTGGTCGACACGCCGGGCGTACGCGAAACGGGCGACGAGGTGGAGCAGGACGCGATCCGCCGGGGGCTCGCGCAGGCCGCGGCGGCGGACTTGGTGTTGGTTTGCGGCGACGCGGCCTCGCCGGATCCCGCGGCGGTCGTGCCCCCGAGCGTTCTGAGCGGTGTTCCGACGAACCGCCGTCTGACCGTCGCGCTCCGGGCCGACCTCGGGACGCCGGCGTGGTTCGACGGCGACGCGGCCAATATGCACGCCGTGTCGGCCCGGTCGGGGCGCGGGCTGGAAGCGCTCGTCACGGCTGTTCGAAGGGTGTTCGTGCACGACGACGACCTGACGAGCCCCGCGGGCTGGGATGTCGCGGCGGCTCTGGAGCGGCTGGGCCTCGGAACGTCGGGCGGGCGGCGCTAACATCGAAGCCCGAGTGGTTTGAAGCGAGGTCTGTTCGATGAGTGATCCCGATGTCCGGCAGAGCGAGCTGAAAGAGGGCGCGGGGCTCGACGAGTCGCGCCTGAACACGGAGTTCATCGAGGCGCTGCAGAAGTACGCGTCGCCGCTGCTGTTCGTGGCGGCCGGGGTGGTGCTCGCGTTCGTGGGCTGGGGACGCCTGCAGGACATGCAGAACGACGCGGTGAACGATGCGTACCAGAACTATTCGGAGGTCGCCGAGTCGGCGAACCCCAACCCGGTCTCACTGCGGGTGATCGCCGAGGAGCACGGCGGCGTGCGTTCGATCGGCATCCAGACGCGGCTGCGCGAGGCCGACGTCTACCTCGACTCGGTGCGGTCGGGGCTGGTGCCCGGGGCGTCGCAGCAGTTCGGGGCCGACCCGGCCGAGGAAGACACGCTGACCGACGAGGACCGGGCGAAGTACCTCGACGATGCCGAGCGGCTGTACCGCGCTGTGGCCGAGGAGGCCGGCACGGAGCCCGGCGCCCGGCTGCACGCGATCGGTGCGCTGTTCGGCGTGGCGGCAGTACTGGAAGAGCGCGGCGACGCCGACGCGGCCGTCGAGACCTACGAGCGGCTCGCGGCGATGGCCGACGAGGCCGGCTTCGAGACCTCGGCCGCGATCGCCCGCGGCCGCGCGGCTTCGGTCGGCGACGTGCTGGCCGCGGGCGAGCTGCCGTCCCAGGACGACCTGCCGCAAGCCGAGCCCGAGCCGGCGAGCGAGGACGGGCTGGATCTGTCGGACATCGACGTGCCCGAGCTCGACGTGCCCGAGCTCGATGTGCCCGACGTCGAGGCGCCCGCGCTCGATCTGCCGGGGCCGGTGGCTCCGGTGCTCGACGAGCCGGGCGAGGAAAGCGACCCGGCCGAGGGCGACGAGTCGCCGGGCGCTGCTGACCCGGCGGAGAGCGAGCCTGCGGACCCAGAGGCCGAGCCCCAGCCTGCCGAAACCGACGCGGACACGGGCGTCGACGACGGCGACGGCGCGGGGTGAGTCACACGCGGGCAGAGGGCGCGGCGGACCTCGGGGCCGAGGGTGAGATCGAGACCTCGCCCGGCGGGCTGATCCGCCCGGGGGGCAAGGTCGATCCGGAGGCTCTTCGGCGAGCGGTGGAGCTGGCGCGGGCGTCGAGCGACGAGCCGCCCCGAGTCCGGTTCGAGCTGCTGCGCGACCCGAAGCAGCCTCGGCTCGACAAGTATCTTTGCTCGCGGATCGACTTTATGAGCCGTTCGCAGGTGCAGCAGCTCGTCGAGACCGGTGCGGCAACGGTCAACGGCCGGACGGCGAAGGCGTCGAGCAAGCTGCGTCGGGGCGACGCGGTGGAGCTGATGCTGCCGCCGCCGCCCGACGCGTCGATCGTCGCCGAGGACATCCCGGTCGACGTGCTGTACGAGGACCGGCACCTGATCGTGCTGAACAAGTCGCCCGACATCATCGTGCACCCGGCGCGTGGCGAGCACTCGGGCACGCTGCTGCACGCGCTGCTTTGGCACTTCGGTCACGCTTCTGAGAGCGGGGGCGAGCTGAGCGAGCTCGGCCGAGAGTTCGCGCGCCCGGGCGTAGTGCACCGGCTCGACCGCCGCACGTCGGGGTGCATCGTGTTTGCCAAGACCGAGGAGGCGCACTGGAAGCTGGGCGCGCAGTTCGAGCACCGCTCGGCCGACAAGCGGTACCTCGCGGTGGTGCAGGGCTCGGTCGAGCCCGGCGTCGACTCGATCGACCTGCCGCTCGGGCCGCACCCGTCGAAGGAGAAGGGCTCGCGTGAGAAGCAGGTTGTTCGGCGGGACGCGCTGGGCAAGCCCGCGTTGACGGTCTGCCGCGTGCGCGAGCGGTACCGCCTGCACGACCGGCCGGTCGCCGACCAGCGGTTCTCCCTGGTCGAGCTCGAGCTCAAGACGGGCCGGACGCACCAGATCCGCGTGCATCTGTCGGAGCGGGGCTATCCGATCGTCGGCGACGACATGTACGGCGGGCGCCCGTTCGCGCTCTCAACCGACGGCGGCGGCGTGATCGAGCGTCAGATGCTGCACGCCGGGCTGCTCACGCTCGAGCACCCGGTGTCTGGTGAGCCGCTGGTCAGCACGGCGCCGGTGCCCGAGGACATGCGGTCGCTGGTGGGCGAGCTGCGGGCCGGGCTCTCGTGGCGGGGTGACCCAGACGGGTCCGTACCGCTGGCACGGTTTGGCCTTTAGCGGGCGGCCTGTCGCGGGGGGCTGTTGGGGACCGGGGGGGCGGTCTGCGTCTGGTCGGCCCGGCGCGGCGAAGGAATAGGGGCGTCTTCTGGGGGGTTGTCGCAGCCGGAAGGGATCCCCGTATGCACCGATCGTTCCGCTGGTTGGCCGCGTTGCTCATCGCGTTGATCGCGTCGTCACCGCTTCTCGTCAGCACCCCGCTGAAGGCGCAGTTCATGGCACCCGAGCTCGAGCCCAATCTGGGCTGGCTGAACACCGATCGGCCGCTGTCGTTCGAGGACGATCTGAAGGGGCACATCGTCGTGCTCGACTTCTGGACGTACTGCTGCATCAACTGCATCCACGTGCTGCCCGACCTTGAGTATCTCGAGGAGAAGTACGCGGACGAGCCGTTCGTGGTGGTGGGGGTCCACTCGGCAAAGTTCACGAACGAGGCCGACCGCGAGAGCATCCGCCACGCGATGCACCGGTACGGCATCCGCCATCCGGTTGTGATCGACGACGGGATGCGTATCTGGCAGACGTACGGCGCGCGGTCGTGGCCGACGGTGGTGGTGATCGGGGCCGACGGCGAGGTCATCGGGGCCGCGCCGGGCGAGGGCAACCGCGACATCCTCGACCGCGCCGTGCGGCAGGCGCTCGACGACGCGCGCGACAGCGGCGTGCTGGCCGAGCGGAAGACCGACATCGTGCTCGACGCGGAGGTGTCGCCGGCGAGCGGGCTGACGTTCCCGGGCAAGGTCCACGCCGCCGCGGACGACGACCGGTTGTTCGTCGCCGACTCGTCGGGCCATCGGGTGATCGTGTCGACGTTTCCCGACGCCGACGGCGTGAGCGAGGTGGTCGCCGTGCTCGGGTCGGGCGAGCCGGGCTTCGCCGACGGGGTTCGGGCGGAGGCGGCGTTCCAAGACCCGCAGGGGCTCGCGTTCGACCCGACGCTGGGCGAAGCGGGCACGCTGTATGTGGCGGACGCGAAGAACCACGCCGTGCGGGCGGTCGACCTCAAGACGCTCGCGGTCGCGACAATCGCCGGCAACGGCGAGCGCTCGTACGACCGCGCGGGCGGTGAGGCGGGGCGCGATCAAGGGCTCGCGTCTCCGTGGGCGCTGCAGCTCGGCCCCGACCGCTCAACGCTCTATGTCGCCAACGCGGGCACGCACCAGATCTGGTCGATCGACCTCAAGAGCGGTCGGGTGGCGAACCTCGCGGGCTCGGGTCGCGAGAACTCGCTCGACGGCTCGCTCGAGGGCTCGGCGCTCGCCCAGCCGTCGGGGCTCGCGCTCTCGGCCGACGGCGAGCGCCTGTACTTCGCCGACAGCGAGTCGAGCTCGATCCGCGTGGTCGATCTCTCGGCCGACGAGGTCCGCACGGTCGTCGGCTTCAACGTGGCGAGCGGGTCGCAGAACGGGCTGTTCGAGTTCGGCGATATCGACGGCGTCTATCCCGACGCACGCCTTCAGCACGCGCTCGGCGTCACGCTGCTCGAGTCCGACGACGAGACCGACCTGCTGCTGGTTGCCGATACGTACAACCACAAGATCAAGCTGGTGAACACGGCCGAGCGTTCGAGCAGCACGTGGGTCGGCGACGGCCGCGGGCTGACCGCGGGCGGGGCGACGCCGTTCGACGAGCCCGGCGGGCTGCACTACGCGGCCGCCGCGGCCGACCGCCGGCCCGCGGTTTTTGTCGCCGATACCAACAACCACCGCGTCGTTCGGATCGACCCGATCACGCTCGAGCGGACGGACATCGTGTTCCGCGGGCTGCGCGGCGACGCGGCCGCGAGCGTCGAGGGCGCGATCGGCGTGACGACCGCGATCGACCCGGCGTCGCCCGCCCGGCTCGTGCTCGCGCCCGACCTGCCGGCGGGGGCGAAGGTCAACGCTGAGTTCCCGGTGACCGTTCGTGTGTCGGCCCGCGACGACGCGTCGAACACGCTCGACCAGCGGACGCTCCGGGCCGACGCGGCCCCGTTCGAGATCGAGGTCGACGGCGCCGCGGTCGACGCGGGGGTGGTCGTCGAGCTGAGCTTCGCATACTGCACTGAGGGTGACGACAGCGTCTGCCGGCCGGCGAACATCGCGTGGTCGATCACCAACGAGCCGGGTGATGGGTCGGCCGCACGCCTGACGGCCCGTATTGCTCCTTGACGCACGGTTCTCTCGACAGGGCGCTGGCGGTGGGCGTCGATGACGCCCTTGCCGCTGACCCTCACGGCGGGGTGCCGGCCGCACGAGGGAACCTGCCCCAGATCGTGCCAGAGACCACGATCGCGCGGGCGGTGTGAGCCTGTTGGTCTTGACCGGGACCGGTGTTGCCGGAACCAGTCCCGCGTATGCGACGCTGAGCAACAGGTCGGCGGCGGCGGTGATCGGCGCCCCTGACGGTGTTTGACGGTCGGCTCGCAACCGTTTCCTTCCAAGCCGTCTGAACAGCCGACCCGGGGATCGCCGCCCGACCGAGCCGAGTCCGACATGCCACCGGTATCAAGTTCGGTCGGTGTCGTGTCCTGTCCTGCACGCCCGGTAACGGTGCTCTCGGGTAGCTAGCGGGGGCTTGAATCGCCCCTCAGCCGCCGATCTCGCAGGACGGGAAACTCCTCTCGCCAGGACCGGACACGGGCCGGATCGATCTCCACCGACAGCACACCGGCGCGGTCGTCGAGCTCGCCCAAGACCTCGCCGCGCGGCCCGACCGCGATCGTGCCGCCGGCGTAGCTCAGGTAGGGATCGCTCCCGACCCGGTTCACGGCCAGGACGAATGCCTGATTCTCGATCGCCCGGGCGACCGTGAGCGCCCGCCAGTGGCTCTGCCGCTCGGCCGGCCAGTTTGCGCCGCACGCGAAGGCCTCGGCCCCACGATCAACGCCCGCCCTGAACAGCTCGGGAAACCGCAGGTCGTAGCAGACGACCGGGCAGACGGTCAGCGCGTCTTGCGGGCCGTGCCAGCGGTACACGGCGACGTCCGAGCCGCCTTCGAAGCGTTCGGGCTCGCGCCCGAACGAGAAGGGGTGGACCTTCGCGTAGTCGGCGAGCAGCGTGGCGCCCGTGTCGTCGTGGTTCGAACCCTGCGTCGGCCCCGCGACGGTCGCTCGGTTCTGCGCCTTCTCACAGTGGCAGTCCCGCACGGTGCGCGAGCCCTGCACGGTCACGCCCAGGTCCTCGGCCAAGCGCAGCAGGAACGAGAGCGTGGCGCCGCTCCGGTCGGCCGTCGCGTCGGTGTTCAGGCTGAAGCCCGAGTCGAACAGCTCGGGCAGCACGAGGAGGTCGCCCTCGTCCGGCGCCGCGTCGTCGATCGCGCGTTCGACCAGGGCGAAGTTGGCGCCGCGGTCTTCCCAGGCAAGGTCGAGCTGGAGCAGGTGCGCCCGCACCGTTCAGCCGTTCTCGCCCGAGCCCCCGAGCGTTGGTTCCGGGCTGGTGTGTGGCTTGCTGTCCGGGCTGGTGGCCGGTCTCTCTTTTTTAGGGGCAACCCCGGCGTTGCTCGCCGAGGCCGACGCGCTACGACGACGAAAGACGTCGCTTGCCTCGAACGACGCGCCGGTCAGGGCGTCGTCGAACGACGCCACGACCACCAGCTGCTCGAGCCCGATCAGCTCGTCGGCCGGGAACCGGACCTCGTACGCCACGCCGGCGAGGCCCGACCGGTAGGCGTCGCGCACCTGCTGGGCGCTCAGCGATCGGCCCGCGACGCGCTCGAGGTCGGTGCCGGTGTCGCGGAGCAGGTCGACCCGCAGCGAGCCGGTCGCGGGCACCGCCCGCAGGCGGCCGTCGCTGACCTTGACCAAGACCGCGAGCGTGCCGTCTCGCCGGAAGCCCGAGGTCGACACGAGCTCGACCGACGCGACCGCGGGCAGGGCCGCGAGAGCGTCCGCCGACAGGCCGCGGGCGTTCTCCGACCCGGCCGCGGCTTCGAGCTTCACCCCGAGCTCGGCGACCTGCGCCTCGAGCTCGGTGACGCGCTCGAGCAACGCCTCGCGCTCCTGCCGGAGCTCGTAGTTCGCCTTGGACGAGCCCTTGGCTTTCGCGCTCAGGCAGCCGCCCAGGCTCCCGACGAGCCCGACCGACAGCCCGACCGACAGCCCGATTGACAGACGGCCCGCGACCCCGATCCGGGCCTTGGGCTCGAGCCGGGTCCTTGCCCGCGCCCTCGAACGGGCCCCCGAACGGGTGCTCACGACTCGGTGCCGGCGGGCATCGCCTCGAGGACGCGGTCGATCAGCCCGTACTCGATCATCTCGGCGTCGTCGAGCCACTTGTTCCGGTCGCAGTCCTTCTCGATCTGCTCCTCGCTCTTGCCGGTGGCGTTGGCGTAGAGGCGGTAGAGCCGCTCGCGGATGCGGAGCATCTCGCGGGCCTCGATCTCGAGGTCGGTCGCCTGCCCTTCCATGACGCCGCCGAGCAGCGGCTGGTGCATGAGGTTCCGGGCGTTGTGCAGCGCGAATCGCTTGCCCTTGGTGCCCGAGGTCGCGATGACCGAGCCCATGCTCGCGGCCTGGCCGATGATGGTCGTCGAGATGTCGGGCCCGATGAAGTTCATCGTGTCGATGATGCCGAGCCCGGCGCTGACCGAGCCCCCGGGCGAGTTGACGTACATCTGGATGTCGGCCTTGGGGTCCTCGTTGGCGAGGAACAGCAGCTGCGCGACGACGAGGTTGGCCATCTCGTCGGCGACCGGGCCTGAGACCAGCACGATGCGGTCTTTGAGCAGTCGCGAGTAGATGTCGTACGACCGCTCGCCGCGGCCGGTCTGCTCGATGACGATGGGCACGAGGTATGACATGCGGTTCTCCTGAGTCCTTCGGGGTGCGTCCTTGCGGGTGTAGGCGGGCGCTGACGGTGGGGACGGCGGCGGGTTAGCTCTTCTGCTTCTCGGGGTGGCCCTTGATCACTTCGTCGACCAGCCCGTACGCGAGCGCCTCCTCGGCGGCGAAGTACTTGTCCCGCTCGGAGTCCGCCTGGACCTCGTCGGCCGTCTTCCCGCACGCGGCGGCGAGCAGCTCGTTGAGCTGACGCTTCGACTTGATGATCTGCTCGGCCTGGATGCGGATGTCCTCCGACTGGCCCGTGATCCCGCCGTAGGGCTGGTGGATCATCACCTTGGCGTGCGGCAGGATGTACCGCTTGCCCTTGGTGCCCGACGCCAGCAGCACCGCCCCGCCCGAGTAGGCCCGGCCGATGCAGTAGGTCGCGATGTCCGAGGACAGGAAGCTGAACGTGTCGACGAGCGCGAGGGTGTCGTCGACCGCCCCGCCGGGCGAGTTGATGTACAGGCTGATGTCCTGACCCCGCTTCTGGTTCTCGAGGTAGAGCATCTGCATCATCACGCGGCTCGCGCTCGCGTGGTTGATCTCGCCGATCAGGAACACGATCCGGTTCTCGAGCAGCAGCTCGTCGATCGTCATCTCACGGGTGCGCTGGTAGTTCACGCTTGCGGCGGGCATGGCTGCCTCCTTGCGAAGCCGGACCCCTCTCGGGCCGGCCGGGTCTCTCACGCGCGGGCGCCGTCCCGCGTGCGACGCTCGACGGATTCGGTCAGCGAGACCGTCCGCGGCGGTTGCCGATGATACGCCCGCCGAACACCCGCACCTTCCGGCGGCGTGCCCGTGCCCGCGGGCCGGTGCGGGTCAGCGCGAGCCGGAGAGGTCCCGCGTTGCCTGCGTCGCCGCCATCTTCCTATCGTCGCTGGTCGTGTTCCGCTTGGGCTCGCGGGGTCGGAGGTCGTTCGGCCTGCCCCCAACACCAGCCCCCGATGCAGGTGAAGCGGGCGCGGCGAAGAGCGTCCGGCGACCGCGCCCCGACCACGACCGACAGGAACGCAGTGCCCACCGCCGTTATCAGCGACATCCACGGCAACCTCGAAGCCCTGACCGTGGTCATGGCCGACATCCGCCGTCGCGGCGTCGACCGGGTCATCTGCCTCGGCGACATCATCGGCTACGGGCCCGACCCGCTCGCCTGCGTCGATCTCGTCCGCGACCAGTGCGCCTGGTCGCTCATGGGCAACCACGACTTCGGCGTGCTCTACGAGCCGACCAACTTCAACCCTGGCGCCCAGGCCGCGGCGTACTGGACCCGCGAGCAGTTCGACGCCGAGCCCGACCTGGCCAAGCGCAAGGCCCGCTACGACTTCCTGGGGCGGCTCCGCGTCCGCGTCGTCGAGACCCAGCCCGACTCCGACCTGCCCTTCCTCTTCGTGCACGGCTCGCCCCGCCGACCGATCAACGAGTACGTCTTCCCCGAAGACCCCGCCAACGCCCCCGACAAGCTTGAGCAGATCTTCGAGCGGGTGCCCCACCGCGTTGCCTGCGGGCACACCCACGTGCCCGGCGTCTTCACGGAGGAGCCCGACTTCTACCCCCCGCACGAGCTCACCGACGCGGCCTTCGACCTGGCCGCCGACCCGGCTCTGGCCCACGGCTCGCGCGACGGCGTCGCGTCCAAGGTCATCCTGAACGTCGGCTCCGTCGGGCAGCCGCGCGACGCCGACCCGCGGGCGAGCTACGCGATCTTCCACCCCGCCCACGCCGAGTTCGTCCGGCTCGAGTACGACATGAAGCCCACCGCCGACAAGATCCGGGCGATCCCCGAGCTCAGCGACTGGCTGGGCGAACGCCTGTTCACCGGGCGTTGACCCCCGCCCCCTAACCTTCCGCGAATGCCCCACAAGCCCAACAAAGCCCTCCGTCTCGCCGTGCCGCTGATCCTCACCCTGGTGGGCATCGGTGTCGCCGCGAGCGTGCTGATCTCGACGCAGAAGCCCAACCCCCGCAGCGGCGACGGGAGCCCGGCGGGCCGTGAGGTGGCGCTCTCGGAAAGCACGGCTGCCGACACCCAACCGGCCGACGCCCCGCCGATCGACACGCCCCCAACCGACGCGCCCCTGACCGACGCGCCACCAACCGACGGGCCACCGACCCCGGCCGACGAGCCGGAGCCCGCGGAGCCGTCGGCCGACGAGCCCGCCGGTGATACCACGGGTTCGCAGGGCACTGTTTTTGAGGACAGCGATTCCAGCGACGAGGACGAGCCGGGTCTCGCGGCGACCGACGACGAGCCGGCCCTCCGCTGGTCGGCCCGCCCGGCGGCGCAAGGACCGCTCACGCCCATCGGCTCGCTCGACGCGGCCGGCCCGTACTCCGCCCAGATCACCTTCACGCCGATCGGCGCTGGCATCGCGACCTATCGCCTCGCCGGCGAGTTCCAGACCGTCGACGACCGGACCGACGCCCGGCTCGGCGAGGACGTGCCCGACGCGGCCCACGTCGAGGTGCAGTCGCTCGCCGCGCTCAGCCTCGCGTCCGGCGGCACCGCCCAGACGCCCCCCTTCGCCGCCCTCTGGCTCGAGGTCGACGGCCCGAAGAACCGGGTCTTCCTGACCACCGCGGCCGACGGCATCGCGTCGGTCTGGGAAGAGGAAGAGCCCGGGTCGTTCCGGGCCGTGATCGAAGACGAGAACGGCGACGAGGTGCTCGTCGTCCGACGTCGGTTCATCCTGGACGAGGGGTCGTACGACGTTCGCGTCGAGCAGAGCGTCGTGAACCTCACCGACACGCCGCGGCGCGTGCGGCTCGTGCAGTTCGGGCCGATCGACCTCCCGCCCGACCGGCTGACCTACGGCGGCGACAAACGCCGCTTCCGCATCGGCTACCTCCTCAAGCCCGCCAGCGATCCCACCCGCGGCGCGGTCGTGACCGACGGCTACCTCAAGCGGCGCGAGAGCGGGTTCGTCCTGGGCAAAAAGGGCGACAACAACCGCTACACCGTCGACAAGCAGATCTGGCCCAACGCAGACAGCGAGCGCCGCGAGCACGAGCTCGTCTGGATCGGCACTACGGGGCGGTACTTCGGCGTCGCCGTGCATCCCGACTTCGACCCCGCCGCCTTGCCCAAGACGGGCAAGGCGATCCGGTCGATCGAGACCGTCGACCGCGTCATGCTCGACACCGCCGACAGGCTGTCGCCGATCGTGCTGCGGCTGGCGTCGCCGTCGGTCGAGCTGAGCGGGAAGGACGCCGCCGCAGACTTCGGCTACCGGTTCTACGCCGGGCCGCTGTCGACCTCGGTCATCGCCGAGCACCCGGTCGCCGACGCGTCGGGGCTCGAGAAGCTCGTCGTGTACAACTTCGGCGGGCCGCTGGCGTTCTGCACCCTGCAGTCGCTCACGGCGCTCCTGATCGGCACGCTCCGCACGCTGCACGGCTTCTTCGGCGACTACGCGCTGGCCATCATCGCGCTCGTCGTCGTCGTCCGCTCGCTGCTCCACCCGATCACGCGGTGGTCCCAGATCCGCATCCAGCGGTCGTCCAAGCAGATGTCCGACATCAAGCCCGAGATGGACAAGCTCCGCGAGCGGTTCAAGGACGACCCGCAGCGTCTCCAGCAGGAGACCGCCAACCTCTGGCGTGAGAACAACATCAACCCGGCCGGCTGCGTGGTGGGCATGCTGCCCATGTTTTTGCAGTCGTTCATCTGGATCGCGCTCTACGCCACGCTGTTCTTCGCCTATGAGCTGCGCCACGAGCCCGCGTTCTACGGGCTCTTCCAGACCGTGACCGGCGGCGAGTGGTCGTTCCTCGCCGACATGGCAAGCCCCGACGCGCTCGTCCGCCTGCCCGAGAGCCTGCACTTCGACCTCCCGCTCATGGGCACGATCCGCTCGTTCAACGTGTTCCCGCTGATCTACGCCGGCGTGTTCTTCTTCCAGCAGAAGTACCTCCGCCCGCCCACCACCGGCACGCTCACGCCCGAGCAGGAGCAGCAGCAGAAGATCATCCAGATCATGCTGCCGATCATGTTCCCGATCATCATCTACAACGCCCCGAGCGGCCTCGCGGTGTACATGTTCTTCAGCGCCTCGCTGAACATCCTCGAGAACATCTGGATCCGCCACGACATCAAACGCAAGAACCTGCTCGAGGTGCCCGCCAAAGCCGCGAAGCCCGCCAAACCGCGCAAGCCCCGCAAGCAGGGCGGCTTCCTCGCACGGCTCGAGAAGCTCGCCGAGGAGCAGAAGCGCCTCCAGGAAGAAAAGCTCCGCCAGCAGTACCGCCAGGCGGGCTACAAAGCCCGGAACGGCCCGGGCGGCAAGAAAGAGTCGGCCGCCGAGCGCCTCCGCCGCAAGAAGTAGCACGCGCGATCGAGCACCCGGCGGTGCGCCTTCGGCCCGCCGTGAGAGACCGAAACCGTGCGATCTGAGCACGACACCATCGCGGCCTGCTCGACCCCCGTCGCGAACGCCCCCGTCGCGATGATCCGCCTCTCGGGCCCGGCCGTCCGCGAGATCGCGAGTGACCGGCTCGCGATCGACCCCTTCGCCCGCGGCTGCCGGGATACGGCCCTTACGCTCGGCGACCGCTCGCTCGCCGTCACGGCGATCACGTACGCCACGCCAAGCTCGTACACGGGCGACGACGTGCTCGAGATCCTGCTGCCGGGCAACCCGACACTGATCGCCCGCGTGCTCGATTCGTTCGAGGGTGTGCGCCCCGCCGACCCGGGCGAGTTCTCCGCCCGCGCGTACCTGAGCGGCCGGCTCACGCTCGAGCAGGCCGAGGGCGTCGCGCAGGCGATCACCGCCGAGTCCGACGCCGAGCTCGCCGCGGCTCGCGACCTGCTCACCGGCGCCCGCGGCCAAACCTACCGGGCCTGGACCGATCGGCTCGCCCACCTGCTCGCGCTCACCGAGGCCGGGATCGATTTCACCGATCAGGAAGACGTGGTCGCGATCACGCCCGACGAGCTTGCGCGGGGTCTCGCCGAGCTCGCCGCGGAGCTCGCCGCCGCCCTGTGCTCGGCCGGCGGCTCGGAAGCTCCGTCCGCCCGCCCGTCGGTCGCCCTCGTTGGGCCGCCGTCGGCCGGCAAGTCGACGCTCTTCAACGCGCTGCTCGGCCGCGACCGCGCGCTGACCGATCGGGCGCCGGGCACGACCCGCGATGTGCTGCGCGAGCCGCTTGATCTCTCGGGCGTCGCGGCGCACGCGGGCGTCGTCGACCTGCTCGACCTGCCCGGGCTCGACCCGCCCCGGCCCGAGCTGGTCGGGCCCGGTGTGCGTCCCGCGGGTGACACCGCCGCCCAAGCTCAGGCCGCCGCACGCGAGGCCCTTCGGGCGGCCGACCTCCGCCTCTACTGCGACCCGACCGGCCGCTTCGCCGACCGGTTCCCGCCGCCCACCCTGCGGGTCCGTACTAAAGCCGATCGACCTTCGGAGTTGGCCGGCGAGTCGATCACAGTCTGTGCCCTCGACGGGTCGGGCGTCGCGCCGCTCAAGCGAGCGGTCGCCGACCACGCGGTTACCACCGCCCCGGGCCTGCCGCCGCGTCACACCGCGGCGTTCGCACGCGCCATCGAGGCGGTCGATCTCGCGAGAGGTCAAGCCGGGCCCGACGAGCTCGCCGCCCGCGCGATGCGCGATGCCTTGGACGCGCTCGCCTCGCTCACCGGCGAGGTCACGCCGGACGACGTGATCGGACGCGTGTTCGCCGCGTTCTGTGTCGGAAAGTAGTCTCTACAGGCGGCGGTTGGGGTCGGGCCGTGCGGGTCACGCCGCCTGCCAGACACCCCATCCCCACCCGCCCGCAACGCTCGCCCCGCCGTCGCGCTCGTTTGATCTGCGTGACGCAAGCCCGCGCCGCGCCTCCCCCGATACCCCGTAAACCGACGCGGCGTCACCCCCAGAAGACTCGCCGACCCCGCGGGAGGCTTTTTAAGACACGCCAATGTTTTCTCGACCAGACCTCCCCCGCGGGTCCGCACCCGCACGGACAGAGAGCCACGCATGACACTTCGCATCGGCGACATCCTCGTTCTCTCCGGCGTGCTGACCGAGCAACAGCGTGACCGTGTGCTCGAAGAGCAGCGGCTGACAGCGCGACCGTTCGGGTTGCTCGCCGAGCGGCTCTTCGGCGTTGACCCTGCCGCGGTCGAGAGCGCTTGGGCCGCCCAGTTCGCCGAGGCCGCCGGCGTGGTCGATCCGCGTGACGAGGTGATCGACCCTCTGGCCGCTGAAGTCATCTCGTCGCGACAGGCGTGGCAGTTCCGCGTCCTGCCGCTCCGGTTCGAGCACGACGAGCTGATTGTCTGCACCACACGGCGTGACCTGCCGCGGGCGATCCGGTTCGTGAGCAGCCATCTGAGAACACCGAGCGCTGTGGTCGTGACCGACCCTGTCTCGCTGGGCAAGGCGCTCGAAGAGCGGTATCCCGTCGCCGGGTTCGACGCCGATGAACTCGCGTCTGACTTCATCAATCTCGACCGCCACCGGCGCTCGCGAAGCGAAGGCGTCGCCTGAGCCCGCGGGATCTCGCAGGGCCGGCGGCAGGGTGTTTCCGTTCCTCCTCCGGGCTTGGATGGAGCCCGGAACGCTTCTAAACTCCGCCCGTGGCAGAATCCCTCACAATACAGGATGCAACGATCCGCACGGTCTCCTTCGTCAGCCTCGGCTGCCCGAAGAACCTCGTCGATTCTGAAAAGATGCTCGGCCTGCTCGCCGAGGACGGCCTGACGCCTGTCTCGTACAACCCGTCGACCGACGAAGACTGGTCCGACGCGCTGCACGTCGAAGGCAAGACGACCGCGACCGACGATGATGGAACGCCCGATGCTGGTCTCGATCCGGAAACCGAAGCCGGCGGCGTCGATCCGGCCGACGCGGTCGTCATCAACACCTGCGGCTTCCTCGAGGCGTCCAAGCAGGAGTCGCTCGGCGTGATCCGAGACGCGGTCCGCGCGAAGGAAGCGGGCCGGGTCAAGCGGGTGGTCGTGGCGGGCTGCCTCGTGCAGCGCCACCGGGCGAAGATGCTCGAGTGGGCCCCGGGCATCGACACGATGATCGGCGTGTTCGACCGCGACCACGTCGTCGAGGCGGTCCGCGGTCTCAAGCACGAGCGTGACGCGCTGGCCGACGCTTCGGACCGCCCGAAGTACTGGATCGCCGCGAACGCGCTCGCCGCCGCGAAGGACCGGGGGCTCGACACCGTGGGCCTCACGGTCCAGGGCAAGGACGGCAAGGGGCTGGGCTACTTCGAGTCCGACGCCGCCCGCCTGCGACTGACCGCCCGCCACTACGCCTACCTCCGCATCTCGGAGGGCTGCAACCAGGGCTGCGCGTTCTGCACGATCCCGAGCATCCGCGGCAAGATGCGCTCCAAGCCGCTCGATCGCATCGTCACCGAGGCGCGGGAGCTGCTCAACGACGGCGCGTTCGAGCTGAACCTCATCGGCCAGGACACGACCAGCTACGGCGACGACATCGGCGCCGGCTGGCAGAACGACGCCGGCGGGCTGCCCGCGCTGCTGAGCGGGCTCGACGCGGCCGCGGCCGATACCGCCGGCCACGCCTGGCTCCGGCTCATGTACGCCTACCCCTCGAACTTCCGAGACGAGTTCATCGAGGCGTTCGCCGACATCGCCTCACGCGGGCGGCTCCTGCCCTACATCGACATCCCGCTCCAGCACGCCTCGCAGAGCATGCTCGACCAGATGCGCCGCCGCGTGAGCGCCGAGCAGCAGCTCTGGCTCATGCACAAGCTCCGCGACGCGATCCCCGGCATGGTCATCCGCACGACCTTCATCTCGGGCTTCCCGGGCGAGACCGAGGCCGACCACGAGCAACTGCTCGGGTTCATCGACGAGGTCGGCTTCGACGCCGTGGGCGTGTTCGAGTATTCCAAGGAAGCCGGCACGCCCGCGGGCACCCTGGAGGACGACCCGGCCCTCGCGGTCGACCAGGAGACCAAGTCCCGCCGCAAGTCCGAGATCATGGAGCTCCAGCAGCGGATCGCGTTCGAGCAGAACGAGTACCTCGCCGAGCAGTGGGACCCCGAGAAGCCCGCCCAGACCGGCGTGCAGCTCGACATCCTGATCGACAAGCCCACGCACCAGACGCTGGAAGCGACGCCCGGCGTAATCGAGAGCAAGGGCCGCCTGTTCCAGGGCCGCAGCTACGCCCAGGCGCCGCAGATCGACGCGGTCACCTACGTCCACTCCACCGAGGACCTCGCGCCCGGCGAGCTGGTGCGCTGCACCGTCGTCGCTAGCGACGGCTACGACCTCATCGCCCGCCCCGTCTCGCAGCTCGAGAAACGCGTCAGCCTCAACCTGCTCTAGCGGTTCACGGGCGTTCTGCGACGAACAGCGCCGGATCGTGATATCGATCGAACGATCCGGGCCGACGTTCAGTACGCCGGGTTCCGCCGCTCGGCCCGAGACAAGGCACCCCCTGGTCGACCCGGCGACCGACTCGACCAAGCGACCGAGACGACCGTATTTATTTGCCGCCGTCGGCATCGCTCTGTCGGCGTCGGCCGCGGCCCAGAAGACGACATAATTGTGTCGTCCGTACTGACGCTCACGCTTGAGAACCTGCGCCTCGTCAACGGCGACGCGGGCGCCGGCGACGGCGGGGGCGTCAGTTTCGTCTCGGGAAGCCGCCTCAGGTTTGTCCGGGTGCGAGCTGGTGGGCAGCGCCGCGTCGCGCGGAGCGGGCATCTACCGGATCGCCCGCGATCGACGCCGGGTCGTCCGCCGAGAACGCCGGCGGCCCGCTCATCGATCTCGCCGGCAACGCCCGCGGCCACGACGCCCCTGACACTTCCGACTCGGGGGAAACCACCGTCGGCGCGACCGTCAACGACTGCCCGGCCGAGCAGAACGTCGACGGCCGTCTCCACGGCGCCGACTTCATCGCCGGCTGCGACGAACGCCCGCCACGGGCCCCGGCTCGCGGGCCCTCGTGCCCGAGCGAGCTCGCCAACCGACCCGCCGGTGATTCCAGCGAACACCGACGGACCTCCGATACCACCTCCGTGGACCGGTCCTTCTCGCTCATCGCGGTCGCGGCGATCGCGCTGCTTGGCTTCGGCGTCGTCATGGTCGCTTCGGCCGGGATCTCGGTCGTGCCCGCGACCGCCGAGGAGCCCGTTGCCGCGTCGCCCACGCTAACCCCCGCCGCGATCTTCTCCGGGCGGACCGCCGCATACGCCGGGCTCGCGATCCTCGCGATGGTCGCCGCGGCCTGCCTGCCGATCCGCTCGATCCTGAGGCTGGTCGGCGCGGGCGGCGTCCGGCCCACCGCCGACCCGACCGGCGACCCGTCCGCCGACCCAACCGATGACACGCGGGCGAGGGTCTCCGGCCGGACGACCCTGATCGTGCTCCTGGTCGGCGCGTGCGCCCTGGCGACGCCCATGCTGCTCGTCTACACGCCGCTCGGGCACGAGGCCAACGCCTCCCGCCGGTGGCTTGCCCTCGGGCCGATCACCTTCCAGCCTTCGGAGATTGCCAAGTGGGGCCTGATCGCGCTGATCGCGTGGTACGTCGCCCGCAGGACGCTCGAGCGCGGCGCCCCCCTCGACCGCTTCTTCAAGGACCTCGCGCCGATCGCGGCCGCGGTCGGGCTGGTCGTGCTCGTCACGATGAAGGAGGACCTCGGCACGGCCGCGCTCGTCGCGCTCGTCGCGGGCGTCGTGCTCATCGCCGCGGGCATGCGGTGGCTCCACGTGCTGCTCACCCTGCCCACGGCCCTCGCCGCGATCGCGGTCGGTGTGCTGCTCGAGCCCTACCGGCTCAAGCGCATCAGCTCGTTCCTGCACCCGTTCGAAGATCCCGCCGGCGCCGGCTACCACATGATTCAGTCCATGGCTGCCGTCGCCGGGGGCGAGGTCACGGGCCGCGGGCTCGGCCACGGGCTCCGCAAGTTCGGCTACCTCCCCGAAGACACCACCGACTTCGTCTTCGCCATCATCTGCGAAGAGCTCGGCGTGTTCGGCCCGGCGCTGGTCATCCTGCTCTACGCCGTGCTGCTGGGCGCCGCGGCCAACGTTGCTCGGCGCGAGCGCAGCCCGCTGCTCAAGCTCTTCACCCTCGGCGTCGTCGCCACCATCGGCTTCCAGGCGAGCATCAACGTCGCCGTCGTCACCGGGCTCGCCCCCACCAAGGGCATCGCCCTCCCCCTGATCTCCCACGGCGGCACCGGGTGGATCCTCACCGCCGCCTCGCTCGGGCTCGTCATCGCCGCCGCGCGGACCCAGCCCCGGCTCCTAGACAACACGCTCGACGAACACGGGCCCGAGCCCGACGCGCTGAAATCAAGCCGCGGCCCGGCGACGGCATGACCGCCGCGTCCACCCTCGGCGTGCTCTTCGCCGGCGGCGGCTCCGGCGGGCACCTGTTCCCGGCCCTCGCCGTCGCCGAGCAGCTCCGGCTGATGCACCCCGGCGTGGCGACGCGCTTCCTCGCCGCCGACCGGGCGATCGACCGCTCGATCCTCGAAGCCGCGGCCGTCGACTTCACGCAGAGCCCCGCCGCGCCCCTCGCCGCGAGCCCCAGAGGGCTGCTCAGGTTCGCGTCGCGCTGGCCGCGGGCGGTCCGCGACGCCAGGCGCCGTCTCGACGATCTCGCCGCCGAACAGGGCGCGGCGGTGCTGGTCGCCGTCGGCGGGTTCGTCGCCGCCCCCGCCGCGTTCGCCGCTCCACGGTCCGGGCCGAGCCGCGTGCCGGTCATCATGCTGAACCTCGACGCCGTGCCGGGCAAGGCCAACCGGCTGATCGCGACGCGGGCCGACCGCATCCTCACGACGGCCGACCTGCGCGGCGCCGCCCGCACCGACCGCTGGCAGCGCCTGCCGCCCATCGTCCGCCGCGACGCGCTCGCCCCTTCCGACCCGGCCGAGTGCCGATCGCTGCTGAGCCTCGACCCGGAGCGTCCGATGCTGTTTATCACCGGCGCGTCGCAGGGCGCCGGGAGCATCAACGCCTTTCTCGAAGCCTTCCTCGACCGTCACGCCGGCGACCTCGTCGACCGGGGCTGGCAAGCCCTCCACCAGGCCGGGCCCACCGCCAATACCGCGGACCTGAGCGCCGCCTACGACCGGGCGGGGGTGCCGGCCCGCGTCGTGCCGTTCGTCGAGCAGATCGGTCTGGCGTGGGGCGCGGCGACGGCCGCCGTCGCGCGCGCGGCCGCGGGTACCGTCGGCGAGGTCACCGTCAACCGCGTGCCAACCCTCTTCCTGCCCTACCCCTACCACAAGGACCAGCACCAGCTCCGCAACGCCGAGCCGCTGGAGTCGGCCGGGGCCGCGCTGATCGCGACCGACCACGTCCACGCCGAGTCGACCCTCGCGGCCGCGGGGCCGATGCTCCGCGACCTGATCCTCAACGAGCCGCGTCGGCAAGCGATAACCGACAGGCTGCGCGAGATCAGCCCCGCCGACCCGCTCGAGGGCGCCCGCCGCGTCGCGCAAGAAGTCCTGGGTCTGGCCGGTATCACTCCCCCCACCCCGAGCGCTTGACTACTACGCTTGACATGATGGACCAAGCTCAGATCACGGACGATCACCGGACCGCCGTCTGCGTTGTCTATACCGCGGACTCGCCGCCGGGCGACCTGCTCGACGCGCTGATCGCCCGCCGGGTCGACGTACGGCACGAGACCGAGCCGTACGCCGTGCTCGCGTCGCTGCACGAAGCCAGACCCGGGCGGGGAGAGCCGCGGATCCCGCTCGTGCTTGCTGTGATCGAGCCCGAACGGCGCGAGCTGATGCCCGAGCTGCTCGACGCGGTCGAAGCGTCGTTCCCGGGCTGCAACCTCTGGCAGCACCGCGCCGCCGACGAGAACCCGCTGAGCGCGGTCTCGCCCGCGGACCGCGCCGAGTGGCGCCTTGCAGGTGCTTCGGCGGCTTCCAGCACGGCCTATGCCCCCGATCCGGGCGCGAATCAGGGCCAGGCTCCCCGCCTTGAATCTCGGGAGAGTCCGAGAACCATCGAGCCCAAGCTCCGTTTGGCCGCGCACGAGCCGATGCTCGATCCCATCCCTCACGAAGCAACCAACCCGGGCGATCGATCGTCCGATACCCATCCCAAGCCAGGCGTCGGGTTGTCCGACGATGAACTCCGCACTCTGCTCGGCGAGTCGCCACGCAATGAACAGCACATCGGACCGTGAGTAGTCAGCCGTCGTCCAGTTCGGATCCCGTCGAGACGCCATCGCGGCGGGTGATCCTCGTGGGCCGGACTGGTCTCGACGCCAAGCTCCGGCTGGACTCGGCGGTTGAACTTGTTCGTGTACCCACGGGCGTTGAGGCCCTCTCTGAAATCATTACCCCGCTCCCGGGTGGCCCCGCCGGGCCGCCTGTCGTTGTGGTCGGGCAAGATACGGAGCTCGACGACGCACGAGCTTCTGATGCGTCGACGCCCGAAGACCGCTACGCCCAGTTCACGAGCGCCGCCCGACGCATCGACCCGGGCGTCCTGCTGTTCCACGCGCTGCCCGAGTCGCCGCGCACCACCGCGAGCTTCGACGGCGTGCTTTCACCCGAAAACACCGCGATCGAGGTGAAGGCGCTGCTCGATCGGGCGAAGCCTGCCGCCTCGTCGGTGCCGGATACTCCGGCGGTGCTTCCACCCGGGGAGTCCTTTTCCAAGCCTGAAAACGGCCCCTCCGGGTCTGATCGAGCCCGGCCCGGCGTCGTCGCCGACGAGGAGCTCGTCCGCGCGGTCCTGCGCGGCGTTGCCATCGACCAGATCGCGAGCGACCTGATCGCCGAACGTCTGGGCGTGGATGGCGTTCGGCTGCTGCCCGCCGAAGCGGTCACGCCCGATCAGCGGGCCGGCGGGCTATGGGTCCCGGTGTCCCACGACGGGCGGCTGCTTGGTCATCTCACCGCCGATGTGTCCGACAGCGAGCCGCCGAACGGTCCCGGTCTCGCCGCGGCGTTCGTCGACCAGGCCGCGTGGCTCGCGCCGTGGCTCGCCCTTGCCGAGCAGCACCGCCGGCTCCGCATCGAAGCTTTTACGGACACCGTAACGGGCGCTTGGAACCGCCGCTACTTCGACCGCTTCATCCGCACCGCGCTCGACCACGCCCGCGCGAACCGCCACAACCTCACCGTCATGGTCTTCGACATCGACAACTTCAAGACCTTCAACGACCGCTTCGGGCACGACGCGGGCGACGAGGTCCTTGCCGAGACCGTGCGCCTGCTCAAGAGCACGATCCGCCCCACCGACCGCGTCTGCCGGATCGGCGGCGACGAGTTTGCCGTTGTCTTCTATGAGCCCGATGGCCCGCGGCAGCCCGGCTCGGACCACCCCTCGGGCCTCTCCCAGGTCGCCAAGCGGTTCCAGCAGAAGATCAACGACCAGACCTTCCCAAAGCTCGGGGTCGACGCGCGGGGCGAGCTGACGATCTCGGGTGGGCTCGCGACCTTCCCCTGGGACGGCCGCAGCGCCGAGGAACTCGTCGCCCGCGCCGACCAGCTCGCGATCCAGTCCAAGCGGTCGGGCAAGAACGCGATCACGTTCGGCCCGAACGTCCCGACGCGACAGCCGTCGGCCAGCGACGTCGGCGACTGATCGGCTTCGTCCGTCGATTTGCATCCGTGGTGCCTGCGCGTTCGCCGACCTCCGAGCCATCGGTCTTGGGCTGCACGGCCGGCCCACCTATCGTGCCCCGTGCGGCACGACACCCGACCCGACCTGCTTGCCATCGACATCGACGGCACTCTGCTGGACCCCGCCGGCGCGATCCCGCGCGAGAACATCGAAGCGATCGGCCGCGCCCAGGACGCGGGCGTCCGGGTCGTGCTCGCGACGGGGCGCGGGCTGATCGAGTGCCGCCACGTGCTGCGTGAGCTCGACTTCCCGGCCGACCGACCGGCGCCGGTCGTCGTGGCGGGCGGCGCGATCGTCAGCGACGCCCACGCCGGCCGCACGCTCCACCGCTTCGCCATGCCCAGCCCGGTCGTCGCCGACGGCGTCCGCGCCGTGAACGACCACGGGCACGCGGCGCTGGTGCTCAAAGACCCCGACGCCGCCGGGTACGACTACCTCGTCGTCACCGGGCCCGACGACCACCCCATCGACCAGGTCACGCAGTGGTGGTTCAACGAGCTCAAGGTCGCCACGCGCTTCTGCCGCACGCTCGACGACGACCACCACCCCGAGCAGACCGTTCGCGTCGGGGCGTGCACCCGCGCCCGCGAGGGCGAGGAGCTCGTCGACACGCTCCGCCGCCGGCTCGGCGACCACGCCACGCTCATGACCTTCTCCGCCCTCGTCGCCCCCGACCGCGTCCGGCTCGACGGCGAGCGCAAGCCGTTCACCATCGTCGAGGCGTTCAGCAGCCACGCAAACAAGTGGTCGGCGATCCGATGGGTCTGCGACCACCTGGGCATCGACCCCGCCCGGACCGCCGCGATCGGCGACGAAGGCAACGACGTCGACATGGTCCGGGGCGTCGGGCTCGGCATCGCGATGGGCAACGCCATCGACGCCGTGAAGCAGCACGCCCAGCGGCAGACGCTGCCCAACAGCCAGGCCGGCGTCGCCCACGCGATCGACCGGATCCTCGCGGGCGACTGGTCGCTCGACCGTTCGCTCGACGGGTCTGACGGCTAAGCCTGCCCGATGCAGACCCTCGCCGAGATCAAGCAGACGCTCGCCGAGCGCGGACTCGCCCCCCGGAAGTCGCTGGGGCAGAACTTCCTAATCGACCACAACCTGACCAACCGGCTCGTCGACGCCAGCGGCGTTGCCCAGAACGACCTCGTGCTCGAGGTCGGGCCCGGGACGGGCGTGCTCACCGACGCGCTGCTCGCCCGCGGCGCGAGGGTCGTCGCCAGCGAGCTCGACCGTGGGCTCTCCGATCTCCTCCGCGAACGCTTCGAGCAGAACGAGCGGTTCCGACTCGTCGAGGGCGACTGCCTCGAGTCGAAGCGGCAGCTGAGCCCGGGCCTCGCGGCGGCGCTCGGCGACGAGCCCTTCACGCTCGTCGCCAACCTGCCCTACGGCGCCGGCACTCCGCTGATGGTCACGCTGCTGGCCGATCATGCCGCGTGCCGGGGACAGTTCGTGACCGTCCAGCGCGAGGTCGCCGACCGGCTCGCGGCCTCGCCCGGCACGAAGGCGTACGGCTCGATCTCCATCCTCGCCGCGCTGACCTGCCACGCGCAGCGCCTCGCGACGCTGCCGCCCGCGTGCTTCTGGCCGCGGCCCGAGGTCACCAGCGCGATGATCGCCCTGACGCCGCGCGACGACGCGATGCCCCGGGAGGACCGTCGGCACCTGCTCGATACGTGCCAGACGCTCTTCGCGTCGCGACGCAAGCAGATCGGCGGCGTCCTGCGACGCCTCACCCCGCCCACCGCGCCGGAGACCCGCGGCGAGCCGTCGACCGAACTTCTTCCGGACGGGATCGACCCGACCAGTCGCGTCGAGACGCTCACGCCGGCAGAAATCCTCGCAATCGCAGCCCGTCTGCGGTAGCCTTGATCGGTGGTTTGGGAGGACGCGGCATGACGACGCACGACGCCGCTTCGCAGGACGATCCGCCGGATCAGGTCGGCTCCGGGCCGCCGCCGGCCGCGGAGTCTCGCCCGCATCCTCCTCTGGCGTCGCCCGAGGGCTCGCTCGACCTCGCGCATGCCCTGGAACACGACCTCGTCGACGCCTGCCAAGGCCGCCTGCGGGACATCCACTGGTTTACGTCGGACTGGCAACGCGGGGGTTCGGCGACCGCCCACGCCCGGTGGTCGGATCGCGGCACGCCCCGCCACGCGATCGTCAAGCTTCCCGTGGGCCCCACCGAGCTCGAGTGGTCGCGCCGGCTCGGCGGCGGCGACCTGCCCGAACGCCCCGTCCCCCGCACGTTCGCCAGCGGCGACACGCTCCAAGGCTACGACCTTGGCTGGCTCGTCCTCGAACGGATCGATGGCGTCAGCGTCGCCGCTGATCCCGCGCCGAAGCATGTCGAGGCCCTTCTCGCGGCCGTCGCACGCTTCCAGGCCCGCGCGGGCGAGCAGTGCCCGCCCGCCCACCCGCCGAAGCCGCCCGACTGGGAGGCGATGATTGAAGACGCGCGCGAGGTTGCCCACGGCGGCCGCATCCCCGAACCCCAGCGGTGGAACGAGGCGCTCAAGGCGTTCCAGAAGCTCGTGCCCGACCTCCGCCGGCGCTGGCTCGTCCGGCCCATCAACGCCTGGTGCCACGGCGACGTCCACCCGGGCAACGGCCTCATGCTCGACGACGGCACCTGCCGGCTGATTGATCTCGGCAACGTCCACGCCGGGCACTGGACCGAAGACGCCGTGATGCTCGAGAGGCTCTTCTGGGGCCACGACGATCGGCTCAACGGGCTTGAGCCCGTCGCCTGTCTTGGCGAGGCACGCCGAGCACACGGGCTCGAGAACGGCCCCCGCTCCAACACCATCGCCAACATCCGCCGGGCCCTGACCGCCGCCTGCGTCCCTGCACGGATATCGAGAGATTCAGGTCTTCAATATGTTCACTACTCGCTGGGTATTTTGGAACAACTCACGATGAAACTATCCTCTTAAAGCACGAACAAATGCGGATGGTTCTCGGTCCAGACTTGCCTCGGGCCTGTCCGGGGCGATGATTCTCTTCCATCAAGTACCACTGACTTCCGACCAACATCGGTGTCCCAAGAGCAAGGAGCCCTCCCATGGAGTCTTACGAGCGCATGAAGCAGATCCTCGGCGAGATCGAAGAAGACGTGCAGAAGGCCAAGGGAGGCAACAAGGCCGCGGGCACCCGTGTCCGTCAGGCGATGCAGGAGGTCAAGAACATCGCCCAGGACATCCGCAAGGAGATCCTCGAACTGCGGGACTCCGCCGAGGGCTGATCACGACCGGCCCGGACCCCCTTTCGATGCGGGGCGCCGCGGCGAGGAGGCACCGTGAGCGGCGAACCACGCGCATCCGAGTCCGTTTCGGCCGACCAGCCGGCCACCCCTGAGGACGTCGAGCGGCCGGCGAGCACCGCTCTGTTCGGCCTCGGCCCGATCGATCTGTCCGGCGTCGCCGCCAGCAAGGACGCGATCCACGAGCTCATCGCCCACCGGGGGCAGATGTCGCTGCTCGACCGGGTCGCCTGGGTCGACGTCGCCGCCCTCCGCGGCATTGCGATTGTCGAGCCCGACCCGGGCGCGTTCTGGATCCCGGGCCACTTCCCGGGCCACCCGCTCATGCCGGGCGTCCTGCAGGTCGAGGCCGGAGCCCAGCTCTGCTGCTTCCTGCACAACTCGCGCCTCGGCTCGATGCGCAAAGCCGCGTTCATCCGCCTCGAGGACTGCGTCTTCCGCAACCCCGTCACCCCCAACGACACGCTCTACCTGCTCGTCGACGGCGAGAAGTTCAGCACCAAGCGGTTCATCGCCCGGGTGCAGGGGCTGCTCGCCCCCGGGACCGCGGACGAACGCGTCTCGTTCGAAGCCAGGATCACCGGCATGACGATCCGCTGAGCCCGACGTGGTCGACGCGGCCCAACTGTTCTCGCTCGCCCCGCTCGATGCTTCGAGCCTCGATCAGTGCCCGCGTAGCCATGCCGTGCTCGAACTCATCGGCGACGACCGCTGCGTCCAGCTCGCGGCGACCGCCGATGCCCGAAGCTGGCTCACCGAGCGCCTCACAGACCAGCCCGCCGACCCACCCCAGGATCAGCCCGGCGGCAGCCAAGCCAAGCCCGCGAAGGTTCCGGGCGCGACCGAGGCTGGCGGCCTCGACCGGCGCGGCCGCCCCAAGGCAGACCTCCGCGCGATCACCCGCTCCGTCCGCGTCTACCCGTGCGGCTCGAGCATCGAGGCCGACCTCCGTTGGCTCGAACTCGCGGGCAAACTCTGCCCCGACGAGATCCCGGCCGCGACGCCCCGCTTGACCTACCTGACCGCGGCCGACGAGCACGGTGTCCGCCGGCTGGTCCCGGTCGACGCTTCGGGCGTACCCCCCGAGCCCCGCGCGATCGGTCCGTTCGCGTCCGCGGCCGCGGCCCGGCGCTACGCGGAGCTCGGGGTCGACCTGCTCGGCCTGTCGCGCCACCCGTCGCTGCTCGACAACGGGTCGCCCGAGCAAGAGGCGTACCTCACGGGGCTCGACCGCTGGCTCGACCAGCGAGCGCCCGAACTTGCCTCCCACGTCGAGCGTCTGCGCGGCGCCATGAGGCTCGCGGCCGTTGAGCAGCGCTTCGAAGACGCCGCGTTGAACCTGGCCACGATCGAAGCCTTGGAAGCGTTTTCGAAAAGCCAGCGGCACGCGATCGATCGCGCCGATCGGTTCCGCTTCCTCGTCATCACCCCGGCTCCGAGAGCGGTCGCTGAAGAGGGTCCGAAAATATTTTCGCCGCAGTCGTCGTCGCCGTCTTCGTCCCAGTCCTGGTCATCGGCGCGTGGCATCCGCCCGCTCGTCGTGACCCCGGACGGTTGGCGGGCCCTGGCCGACCGCCCCGTTGACGCGATCGGCGTTGAGACGGTCATGGAAGCCGACGCGGTGGCGGACGATCTGGGAAGCAACCTTGCGCCCGGCCTAGTGACGGGCCTGACATCTGGCCCGGTGGCGGCGTTCGCGGCGCCGCACCTGCTGCGCCCGCCGAAGGCCGTGTCGTGGTTCCGGCTTGGGTCGCCGGTGCGTGAAGACGATCTCCAGGGGGCCGCCCGTCGCGCCGCGGGCGGCGAGCCCAGGAACGATCCAGCGACGTGAACCCCTATCCACTCCTCTTCGAGCCGATTCTCGTGCCCAAAGTCTGGGGCGGCGATCGCTTGGGCGCGTTGGGCAAGCGTCTGCCGCGGGGGGCTGGTGTGGGCGAATCGTGGGAACTCGCCGACCTCCCGCAGACATCGACCTCGGGCGCGGGCGGCGGCGGGCGGCACTCGCTGATCGCCAACGGCCCGCTCAAGGGCGCGAGCATCGCCAAGGCGATCCGTCAGTGGGGGGGCGACCTCATCCCGGGTCGATCGCTCACAGCGGACGGCGCGTTCCCCATGCTCGTCAAGCTCCTCGACGCCCGCGAGCACCTTTCGGTGCAGGTCCACCCCTCGCCGACCTACTCGCGTGCGAACCCCGATGCCCATCTCAAGACCGAGTGCTGGTACGTGATGCGGGCCGAGCCGGGTCCGGGGGGTGAGCCGCCGGTGCTGTTCAAGGGTTTCCGCGCGGGGGTCTCCGAGGCCGACTACGCCGCGTGCCTCGACCGGGCCGGCCGCGGCATCGAAGACCTCATCGAAACCGTGCCCGCGGTGCCCGGCGAGATGCACGACCTGCCCAGCGGCACGATCCACGCTCTGGGCGCGGGCGTGCTCGTGGCCGAGGTCCAGACCCCTAGCGACACAACCTTCCGCGTGTTCGACTGGAACGACCGCTACGGGCGGCCGCGGCGCGAGATGCACCACGACCAGGCCCGTGCGTCGACGCTGTTCGAAGCACCCCCGCCGATTGGTCGGGCCGAGCGGTCGGGCGACGTGCTCGTGGAGAACGAGTTCTATCGCGTCGTCGAGTTGATTGCGGCGGGCGACGATGTCGCGCTCTCGTCTCTGTCTTCGCCGTGCACCGTGCTGATGAACGTCGCCGGGGGGCCGGCCTGCGTGCGCTGCGCCGCGGGCGCTTTCCGCGAGCTGACGATCCCCGTCGGCGGCACGGCGTTGGTGCCGGCCGCGTGCGTCGGCTCGACCGTGCTCGGCGCGGCCCCGGGCACGCGTCTGCTCGCCGCGGCGGTCGGCTGACCTGCAGCCGCTCGGCGCGTCGCACCGATATATGGGTATGAGCACGCTGACCCAGGAACGTCTCGCTACCGGCTCGGGCCTCGCGTTTGTCCTCGGGGCGTACCGCAGCGGCACCACGCTGCTCCGCAAGGTGCTCGACAGCCATCCCGCTGTTGTCAGCCCGGCCGAGACGTGGTTCCTGCTGCCGCTGATGGACCTCTGGGAGGGCCGCGGGTCGCACCCGACGTTTCGGCCAGCCCAGGCGACAGCCGCGATGAAGAACCTCGTCGACGCCGGAGGCTTCGCGCGGGCCGCCGGCGCGTTCGCCGGCTCGGTCTATGCTCAAGCAGTCGAGCGACTGGGCAACCCGGGCACACGCGTCCTCGTCGACAAGACCCCGCTGTACACCAACATCTGTGGCTACCTGCCCACGATCTTCCCGGACGCGACGTTCCTCGTGCTCGCCCGCGATCCGCGGTCGATCGCCTGGAGCCGCCACACCTGGCGGCACGCGACGAGCGCGCACGCGGCCGACCACTTCGGCGAGGTCGCCAAGGACATCCAGACCCTCGCCGCCTTCGCCAAGGCGCACGACGCCCGCTCCCATGTCGTCCGGTACGAGGAGCTCTGCGAAGCGCCCGAACGCACCACGCTCGGGCTGTGCGGCTTCCTCGGCGTCGACCACGACGCAAGCATGATCGACTACGGCTCGAAGCAGCACCACGAGGGCTACGGCGACGAGAACACACGCCAGCACACCGCGCCGCACGCCGCGAGCCTGTCGCGTTGGGCCGAGCCCGGCGGCATGACGCCCGAGGACCAGCGTCGGCTCCTGGACCTCTGCGGTCGACCCGCGCTCGAACAGCTCGGATACCCCGGGCTCGGTGCCGCCCGTCTCGCCCGGTCGGCCTGAGCGCGCCCGACCCAGACCGCCCGATCCAGACCGCTCGGCTCAGAACGACCGCCAGAGCCTACATCGGCCTGTCTCCCCCGTTCGCCCGCAGCACGCGGCACGGGTTGCCGACGGCCACCACGCCGCTCGGAAGATCCTTCGTCACGACGCTGCCCGCGCCGACGACCGTCCGGTCGCCGATGGAAACGCCCGGCAGCACGATCGCGCCGCCGCCGATCCAGCAGTCCTCGCCGATCGTGATCGGCCGGCCGAACTCGCGGGTGCGGCGCGCCACATGGTCCATCGGGTGGCTCGCGGTGTAGAGCTGCACGCCCGGGGCGATCAGCGTCCGCTGGCCGATGCGGACCGGGCAGACGTCGAGGACGACGCAGTTGGTGTTGAAATAGACGCCGCCTCCGAGATGGATGTTGAAGCCGTAGTCGCAGAAGAAGGAGGGGACGATCGTGCAGGTGGCGCCGCCTGAGGCGAAGAGGCCGGCAAGGCGCTCGCGGCGTTCCTCTGTGTCTTGATCAAGGAGCCTCCGGCAGATCGATTGGGCGTGCTCGCGCGCATTGACCAACTCGGCATCGTGCGGGTCGTAGAGCTCGCCCGCGATCATCTTGTCGCGCTCGGACTTCAGGTTTCTTCTCCGTATCGCAGCGCCATCTCATCGCGATTGTGGTCCAGCAGCCAGTCATGCCTCGTTCGGTAGAGCGTTGAGAGGGTCGGTCGGTTTGTTCCCGTGATATCCACGCCGCGATCGTCGTACGGATATAACACGATGCCCGCACTCCGAGACGCAAATACCACTTCGCCTGGCAGTTCCTCGCCATCCCACACGAGATACGCATGGATCAGCAGCAGGACATGTTCGATATACGTGAGCCTTGGACCGACGACGATGCCGAGCTGATCTTCGACGGGTGCTTTGAATGGGCCATCGAAGCGGTACCGATTCGCTTCGACGAACCTCGAAAACCAACGCGAAGCCATATCCTCGGCTTGTTTGCTCGTTAGCCCATCTTCATAAACGGGGACAATAAACACCGCATGCAGATCGCCGGCTTCTACAAGCCGAGCATCGCGTATGAGTGTTTCCAACCGAACGAGCGATTCCGACAACAGCGGCATTGAGAGCTCGAAACGCAGCGACCTTGTGTCGTTGTACACGACAGGCGGCCTAGGCCGTGTCTGACGGATCGAGGATGGCGAGGTATCGCCTGAGGAAGGCGAGCTTGAGCATGCCCATGAAGCTGGTGGCGAGCTTCTCGAATCGGGTCCCGATGCGGCGGTTCTCCTTGAGGTGGCCGATGGTCC
>JBCBZP010000068.1:0-4331 GCA_039815285.1 Planctomycetota bacterium
AGCACGGCCTCCATGCCGAGTCGGATCGCCATCGGTTACCTCCTGACCCTGTAGGTCACGCTCATCACCGTCGTCAGCGTCGACCGCTCGTCGAGGTGCTCGGCCGCGACGACGGGCTCGTGCTCGATGCTCACCCATGCGGCCTGCGGGTAACCCGTCAGCCGCTTGTGCCGGAGTTGGTCGCCGATCTCCTCGGCGAGGTCGAGCAGCGCATCGAGACGGGCGTCGTCGCCCGCGTCCACGCGCTGCTGCAGCCCGACGTCCACCGTGCAGTCCCCCTGGCTCTGCTGGCGGGCGAGGTTCGCGGTGTTCACCGAACGCGGAACCACCGTGACTTTCAGCTCGCCGAGCTCTTCGAGATCGAACGACGGCCGGTACGCCCGCTGGGCGGTGACTGGTTCGGCATACGTCCCGTCGTTGATCGCCGCCGCGACGGCGTCCGCGATCTCTACGATCACGCTCATGGGTCGGTCCTTTCGGGGTGTGACGAGACGCTCTCGCGTCCCTCGAGGAACGCGACGCGGCGTTCCATGACGCGGTACTCGCTGCGGAGCTGGCTCGCCTCGGCGATAAACTCGTCGAGCCGCTTCTCGACCTGGTCGAGCTTGGTGGTAACCACGCCCCACTGGACGATCAGGGCGGCGATGGCGAGCCCGGCGGTCAGTGCGACGCCCGCCCATCGGACGCGTCCGTTCCCATTGCCATTGGTGCTTTCGTTGCTCACGCCGCTCCCGTCCGAACGAACTTGGTGTGGATCCGAAGCGTGCGTCGCTGCGGGTCGCTGTACCGCCACGCCGGCTCATCTCCGGGCGACATGACCTCGTACTCGTGCACGCGGATGTCGCCTGCCTCCGTGATCCGGTCGCCGGCCTTGGGCGAGACCGCCTCGCCGCCAAGCACCAGATCCGCCGCCGCGACGAGGTAGTCCCGCGACTCGATGCGGTGGACGACGCCGTACTCGTCGGTGCGGTCGAACGCCGTCGATCCGACCGTGGCTTCGATCTCCACGCTTTCGGAGCCCCGGCGGTAGACCACCGTGCGCGACAGGTGCGCCCGCCGCGTGCGGTCGAGCATCTCGGATCCCTTGGCCAGCAGGTCACCCACGGCGGGTCCTCCTCGTCCGAGTCGACATCAAGGCGCGAGCAGCCCACGCACCGTGGTGTCCGCGGTCGCCGCAGCAGCCACGGCTTTCCCGATCCGCTTGTTCCCGCTGGCCGTGGTCGTCGCGACGCCGCCCGAGCTGTCCCAATACAGGACCGACCCCGCGGAGATCGCTCCGCCCGCGGCCTTGGCGAAGTCGAACACACCGCGTGTCGCCAGCGAGCCGAGCGTGCCGGACGCGATGGGCGTCTTCGCCACGCCGACCAGATCGCCCTGCACCACCACCTCGCCAGCCGCCACATCTGCACCAGGCGAGTAGTCAACCGCGTCTCCATCCTGAATGAACGTTGCCATGCCGTCTCCTTCTGGCTCGTTGTCATCTGTCGTGTCGGTGCTGTCCGTGGTCCCGGTCTCGAACGTCTCGAACCGCGTCGTCAGGAACTCGTCGCCGATGTCGCCGTCGAGTTGCTCGTCCGGGACCTTCCCGTTACCGAGATCGCCGCCGACCTCGATCCGGCTCACGCCTCACCCTTTGCCTTGACGCCGCCGCGCGGGTCTTGCAGAGCCACGCCGAAGTCGTGGTACCCGCGCATCTGGATCCCGAGCCGGTTGAAGCTCTGCTCGGCGGTCTCGATGGTGGGAGCCTCCTGACCGTTCAGGAACGCGACCTCGATCACCGGCAGGTCCTCGGCCCCGGCGAGCAGGTACCACGCCTTGGACGAGTTCCCCGGGTACGCGGCGTTCGACAGGTACCGGCTGACCTCGACGCGGAACTTACCCTGGTGCGGATTGCTGACCGGGTACTTTGCGCTCGAGCCGTTGTCGCGCAGCTCCATGCTCTTGAAGAGCTGGCTGCCCATCGCCGACAGCGCGGTCGGCACCAGCAGGATGGCCGGCATGACGCCCAGCGGCTTGCCGTCCGAGTCGACTTGGTCCATGAACGTGACCTCGGCCTTGGTCAGCCCGTCGATGCCGAGCGCGGTGTCGGTGCCGCTGATGAAGTTGTTGTTGCCGGCCGCGAAGAACGCCGAGTTCGCGAGGAATGTCTTCCAGAAGATGTCGTTGATCGTCTTGCCCGAGCCCGCCCCGAGCTTGCGGGGCACCGTCGTGATGGCCCCGAGGTCGTCGTTGATGATGTCGGTGCGGTCGATCGCCAGCATCAGGGCGTAGGTGTCCGCCTTGTTGGTGTACGTCTCCTCGCCGAGCGTCCCGTGCTTGATCTCGCCGCCGGGGGCGACGCGCTCGTACTGGTCGTTGCCAGTGAGGCGGTAGCTCGTGACCGTCTTGAAGTCGGTGACGCTGCGGATCGCGGCAATGTTCCGCCACGTGCGTTCCACGCTGTTGAAGCCGTCGAGGAGGAACTTGTTGGCGACGTTGGAGAGGATGCCGCCGATGCTCACCGTCGAACCCGCAGCTTCGATGCCGCGGCCGAACGCCGCGTCCATGACCGCCGACCAGTCCCGGAACGTGCGCCCGGAGTACCCGTTGGCCCAGGCCGCTTCGAGTAGGAGTTCCTGGAGACCGAGCGTCTGTCCGAACCGCTTCGATGCCGCGTCGAGGTCCTGCTCCTCGCAGAACCGCTCAGGCTGGTGGATCCGGCCGCTCAGCATGCACGCCGCCTGGAGCACGCCGTCGGTGACGAGATTGGTCGGCACGTGCGTCGCCGGCGCCTTCGGGCGGCTCGCCCGGAGCACCTCGAGTTCGCAGCGCGTCGCGTCCCAGCCCTCGCGGATCGCCCGGGCTTCGAGGTCGCGGTGCTCGCCGGCGCAGATGCGGCGGACGGCGCTGATGCGCTCGGTCTCGGCCGCGGCCTCGGCACGCATCTGGGCGACGAGGTCAGGGCCAGCGCCGATGTCGGGGTCGGTCTGCGACTCGTCACCACCGGCGGGCTCCGACCCTGCCGACGCCGCGATCGTCGCGCTGGTCCGCCCGTCGGCACCGAGGTCGACGAAGCTGATCTCTCCGAGCGTCGAACGCCTCACGACGTTCACCGGCCCGGTGAACTCGCGGCCGTTCACGGCGACGGACTGGTTCGGGCGCACGAACTCGAACTCGTCCACCGACGCGCCGACCGAGGCCTGCCACGGGAACCCGTTTCGGCTCGACGCCACGACCTCCTTGGCCGCGGCCGTGTCGCGGCTGATCACGCCCGACGCGACCAGTTGCCCGCCGTCCACGCCGATCGCGTCGGTGTGACCGACGCCGGCCTGCGCGTCGTGCCCGAAGCGGATCGGGCGGTTCTGCGAGGGGACGGACAGGCCCGCGAGGTCGATGACCACCGGGTGCCGCCAGCCCGCGAGTCGCATGGCCTCGCCGGTGTACGCCACCATCCGGAACCGCGGCAGCGGCGCGGGCTGATCGCCTTCACCTGCCGCGGCCGAGAGATCGATCTCAGCGCGTGCGGTGAGCGACACAGACTTCTGGTCGTCGCGCAGCGTGTCGTCCGCGGCGGCGGCGATGTGCGTCGGATCGAAATCGGGATGTGCGTTCGGGTTGAAAGCGATCATGCGGCCTCCTTGCGGCGCTCGTCGAGCGCGTCCTGCTCATCGGTGTCTTCTGTTGGGGTTGTGGGAGCGGCGTCCGCAGCGTCGAGCCCAAGCTCGCGCATCAGCGCGGCTTCTTTGGCACGCTGGCGCAGCTCGTCTTCCCAGTCCCGGCCCTGCCGCGCGTACTCGGCGGCGAGCGTCGTCGTGTGGTTCGCGAGCCGAGTCGCCTGCGCGTTCGCTTCCTTGGCCGGGTCAACGTGCTCGACGCCGTCCCAGAACCAGGCGTGCGGTGTGACGGCGTTGCGGGCCCGGAGTGACTGCGGCAGCAGTCCCTCGACCAGCGCCGCCTCGGCGAACCACGCCGCGAGGATCCGATCGAGCACCGACACCTGCATCTGGTGCTGCTCGACGCGGATGCTCTTGAAGTACGTCTGGTGATCGAGCCGGCCCGAGGCGTAGTTGTACCCAGAGCTGTTCCCCGCGGCGACGTTGAACGGCATACTCAGGCACCGGGCGATCTCGTTGAGGATCTCCCGTTTGAACTCCGCGTAGGTCGTCGCCGGCTGCTCGGCGTGGATCTGCCCGAGCTTCCAGCCGCCCGGAAGCACGGTCGCGAGCCGCTTCTCGAGGCCGACCATGTCCATGGGCTCGAGCGGGTCGGCCTCTCCGTTGGCCGGCGCATCGGTGTAGAGCACGGCCGCGAAGTCGGCGGCGGTCTCGGCCGCGGCGATCACCGCGAGCGTG
>JBCBZP010000062.1:0-7052 GCA_039815285.1 Planctomycetota bacterium
CGCGGCACGGCCTTGAGATTGGGCTTGTGGGGGTGTGTGGGGGGGTGTGGGGGGGGTGGGATTGGTGAGTGAGGCGGGTCAACGACCGCGGTCCGGTGCCGCTGCGCGGAACGTGAGGCTTCCGATCCCCGGACTGGCGGACGCGCCACCGCTGTCGCCGCTCCTCAACCGTCAGTACCGGAACGTGAGCCCGATCTTGACCGTCGCGGTCTGACCCGAGCTTTTGAACTCCTCGCCGTCGACGTCGAAGCCCTCGTTGTACACGACGAAGAGCTCTTGACCCGGCACGGGCTCGTACCGCAGGCGGGTGTTCAGCCCGGCGGAGTCGCTGGCGTTGTCGTACTGCAGGTTGGTGTCCCAGGTCAGCAGCGGCGAGAACTGGAGGGCGAGCGTCGTCCGGCTGATGAAGACGTCGAAATCCTCCCGGCCGCGGGTGGTGTCGACGTCGGCCGACGTGAACGTGAGATCCGTCGACGCGCGCACGAAGCGGTTCGGGCGCGCGGTGAGCCCGGCCGAGTAGTCGGCGCGGTCGCCGCCGAAGAAGGTCCGGTAGGTGTACCCGCCGCTCACGGCCAGCGTCCGGCTCGACGCGGTGCCCACGCTGACGCCGAAGCCCGTGTCCTCGTAGCTGTCGGCGGGGATCACCAGGTTGTCGACGATCGTGAACGGATCGTTGAGGTTGTCGATAGCCGTGAACACGCGGGCCGACACAGAGTCGCCCGCGGGCCCGACGGCGGTGACGCGGAGGACGTCCCAGTTGAACGTGTCGACGATCGCGTCGAGGTCGGTGAACAGCGTGGCGTTGGTGCGGAGCTCGACGGTGCGGATGGTGTCGCCGTTGGGCCGGAAGGTGTAGCCGACGCCGCCGACGTGCTCGCGTGTGCCGGGGCGCTGGACGAACCCGAGCCCGGGGTTGAAGTCGGGGCCGACCTGGGCGAAGAAGAAGTTGGCGTTCCACGGGTCGGCCGTGAGGTTGAGCCGCCCGCCGACGACGGCGTCGGTGCGCTCGAGCCCGTCGGTCGGGGCGTTGCGCGCAATCTGAAAGAACGCGCCGACCTCGAGCTGGTTGTCGCCGAGGAAGCGGCTGGTGCGGTAGCGGGCGTCGCCGCCGATGAGCTGGTTCTGCCCGCGTTCGCCGGGCAGGCCGTTGGTAAAGATCAGCCCGGCCTGCGACTCCTCGAGCAGGTCGGTGGTGACGCGGGCGACGGTCAGGTTCTTCTCGCCGAGCTCCTCGTCGTCCTCCATCTGGACATTGAGCAGGCCGAACCGGGTGCGGCCGCGGCGCCCGGTGACGCGCGTGCCCGCGAGGATGCCCCGCTCGACCCCGCCGACGATGCCGATGCGTCGCGAGAAGAACGGGCGCGGGCTCTGGAAGACGCCGCCGAACTCGAAGACACCCGCCTCCTCCAGGAAGAAGTCGCGGCGTTCGGGGAAGAACAGCGGGAAGCGCGTGAGGTTCACCTGCCGGTCGTCGACCTCCGCTTCGGCGAAGTCGGTGTTGAACGTCACCGCGGCCCGGACCGTCGGCGTCACGCGGTAGAACAGGTCGAAGCCGACGTCGGAATCGAAGTCGGTCTCCCCGGGGCGCCCCTCGACCGACTCGAGGGTGGTGGTGCCGACGTAGAACGGCTTGAATTCGATACCGAGCCCCTGGTCGATGTCGCCGTCGAACCCTTCGAGCACGCCGGCGGTCGCCATGTTGCTCACGCCGGCGGTGCGCACGGGCGCCGCCCAGCGGATGGACTCGTTGATGCGGCGGACGACGCGCGACGCGTTGAAGCCCCAGCGGTCGGTCTCGGGGTCGAAGCCGACGGTCTGGAACGGGACGACGATCTCGGCGGACCAGCCGCGGGCGTCGCGTGAGACGCGGGCGTTCCAGATGCCGTTCCAATCCGCGCGCGCGCTGCCGCCCTCGATGATCGCGTCGCGCATCGCGCCCGCAGCCCCCACCTCGAACAGGAACCCGTTGCGCCGGTCAAAGAAGGGGTCGATGGTGAACGCGACCCGGTCGTCGGGCTCGAGGCTTGCGTCGCGGGCCATGACCGTCGCCCGGATCAGGTCGGGCTCACTGTCGAAGCAGCGGAACCCGACGTAGAGGTTGTTGTCGTCGTAGAGCACGCGCAGCTCGGTGCGCTGGCTCGGGGGGTCGCCCTCCTCGGGGTCGACCTGGGTGAAGGTGTCGAGGACGGCCGCGGCTTGCCACGCGGGGTCGTCCAGGCGTCCGTCGAGCTTGGGCCGCGTGCCGGTGCGGGTGACCGCGAGCCTGGGCGGCTCGGCGGGCGAGGCTGTTCCCGCGGCCTTCTCTTGGGGCTGCCGGGCTTCCGCCGGGGCGCACAGGGCGGCGATCGCAAGAGCCATCCGAACGCAGGCTGCCCGGCCCGTCCAACGCACCACCGGCCCTCAACGCTCCGGCCGGCGGGGCGTCCACGCGGCGGGGGCGATGCTACGGCCCGCGGCCGTCCGGGCACGCCGATCGCGGCCGCGGGCGGTCAGAACGGGATGTTGATCGCCAAACGCGCCCCGTGGCGCTCGAAGCGGTCGCTCGGGTCGATGTCGCCCTCGTAGGAGAGGTTGATGGTCGCGCCGTTCTGGAACATCCAGCCGAGCCCGGCGACGGGCGACCAGTAGTTGTCGATCGCCGCGTCTTGGAGGAAGTCGGTGTAGGTCACGCCGCCGAAGAGCTGGAACCGGTCGCCGGGGTGGTAGACGACCTTGACGCCCTGCTTGAAGATCTCCTGCTCGATGCCCGAGTCGAACTCGATGTCGGCGGTCTGGATCGGGACGGAGTCGTAGAGGTAGAACGCGGTGGGCAGGAGGAGGTCGATGTCGCCGAAGCTGAAGCCGAAGAGGTTGGTGACGCCGTAGGAGTAGACGACGCCGCCGGCGGCGAAGTCGTAGGACGCGCCGATGTCGACCGAGCCGCCGGGGGTGACCTGCCAGAGCATGGCGACGCCGTCGGAATCGGTCGGCTTGATCAGGCGGATGGGGGCGTCGAGGTGGACGCCGGCGTTGTAGACCTGGGCGCCCTCGACCTCGTGGTAGGCGAAGGGCAGACCGAGCACGAGGCTGAACGAATCGCCGTACGAGGTTTCCCAGGATGGGGCGACGGCGATGTCGAAGCCGCGGAGGTTGCCGCCGTCGACGTCGAAGGTGCTCGCCGAGACATCGACGCGCGAGCGGAACCAGCCGACGGACGAGCCCTCAGCCTGGCTCGAGTAGGACGCCGACCCGCTGGACGCGCCGCCGGCGAAGCGGCCGTCGGAACCGGCCGCGGCGTTCGCGGCCCCGCCGGCCAGGGTGCTGCCGCCCGACACCGCCGCCGCGCCCCGCGTCAGCGACACGGGAGAGACCCGGAAGTCGTTCAGCCGGCGGAAGGACAGGCTCTCGGTCGCCGGCGAAAGCTCGGGCTCGGTGATCCGCAGCCCACCCGAGGTCAGGCGGAAGCGGCGGTCGACCATGGCGCTCGTCGGCGTGCCGTCCTGGAACATGCCGAAGCGGTTGAACTTGTAGTTCGCCGAGCGGGCGGTGGTCGAAACGGGGTTGCCGTCGCCCACGGCGATGGGCGAGAGGCGGTTGAGCGACGCCTGGAACGACCCGATCAGCTCGGGGTTGTCGACGAGAAAGAAATCCTCGAGCTGCTCGCCGAGGTCTTCGCCGCCGGCGCCGTCGACGAACTCGGGGATGTCCACGTCGACGCCGGTGAGTTCGATGTCGATGGTCTCGACGCCGGGCCCGCCGCCGTCGGGGTCGAAGGCCACGACGATCGCGTTCTCGACGCCTGCGTATGTCACGCTCGCACTGAACGCGAGCCCGTCGAGCGAGGCGAAGTCGATCTCCTGGTCGGCCAGGTCGTTGACCAAGTCGGGCAGCGAGTTGCCGCCGATCGAGAGCGTGACCGTGCCGTCGTCGGAGGTCGCGTTGACCAGAAACAGGTCCTGCTGCCCCAGCGCATTCCCGCTGGCCGCGGCCAGCAGCAGCGCCACGGCTGTCCTCGATGTCGTTTCCATCGCCGTACCTCCCAGGTGCAGGCGTCGAACGCGTCGGCCGCGGCTCGCGAGCCGTGGCGCTTGACCGGTACTGGCCCGCCGAACATCGAGTTCGGGCGAGCGATCGGAGTTTCTAAAAAATAAGATTCTTCGGTCACCAATAGTGGTGGTACGCGTCCTTGGCGATCGCCGCGTCGCGCGGGTGGTGTTGACCAGTCCGAATCTCACGAACACATACCGGCGTGCGGCGGCCGTCTTACGCCCAAGACGACGAATGTCCGCGCGCACGGGGCTTGGTTTCCTATCCTCATTCTGTGGATCCCGAGCGACCCCCAGACACTCGCGAAGCCATGCCCACCGTACAAGATCGCGACGGGCGGCTGGCCGGACTTCTCAAGAAAGCCCGTTCGTTGCCCGGCGTGGCGGGTGTCTACCTCATGAAGGACGCGTCGGGCGTAGTCGTGTACGTCGGAAAGGCCAGCCGCCTACCCGACCGGGTCTCGTCCTACTTCGTGCCCTCGGCCGACCTGGGCTTCAAGAAGCAGCCCATGCTCGACGTCGTCGACGACTTCGACACCATCGAGTGCGAGGGGGAGTGGGAGGCGCTGCTCACCGAGAACCGGCTGATCAAGGACATCAAGCCGCGGTTCAACGTGCGTCTGCTCGACGACAAGACATTCCCGTACCTCGTGGTCACGCAGAAGGAAGACTTCCCGCGCGTGTTCGTCACGCGGAACCCCTCGGGCATCGACCCGAAGACGGGCGAGCAGTTCCCCGAGATGAAGGGCGCGAAGATCATCGGGCCGTTTACCAACGCCGGGGCGCTGCGCGAGGCGGTCAACGTCGCGCAGCGGGCGTTCAAGTTCCGAACCTGCAAGCTCGACATCATCGACGGCGACCCCAAGAACCGCTCCTTCCGACCCTGCCTGCTGTACTCGATCGGGCAGTGCACCGCGCCCTGCGCCGACAAGGTCGGGCGCGACGCCTACCGCGACGACGTGAACCGGTTCGTCAAGTTCCTCGGCACGAAGCGGTCGGCGATGCTTCGGGACTTGCGAGACGAGATGGCCGACGCGTCGCGGGGACTCAGGTTCGAGAAGGCGGCCGCGATCCGCGACCAGATCCGCGCGATCGAAAAGCTTGACGAGCGCTCCACCACCGGCGAGGGCTGGCAGCCCGAGAGCGAGATCGGCTACGTCGACCCGCAGAAGGGCACGCAGAGCCTGCAGCGCACCCTCGGGCTCGACGAGCCCGTCCGATGCATCGAGGGCTTCGACATCGCACACCTCGGCGGCGAGGGCACCGTCGGCAGCAAGGTCTGCTTCGTTGACGGACGCCCGTTCAAGAACGAGTACCGCAGGTTCAAGATCGAGTCGGTCCGCAACGACGACTACAAAGCCCTCGCCGAGGTCGTCTCCCGTCGCTATCGAGAAGCTGGGCAGGGCGCCGAGCTGTACCCCGACGTCGTGCTGATCGACGGCGGGCTCGGCCAGCTCCACGCGGCGATGTCCACGTTCGAGCAGCTCGACGTGCGCCCGCCCATGGTCGTCTCGCTCGCGAAGAAAGAGGAGCTCATCTACGTGCAGGAGCGCAAGGAGCCCATCCGGCTCGGCCGCGAGAACTTCGGGCTCAGGCTGCTGCAGCAGGTCCGCGACGAGGCGCACCGCTTCGCCCAGCACTACCACCACATCCTCGTTCGCAAGCGGTCGATCGGCGAGTAGTCAGGCGTTGTCGCCGTCGACCGCGAGCACGCCGGCAAGGCCGGCCGCGGGGAGGACGATCTCGTCCATCCCGACGCGGAGCGTGATGTATCGGCGTCCGACCTTCTTCACGCCGACCGCGTCCCACGGGATGCTGGCCGCCGACAGGCGCAGCAGCGAACCGATAACGGCGGGCGTCAGGTGGATCGCCCGCTCGTCGGCCGTTACGCGGAAGGTCAGCCCCGCGTTCCAGATCCCCAGCTTGGCCGACCAGGCGATCGGCCCCGGGTCGGTCGGCGGGTCGGTCATCGCGTGGTCGCGCACGAACGGGCCCCAGACCTGCGAACGGACCGCGTACACGATCGCACCGACGACCACGGCGTCGACCGCGACGAAGATCGTGATCATGAGCCAGACGGGGACGCTCACGCCGAGACTCTACGAGTGGCCCGCGGGAAGGCGCGAAAGCGTCCACGTGGGGACGACGAGCTGCGTGCCGTCGGTCAGACGGAGGCCGCTCAGATCGTCGCCGTTGCGCCGGCCGCGGGGATGGACGGTTGCGGGATCGACCGCCGACCAGGGGATGCTCGTGCCGCCGATGTCGTGATCGTCCAGCAGCGTTGCCGGGCGGACGTGCAGGTGGGTGTCGTCGCTGCCGATGCGTACGATCCCCCCGGCCATGCGCGTGAGGCCGACAACAAGGCAGCCGCACGGCCGCATCTCGACGCCCGGACTCGGGCGAACGGGCGGGTATCGCTTCTTGAGCCTGGAGAGCCCGCCGCGCGTGACCGCCACCATGAGCCCGACGACCGCGCCGGCGATCACGCCAGGAAGCGCCGCCCAGGGCAGGATCTCGACAAAGGACATCGGGCGGGCCCTCGCTGCGGCTGTTCCGAACCGCTCCATTGTTGGGAGCGAGTGGCCGCGGGTTTCGCCCGATCTCTCGGATCGCGCTTGACGGTCAGCTCTCGAGCAGCGCCCGCTGGTACCGCCTCATGACGCTCGCCCGCGAGACCAGCCCCCGCGGCTCGCCCTCGCTCGCGTCGTCGACGATGCACAGCGTCGCGACGTCGTGCGAGCTGAACTTGTCCATCACCTCGCTGAGCACCTCGCCGCGCGAGACCGTCGGCAGGTCCGCGCGCATGATCTCGGCGACGAGCAGGAGCGGGATCGCCTCGCGGTCGATCAGTGCCAGGCGGATGTCCTGCCCGGTGACCATGCCGATGTAGTCGCCGTCGGCGTCGACGACGGGGAAGTCCGGCACCGTGTGGTCGGCGTGTAGGCGGATGAGCTTGCTCACCGGGTCGCCCGCGTAGACCGGCTCGGGCGGCAGCGGCGTCCAGTCGACCGACGAGATCGGGATCCG
>JBCBZP010000021.1:0-47287 GCA_039815285.1 Planctomycetota bacterium
CGAGCTGCTCGAGTCTCGCGCGCACGACCCGGCGGGTGGGGGGGCGCTGCCGTCGCACCGGCTGAGCTGGCCCGGCGGGTCGGAGTTCTTCTTTTCCGAGCACGCCGCCGCCGAGCGGGCCGCGGCGCTCGGGCTTGAGCTCGGCGACGCCGGGGACGGGGCGACCGTCCGCGAGCTGCACGAGAACGCGGAGCTGGCGCGGGTGATCGACGAGCTCGGGGGGCTCGGGCTCTCGATCGACGACTACCTGCTCGTGCGTGAGGAGTCGATCACGGGGCAGAAGCTGCCGGCGAAGTACGCGTGGTCGACGGGCGGCGACGCCGAGAGCGACGCGCCCCCGGAAGGCGGCGCCCCCGAGGGCGTCGACGACGAGTCGGCGACGCCGACCTCGGCCCGGACGACGCGTTCGGGCGAGCGGCTCTACGAGGCGGCGAACCTGCGCGAGATCATCACGGCGCTGCACGAGATCGGCCGGCGGGGCTACGAGGTCAAGCGGTTCAAGGGGCTGGGTGAGATGAACGCCGAGCAGCTCTGGGACACGACGATGGACCCCGAGCGGCGGGTGCTGCTGCGGGTGACCTGGGACATGGCGGGCCGCGCCGAGTACCTGTTCAGCACGCTGATGGGCGAGCAGGTCGAGCCGCGGCGAAAGTTCATCGAGGACCACGCCCTCGAGGTGAAGAACCTGGATATCTGAAGCCGGGCACGCCGACCTCTGCGGGTGTTCAAGCGGGAACAGAGGATCGCCCGGGAACAAGCGGCGATGTGAGCGCTGCGAGCCTTCGTTCGTGCAGGCATTTTCGTCGTAAGGCCCGTTTCTCTGAGAGGCCCAAGCACCACGCGAGACGGCGCCACGCGTGCCGTCATCCCGACGGTGCCCGAAGGGTGACGCGTGCTGAACGATGAATCGCAGCGGGGCCGGTTCGAGGCGGATTGTGACCGAATCGGCGCGGAGAGAAGTGCTTCGGCAGGTACTGATCGGGCCTGTTGAGAACGAACGAGAACGGGCGAGAACGGGCGAGAACGGGCCCGCCGGCGGCATCTTCGTCTGCCTGCAGATCGCCAGCGTGTTCCCAACGCTCGGGTTCTGAGGGCCGAGTTCAACCGCCCGCGGCGCGGGGGAGCTTCCGGTGGCAGCAGGCTACATCCCGGGGTTCCTGCGTCCGCTTAAGCTCTTGATTGATCGCTCACCTCGGTTCGACGCGCCGCAACGGCCGTGGATGGCACCTGTATGGATAGAGCATCTTTTCGAACGGTCGGCTCGAACACGCGAGCGTGCGATACCCCGAGCCACTTCCCATCCAGCCCGGCCAGAGAAGTGTCTGGTCCTTCCCGCGGCCACCGGCGATCGAGCAGGAGCCAGAACGTGTGCGGGTCATCGCCGAGGGGGCGACGCTTGTCGACTCTGTGCGCGCGGTGCGTGTGCTCGAGACGAGTCACCCCCCCGTGTACTTCGTACCACCGTCCGACATCGTGACCGACCGGCTCATGCTCAGCGAGCGGCTGTCCTTCTGCGAGTGGAAGGGGCGTGCCGAGTACTTCGATCTACGGCTCATAGAGGGTCGCGCTCTACCGAGCGTCGCGTTCAGCTATCCCGAACCCTCGGCGCGGTTCGAGGGATACGCGGGCTGGCTGTCGTTTTATGCGGGCTCGCTGGTAATCGACAACGGCGACGGCTGCTTCGTGGGGGAGGAACGCGTCGCGCCCCAGCCCGGTGGCTTCTACAGCGGGTGGATCACGCGGGCGTACGCGGGGCCGTTCAAGGGCGTGCCCGGCAGCGCGGGTTGGTGATGGGTGATACCCCTCCTCGGCAACATCGCACGGACCAAGTCCAAACATGGGGTCGTGCCACTCTTCGAGCGTGTGTCGTGCAGTCGTGCATCGCATCGACAGAGGCGACGCGATTCTGCTCAGGGACTGCCCACAACAGTCGCCAAGCCGATTAACTGACTGACCGGACCTACCTCCCGGAGTAGATCACACCCGTAGAAACAACGGTGAAAAGTTGTTGAGTCGACGAAAGCAACGCCGCTGCAGCTTGGGCAAGCTCCTAGCGATCGATCGTAACCACTGCTGGGAGCGACTTACACTCTACTGAAGCAACGTCGTCTGGTAGTACAAGCTGTTGCGACCTCCTGCTTGTCGCGAATAGACAAAACAAGATACTTAAACACGGTCACACGAAGAGACAGTCGCGAACAACATCCGTAACATTCAGATACGAAGGCTCAACTCGCCACCCGATAGCGATTACGGGCAGGTGGGACCTGTAGGACCAGCAATAAATGCGGTGAGCCAGGAATTGAAGTCATCAGCTCCGAGCTCGCCATTACCGTTGATGTCGGCCTTTAAGTCGTTGTTGATGAACGCGTTAAGCCACGCGTTAAAGTCGTCAGCTCCGAGCTCACCATCGCCATTGACATCCGCACAAAGCGATGACGTATCAACGGTGATCGTGAGGGGTGAGACCGAGAGCGAGCTCTGGTTCACGCCAGGATCAGTCGAGTACGTCACGAGCGAATTGCCCTGAACGAGGACAACGGCGCCGTCGTAGTCGATCACCAGTTCGCCGGAAGCGTCTGCGCCAAGCACGACATCAAAGCTTGCAAGCGTGGTCGGGCCCGAAGCGATACCGCCGTCGAAGCCGCGGCCACCCGCGGCTCGGAAGAGCTGGGCGTTCTCAGGCTGGATGGCCGCTGTTTGACCAAAGTCGAAGGCTGTCTCAACCAACGGACTGGCACCTTGGATACCGGTGGAAGCGTCTCCGGAAACCACGGCATTGCCGCCGAAGCCGTAGAGGCCCGCAGCTCCGAAGACACCACTCGAAGACTCGCCAAGGGTGAAATCCGCGACAAGCGAGACAGTCACTGTATCGCCCGGGGCTGCAGAATCCGATGCTGCCTGAAGCGAGATTGAAGCCGATTGTGCCGCGACGCTGCTTGCAATGCAGCATACGGAAGCAACAGAAAACTTAAACATGATGAACCTCTCGTATTTCCAGCGATTGGACTTCGTCAACAGTAACGCATGTCTGCTAAATTCTGTCAAAGATACAGCGGTTTTTTTCAAAAGATCAGATAGTCTGACCCTTCATGATATGTCTCCGATATACTGCTGTCGAGCACAATTTTTTTGCCCAAAGACCTATCAAAATACGAACTTCAAGAGATTCTCTTGGAGACACTTCGCATGAAGCATGAAATGGGAGTTGTGTTTGCTCCACCGTCGGGGCTGATCGATTCAGTGACGACGCGAGCGTGTCGACTGGCTGAAACCGAATAAAATTTCAGTGTTCGCTCTGGATGAATGCGGTCGCCTGCGAAGGTGAGTGTCAGCTGATTTTCGGCGCGATCTTGCACATGCTGCTCGGGAAGCAGAAGGAAGTCCTGGATCAATGCTTGCTGCGTCTCGCGTGTGTGGGCGAAGCCCTGCAAAGCACCCCCGGCAGGGCTCGAACCTGCGACACCGGCTTTAGGAAAGCCGTGCTCTATCCACCTGAGCTACGAGGGCACAGAGGAACGCTAGGCACCGGCAAGGACGGTACAAAGCGTGAGCGTTCCTGTTCAGGCGGTGCCCGCGTGGGTTGTCACGAGAACGCCCCGCCATGGCGGTGCATCGGCGTTGCCGGAGCGGTCCAGTCAAGGGCTTTCGGAGGTCTGGCTGACCGAACGTGAGTCTTGTTCACCGCCGCGCTCGTCCCGCGTGGACTGATCATTTCGGTGAACCATGGTGTCAAGCATTGTGCCGATCAGAGCCGTCGTTTCGGAGTCTTGTGAGCGGCCGGTTCGTGAACCGGTATCTCCCGGGGTGTTCGAGACCATGACGCGGGGCGTGATCTCGATCGAGTTCTCGCCGACGATCTTGAGCACCTCGATGAGCGCGGCGTTGCCCGAGCCGATCTGGTCGGCGATCAGGCGGAAGGCGTCGGCCTGGGCTTGGGCGCGGATCTGGATCGCTTCGGCCTCGGCCTGGGCGGCGATGACCGCCTTCTCCTTTTCGCGGCTGGCGATCTCGACCTGGTACTCGGCCGTGGCGAGGCGGCGTTCTTCCTCGGCCTCCTGCTCGGTCTTGGTCAGCGCCTTCTTCTGCTCGGCGGCGCGCTGCTGCTCCCGGAAGGTCTCCTGCTCCTGCAGCGCGATCTCGCGGTTGCGCTGGGTCGCGAGCAGGTCGCCGAGGGTCTCCTCGTTGCCGACGTCGCCGATGCGGACGGCGAGAACGCTGACGCCGAGGTCTTCCATGGCGTCCTGGAGCATCGCCAGCGACTGGCTCTCCTGCTTGGACCGCTGGTTGACGTAGTCGAGCGCCTTGACGCTCTCGGCGTTGTTCCGGAAGATCGCGCGGACGGCCGAGTTCATCTTGCTCAGCAGGGGTGTCTGCTCGGAGCCGAGCTTGGCGACGACGATCGGCGCGTTCTGGGGCTCGATCTTGTACTCGACGCGCACGTCGACTGGGAAAGTAAAGCCGTCGCTCGTGCGGACGGTGATCGCGGCCTGCTCGATGAGGTTGGCGTTCACGGTAACGGCGCGGTTGGCCTCGGCCTGCGCGGCGGTGAAGCGGAGGATGGTTTCGCGCGTGGAGACGTTGGTGACCTCGAACGCCCTCGGGTTGATCGGGTACGTGCCGGGCGGCAGCGGCACGGCGCGCACGCCCTTCTCGCCCGTGTCGGCCAGCGTGACCGGGTCCTCGTCGTCCACGATCGCTCGGCTGATCGTCGGGTCGGCGCCGAAGTTGCTCTTGAGCACCGCGACCTCCGCGTTGGCGACGTTGGTCGCATCGACCATCTCGACCTTGAACAGCTCGGTGTTCACGCGGTACTTGCCCGGCGTGAGCACGTTGGACTGCGGGCCCTTACGCCCGCCCTGGGCGAGGAAGTGCGATGGGTCTTCCACGAACTTCTTGAACTCGGCGGGCTCGACCTCGGGGGCGAAGACCTGACCGGGATCGAGCGGGTCGCCGTCGAGCGCCTCGACCAACCCGACTTTATCGGAGGGGACCTCGACGAGCGGCACGGTCGATACGTCGTAGACGATCGGCCAGAAGCCGGCCTGCCAGCCCGGGGCGAGGACGTCGGCCTGGATGCCCATCTCGCCGCCCGTGGCGATAATCCGCCCGCCGCCGAGCTTCGAGCCCAGGGCGTTCTTCTTCACGATGCCGACCTCGGTCGGACCCACGTAGCGGATGCTCGAGAACGCGAGCCCCGCGACCACGGCGACCACCGACAGCAGCAAGAAGCCGTAGCGCATCGCGCTGCTGGCCCAGAACTGCACCGCTCCGGCGAGGAACACAAGGGCCACCAGCAGGCCCGTGACAATCGACACCATGCCCATGACAACGCTCCTCTGGCTCGGCCGACAGCCGAGCGATGCTTCGATCATCGCCCGAGAATCGGCGCTGCCGAGCCTTGAAACCTTATACGGACCGGGGGTGTCTTGTTTTCGGTGTCGCCCGGGGCCGTCTTCTGCAGACTCGGCGCGCGGCGAGGGCGTGGTCTTCGGGTAGGGTGAAGAGCGCTGCGATCGAGAGAGAGGTCACTCGTCCTGTTCAGGAGTTTCTGATGCGATGTTCCGCGTTGATGTGCTCGCCCACCCGCACACTGATCGCCGCGACAACGATGCTCGCGGGCGCGCCGGCATCGCACGCGACATGGTCGATCCTGCTGATGGACACCGAGTCTGGCGAGATCGCCGTCGGCTCGGCGACGTGCCTGACTGACTTCGACCTGCTGCGTAGCACGCCTGTGATGGTCGCTGGCGTGGGCGCGGCGACGGCGCAGTCTTTCGTCGACACCGGCGGCTTCAACCGGACGCGCGTGCTCACGGGGCTCGTACGAGGGTCCTCGCCGGGGATGATCCTTGACGGGCTCGCCGCCGCGGACTTCGGTCACCAGACACGGCAGTACGGGCTTGTGTCGGTCGATGGCCCGCTGACGTTCACGGGAACGCAAGCGGGCGCGTTCGCAGACGGGCTGGTCGGCGTGCTGCCGGACGCGGGCCCTACGGGCGGCGACCTGTTCTACGCGATCCAGGGCAACGTGCTGACGGGCGAGCCCGTCCTGACGACGGCGCTCACGGCGATCAAGACCACACCCGGGCCGCTGACCGACCGGCTGATGGCGGCGATGGAAGCATCGCGCGATGCCGGGGGCGACGGCCGGTGCTCGTGCAACCAGGGCGGGCCGACCGCCTGCGGGCCGACACCAGACGTGTTTGAGAAGTCGGCCGACATCGGGTATGTCATCGCGACGCGGGCGGGGGATACAGACCGCAGCCGGCTGGCGTATCAGATCTCGGGGGAGGGTTCGCCGCGGGTGACGGCCCAGATCGGAGACGACGGCCGCATCCGCCGAGTGGTGACCCGACGCGGCACGACGCTGGAGCTCTTCGAAGCCGTCGCGGGACCGCTCCTGACGAGCGCCGCGGCGCTCGATCCGATCGGCGAGTTCATCCCCCCCGGTGGTTTCATCTCTTTCGAAGGCTTTGCCGACCGTGCAGACGGGAGCGGCGCGCTCGTCACCGTTGGGGGCTCGGCGGTGCGGATCGTGCCGATCGCGGCGACGGGCGGGGCCCTCGGGCTTGAGAACACGATCGAAGTGCAGGTGCCGGCCGCGGGTGTGTGGGCACTCGACGATTTCGACCGCGATGGGGTCACCGATCTGGCCGGGCTTGGGTTTCTTTCGGCGTGGATCGCGTATGGGATCGACGGGCCGGTGCAGACGTTTGACGTGCCGGGGTTCGTGGTCGGTGCGGCCGCGAGCGGGGGTGACCTGTTCGCGCTCTCGACGGCCGGGAGCGTGCTGAAGATCCCCGCGTCGGCGTCGCGGTCGCCCGGTGTGGCCGAGTCGGCCGACGCACCGATCTCGGCGCAGGTCGTCGCGGGCGACTTCGACGGGGACGGTCAGAGCGAAGCCGTCTTCGCGACGCCGGCGAACGAGCTGGTGCTGTTTTCGCCCGGCGCCGTGCCGCCGACGCGGGTGCTCGCGGCGCCGTCATCAACCCCGACCTCGCTGTCGGCCGGAGACGCGAACGGGGATGGGCTCGATGACCTGTACGTCTCGTCGTCGAGCGCCGGGCTCATTCTGTTCAACGATCCGGTCTCGCCGGGCGTTTTCACATCGAGCACGTTCCCGGTCGTGACGGGCGCGTCGGCCCTGCTCGGTGACCTCGGCGGCGACGGCGTGGCCGAGCTCGTGACCGCGACCAACAGCGTGTTGCGGGTCTTCCCCGGCACCCAAGCGGGCCCGTCCGCTGTCGACGGCTACGCGAACGGCGATATGTACCTCCGGCTGAATGTCGCGTTCGCCAAGAGCGAGGACCCCGACCCGGTCGATCAGCTCCGGGACCAGTACGACGCGTGGCGGGCGGGGCTGGCGGGCGTCCCGGACGGGATCTTGTCCACCCTGACGATCGACCGGAACGCGATCGGCGCGACCGACGCGTGCTCGGCGTTGCTGACGGCCACGCTTATCGACCTCGACGGCATGCCTGTGACGGGCGTCTTACCCGATGACCTGGTCGTCGTATCGTCTCAGCTCGGCATCGTGGAGGCTGGTCAGTTCTCGTTGGTTGGCGACGGGGTGTTCGAGGCGGTTGTCGGTGCGACCGGCGGAGTGGGAACGCGGACGCTTGGTCTCGTGGTCGACGTTCCGGGAGGGCGGCCGGTGACGCTCACCGAGGGCGTCGAGATTTCGGCGGAGCTCCCTGCGGACATCGACGGCAACGGCCGTGTCGAAGGCGCCGACTTCAACGCGTGGCTGACCGCGTTCCTGCTGGGCGACCCGGCGGCCGACCTGACCGGCAACGGGCAGCTCGACCTCGACGACTTCGACGCGTGGCTTGAGAGCTTCCTCGACCCGTGCGGCTGACAAACGCCTCAACCACTACGAATCACGCCGACTACTCCTCGCGCGTGTAGGAACACGCTGCGGCGACTATGTTGTTATCATTATCCAAAATAGGCGTCCAAGAGAAACTAACGTATTCCCCACTCACCGCATGCATCCTTCGCTGCTTCTTGGCACTCAGAAAACGTTGGCCAAGCCCGATCGTCGTCATCAACTACCGCGAACACACCTTCCAGCAAGCGCCCAATCGCCTGTGCCAAGGCAACCTCAAGAGGAGCACCGGCCAGACCGCCGCTCACCTTCGCCGATAGATCGGGAAACGTTCCCACACTGGTGGTGGTAATAGCGTTCTGAATACTACCTACAAAATCGGTTCTAAGTTCTTGCGACACCCCAACCACCTCGTGGCTGGTCACCGCAACCCACTCACCGCGGGCATCGATTGCAAACGCGCTTCCTCCTGAAGAATACGTTGCAACGTTCGAACGTAGACCGAAGTCGATGATCGCCTCCGGCATATCAAGAACGACAGCGACTTCTTGCCCGTCTGGTCCCGTGATGACCCCGTGGAAGGTGAGGTTGCCGTCGAAATCGACATGATCAAAGTCGGCATCCTCAAGCTCGAGCACAATTGTACTGTCGGTGCCGTAGTCCGCCTCAAAGATCATTGATCGACTGACTTCGCCGGGAGTAACCTGCGCGGCCGTAGTCAAGCTGATGCTCGCCCCAACGACTAGGCCGAGCGTGCTTATAGATGTGATCACGATTTTCCCCCTGATACAGTTGTACCTTGACGAGCGTGTGTCGCGATAGGTCGACTATTCCTGCCCATAACCGTATCGGACTATCCGCTTACTCACAACCCGGTGCAGTTCGTTTTTCTGTATTTTTTCCTCGCACGCAGAACCGCCGGCTATGACTCATCGCCGGCCAGGTCGTGTGTCTGATCACCCGGCATGGAGGAACCGATGCCCTGGATTACCGTCAAAGACGCCCTTCGGTCTGAACCGTCCGAGACGCCGATCACGCTCAAGGGCTGGGTCCGCACGCGCCGCGACTCGAAGGCCGGGCTGAGCTTCATCCAGCTCCACGACGGCACGTCGTTCCACCCGATCCAGATCGTCGCCAAGAACGACCTTGGCAACTACGACGAGACTGTGCGGCACCTGACCGCCGGGTGCGCGATCGAGGTGACCGGCCCGCTCGTCGAGAGCAAGGGCAAGGGGCAGGCGGTCGAGATGCAGGCGGCGTCGGTCGAACTGGTCGGCGGCGTGGAAGACCCCGACACCTACCCGGCGAGCGCGAAGCGGCACACGTTCGAGTACCTCCGCGAGGTCGCGCACCTGCGCGTGCGGACGAACACCTTCGGCGCGGTCGCCCGCGTGCGGCACCACCTGGCGACGGCGATCCACCGCTTCTTCGACGAGCGGGATTTCTTCTACGTGCACACGCCGATCATCACCGCGAGCGACGCGGAGGGGGCGGGCGACATGTTCCGCGTGTCGACGCTCGACGCGGTGAACCCGCCGCTGCTCGCCGCGGGCGATGCCGCCGATGCGTCCGGCGCCGGCGGAGAGGAGAAAAAGCCCGACTACCGGGAAGACTTCTTCGGCAAGGAAGCGCACCTGACGGTGTCGGGCCAGCTCAACGTCGAGACGTACTGCCAGGCGCTCAGCCGGGTGTACACGTTCGGCCCGACGTTCCGCGCCGAGAACTCGAACACGGCGAGGCACCTGGCCGAGTTCTGGATGATCGAGCCGGAGATCGCGTTCGCCGACCTGATCGACAACGCGACGCTGGCCGAGGAGATGCTCAAGTTCCTCGTCGACGACCTGCTGACCAAGCGCGGCGACGACCTCGCGTTCTTCGACGAGCGCATCGAGAAGGGGCTGATCGATCGGCTGCGGCACATCGTCGAGAGCCCGTTCCGGATCATCAGCTACACGAGCGCGATCCGCGTGCTCGAAGAGTCGGGCAAGAGCTTCGAGTACGAGCCGGTCTGGGGCATCGACCTGCAGACCGAGCACGAGCGGTTCCTGACCGAGGAGCACTTCAAGCAGCCGGTGGCGGTGATCAACTACCCGAAGAAGATCAAGGCGTTCTACATGCGCCTGAACGACGCCGGGACCGACGGCGCCCCCGAAGACACAGTCGCGGCGATGGACGTGCTCGTGCCGGGCGTGGGCGAGCTCATCGGCGGGTCGCAGCGGGAGGAACGCCTGAGCGTGCTTGACGCTGCGATCACTGAGCACGGGCTCTCGCCCGAGGACTACTGGTGGTACCGAGACCTCCGCCGCTACGGCACCACGCCGCACGCGGGCTTCGGGCTGGGCTTCGAGCGGCTCGTGCAGTTCTGCACCGGGATGCAGAACATACGCGACGTCATCCCATTTCCGAGGGCTCCGAAGCAGGCGGAGTTTTGACTTGTGCGACGAGCAGACATCGGATAGTCTGGTCCCCAAGGCGTTGCAACTTCACTATGAGGAGCAAACGTGATCCACCCCATATTCGCAGTCACGGTCGCAGCAAGCTTTTTCGTGGGAACCTCCGACGCTCAAGAGGCGACTCTTCTTGAGCAGAACGATATTATTGCGCAATTTCATGATCTTAATAACGACGGCAAGATTTCTGCTCGCGAGACGGCTGATCAGGTGTACGCGCATCTCCAACAGCTCATCTTTTCACCAGATAACCACAATATTTCATCACGAGATGTCGTGATACAATACGCAAAGAGCCTATGCGCCGATCTTGATGGAAACGGCATCATCTCAGCGAGCGATTTCTTTGTCGCAGTCTCTGGAGCAACTCGTGATCACGCTACCATCTTCGATGGTGACTTGAATGCCGACGGCATAGTCGGTCATGATGACCTCACACTCGTTCTTCAAGCACAAGGCAAGAGTGTGGCGCTGACCGACGTACAGGCTCTTAATTTCGTGCAGGACCTGCTCCAGGCACGGATATCTGGGTACACAGCCCCCAAAGCATCGCCTGAGCCGAACGACGACCATGACGCCCCAGAGCCCCTACACCGAGAACGGGCAGCCACCACGCACCCCAGACAACACGCAGCCCGTCGGATGGCGGCCGCCCGGCGAGGATGAGGGGATGCCCGCGTGCGATATTGCGTACGACTAACATTCTCTTTATTATGTATGTTCTTTGTCGCCGCGTGCGCACGGTCGCCGAGCGTGGTTGTTTTGAATCGGCAAGGTGAAACCATTTATGGGTATATACAGGCACCCCGCGCAACCCCCTACCACGGCTTCGGGTGGGCGAAGCCAATATCACAAGCCTCCAAAGCGGCTTTTTCGGTCGGGCCCGGCGAGACCGTTGACCTCAGCCGCGTCGCATCTAATGGTATGAGGTTCGATTCACGGCGATCGTCGACATCGCTGGTGTTCCGAAAAGCGAGTCTGGATTGGCGTGGGGTCCGCTTCGGCGGCGGGTGGAGCCAACCGGTCTGCATCGAGGTGCATGACGATCCTGAAAATGATATCGGATATGTACTCATCAATGGCCGAGTTGAGCCGTTGATAGCGGTCGATTCACCGTTTGATTTTCTCAGCGATGCCGCCCCGCCATTCCTCGAGTGGACAACTCAGCGTCAGTGATCGCTTTAACCAAATATCATCGACGCGTTCCTGCGGATACCCGGGCTCCGCGGCGTCACGCCGAACGTACCACGCACGACCCCTCGAGCGGTGGCAGCCTCGGTCAAGCGGTACAGCCCACACGCGAAGGCCTCTGCGGGATCGTGCCCGGCGTGGTCCGACGGCTCGTCGGGCCTGTCTTTGCGGTCACGGACGATCCGGTCGCCGCGGCCAAGCCCAGAACAGACGATCCTGCAAGCAGGCCCGAAGATGGGCTGCCGATGCCCGTCCGCCGCTCGCCCCGCGCCCAGCCGACACCGAAGGACCGCGATCAGTACGCAAAGAGCCCGACCGTGACGTCGCGGCCGCCGAGGTAGTCGTTCCGCAGGACGACTCGCGGGGCGAACTCGTTCACGCGTGACAGCACGCGGTTCGGATCAAAGCGGCGGGCCGGGTCGTTGCGCGCGGGCGCCGCGCTCGTCGACGCGACACTGCTTGATTGAAAGCCCGCGTTCAAGAAGTTGAACACGACGCCCCCAGCGCGGCCCGACGACGCGAGCGCCGCGTACGCCCGTTCGACAACGCCGACCGCCGCGTCTTCTTCGAGCGTGTTCAACGCCCCCGAGAACAGCAGGACCGTTGCCCCCGAGCCGACGAGCCCGTTCCAGAGCGCCCCGTCGCGCACGAAGTCGGCCAGGCGGAATGAAACGCCCTGCCAGCCGTGCTTGGTGCCCCGCTGCTCGCAGGCATCGACGAGCTCGGGCACGCCGTCGACGCCGACGTATCCGCGGACGCGTCGCCCGCTGCCGATCAGCCAGTCGTAGAGGTCGGCCCGCCCGCAGCCGATATCGGCGAGCGTGACCCGCTCGAGGTCGCCGACTTGGTCTTTGTCGCGACCGGTGTCTCCAAGACCCAGCTCGCGCAGCCCGAGCTCGGCCGTCTCGATGAGCACCCGAAACCGCGTCCGCTGAAACTCGGCGTTGCGCCAGAGCAGCGACTCGAAGGTGGCCCCGTGCCGGCGCACCGCGTCGCGGTAGGGCTCGAGGTACGGCTCGCCTCGATCGCTGGCGCGACTCTGGTCTCCGGTCGCATCGCCGACGCCGCCGGCCGCGGGCGTCATGGCTTCAAGCGATCCGCAGCATCGACGCGTACTCGGCGTACCGCGTCGCAAGCTGATCGGTGTCGAGCTTCGAGAGACGCTCGAGGCTGAACGTCTCGATCGTGAACGACGCCATGACCGTGCCGTGCGCGAGCGCGGTACGCAGCCGGTCGGCGTCGAGCGGCGCCTCGGAGCTGGTGTTCGCCAGGTAGCCCATCACGCCGCCGGCGAACGAGTCGCCCGCGCCGGTCGGGTCGACCACCCGCTCGGCCGGGAACGCCGGCAGCGCTCCGACGCCGATCTCACCGCCGAACCGCTCGACGAACAGGCACCCGTGCTCGCCCTTCTTCACGACGACGAACGTCGGGCCGAGCTCAAGGATCTTCTTGCCCGCGGTGACAGGGTTCTTCTCGCCGGTGAACTTCTCGGCCTCGTCGTGGTTGAGCACCAGCCCGTCGACGGCGGCGATCATCGCGCGGAGGTCGTCGTTGGCGACGTCGATCCACAGGTCCATCGTGTCGGCAACCGCCAGCGACCGCTCGTTGAAGCTCTGCAGCACGTCAACCTGCATCGCCGGGTGCATGTTCGCGAGGAAGACGTGCTGCGCCCCCGCGACGGCGGGCGGCACGGGCGGCGCCGCCTCCTCCAGCACGCCGAGGTGCGTGTAGATCGTCTCGCGGTGGTCCATGTTGTCGAGGTACTTCCCGCCCCACGCGAACGTCGTCGACTCCTGTCGGCGGTCGACCGCCGACAGGTCGAGCCGGTCGAACGCCGACAGCATCGCCTCGTGCTCGCTCGGCCAGTCGCCCCCGACCGCGGCGACGAGCGACGTCGGGCCGTAGAACGAGGCGGCGGCCGCGAAGTACGCGCCCGAGCCGCCGAGGATGTTCTCTTTCGAATCGCCGCCGGGCAGGTCCACCCGATCGACGCTCACCGTTCCGAAGACTGCCAGGCTCATCGCGGACAATAGCCGTGAGCGAGCCGCAGCACGCCGCGTCAGCCCGCCGCCTCATCGCCGTCGCCGCAGGGGCTCGGCTCACCGGAGGCGTCCGACGCGGACGGCTCTGGCGCCGGGGGCTCGGACTCGGACGAGGCTCCGCCGGCGAGCTCGTCCACGGACCGCAGCTGCCCCTCGCTGCCGGCGACGACGGCCGTGACCATGCAGTCGCCCGTCACGTTGCACGCGGTCCGGCACATGTCGAGGATGCGGTCGACGCCGAGGATCACCGCGATGCCCTCGAGCGGGATGCCGACCGCCTCCAGCACGATGACGAGCATGACGATGCCCACGCCGGGCACGGCCGCGGTCCCGACCGACGCGAGCGTCGCGGTCAGCACGATCTGGAGCTGCTGCGCGAGCGTGAGGTCCATGCCGTAGAGCTGAGCGATGAACGCGGCGGCGACGCCCTGGTACAGCGCCGTGCCGTCCATGTTGATCGTCGCCCCGATCGGCGCGACGAAGCTGGTCACCTGCTCGCTCGCGCCGAGCCGGTTCTCGAGGCAGTCCATCGTGACCGGCAGCGTCGCGCCCGAGCTGCTCGAGCTGAACGCGAGGAGCTGAGCGGGGCTGATCGCCGCGAAGAAGCGCCCGTAGCCCACGCGCTGCCTCGTCAGCAGCTTGAGGGCGAGCGGGTAGACGCCGAACATCATCAGCCCGAGCCCGAAGACCACGGTCAGCACGTACTTCGTCAGATTCGCCAGCACCTCGACGCCCAGGTCGGCGACGACCTTGGCGATCAGCGCGAACACCGCGTAGGGGGCGATTTTCAGTACGAGGTGCACGATGCGGATGACCACCTCGGTCAGCGCGTCGCAGACGTCGGTGACCGCCCTCGCCTTCACCTGCGGAATGAGCGTGAGCGAGAAGCCCACGAGCAGCGCGACGACCACGACCTGCAGCGTGTTGCCCTCGGCCATCGCCTCGAACGGGTTGGTCGGCACGAGGTTCAGCAGGGTGTCCCAGCCCGTGACATCGCCGCGTTCCTGGGCGCCGACCACTTTCTCGGTCGCGTCGGCCGCGCCCGACGCCTGCAGCCGGTCGCGGAGGCCGCCGTCGAAGCCCCGGCCCGGGCCGACAAGGTTGGCCAGCAGCAGCCCGACCGAGATCGCGACCGCGGTCGTGGCGAGGTAGATCCCGATCGTCTTGCCGCCGATGCGGCCAAGCTTGGCGGTGTCGCGCAGGCTGCTCACCCCGACGATCAGGCTGAACAGCACGATCGGCACGGCGATGAACCGCAGCGCGCGCAGGAACAGGTCGCCGACGAAGCCGTTGGCGTGACGGGCGAAGCGGGCGGCCCAGGCGACGGCGCCCGCGCCCTCGTTCGCGGCGCCCTCGGCGGCCGACGCCGCCGCGGCCTTACCCCCCGCGAGGTACGGCGCCGGGTCGGCGACGCCCAGCGAGTTCCAGGTCGCGTCGGTCCAGGCGAGGTTGACGATCGCGCCGACGAGCACGCCCGAAGCGAGGCCGATCAAAATCTGCCAGTGCAACGCCAAGCCGCGTTTGTTCGAATCACCCATAGCGGCAAGGGTACGGGCGTCGGGCACGGAGGCCGACGCTCGCGAGCGAGCCCGGAGCCGCCGCCGCCCGACGCCCAAGGCCGCGGCCGTACGATCCGCATTGGAGAGACCGAACCATGTCCGCAGCCGCCAGGGCCGAAAACCATGACCCGGTCACCGGCCGCACCAGCTCCCGCCGGTACCGCTCGTACCTCGACCGCCGGCGTGAAAAGATCAAGCAAGACAAGGGCCACCTCAAGAACGAGGAGCAGCCCACCGACCGCTCACGCTCGTTCGTAGAGCTCGGCCGGGGGTTCTGGAGGCTGCTGAGCGACCACCACCCGACCGTCTACTTCATCCTCGCCGTGCTGACGGTCTCGGTCGTGTTCTCGCTCGCGCTGCCCTACTCGGTCAAGGTCGTGACCGACTACATCGTCGCCGACACGCCGGGCCCGGAAGCCCTCGCGCCGTACGTCGCGCTGCCGCGGTTCGCCGACGGGCCGAACGCCGGCGAGGTCGACCGCGGAGCCATGCTCTTCTGGCTCGCCGGGCTCATGATCGTGACCGCCGCGGTCTCGACCGCCATCGGCATGACCGGGCGCTGGCTCGCGACCAAGCTCACCAAGCTCCTGATGGTCGAGCTCCGGCACAAGGTCTTCGACCACGCGATGCAGCTCCCGCTCCACCGGGTACACGAGATCAAGTCGGGCGGCGTCGCCAGCACCCTCCGCGAGGACGCGGGCGGGGCGGCGGAGCTCATCTTCCACCTGCTCTACAACCCGTGGCGAGCGGTCATCCAGCTCGTCGGCTCGCTCATCATCCTCGCGTTCGTCGACTGGCTCATGCTCGTGGGCGCCCTGCTGTTCATCCCGCTCGTCTGGCTCACGCACCGGACCTGGATCGGGCTCATCCGCCCGATCTATCGAGACGTCCGCCGGACACGCCAGGACATCGACGCCTCGGCCGCGGAATCGTTCGGCGGCATGCGCGTCGTGCGCGGCTTCGCGCAGACCCGCTCCGAAGCCAAGCGCTTCGTCGGCTCCAACAACTACATGATCCGCCAGGAGATCCTCGCCTGGTGGTGGTCGCGCTCGGTCGACATCGCGTGGGCGCTCCTGATCCCGGTCGCCACGACCGCCGTGATCCTGTTCGGCGGGCGGCGCGTCCTCGACGGCACACTCACCATCGGCGACGTCATCACCTTCGTCGCCTATGTCGGCTTCCTGCTCGGCCCGCTCGAGATGCTCGCGTCGAGCGCGACCAACGCGCAGAACTCGCTCGCCGCCCTCGACCGCTCGCTCGACGTGCTCGACGAGCCGACCGAGTTCGCCGCGACCAACGCCGCCCGGGCCGGCGCGGCGCTCCGCGTTGTTGATAGCGCGAGCGCCCGCGGCGAGATCGAGGTCCGCGGGCTCACGTTCGCCTACCCCGCGCCCACAAACGCCAAGGGCGACGAAGCCCAGGCGCCCCGCCAGCACGTCCTCGAGGACATCAGCCTCCGCGTCTCGCCCGGCGAGACCATCGCCCTCGTCGGCCAGTCGGGCTCGGGCAAGACCACGCTGTGCAACCTCATCGCCCGCTTCTACGACCCGACCCACGGGTCGGTCCTGTTCGACGGGCACGACCTGCGCGACACCGACGTCGCCAGCTACCGCCGCCTGCTCGGCATCGTCGAGCAGGACGTCTTCCTCTTCGACGGCACGATCGCGCAGAACATCGCCTACGCCCGCAAGGACGCGACCGAAGACGACATCGTCCGCGCCGCGACGCTCGCCGCCGCCCACGACTTCATCACCGATACCGAGCGCGGCTACGCCACCGTCATCGGCGAGCGGGGCGTGCGCCTCTCGGGCGGGCAGAAGCAGCGCCTCGCGATCGCCCGCGCCATCCTCGCCGACCCGCGCGTGCTCATCCTCGATGAAGCAACCAGTAACCTCGACGCCGAGTCCGAAGCGCTCATCCAGCGGTCGCTCCGCACCCTCATGGACGGCCGGACCACCTTCGTCATCGCCCACCGGCTCAGCACGATCCGCAGCGCCGACCGGATCATCGTGCTCGAGCGCGGGCGGCTCGTCGAGCAGGGCACCCACCACGAGCTCATCGAGCAGGGCGGCCGCTACGCGACGCTGCTGCGGATGCAGCTCGACCCGGGCGAGGCCGAGCAGCTCACGTGACGCGGCCTCCTGTGCCTCGTCGCCCCGCTCGTATCGACCGCTGTCCCGGCCGCGCGGCTGAGTCGAGTCCGGGCTCCCGATCGGTGATGGCTGCGAGAGATCTACAAGATCGCCGGAACCGTCGCGCCCTCCAAGAACGGGTCGGTCGTCGATCCGGAGGACTCCGGGCAGGTCACTCAAATCGCTCGCGGTGCCGTTGATACCGGCCGCGTGTACCCGGGGCGCTCCCTATCCAGCAGACCGCCGCCTGCTGCGGAGACCACTTTCTCGCAGCCGGTATGACTCATCGTTGCTGAGCCTCCCAACGCGGTGACCGGCCCGATCGCACCGCTCAACTTCCAGAAGCTCAGGCCCATCTCTACCAGACCCGTTCGCCCAGCACAGCCGACCGTTTCCTCTTGGCGATGACCATGAAGATGTTCGACACCCCCGCGATGGTCACGCTCTCCATGGTCGTGCTCACGACAGCTCTTCTGCGGCATATGCACCGTCGGCAGAAGAGGGGTCCCGGGTGTCCGCGAGCTTGAAGCCGCCGACGAGTCGTTCGAGATGCTCGGCCCGTTCGGAGAGCCCGCGTGCGGCCGACGCCGCCTGCACCGAGCTCACGGATGCCTCGCCGGAGACCGCCTCGATGCGGCTGATCCCGTCGCTGATCTGGGCGCCCGTCGCCGCCTGCTGCTCGGCGGCGGCCGCGATATCGCGGGTCTGCCGCTGCACGTCACGCGTCGCCTCAAGGATCTCCGTCAGAGACTCGCCCGAGCGCTGTGTGAGCACAACACCCATGTTCGCTCGCTCGGAGCTGGTGCTGATCCGCTCGACCGCGCCGCGGGTACCAAGCTGGATCTCCTTGATCGAATCGCTCACCTGCTCGGTCGCCTGCGTCGTGCGTTCGGCCAGCTTGCGCACCTCATCGGCCACGACCGCGAACCCACGCCCGTGCTCGCCCGCGCGAGCCGCCTCGATCGCCGCGTTCAGAGCGAGGAGGTTCGTCTGATCCGCGATATCGTTGATCACGTCGATGATCGCGCCGATCTCCTCGCTGCGCGTCCCGAGGGCGGTGACGGCTTCGGACGACTCCTGAACCTCTTCAGCGATCGCCATCATCTCGGCGACTGTCTGGTTGACGATCCCGCCCCCCTCACTCGCGAGCTTCTCGGCGTTGGACGACGCGTCCGAAACCACCGTCGCGGCTCGGGCAACATCCGAGACCGCCGACTCCAATTCCCCCACCGCGACCACCATTGTCTGAGAGTCCTGAGCCTGCGAAGTCACCCCGTTCGACATCTGCTCGCTCGTCGATGCGATCTCGGCCGACGCACGTGCAACCTCGCCGGTCGCCGTCCGCACCTCGAGCAGCACGGCCTGGATCTTGTCGGCGAACGCGTTGAATGCGAGGCCGACCTGCCCGAGCTCGTCGTGCCCGCGGATGTCGATGCGTTGCGTGAGGTCGCCCTGACCCGCCGAGATGTCCGTCAACCGCTCGCAAAGCCGCCTGATGGGGCGCACGAGCGTCAGCGTGATCCGCCACGCGAGCAGAACACTCAATCCGAAGCCAAGCCCACCGGCGAGCAGCGATGCCATAGACGCAGCCGAGACCATCTCGGCGGCGCTCGACCGCTCCTCGGCCTGCTCACGCTCCAGACGCTCAACAATCTTGCCGAGACGGCCTGCGATCTGCGGGCCTATGACGTCAAGCGATTCAACGACGAGCGTGTTGCGGTCCGCGACGAGCGACCCCAGCTGCTCCATCGATGCGTGGTACACCGCGATCTCACCGCGGATCGATTCCATGACCTCGCGCGCCGACTCGCTTGCCGCGGACTCGATCGCTCGGGCGAGGGATTGGTCGGCCATAGCGATCGCATCCATCGCGTAGCTGTGCTGCGCGAGGTCGAAACGCCCGAGAAACTTCATCGCCGCGACCCGCGCCAGGGTGAAATCTGCGTAAACCGAAGATACCGATCGTTCGATCTGCAGATCGCCCGCGCTGATCGCTTCGGTGGACAGCCGCCGAAGCTCGCTGTTGATGCGATCACCCGCGGGATCAAGCGTGGTCGATCGGATCGTGTTCCGCTCGGTAACCAGCACTTCAACGCGGCTGAACTTCGTCTTGTACTCCGACCAGCGGGAGCGGCACTCGGCGAGCAGCGCGCTCGTTTCGTTGTCGTTGAACCCTCTGTTGGAAGCCGCGAGTGACTCGTCGAACGACTCGGCCCACTGCTCGAAGCTCCTCAGGTCTTCGTCACTGTTGCGGATGAGGAAGTCTTTCACATTCATTCTTGCCATCAGCAGCGCGTTGTTGAGCCGCCCTGCAAGAGCGAGGTCACGCCCCGCGTCGGCGACATCATTCATCGCATTCAGCGATTTGCGGGCCGTCGTCACACCGAAGACCGTCCCGGTCCCGACAAGCACGGCCACCAGCATGAAGCCGCTCCAGAGACGCGCACTAACGCTCATGTTCAGGTTCGGGAGGAGGCGACGACGCTTTGCGCTGGACATCTGCAAGATCCTTGATCCGCGGGGCAACAACCCCGTACGAGTAGGACATCGATCCCAGGCCCACCAGACCTTGGCTTCGAGCCACTTATTTGTGCGGCAAGGTTTGCTCTGCACCCCAGATCAAGCGGAGGCGAAGACGAACCTGAACAAGGCTTACGTCCTCATATACAAAGTAGTCCAGTAAAAGAAAATGTGAGGAGGGGCTCTTGAAGCTTCTCAAGAGAATCAAGAACAGGGCATCAGGGACTCGAACCCCGACTAACAGAATCAGAATCTGTCGTGCTACCGATTACACCAATGCCCTTCGAGAAGAATCAGATTCTCCTGCGGAGCATGCTAGTCCGCCTCGTCCGCTCGGCCAACACCAGCAGACCCAGGCCAGAGGACGAACGACTGTCGGCCTGGATGAGGGAGCATGGCGTTCGTGCGGCAAACAAGCGTTTAGCCGCGTCGCCCGCTGAGCCAGGCAAGCCCGTTCCCCCCAGCTCTGTCAGCGGAGGATGTCATCTCTGGGCTCACCGCCATCACGGCACCAAGAACATCGGGCCGTACCCGCGCACGAGCATCAACGCCGGTGACTTGCAACACTTGGCGTACGTGCGGTGACGCACCGGAAATCGCCAAGGATCGTCCCTCCTCGGCCAAACGGTTGCCAAGACCGATCAGAAGTCCCAGAAAAGTCGAGTCCACCGATTCGACGTTCTGCAAGTCGAAGACCACCGGCTCGGACGGATCGTTGCCGTCGGCCGGATCGGTCGCAGCCTCGAAGACCTCGCGAGCCACCTCAGCAAACACGCACGAGACGACGGGCGTGACTACGAGCACGCCAGAGACTCGATCGGTCATAGCAGAACGAGACATCGCGATCCCTCCTTCACGAGCGGAAGCATTCGACACGTACACACCGAGTTGTTGTGGGTTCTCTCAGTTGCCCCAGCGGCCCAGGCTGTTCGGGCGGCCGAGGGGCTTGGCACGCCCGAAGCCGCTCGAGCCTGCACGCGGCCCCGTCGAATGCCCGATGGTGGAGCCCAGGGTCGCATTCGAACCGTTGCCCGGCCCGTTCGGGTTGTTGGGCACCGAACCGTTCGTACCAGCGTCGTTGCCGTTGGCCGGAGCGTCGCGAGCCGGGGCGTTGGAAATCGGATGCGGCACAGACTCGTCGCCCGCACCCAAGCGTCTCTGTCTCGCCTCGCTGATCGAACGATCCAGCTTGCCGAGGATCCGACGGACCTCTTCGATTGTGCGCTCGGATGTCGCCATCAGTCTGATCTCCGTTCCGCATAACTATCGGCGGCGGTTCGGCACGACTTTCGTCCGAGAGTGATCTCTCACGGAATCCGTTCAGGGTCGACCGGCGATCCTCTCCATGGCTCCGCGGGTTGTCATCAGAAGCCGGCATCCGGGACTCCTACTAATTCGAAATCTCCTGCATCGGTCAGGAGGATCGAGCGGGTCCGCGAGGTCGCTCGACGAGCGCATTCACGTCCACAGAGGAAACTTCCAATATGCGCACGCTTCTGGCCATCCCTGTTTTCAACGAGCAGAAGCATGTTGCGCAGGTCCTTGAGCATGCTCTTGAGGTCTTGGAGTCCGATAACGCCCTACAAGCCGCCGGTGGCACACTCGAAACGTCCGTCCTCGTCATCGACGACGGCTCGACCGACGCCACGCCCCAGCTCCTCGCCCAGTTCCCCGTCGAGGTCGTGCGCCACTCGACCAACCGCGGGTACGGCCGATCCATGCAGGACGCGTTCCGCTGGGCCGCGGTCGACCGGTTCGACTGGGTCATCACCATGGACTGCGACGAGCAGCACGAGCCGGACGCGCTGCCCGAGTTCCTGGAAGCCCAGGCCGCGGCCGACGCCGCCCGAGACGACACGCCCCAGAGCAACCCGGCCCAGAGCAACTCGGACGCCGCCGACGTGATCTCCGGCTCGCGGTACTTCATCCCGCCGGAAGCAACGCAGGCCGAGGGCGCACCCCCGCCCGACCGCCGCCGCATCAACGGGCTGATCACGACCGAGCTGAACGAGCGGCTCGGTCTCTCGCTGACCGACGGCTTCTGCGGGTACAAGTCGTACCGGGTCGCCGCGCTCGAGAAGCTGCGGCTGACCCAGGACGGCTACGCGTTCCCCATGCAGTTCTGGGTGCAGGCCGTCGCCCACGGGCTGACCACCCGCGAGATCCCGGTCAAGCTGATCTACAACGACCTCAAGCGGAGCTTCGGCGGCCCGCTCGACATCGCCGAGACGCGCCTGGCCCACTACCGCCGGGTGCTGCACTGCGAGCTCGACCGCTGCGGCCCGAGCCTGCCCACGGCCGCGCTCGCGGGCGTCACCGCCGACTGCCCCGGCGCATAGCTCGTCGACACCCACCGTGGGCCGCCCGGCTACAACTCTTCCCGTGCCGGCCGCCGCGTCATCACCCCCCGCTGTTCGTCTGACCCCGCCGACCACGGGCCCGCTGCGGCCGCGACCCGTACCCATCGATCCGCGCGTCCGCCGGTTCCGCCAGCAGCTCGGCCTGCCGACCGACCACGCGATCGTCATGGCGGGGCACCAGGCGGGCCTCTGGCACCCGGGGATCCTGTCGAAACGCTTCGCGATTGAGGCGATCGCCGCCCAGCAGGGAGACCAGCAGGGGGAACAACAGGGAGAACAGCACCGGGCCCAGCCCGCGTGGCTCGTGGTCGATCAGGACGACAACGACCCCGGCGAGATCGCGTTTCCCACCAAGACGGACGGCCGCTGGCGGCGGGTGTCGACGACCCTCCGGCCCAAACGCGACCGGCCGCCCCCCGGCACACCGACGGGCGGCGCGCCCGCCTTCAAGCCCCGGCCCGTCGAGCGGCTCGAACCCACGACCGAAACAGGTGTGCGCCACGCTCTGTTCGCAGCACACGACGCGCTGGCCGCCCACGCCGACGCCCCGACCGCCGCGCAGCAGGCCGCCCGTGCCGTCGACGACCTGCTCGGCGACCGAATGCCCTGCGTGACCGCGACCGAACTGTCCGAGACCGAGCTGTTCCGGTCCGTCGTCGCCGATATCGCAGACCAGCCAGACTCCTGCCGCGACGCGTTCAACCACGCGGTCTCGCAGCACCCCCGGTCCGGCCTCCGCCCGCTCCGCGAAGGCGAACTCCCGCTCTGGCGCGTCGCCGACACCGGCCCGCGGCGCTCGGCCAACACGCGCGACGACGTCGGCGGGAATCACGCGGACACCGGCGTCCTTCCTCGCGGCATCCTCATGACGCTGCTCGCGCGCCTCGCCGGCTGCGACCTGTTCCTGCACGGCACGGGCGGGCTCGCCTACGAGCCGGCCGCCGACGCGTGGCTCGAGCTCTGGCGGCCCGCGTCGCTCGAAGGGATCACCCCCGCGCCCTTCGCGGGCATCACCGCCGACCTGCGCCTACCGCTCTCGCCCGAAGGCGTGCCGACCGCGGCCGATGCCGCCCGAGCCCACTGGCTCGCCCACGCGAGCGCCCACTCGCCCGCGCTGCTCGGCGACGACGACGCCGAGCAAGAGAAGCAGCGACTCCTCAAAGAGATCGGTTCGCTGCCGAGGCGCCACCCCGGCCGCGCCGCCGCGTACGTCGCTCTGCACGAGCTGCTCGCCGCCACGCGCCACAACCACGACGCCGAGCTGCAAGCGGTCCGCGATCGAGCCGAGCGCATGCACGACGCGTACCGCGACCGCGACGTGCTCTCGGCGCGAGACTGGCCGTTCGTGTTCTACAGCACCGAAGCCCTCGGAGGCCTGCGCGCCGCCGTCGAAGCCATGGTCGAAGCGGCGGTCCGTTCCCACACCGAGGACGCGTCGTGATCCGCCGCGGGGCGATCGTTCTGATCGCGTGTGTGTGTGTGCTCGCGGCGGTGCTCGGCGCGTGCTCGGAGCACCGCGTCGAAGCCGCCGAGCCCGAAGACGCCGGCCCGCGGATCGCCGTGCTCTCGCCGGCGCTCGCGCTCACGCTCCGCGAGCTCGGGCTCGAGGACCGCATCGTCGCGCGGCACGCGTGGGACTCGCTCACGCCGGCGTCGGTCCCGGCCGCGGGCGATCAGGCCGCGATCGACTACGAAACACTGCTCGACGTGCGCCCGACGCACGTCCTCGTCGAGTGGGGGCAGCGCGACCTGCCCGACAAGCTCGTCGAGCTCGCCGAAGCGCGGGCCTGGCGGCTCTCCGACCACCGAACACTCACGCTCGACGACATCGCGCGGACGACGCGCGAGCTGGCCGAGCAGTTCGGCGTGACGACCGTCCTGCCCCAGCGCCTCGAAGACGCGTGGGCGCCGCGGCCGAGCGTCGACGCCGGCCCGGTCCTGCTGCTGATCCAGACCACGCCCGAGATCGCCGCCCTCGGGCCGGGCAGCGCCCACCACCAGATCCTCACCCGACTCGGCCACACGCCGGCGCTCGAAGACGGTTCGCCCTACCAGGTGCTGCTCGCCGAGGACGTGCTCGAACTCGACCCCGCGCACATCGTCCTGATCCGCCCGGGCTCCCCGCCCGAGGAGGTCCGACTCGGCCCGATCGGCGCGCTCGGTTTGCGGGCGCGCGTGCACACGCTGACCGACCCGGCCGACCTCGTTTCGGGCCCGAACCTGCTGGGGTTCACGGATCGGCTCAGCGCGGCGCTCGCCGCCGAGTGACCGCACCCTACGCTCGACGCATGAGCCCGCAGCCCGCCAACTCGAACCCGGTCGACCAACTCAGAGCCCGCTTCGCCGACGCGATCGTCCGCGCGTACCCCGAGCAGTTCGACGACCCCTCGACGGTCGACCCGCTCATCGCGCCCGCGAAGAACCCCGAGCACGGCGACTTCCAGTCCAACGCCGCGATGGGGCTCGCCAAGCGCGTGAAGCGCAAGCCGATCGACGTCGCGAAGGCGATCATCGAGCACGCCGAGATCGGCGACATCGCCGAGCCGCTGTCGGAAGCGTCGATCGCCGGGCCGGGCTTCATCAACGTCCGCCTGCGGAGCGACGCGCTCGCCGCGATGCTCGAGGCGATCGACACGCCCGCGCTCGGCATCCCCGCGCCGAACACACCCGAGACCGTCGTCGTCGATCTCTGCGGCGTCAACCTCGCCAAGCAGATGCACGTCGGCCACCTCCGCGCGACCGTCGTCGGCGACGCGATCGCCCGCACGCTCGAAGCGCTCGGCCACACCGTTGTCCGCCAGAACCACGTCGGCGACTGGGGCCTGCCGATCGCGATGGTCACGGACGCGCTGATGCGCGAGGCGGCCGCCGGCACCGTCTCGCTCGACGACCTGACGCTCGACACGCTGGACGCGCTGTACCGCCGGGCGCAGGCCGACTGCAAGGCCGACACCCGCGGCCTCGACGCGGCCCGGACCCGATGCGTCGGGTGGGACCACCCAAAGGCCCTCGCCGAGCTCGAGACCCAGGTCGAGTTCGCCCAGCAGCGGCTGGCCCAAGCGAAGAGCACGCTCGTACGGCTGCAGTCGGGCGACGCCGAGGTCGTCGCGGTGTGGCAGCGGATCTACGACGTGACGATGGCCGCGTGCCTCGACACCTGCCGCCGGCTCCACGCGACCGTGACCGCCGAAGCGACCGCGGGCGAGAGCACGTACCGCGACGAGCTGGCCGGCGTCGTCGACGACCTGGTCTCCCGCGGCGTCGCCAAGGAAGACGACGGCGCCCTCATCGTCGAGAACGCCGACGAGAAGAACAAGCCCTTCGAGCCGACGCTCATCCGCAAATCCGACGGCGGCTTCCTCTACGCCACCACCGACCTCGCCGGGATCCGGCGACGCGTGCAGACGCTCGGCGCCGACCGCGCGGCGTACGCCGTCGACGCCCGGCAGGCGCTGCACTTCAAGCAGGTCTTCGCCTCGGCCCACAAGGCGGGGTACACCAGCAAGCCCGACGGCACGCGGGCTCGGCTCCAGCACGCCGCGTTCGGCATGGTCCTCGGCGAAGACGGCCGGCCGTTCAAGACCCGGTCGGGCGAGAACGTACGCCTCGCCTCGCTCATCGACGAGGCGGTCGACCGCGCCACCGCGCTCGTCGAAGAACGCTCGGCCGACCTCGCCGAGGCCGACCGGAAGCGGGTCGCCGAGGCCGTCGCGATCGCCGCGGTCAAGTACGCCGACCTCTCGTCGGAGCGGTCGAAGGACTACGTGTTCAGCTTCGACCGCATGGTCAGCTTCCAGGGGAACACCGGCCCCTACCTGCTGTACGCGCTGACGCGCATCAAGAGCATGTTCAAGAAGGCGGGCCTCGCCGACCCGACGGTCGAGCCCGAGTCGGCGCCGTCGACCGAGACGCCCGCGGGCCCGTTCGCGATCGAGGCGCCCGAAGAGAAGACGCTCGCGCTGCTGCTGCTCGACTACGCGCCGATGCTCGCGGGCGTGGGCGAGTCGCTCGAGCCGCACCGCACCTGCCAGTATCTCTATGACCTGGCGGGCGCGTTCAGCCGGTTCTACGAGCGTTGCCCCGTGCTCAAGGCCGAGGGAGCCACGCGCGACAGCCGTCTGCGTCTCGCGTCGCTGACCGCACGCACCCTGCGGCACGGGCTCGACACGCTGGGCATCGGCGCCGTCGACCGCATGTAAACTGTCCGCGACTCTGAAACAGCGGCCCGCACGCCCCGGACCTCATGCCGCGGCGCGCGACTCGCGGTCCGAAGCGATCGACTCGAGTTCCAGAGCGATCAGATCGGCCTCGCGGGCCATCTCATCGTCGTCGCCGAGCGCCGATGCTTCGGCGCGGACCGCCGCGATCGCCTCCGCCGACACGCCGCCGCCCGACGCACGCTCGGCCGCGGCGCCCGCCAGCTCGCGGATCGACCGAAGCCCCTGCTCGGCCCGCTCGGTCGCCTGCGTCGTGCGCTCGGCGAGCTTGCGGACCTCGTCGGCGACGACCGCAAACCCGCGGCCGTGCTCGCCCGCTCGGGCCGCCTCGATCGCGGCGTTGAGCGCGAGCAGGTTCGTCTGATCCGCGACCCCCTTGATCTCGTCGACAACATCCGCGATCGACGCGCTCTCGGACCGGAGTCGGTCGGCGACATCGTTGCCCGCGTCTTCGGATGCGGTGCTTCCGCCATCGGTGAGCGAATCGATTGCTGCGAGGAGCGACGAAGCGTCGGCCCCGACGCGCAGCCGCCGGATACGTGACGCTAAGCCAAGAACCGGTGAACGCCAGCTGTCCGTGCCCGTCTCGATGCTCATGGGAATCTCCTGCGCCTCCGGTTCGTGTGTCACCGGTTCGTGCGTCACCGCATCGGGCGGAACGTCCTTGCCGTTCCCCTCGGCTTCGGGGACGTCCGAAACCGGAGGTTCCACTGCGTCGCTCCCCTGGGCAGACGCCCTCGGCCACGCCGACGAAACACGAGATCGGTCAGGAGTGTCTGTGGGATGCGTTCCGATGATCGCCGGTGTGTCTTCCAACGCCAAGCTCTCCTCCAGCACAGCTTCTTCTGGGCGGGTCGCGGGCGACACCGTCCCAAGATCGGACGAAACAGCTTCGGACGGGATAGCTTCGGACGGGATAGCTTCGGACGGGATAGCTTCGGACGGGACAACGCTGTGACTCGGATGGACCGGCCGGCGGACTGACCGCCGGCTCGCGATACCGATCATGAGCGCGACAACCGAGAAACCAGAAACCAACCCGACGCCGATCCGAAACCCAAGTACACCGACCCGCCCGGCCACGCCGTTGACGAGCGGCTCGATCTCGCGACCCACCGTGGGCACTGACACTTCTATCGGTCCGGTAGACGCCTCCGTGTTTCTCGCAGCAATCGGCAACGTTGCTTCGATGGGCTCTGAATCTATCGCGTCGACGTCGGCCACCAACGTGCGCACCTGCAACGCGGATGCCGCATCCCACGCTCGCTTCTGAACCCACAGCGGCTCCGCCGATCGGTCAGGAGCCATCGTCACCACAGCGGGCTGCGCCTCGGCGGTCAAAGCAAACGAGATGAGCACGATCAGACTGCGCACGTTTGGATCTATCGGTCGTGCGATCGGTTCGGATCGGTCACGGCCAGGCAACGGTGGAAGTTTGAAATGAAAACCGGCCACCCTATTGAGGGTGGCCGGTCAAATGTTCTTGGGTCGACCGACGATTCGGTCTGTCTCAGGCTGCGATTAGAAGGTCAACTGGACCTGCGAACCGATGCCGACCGAGCTTTCGGTGCCGCTGGTGCCGACGCCGTAAAGGGCGCTGGCACCGCCGGTCGTGGCGGGGACACCGTTGCCGTCGACCACGCCATCAGCGAAGATCTGGATCTCGCTGGTCACGCGGAGGGCGCGGCTGTCGGCGAGCGGGTAGAAGTTGGCACCGCCGGTGATGGTGGTGAAGTCACCCGCGGCGTCGCCGACGACCGTGTCGAAGCGACCGAAGACCTCGATGTCCTCGCTGACGTAGTAGCCACCCTGGATCAGGAAGCCGACATCGCTGGTATCGACCGACACACCGCCGGGACCGAGGGCGGCACCCTCGATCTGACGGAAGTTGAATGCACCAGCGATGTTCCAGCCGCCAGCGCTCTGGTAGGTGGCATCGACGGTGAAGAGGAAGGCGTCTTGGCTCGGGCCGTTGACGCCGTCGTCACCAAATTGGATGTGGGCCGCACCGCCGAGGAGCAGACCAGAGTCGCCGTTGGCGCCGCTGTCGTAGCGGTCAAACTGCTCGAGCGAGCCGCTCAGGGCGTAATCGAACCGGCCAGTGACGGCGAAGTCGGAAAGGGCCGTGGTGGAGGGGACGCCGTTGGCACCCGCGGCACCAGCACCCGCCGGGCCGATCGGGCCGGAGAGCGACGTCGAGTTCACCGAGTTGCCGCCGTCGTGGAACGCGACGCGGGCACGCCAGCCGGCGCCCGTGTTGTACTCGGCCTGCACACCCTGGACGAAGCCCAGATCGAACGCACGCGACTGGTTCGAACGCTCGATGGTCTGCTGCTGCGTCGGAGCGATGAGACGCTCGAGCAGGAACGGAGCACGGAACTGACCGGCACGAAGCGTGATCGAGTCGGACCAGTCGTACTCGATGAACGCGTCGAGCAGACCGAAGTTGCCGTTGAAGGCACCGCCGACGCCGCCGGTACCAGCCCCAGCAAGGCCGCCGCCGCCGGCCGGGCCAACCGGGCTGTTCTCCTCACCGAAGCTGCCCTCGATGCGGTACCGCACCTCGGGGCTTCCGGCGAAGCCCTGGAACGCCAGACGCGTACGGGCGATGCCGAAGCCGAGCTCGACGCTGTCCGGAGCGGCCGCACCGGCCGGGGCCGAGTCGTCCTGGAAGTTGATGCGGTAGCGGAACTGCGTAAAGCCGTCGATGCCCAGACGGAAGTTCCCGTCGCTGGACTGAATAAAGAACTCGTCGTCGTACCCGCTCGTCCCGGCCTGCAGAAGGCTCGAACGCTCCTCGGCGTCGGCGAGAAGCTCCGCCGAGTACACACGCGAGTCGTTCGCCTGACCGAAGGCCGCGCCGGCGAGACCGAACGCCGTCCCAGCCACAATCGAAACACTCATCTTGCGGTTCATGGTGGATACCACTCCTGCTGCCCCAGCCACTACTGAGGCTGCCTAGGGCGCTCTCTCGCTCGAGCCCTGTCCGACCCACGAGGCCGGGAACCCAAACGAGTACCAACTATTTGATCAGACCTGAGTCGCTCGACCCAGATCCACTCGCAGAAGACACGGCGCCCGGTTCCACCAAGACACCCTTCTGCTCACTGTATTCGGTCCCCTCAAACGTCCGGGAACACATTCTTGCCAACCATTACCGTGTTTCAAATCTTTACCGGTGAATTGAGGCTGACCAATCTAGACGACTGCCTTTCGGCACGAACACGTCCATGAACCGACAACCGTCGGTTCGACGGTCTTGAGAGATTGAAAACTATAGGACACAATTGAAAGTAGTTGCTAACCGAGCGAGCAAGTTTCACGCATGAACGACCAGAATTCCTATCAAAATCCGAAATTTTGATCAAGATCCCATCAAGCCGCCGTCAAGAGGGGCAACAAGGCCTGCAAGTCAGTACGATTCCGTCGCAATGACGTTCAACGGTGCTGACACGTCGAAACACGTTCTGATCGTAGAAGACGAGGCAGATCTCGCCGAATTGGTCCGCTACAACCTCAACGCTGCTGGCTACAAGGCCGAAATCGCGGCGGATGGCCGACAGGCCCTCGCGAGGCTCTCCGAGAGGCGGCCTGATCTCGTTGTGCTCGATGTCATGCTGCCGCACCACGACGGCATCGAAATCACGCGATTCGCGCGTACAGACTCAGTTCTCAAATCCATACCGATCATTGTACTAACAGCCAAGGGCGCTGAAGACGATCAGGTCGCCGGGCTCAACGCCGGTGCCGATGACTACATCACGAAGCCGTTTTCGATGCAAGTGCTGCTCGCACGCATCGACGCGTTGCTTCGTCGCGCCGAGTCACACGGCGAGCCGGCTGAAGAAGCTGTCGCCGAAACCTCATTGGGTCCCGTTCAGATCGATCCTGGAGTCCACGAAGCGACCGTCGACGGCCGCATCCTAAAGCTCACGCTGACCGAGTTCCGCCTTCTGGCATGCCTTGTCGAGGCGCAGGGATGCGTGCTCAGCCGGAACGATCTCATCGTCAAGGCGATCGGACCCGGGATCACCGTCACCGAGCGGACCATCGATGTTCATGTCGCCTCGATTCGCAAGAAGCTCATGCCGTACCAGGACATCATCCTGACTGTCCGGGGTGTTGGGTACCGGATGGTTGACCCGCGGTGACCAGCGAATCACGCGAGCGAGCGTCGCGGCCCAAGACTCAGGCGCAGGCTGTCCGCGTCGGGCTCGCAGTCACGGCCCTGATCGCTGTGACGACGTCCGCCGCGATCGACGCGCCATTGCCTGCCACGCTGGCGTTGCTCGCGGCCGCGGCCGCCGTGATGACGTGGGCATCGGGCATTCTCAACGCGGCACCCGCGTCACCCCAAGGGCCCGCTCCAGAGCGACCCCAAGACGCGGTCCCCTCGCGACCGTCTGCGGAGGATCGGTCGCAAGAAGCCCTGCTCGAGGCTATCGGGCTGCCGACCCTGGTCGCGACCCCGAACGGCGTCGTGGCCGTCGCGAATTCGCGGGCTCGCGCGTACTTGTCGCCCAAGCGTGAGATCGTCGGACGCCCGCTCGAAGAGCTGTTCACCAAGGCCGAGATCCTGGACCTGATCTCGTCGGCGCGGGGCGGCGTCTCACGCGGCTCGCGCGTCCGCGTCCCAACTCCCGATGGAACGACCGTCCTCGACGTGCTCGCCGCGGCGCTGCCCGACGGCGTAGCACTTCCCGAGCCCGAGCCCGAGCCCGAGAGCAGGAGCAGGAGCGGGACCATTGACGGAGCAGGTCGTCAAGAAAGTGGCACTCGGCACGCCGTTCTCCTTTCGCTGCGCGACGTGACCGAGCTCTCGCTTGCGCTGCAGTTGAAGACCGACTTCGTTGCGAACGCGTCGCACGAGCTGCGTACGCCGATCTCGGCGATCCGCGCCGCGGTCGATACGCTCTCGGTCGCCGGGGACGACGCGGCGATGCGGGCCAAGCTGCTCGACATGGTCGACCGGCACACAACACGCCTCGACGAGCTGGTCCGCGACATGCTGGACCTGTCCAAGCTCGAGTCGCCCGACGCGCCGCTCCGGATCCGCGACGTCGCCGCGTCGGAGATCGCCCGCGAGCTGAGCGAGGGGCTCGCGACCGCGTGCGAACGCCGCGGCATCACGCTGACCTTCGACCTGCCCGGTTCGTTCGAGCGGCTCCGGACCGACCGGCGCGTGCTCATGCTGATCCTCAAGAACCTCGTCGAAAACGCCGTGAAGTTCGCCGACGACAACACGGAGGTCCGGATCGATGGTGTCGCCCTGCCGCCCCGGGTCGAGCAGGGCCAGCCCGACGACTCCCCGGGCGCGAGGTTCCGTGTAATCGACCGCGGCGAGGGCATCCCGCTGCAGCAGCAGCAACGCGTCTTCGAACGCTTCTTCCAGAACGATGAAGCCCGGTCTGGCGAGCCGCGGAAGCGGGGTACCGGGCTCGGACTCGCGATCGTCAAGCACGGCGTCCGCGCGCTGGGTGGCTCGGTCAGCGTCGAGTCTGTCTGGCAGAAGGGCACGACCATGACCGTCGATCTGCCGTCCGTGCTGCCCGCGACCGAAGCGGTTCCGCAGGCAGAACCCCTCAGCACGATCAATGACGCGGGGCCCGCTCTCGGGAGAAGCACGAAGAAAGGGAGCGACGACAACACTCGGCGCCCGGACGTAACCGATCCAACACCCGAAAAACCAGCAACCGCTCTTCCCGAGGGCTGAGAACCGGACCTGCGGCGGCCCTTGCCGCTATCAGCGGACCGGCGCCGCATCCACACCCGAGAGCTGCTGGAGCCGCCGGGAGACGGCCCGGAGCAGAGCCGCCTCGCGATCGCGCTCGCGCTCTCCCGCCGCACCGACCACCGATCGGAGCTCCAGACGGCCCCCGCTGCCGGGCGTCACGATCAGCAGACCGGGCTCCTCGTCGATGGTGATCATCAGGAATACGACCGAGGTCTCGGTCTGCTGCGACGACAGAGGTGTCATCTCCGCCCAGCCGGCCCCGACGAGCACCGCCGCCCCGATATCGTCCCAGTCGCCGCGCGTCAGCACGACCGAGCCAGGGATCGGGTTGTCCGGCGGCCGGTACGCTTTGCCGCACGCGGCCGGCACGAGCGGGCACGCCGAAACGACCGAGAGCAGTACGGCGCTAGCCTTGCTGCGATGGCACGCAGCGGGCTTGAAGGGCTTTGTTTGATTCACACCACGCTCCGCATCGAAAGCGACCCGGTCGCGGTCCTCGGGCCGGCCGACCGCTTCGCCAAGATGATCCGCGAATCGCTCGTTGTCAAGCTGACGACGCGTGACCGGGACGTCATCGTTGAAGGCGAGCGCGACCGGGTGCAAGCCGCCACGACGGTTCTGGCGGTGCTCGACAGGCGGGTGGGCGGCGGGCGTCCTGTGGAAACGCCTGAGCTTTTAACGCGCCTCGCCGACGCCGCGGCAGGCCTCGGTCAGGGCCCACGCCCCGCGTTCAGCGCACCGGGCACCTCCGCCCCTGTCACCCCCCCCGTCAATGCTTTGAGCCGCGACGGCTCTCCGATCGCGTGGCGGGGCGACCTCGACGTCTATGCCGCCGGCAGAAGACTTCGACCACGCTCGGATAACCAGGCCCGCTACCTCGAGGCGATCCGCGGGAACGACCTGGTCTTCGCGATCGGCCCGGCTGGCACGGGCAAGACCTACCTCGCGGTCGCCGCCGCGGTCCAGCTGCTCAAGGAAGACCGTGTCCGCAAGCTCATGCTTGTCCGCCCGGCGGTCGAAGCGGGCGAGCGGCTCGGGTTCCTGCCCGGCGGCATCGAGGACAAGGTCAACCCGTACCTCCGGCCGCTCCTCGACGCGCTCAACGACATGATGGACTACCAGACGATCCGCCGGTTCATGGAGACCGACGTCGTCGAGATCTGCCCGCTCGCGTTCATGCGTGGGCGAACGCTGAACAATGCGATCGTCATCCTCGACGAGGCCCAGAACACGACCGTCAACCAGATGCAGATGTTCCTGACCCGTCTCGGCGACGGGTCGAAGATGGTCGTGACCGGCGACGTCACGCAGATCGACCTGCCCCCGACCGAGCCGTCGGGGCTCATCGACGCGGCGAGGCGGCTGCGTCGCGTTCCGGGCGTCGAGTTTGTTCCGCTCGAAAAACAGGACGTCGTGCGGCACCCGCTCGTGCAGCGGATCGTCGAGGCGTACGGCGAGCACCCCCACCGGGCCGCGGACGCCTCCTGATATCCTCGGGCCAGACGCATGCCGAAGGACTCCACAAAAGCCGCACAACAGCCCCGCCGCGTCCAGGCCATCCAGCGACCGACGCGGCGCCTGCCAGGGCTCATGACCCTGCTGTCCAGAGAGCCCAACCTCGGGTACGCTCTGCTGGCGGTCGCCGGCTTCATCGCGATCGGTTCGGTTATTGTCAACATCGCGTCCGACGCCATCGCCCTCAATCCCCAGCGGATCGCTGGTCAGACCAGGCACGCACGCGTCGGATTCACGATGGTCGACCGGGCCGCGAGCGACGCGGCGGCTCGGGAGCTCGCCGGGTCGACGCCGCGCCTGTACTCGGCGAACGAAGCCCTGCTCGCCGAAGTCGAGCAGCGAACGGCTTCTCTCCCCGAGGCGCTCGCCGCGGCAGCGGACCTCGCGTCGGTGATCGACGGCGTGCGGCTGCCGTTCGCGCTCGACCAGGAGCTCTTTGAGAACATCCGGTCGTACGTTGAGTACCCGGCCGCAGAAACCGCAGACGCCAACAAACAACAAGACGACCCCGCCGCCCCGGCCACGCCGGAGGTGCTGCCCGAATGGACAGAAGCGGTCGAGAGGCTGCTGCGCCTGCTGCGTGATCAGCCGGTGATCACAAACACCGAGTACCAGGTCGAGCTCAGCAGCCGCAGCCCGATCGAGCTGGTCGACCCCGACGGCAGCACCCGCCCGGTGTCGATCGTCGACTTCCGTGACGCGGGCGCCAGCCCGGCGGAGACACTCCGGCCACTGGTCGAAAGAGCCCGCTTCCCGACCGGGACCGAACGAGCGATCGCGGCGTATCTCGTCTCGCTGCGCGACCCCCCAACGGGGCGCTTCCCGCCGACCTATCGGTTCGACGAGCAGCGGACCAGTGCGCGGCTCACCGAAGAGCTTGCCAGTGTTGCAGACGTCCTGATCGACACCCCCGCGGGCGAGCCGGTGGTCACCCGCGGCCAGCTCGTCACCGAGCGCACGCTCGCCACGCTCCGCGCTGAGCGCGACGCGTTCGAACGCACCGCCCCCGCGTGGCTGCGGCTGCTGCCGCGGCTGTCGCTGACGGGCGCCGTGATCGCGGTCGCGATCGCCATCGCCGCATACGCGGGCAGCTACAACCGCAAGCTCCACCGCAATCCGGACCGCATGCTCGGGCTCGCGGCGCTCCTGCTCACCGGGCTCGCCGCGGCCGGCTTCGGCACCGCGGCCGCGCCCCAGCTCTGGGGCCTGACCGCCCTCGCCCCCACCCTGCTCGTCACCAGTATCCTGATCATCGCGTACGACCAGCGCACGGCGCTCGCGATCGGCTCGCTGCACGCGCTGCTCGTTTGCGTCACGCTCCAGGAGCCCGTCGGCACGTTCGCGCTGCTGCTCACCGGCGTGGGCGCTGCCGTCTGGACGCTCTCGGAGATCCGAGACCGCCGCACCATCATGCGGTCGGGGCTGGTCGTCGGCGCGGCGCTGCTCGTGACGACGGCAAGCGTCTCGATCGTCGACCGCCCCCTGCCCGAGGGGCTCGAGCAGCTGGTGTTCGACGCGGCGCTGGCCGGGCTCGGCGGGCTCGTCGTCGCCGCCGTCACGCTCGCCCTCGTTTCCAGCGTCGAGTCGCTGTTCGACATCACCACGGGCATGACGCTCATCGAGCTGCGCGATCCGAAGCAGCCGCTGCTCCGCGAGCTCCAGCAGCGCGCCCCCGGGACGTACAACCACTCGCTGAACGTCGCGTCGATCGCCGAGCAGGCCGCCGACGCGATCGGCGCCGACAGCCTGCTGACCTACGTCGGCGCCCTCTACCACGACGTCGGCAAGATGAACAAGCCCGAGTACTTCATCGAGAACCAGACCCCCGGCGAGAACCGGCACGAGAAGCTCTCGCCCGCCATGTCGCTGCTCGTGATCGTCGGGCACGTCAAGGACGGCGTCGAGCTCGCCCGCGAGTTCCAGATCCCCCGACCGCTCCACCACTTCATCGAGGCCCACCACGGCACCACGCTCGTCGAGTACTTCTACCACCGGGCCGTGAAGGAAGCCGAGACCGACGTCGTCCTCGGCGAACCCTCCGGCGGCATCGCCAAGGGCTCCGCCCGAGGGCCCGACGAGTTCGACTACCGATACCCGGGCCCCAAGCCCGCGAGCAAGGAGGTCGCGATCCTGATGCTCGCCGACGCGGTCGAGAGCGCCGCCCGCGCCCTCACCGAGCCCACGCCCGCCCGCATCGAGAACCTGGTCAAGACCATCGCACGCAAACGGCTCGACGACGGGCAGTTCGACGAGTGCGCCCTCACGCTCCGCGAGCTCGTCACGATCACGGAATCGGTCACCAAGTCGATGACCGCGATCTACCACGGCCGCATCGCGTACCCGTCGGGCGAATCCGCGGCCCGGCCCGCGTGAGCCGGCCTGACTGAGCCGGACCCGACCGAGCCGGCGCTACTCGATGCTCACGCCCCGCCAGAACGCGACGCGATCGGCAATCTCCTTGGCGCCGTCCTTGGGCGACGGGTAGTACCACGCCGCGTCGTCGTTCACCTTGCCGTCGACCTCGATCGTCAAGTACTTCGCGTCGCCCTTCCAGGGGCAGTGCGTCGACGTGTCCGACTCCTTGAAGAACTGCTTGTCCAGCGAGTCCATCGGGAAGTACTGGTTGCCCTCGACCTCCACCAGGTCGTCGCTCTCGGCAACCGTCGCACCGTTCCACATCGCTTTCGCCACCACGCGCTCCTTTCCGAAACGTTCCCGATCACACGCCGCCCTGAGCATCGCCCGATACGCGGACCTTCACCTCGCCCAGCAGCGTCTTGTGCACCGGGCACTTGTGGGCGATCTCCAGGAGCCGCGCCCGCTGCTCGGCCGACAGGTCGCCCTCGAGCTCCAGCTCGATCTTGAGTTCATCGATCGTGCCCGCGGTGGATTCGCAGTCGGCGCAGTCCTTCGCGTGGACCTTCTCGTGGCTCAACGCGACACCGACGCGCTCCAACGGCCACCGCTTGCGGTCGGCGTACATCCGCAGCGTGATCGCCGTGCACGCGCCCAGGCTCGACAGCAGCAGCTCGTACGGCCCGGGACCGAGCCCCGTCCCGCCCAGCTCGGCCGGCTCGTCGGCCAACGCCGTCCGCCCGGCCGCGTCGGTCACGCCCTCGTACGCGATCTCGGTCCGGTACCGCTCCCGCCCGATGCTCACCAGCACGCCGCCCTCAGACATCACACGCCCTCCGTTCGCCCGCCCGGTTTGTGCTCGGGCGACGTTGCCCAAGCCGACCGCTACACCTCGAAGTAATCGTTCACGAACCCGCGGACATTCCCGGACCGCGACATCTCCAGCACCCGCAGCAGCCGCGTCAGGTCGCGCTTCCGCTTGTTTTCGATCTCGTCGCGGTCGACCTCGCTCTCGTCGAGCGGGCGGACGAACCGGTACCGCGTGACCTCGCCTCGGACCTTCTCGTGCTCGCCGCTGAAGCCCGTCCGCTCGACGACGCCCCGCTTCTCCAGGTCGATCATCGCGTACTCGATGACCGCCCGCTTGGAGTGCCCGCCCGCCTTGCCGAACACCTTGAGCCTGAGCTCCTCGGCGTCCCAGTCGTGGTGGTCGCTCCCGGCCATGACCCGGCCGAGCTCCAGCAGCAGCTCGGCCCCCGGGTTCTGCCACTGCGTGAACTCGGTCTGCACCGCCAGGTCGTCCTCGCTCATCAGCAGCAGGCAGGAGCTGGGCTCGCCGTCACGCCCCGCCCGGCCCACCTCCTGGAAGTACGCCTCGACCGAGCCGGGCATCTGCGCGTGCACGATGAAGCGGATGTCGGGCTTGTCCACGCCCATGCCGAACGCGTTGGTCGCCAGCAGCACGAGCCGGTCGCCCGGCGTCGCCGCCGCGAACCGCTCGTACACCCGCTTCTTCTCCCGCGGCGGCAGCTTCCCGTGGTACACCCCGACCTCACACCCACCGGCCTCACCCCGAGGGAGCGCCCGGCTCAACAGCGGCACGAACCGCTCCAGCTCCTTGATCAGCGAGAAGTAGACGATGCCCGTCCCCGCGTTCGCCGCCGCGACCCGCCGCACCGCGGCGACCTTGTCCTCGTCCGACCAGATCTGCTCCGCGTCGAGCGACAGGTTGGGCCGCTCGATCGGCTCGGCGAACAGCGGCATCTCCCGCTCGTCGGTCCCGAGCACCCGCAGGATGTCCTCGCGCACCTCGCGGGTCGCGGTCGCGGTGAGCGCGACGGTCACGGGCCGCCCCAGCTCTTCGCGGAACCGCCCGATCTCCTGGTAGGCGGGCCGCAGATCGTGCCCCCACTTGGTGATGCAGTGCGCCTCGTCGACGGCGAGCAGCTTCACGCCGACGGTCTCGATCGCGTCGCGGAACCCGGGCCGGGCCATCCGCTCGGGCGTTGCGTAGACGAGCTCGAACGCGCCGTCGCGCACCGCGTCCTGCCGGCGTTCGCGTTCCTTCTTCGAGAGCGTCGAGTTGATGTATGTCGCCCGGATGCCCCGGGCCTTGAGCGACGCGACCTGGTCCTCCATCAGCGCGATCAGCGGCGAGAAGACCAGGCACACCCCGGGGTCGTCCATCTCGCCCTCGCGGAGCACCGCCGGGAGCTGGTAGCACAGGCTCTTGCCCGAGCCCGTCGGCAAGACAACGAGCGCGTCGCCCCCGGACAGCACCCGATCCACCACCCGGCGCTGCACCGGGTAAAGCGCACCGATCCCGAATCGCTCGGAGAGAACCGCATCGACCGCCGTTGACATCGGCGAACCCTAGACCGTCATGGCCCCCACTCCTTCCGCTTCCCCTGACGACCCCGCTGTCCCCGCGGCCGCCGCGTCGTCGCCAGTCGAGAACACCGCGCCGCCGCCCGTCCGCAGCACGGCCCCGCCCCCGTTCGAGCCCCACTCGTTCGAAGCGACCATCACCCTGCCCATCACCCGCGACAAGGTCTGGGCGTGGCTCAACACGCCCGAGACCTTCACCAAGGGCCAGGTGTTTCCCTTCCGCGTCGAGTTCGTGCCCGGTACGGGCGTCCACGGCGGGTCGGGCTTCGAGACCGGCGTCCAGAACATCCACCACGGCCCGTTCCTCGCCGTCGCGGGCGAGATCGGCGAGATCAACCCCGGGCCCGACGGCCGCGGTCACTACCGAGACCTGAGCTACTACTACGGCTCGTACGCGATCAGCCTCCGCCTGATCCGGCCCACGCGGCTGCGGTTCTGGCTCGCCGACAACGCACAGGATCCCGCGAATACCGACATGACCGTGCGGGTTGACTCCCACGTCCGCCCGATCGTCCGTGGCCTGTGGGCCTCGGCGAACGGGGTCTTCTGGAACCGATTCTTCAAATGGACCGCGGCCGCCGCCAAGAACGCGACCCCCCTTCCCGCAACGGACCCGGCGACGCCCACGACGCCGACGCCGGCCGTTCAGCAGACGCCATGACGCGGCGGTTCCTCGCCCGCGACACGCCAAACTCGGACCCGGGCCGAGCACGCCGCTCCCGGCTCTTCGGCCGCGAAGCCAGGGCGTTCGCCGTCGCGTGGTCGACCTCGCTGCTGACCGGGTGCATCCCCGGACCGGCGACGTCGCCCAAGCAGATGCGGTCGCTCGAACGCTTCACCTACGGCGTGCCCGAGCTCGGCCTGTCCGTCTCGGCCCTCCGCGCGGGCGACCCGGGCGCACCCCGCCTCGTCTATGTCCACGGTACACCCGGCGACGCGACCGCCTTCGCCGACGACCTCCGCGACCCGATCCCCGGCTTCGAAGCGGTCTCCATCGACCGCCCCGGCTTCGGTCAGACGGCGCCGACCGACGGCTCTAAGCCCGTGCCCCTGCCCTCGTTCGAAGACCAGGCCCGCGCGATCGAGCCGCTGCTCACCGAGCGCCGCGAACGCTGGCCCGTCTTGATCGGGCACTCGCTCGGCGGGCCGATCGTCGCGCGGGTCGCCGCGGATCAGCCCGGCCGCGTCGGCGCGGTCGTCATCCTCTCGGGCTCGCTCGACCCCGAGCTCGAAGAGCCCAAGTGGTTCAACCACGCGGCCGACACGTGGCTCACCCGCCGCCTCATCGGCCGGGCGATGCGCCACAGTAACGACGAGATCCTCGCGGCCCCCGAACAAACCCGCCGTCTCCGCCGTGTGCTCGCCAACGTCCGCTGCCCCGTCCTGATCATCCACGGCACCGAGGACGGCCTCGTCCCCGTCGAGAACGTCGACTACATGACCCGCGTGTTCGCGCACGTCGACCGGGTCGAGGTCGTGATCCTCGAGGGCGAGGGACACTTCATCCCCTGGACCCAGCGCGACCTGATCCGGCGGAAACTAAGCGAGTTCTTAGGACCGAGCTGGTCGGACGCTCACACCGACACGGCGTCATCGGTCGGCACATCGCCCGCGACGAGGTAGAACCGTCCGATCGAGGCGTCGAACGTCGAGCCGTCGTCACGCTCGAGCGTGTAGAAGCCTTCCATCGTGCCCCAGCGGGTCTCGAGGGGACACCAGCTCGCATACTCGAACGCGTCGCACGGGCCAAGCAGCGGCTGCTCGCCCACGACACCCTCGTCGTCGACGACCTTGCGGTCGCCCTCGGCGTCGACGATCTCCCAGTGACGCCGCACCAGACGCGCGGTCCGAGAACCCACGTTCTCGATCTTCACCTGGTAGCTGAACGCGAAGCGGCCCGACTCGGGGTCGGAGTGCTCGGGCACGAAGCGCGGCTGCACAGACACACGGATGCCCCCGGTCTCGACGGCCGAGCCGAGCCGTCCGTCGGCGTCTGGGTGGGGCGGGTTGTTGGCGGTGGAATTATCGTGCATCGTGTCGAGTATATCGGAAGAGGGGACCCTCGCAACCGCTTCTTTCTCTATGAATTCCGCCCGACGCTCGTGCCAGACCCGGAAAACGGTGCTCGATAGTGCCGATCGCACGCCCGAGATCAGCCAAGCAGCTCGACGAGCCGTTCGGGCTCGTAGGGCCCGCTGGCCAGAGCGCGCGTTGCGGTTTCGAACCCCGCGGCGTCCGTGCGTTCGCGGACCGCTTCCGAGCGGTCCTGCTCAACCCGGGTGAGCTCGACCGAGAGGGTCGCGGCCGCAGCGTTCTCCGAGGCGATCAGCACTCGGGCGACCGACCGCTGCCCATCCGTGCCGCTCGGAGTCTTATCAACGCGTGTGGCGGACGCTTCGTTTCCTGCCGGCAACGGAGCTTGTCGCTCGTCGGCCTCACGCTGACGCTGGGTCCGCTGATCGCTTTGCTCGCGCTCGGTCCGTTCTGACCGCCGCTCGTCACGCTTGAGAGCAGCCCGACGCACCTGCGACCTCAGGTCACGATCGAGAACCCTTGGTGAATCGCTCTCGCGAAGGAGGCGGACAACTGCATCCGCTCGAACGTCCTGCTCGATGAGGCGAAGGACCTCTCCGCCGCCGATACCGACCCGACCGACCACGGCCGCATCATCGCCGCCCCGACCAGACGTCAGCCCCGCAGAGCTTTGCGAGCGTTCGCCGAGCGACGCTCCGACCAACAGCGCGTTGCGGACCCGAGTGAAGGCCTCGCTCGTTGAACCAACGGCGTTCAGACCTCTTTCCGTCCCGGCAGCCGATCCTGCCCCACGTAACGATTGCACCGTCATCAGGCGCCTCCGCTCTAGGCTGCTGGTTCCCTTCATCTGGTGACCCACTACGGGTCGCCCGATCAAAGCATCCGCACGCTCGGCCGGTCTCCTCAAACAACACATCGAAGCATCGGTTGTACGGTCGGCGATGACCACGGTCGAACGCCGTAGATCGTGGACTCGCACTTGCAAACACCGCACAGCTTGCGCCATCCACGCTGCTCGTTTCGTTCAGGCGCAACGCGACGTCCCGAAACGCAGTTCCCGGGCTCTTATAAGGACCGAGCAGCCGATCTTCGGTCGGCTCTGGATCGTCACCGAGGGGCTGCCCTGCTTTTAGGCTGCCCTGCTTGTTTCGTTGACATCGTGCCCGAGCCCGGTCCGCCGTGGGCCTCCCCGTCGCCTCGCCGCGTCCTCGCGATCGCAGCGATTCACTCGCTCGCACCAGGAGCCACGACCGTTGTTGTCCTCGCGGTCATCGTTCGGCAGCCCCGATGGGGTCGGGTGCAGACGCCGCTCCGAGCCACCGATCGGATCTACCGGTGTCCTGCACGACGCCGCCGGCCAAGGCGAGCCCCGGCTTGATGACAGAGGTCTCGATCACCATGTTGCGGGGGGTGCTCCTCCGGCACACGACGCTGACCCGAAAGAGCGGCGCCACCCCTCGGACTCTTGCAACGATATTGTGCCCGAACGGTGTGTGTTGATGGTGGGCAGGTGGGACAAGAGTAAGAAAAAAGCAAGAGGGAGAGCTCGCCTTCCCAAAGCCACACATCTTCTCGGCAACGCTCTCGTGATCCGCGTCGCGTCGGCAAACAAGTTCGCACACCAGCCCCAGGCAACCGAAGCCAACCTCAAGGCAACCGAAGAAGGAACGACCACGATGCCCACCCCCACCCCTGCCTCTGCCTCTGCCTCTGCCCACAGCCACGGCGCTACAGCCCTTGACCACTACGTCACGCTCGGCCGCACGGGCCTGCGCGTGAGCCCCCTGTGCCTGGGCACCATGACCTTCGGAAAGGAATGGGGCTGGGGCTCGACGCCCGAGGACTCGGTCAAGATCACCGACGCGTATCTCGACCGCGGCGGCAACTTCATCGACACCGCCAACATCTACACCAAAGGTCATTCCGAGCACATCCTCGGCGAGCACCTGAGCAATAACCCGGCGAAACGCGACCGGCTCGTCATCGCGACCAAGTGCACCGGCAACATGTTCGAGGGCGACCCCAACGGCGGCGGGGGCGGGCGCCTCGCGCTCATGAACGCGGTGGAGGAGTCGCTCCGCCGGCTCAAGACGGACCGCATCGACCTGCTCTGGGCCCACTTCCACGACAAGCACACGCCGATCGAGGAGACCCTCCGCACCTTCGACGACCTCGTGCGCCAGGGCAAGGTGCGGTACCTCGGGCTCAGCGACCACCCCGCCTGGCTCTGCGCCCACGCGCAGGGGCTCTGCACGCTCCGCGGCTGGGAGCCGCTCGCAGCGATCCAGATCGAGTACTCGCTCATCGAGCGCTCGGTCGAGGGCGAGCTGCTGCCCATGGCCGAGGAGCTCGGGCTGGGCGTCACCCCTTGGAGCCCGCTCAAGGGCGGCATCCTCACCGGCAAGTACACCCGCGACAAGATCGACCAGGCCGAGGGCCGCGGCGCCTCGTGGACACGCGACATCGACGATCGCGGCTTCACCATCATCGACGCGCTCGTCGAGGTCGCCGAATCGGTCGGCTGCACGCCCGCCCAGGCGGCCCTCAAGTGGGTCCAAGACCGGTCCGCCGTCACGAGCACGATCATCGGCGCCCGCACCATGGACCAGCTCACCGCCAATCTCGGCGCGCTCGCCGTCGAACTGACACCGGAGCACACCGAGAAGCTCGAGAAAGCAAGCCACCAGCGGCTGGCGTTCCCCCACGACTTCCTGCGGACCATTCCGACCGTCATCCAGGGTGGCACGAGCATCAACGGGCACGCCTGTGAACCATGGCCGATGGCGCCGCAGGTCGCTGACAAAAGTTTTTGACAGCCCTTGACAGCCCTTATTAACGTGAACCGAAGCTAGTTGTTATTCATTAAGTGAGCCGTTATGCATTATATTCAACGTAAAGTTCTCGCCGCTGCATGTCTCTCAGTATGTTTGCCAGCATCAGCACAGTGTGTTTCTGATCAAAACCATGATGGTTTCTTAGCCGGCGACGATTACAACGTGTGGGCCGCGGGCTTCTTGGCCAATGACCCCGTTGCAGACATCAACAATGAAAGATATGAGAAACATTGAAGGGAACATTATAAAAGGCATGATTGCGGGTGAGCTGACAAAGGCTGCTGGCGTAGTTTTATTTTTCATCCCAGCCGCACAAGGTCCGGGCATCGGTGTTATTACAAGCGGCATACTGCTTGAAGCTACGACCTTGACGGATGCATTCATTGACCAAAAGACTGCCCAAGCGAACGACACGGCCTGTCGGGACACGGCTCTCAAGAACCTTCAGATTCGTGTTTGCGGTGTCGGAAATACTCCATAATATACCAACAAATCGCCCCGATGAGGAGTATGCAACGGGACTCTTTTTATGACAATCGATCGTCCACATTTTTCTTTTTACGTATTGTTATCACTATTTGAAGCTTGGGCTATTTTCCTTTATTTTTTGGTGGTGTTTGGGCTTCAACTAGATTCATTTGCTGTTCAGCTTGTACTCATTTCCGGTATTTTCCCAACAACTATCTATGTTCTCTTTTTCCTCTTCGCACCACTCACCGCGTCGCAAATACAAATTTTTCCAGACACTGTTCATGTACACTGGCGGTTCGGGCCACAGGAACAGCGACCTATTGAAGAAGTTCGTTTAGAGGTGGGACACGTATGGATCGTCCCAATATCGCGTCTTGCGTTTCGAATCAATCGGAAGTGGGTGATGTGCTGGACAACTCCGGAATGTGCCAACGATATAAAGGATATCTTTGACGCTGCCCAAGGACGCGTTCGCGATTCATAGTGGCTTCAGAAAAATCGTTCTTTCCTTGTATGCAAAGAAACACCGAAGCCCAAGATGAACCTGGGCTTCGGCGGAGGAGAGAGAAGACACTTTGGCTATACCACCGAGGTCCCGCGGTGTTCACGGACCTCGTGATTTTCATTATTGAATCTGAACGAAAAGCCCAATCAAAGACCGAGCGGGCCGCCTCAGCCCGCCCGGACACTGGCTTGTGAGCCCTGGAAACGCACGGGGCTGCATCACAGTATCGGCAACTGCCGCTCTTTCTCTGAGATGTACAACGCCGTATTTCTCGATATTTATGTCAACCATCAAGGCTTCAAGCTCGACACGGGGACTTTGCCTGATAAAGATGAAACTATGAGCGAAGCATCCACCATGCCCGTCTATGACACGACCACGGACCAGTCGACCGAGAGCGAGTGGCCGAAGCCCTGGAACGTGGTGCTGCTCGACGACGATGACCACACCTACGACTACGTGGTGCGGCTCGCGATGGACCTCTTTGCCCATCCGCTGGAGCAGGCGTTCCAGATCGCCAAGGCGGTCGACGAGGACGGCCGGGCCGTGCTCCGGACGACGCACCGCGAACTCGCAGAACTGAAGGCCGAGCAGGTGCGGGCCTTCGGCGTCGACCAGCTCGTGTCCGAGTGCGTGGGCTCGATGACCGCGATCATCGAACCCGCCGAGTGATCTCCCGCGGCCTGTCCTTCCGCTGACAGGCGGCCCGAGGACAACGCGTTCCGCAGCGACTAATCTCGATCGTGGCAAAGCCCTCAAACCAAGCCGGGCCCGTGATCGTGCTCGCCGAGGAGCTCGAGCCCGAGCCCGCGACCTGGCTCGCCGAACGGACCGATCTCCGCCGCGTCCACTTCTCAGAGCCCGACTTCGACCGGCACCTGGCCGACGCCGAGGGGCTGATCATCCGCTCGTACACCCGGGTTGACCGGGCATTGCTCGCCAAGGCGCCGAAGCTTCGAGCCGTGGCCCGCCCGGGCGTCGGGCTGGACAACGTCGACCAGCCGGCCTGCCGCGAGCGGGGCGTCGCGGTGTTCACGACGCCCGGTGCGAACGCACAGGCCGTGGTCGAGCTGGTCTTCGCGTTCGCGTTCGACGGGCTGCGGCCGCGGTTCTTCCTCGAGCAGCCCATGACCCTGCCCGACTGGAAGAAGTACCGAGAAGAGGTCACGGCCGACCGAGAGCTCGGGTCGATGACGGTGGGCGTGCTGGGCGCTGGGCACGTCGGCTCCCGAGTGTGCCGGGCGGCGCTGGGCTTTGGCTCGAGTGTTGTCTACTGCGACCTCGACCCGTCGATCATGATCGAGGGAGCGGCACGCGTCGATCGGAACACGCTGCTGGCGACCGCCGACCTGGTCTCAGTCCATATCGACGAGCGGACCGAGAACCGCCACCATATCGACGCCGACGCGTTCGGGCGCATGAAGTCCGACGTCGTGTTCATCAACACCGCGCGGGGGTTGGTGGTTGATGCGCATGCCTGCGCCGAGTTTTTCATCAACCACCCCGCGGCCTGCGCCATGCTCGACGTACACGACCCCGAGCCCTTCGACGCGACCTACCCGCTGTTAGACATCGACAACGTCCACCTCTCGCCGCACATCGGCGGGGCGACCAAGCCCGCGAAGCTTGCGATGAGCTGGGTAGTCAAAGACTTGCTCAGCTACCTCGCCAGCCCCTAGCACGAACCACCAGGACAACATCCGCGAACAGCACACACCTCACGCTCCGATGGACCTTCTTGGCAGATCGTTTCTGTATCCGAGCTTTGAGATCCAGAACCGCGTTCACTTGAAGAGGCGACCATCGTTTCGACACACACGACGGATTCCCTGATCCGTTTCAAACCGCATTCAGGCCACGCACGAGAATCCGGGTCAAGGACGCACGAAAACACGGCACAAAGCGGACTTGCTGCCCGGGCCTGGCAGCATAACAGACGCGAAAACCTTCGGTCACAGCATCGAAAAAAAGAGCATGATAGAATAATTACAAATATGAATAAGAGAGCCACAATTACATCGACAAGGCATCAAAGTTTACCAGAAGTAATTACACATAGTCATGAACATTGATCGCACAATGTACAAGTATATCAAACAACACTGTATATCAAGCCAAGACGTCCCTGTTACCGATCACCGCAACACCATAAACCCAGGCCGACCGACGCGGTTAAACACGACGCTGTATCATCTAAAAAAATGACCGCATAGATCTGAAGTTCCGCGCGGCCTTCCACCAGAGGTGTCGCCTTTCGAGGCCGAACACCTCACCGCACTCGTGGCAAGCGAACGCCTGCCGATCCAACAGATAGCCGCAGGCCGTACAGGGTGGCTTCTGGCTGCGAGCGTGCCTGTAAGCGATACGTGCGAATATCCGGCCCAGGTATCGCGAGAAAAATAGGTTCGCTGGAAATACCAGAAGGAAGAACAGCGACGGGACAAATCTCAACAAGCCTGTCAAATTCAACATAGAGTATATCGTATAGTAGATAACAAGTATAATTAATAATAATATATTATATAAAATCATATATTTAATAAGCTTTTTAGTGAGATACACTGATTTAACGCCAAAAATTCTCCACACACCGCGTTTAGGGTGTGCCGGGATTTATTCAAATACAAAGATGGTCTACGGGCCCTGGTCCCCCAACTCTTCAACTAAAAAGTGGCTTTATCGATACTAATACGCAACCCCTAGCGCAGTACGAATGCATGCCCAAAGTCATATCCTATCTTCGCACAGGCAGATACTGCCGACAGAATATACCACCAGCCATAACACTGGTAATATCTCTACACAACATACCATCTTCTATATATTTCAGGGATACATTTTTATATCCATATACGCGCTCTTTTCAACAGTAGACCCACGTTACGCCAGGTATCACGGACGTTTAAGCATGTTTTACAGCCGCATTCGGGGCACATAGTAGAATCTGGTTCGAGGGCGTACGAACACATCATGCACGGCGGGTGTGTTCGGCGCGCTTGCCGATAAGCTCGGAGTGCAAACTTCCGGCCAAAGTATCTCGAGCACAATAGGTTCACTGGAAAAATTAGCAAAAGAATGAGAATAGAAATGATTCTTGCAACAAACGTATCAGAGATGTGGGGTAAAAACACTTGAAAACAAAAAAGTAC
>JBCBZP010000007.1:0-92690 GCA_039815285.1 Planctomycetota bacterium
CGCGGCGAGATCACGCCGCCCCGGGTCAGGATCGCCCGGATGACCTGCGGCACGCCGTGGCCCTTCGCCTCCGCCGCGAACAGGTGCACGAGCAAGCCCGTGAGCCCCATGCCGATCGCCGGGAAGAGCACGAGCCCAAAGAGCCCAAAGCCGCGGTCGCCCATCGCGTGGTGCCCCCGCTCGACCGCATGCTCAAACCAATGCAGAGCCCGCTCGAAGCCGACCGCGCCGAGGCCGGTCAGCGAGCCGATCGCCGCACCGATGCCGATCGGGGCCCAGTCGCGCACGATCCCCACCCGATCCATCAGGTACATGAATCGCTGACGCAGACCGGGTTGAGCATCGCCGGGTGGCACGGGGCCGACTCTAGACACGGCCCCATCCTGATCCGGCGGCTCGGTCCGGACCGGCCCGTTAACCGACCGAGCTGGTCGCCACGTCGGCCGGGTCTTCGATCAGCAGCTGGTCGACCGGCGGCGCGTCCTTCGCGGGCTTGCCCTTCGAGTCGGTGAGCGCCCTGCCGTCGAGCGTCTCGATGATCGGGATCGGGTGCTCGGCCATGTGCTTCTCGAGCGCCGCCTCGAGCCCGGCCTTCTGCTTGTCGGGCAGCTCGGCCCACTTCCCCCGCCCGCGGCACTTGGGGAAGTTGCTGCAGCCCAGCCACGGCCCGCGCACACCGTCACGCAGGTTCAGCTTCCCGCCGTCTTTCTCGCACTCGAGGTCGGTCAGCAGCGGCGGCGGCGACGGCGCGACCACGAACCCCTTCTTGTCGATGTTCAGTATCATCCCCACGTCGTTCGATTCGCCGTCCTCGAGCAGCGTCGTGATGAACGGCCCGAACCGGCCCGTCTTCTTGGTCATCGGGCGACCCGTCTTCGGGCAACGCACGTTCACGAACTCAGCCGGCCGCGGCTTCCCGTCGCGGTCGCACGGGCATGCGTAGTTGCACTCCGGGTAGGTCGAGCAGCTCAGGAACCGCCCGTTCTTGCCGAAGCGGTACACGAGCGTCGAGCCGCACTTCTGGCAGCGGTACTCGTCGGGCGCGGGCTGGATCTCGGCCTTGGCGTGCTTGAGGTTCTCCTCCGCCTCGGCCAGCGCCCGCTTGAACGGCCCGTAGAACCGCTCGAGCATGTCGATCCAGTCGAGGTGCTCGTCCTCCACCTTGTCGAGCTGGCCCTCCATGTCGCGGGTGTAGCCCACGTCCATGATCTCGGGGAACGCCTCGACGAGCTTGTCGGTCACCACCATGCCCAGGTCCGTCGCGTGGAACCGCCGCTCGAGCTGCTCGACGTACTTGCGGTCCTGCACCACCTGGATGATCGACGCGTACGTCGAGGGCCGGCCGATGCCCTCCGACTCGAGCGTCTTGATCAGGCTTGCCTCCGTGTACCGCGGCGGCGGGCTCGTGAACTTCTGCAAAGCGTCGAGCGCGAACGGCGACAACGGCTGCTGCTCCTCGATCGCCGGCAGGGTCTGCTCGTCGCTCGCCGTGGGCACGCCCATCACCCGGTAGAACCCGTCGAAGACCAGCTTGCGGCCCGTCGCGCGGAACGCGAGCGTCGCGCCCCGCCCGCCCTCGATCGTCACCCCCGTCGAGTCCCACTTCGCCGACGTCATCTGGCTCGCCACGAACCGGTCCCAGATCAGCTTGTAGACCTTGAACTGGTCGTCGCGCAGCGCCCGCTTGACCTTCTCGGGCGGGTAGGCCATGGAGGTGGGACGGATCGCTTCGTGCGCTTCCTGCGCGCCCTTGTTGCTCGACGAATACGCGTTGGGCTTGTCCGGCAGGTAGTCCGGGCCGAACTGGTCGGTGATGAAGTTGCGGGCCGACTGGACCGCCTCGGGCGCGACGTGCGTCGAGTCGGTCCGCATGTAGGTGATCAGCCCGACCGGGCCCTCGCCAGGCAGCTCGATGCCCTCGTAGAGCCCCTGGGCGGCGCGCATCGTCCGCTGCGCCGCCATCCCCAGCCGGTTCGAAGACTGCTGCTGCAGCGTCGACGTGATCAGCGGCGGCGCCGGGCGGCTCGTCGTCCGCTTTGTCTCGATCTTCGTCACCCGGTAGGGCGTCGTCACGTCGACCGTGCCCGTGACCGTGCGGCGGAAGCGCGCCGGGCCGCGGCCGTGCTCGTCACGCTCGACGCCCGTCTCGATACCCGTCAGCCCCGCCGCCTCCGCCACGGCCACGACCCGGTCGGTCAGGTCCTCGTCCTCCGACTCGGAGCGGATCTCGAACTTCTGGCCGTCGAGCTCGACGAGGTCGGCCTTGATCGCGCCGCGATCGGCGAGCCAGGCGTTCTGGCTCTTGAGCGTCGGGGCGTTGCCCCGCTCGTCGGTCTCTGCGAGGAACCCGGCCCACGCGGCCGCGTGCTCCCCGGCGTCGACCTCGCTCAGGGCAAAGTTCGCGGTGATCGCCCAGTACTCGTCGGGCACGAACGCCATGATCTCGCGTTCACGCTCGACGATCAGCCGCACCGCGACCGACTGCACGCGCCCGGCGCTCAGCCCGCGGGCGACCTTCTTCCAGAGCAGCGGCGAGACCTGGTAGCCCACGATCCGGTCGAGGATCCGCCGCGCCTGCTGCGCGTTGACGCGGTCGAGGTCGATCGCGTGCGGCTTCTGGAACGCCTTGGAGATCTCCGACTTGGTGATGGCGGGGAAGATCACCCGCTTGGCCGTCTTCGGCTCAACGCCGAGCTCTTGCGCAAGGTGCCAGGCGATCGCCTCGCCCTCGCGGTCGAGGTCGGTCGCGAACCAGACCTCGCCGCCGCCCTTGGCAACATCCTTCGCGGCCCGCTTGAGGTCCTTGACCACCGCGTCCTTGCCCGACATCACCTCGTAGCTCGGGGTGAACCGCTTCTCCAGGTCGACGCCCGGCACGGGCTGCTTGCTGCCCTTGGGCGCCTTGCTGGGCAGGTCGCGGACGTGCCCGACGCTCGCCAGCACGACGTACTTGTCGCCCAGGTACCGGTTGATGGTCTTGGCTTTGGCCGGGCTCTCGACGATGACCAGGTCCTTGCCCGTCGCATCGCCCGCCTTGTACCCGAGGCCCTTGCCGGGCCCGCGTCCCGAGGCGGATTTGCCACGCGGAGCGGTCGCGCCCGCCTTCTTGGACGTCTTCCGCGTCGACTTTTTCGCCGTCTTCTTTGCCATAGCCCGACCGGTCCGCCGACGGGCCCCGGAGGCCAGACAAAACCTCCAGCGCCGCCGCTTGTCAACTACGACGCCGGGACTTTGCTTTTCCTCACTCATTTGATTGGTCTTTACTAGGTTTTTAACACCCAGCCCGGCCCTCATCCGGAGAGGACGGACCCCGCGGCCGCGACCAGGTCGTCGTCGCGTTCGGGCTGGAGCCACCGCGAACCGGGCCGTTGCCGCAGCCGCTTCAGCCAGGTCCGCTGGTTCTTCGCGAACCGGCGGGTCTCGATCTTGATCCGCTCGACGGCCTCGTCGCGCGTACACCGGCCCTCGAAGCTCGCGACGAACTGCTTGTACCCGAGGCCCTCGCCGGCCTGAGGCCCCAGACGGCCCGCCTCCCACAACGCACGCACCTCGCCCTCGAGCCCATCCGCGACCATCCCGCGGACGCGGGCGTTGATCCGCCGGTTGAGCCCCTCGCTCGTCCAATCGAGCCCGATGAGCACCGCGTCCCCGCCCTGCCCCGCCTCAACGCCCGCCCCAGTGCCCGCCCCCCACTGCTTCTGGTGCTCAGAGATCGGCACGCCGGTCTGCCGGAAGACCTCGAGCGCGCGGACGGTCCGCCGCTCGTCGTTGGGGTGGATCCGCGCGGCCGCGGCCGGGTCGACGCGCTCCAGCTCCGTCCGCCGCTCGCCCGGGGCCATCGCCCGCAACGTCGCCCGCAGCCGCTCGTCCGGCTCGGGGCCGTCCATGAGCCCGTCGAGCAGCGCCTGCACGTACAGGTGCGTCCCGCCGACGACGACCGGCACGATGCCCCGGTCGCGCAGCGCGTCGATCAGCGGCCGGGCACGCCCGAGCCAGTCGGCCACGCTGAACCGCTCGGTCGGCTCGACGACATCGATCAGGTGGTGCTCGATACCCCGGCGTTCGTCGGCGTCCGGCTTGGCCGTCCCGATGTCCATCGCGCGGTAGACCTGCATGGAATCCGCCGAGACGATCTCGGTTGGTCGGCCGGCGGCAACGAGCGCCTGCGCGAGCTCGACGGCGAGGCGCGACTTGCCCCCGGCCGTGGGCCCGCAGATCACCGGGTACCGACGCCCGTCCGCCTCGCCGTGCGTTGCCAAGGCCGTTAGTCCAGGTTGGGCGACGCGTTCACGCCGTGCCCCGCCGAGACCCAGGGCGTGGTCGAGACATCGACGCCGCGCGCGACCACGGCGAACGCGGCGAGGTCCGCCTCGCCGATCGCACCCGGCTCGGGTCCGCCGCGCGGCGTCGCCGGCGGCTCGAAGCCCGACGCGAGCAGCACCCGCTCCTCGTCCCCCCGTGCCCACGTGATCATCTCGGGCTCTCCGAACGGCTCAAAGTCGAGGTACGTCACCACGCCGTCGTCGAAGTACGCCTGGTAGGTCACGATGCGGTCGCCCGACGCGTTGACGACGCGGGTCGCGCGGACCGACTCGGGCGCCTCGCCCCGCTCGCCGCAGCCCGCGAGCGCCGCCGAAGCGGCCGCCGCGCACGCAACCCCACGGATGACCCGCCGGTCAATCATCGGCGCTGATCGACTTCGGGCCTTCCTTGCCCGCGACGCGCTCCATGTAGCCCGAGCCCTTCCGCTCGTACTTGGTAAAGCCGAGCCGCTCGAGGTTCTTGTTGCTCAGCTTGCTCTTAGACTTGATGTCGGACCAGTCGCCGGCGACGGCGAACGCCGCGGGCACCCGTCGGCAGGCCTGCCCCGTCTCCGGGTGCTTCTTGAGCGCGTCGGCCGACATCGGCGCGACGTGCTCGAAGCGCTCGCCCGTGCCCTCACCCTGGTCGTCTAACAGCTCGTACACGTAAGTCGGCATACGCGATCGTATCGGCCGCGCGGCCGCAAGGGGCGTCGGGTGGCGTAGGGGGCGTGGGGGGCGTGGGGGGCGTGGGGGTGTGGTGTGTGGGGGGGGGTCAGCCCCCGAAGGTCAGCCCGCTGTCGACATCCTGCAGCCGCCAGCCCGTCTCTCGGCAGAGGCGGCTGAGCACGGGCCAAGCCATGTCCTCCTCGATCACGGTCACCATGACCTGCGAGATCGGGTCGCGTCCGTCGGGCCCGCCCGGGAACTCGGCGATCAGGCCCGGGCCGTGCAGTGTGGTCGTGGCTGACGCGACGCTCGGGCCGCCGTCCGCCCCGAGCGATCGGCCGCCGTCGGGCGCGGTGTTGAACCGGCTCAGCACGCCGAGCACCTCGCGCGGCTGGCCGAGCGGCTCGGGCATCGCCGGGTCGCCCGTGTCTTCGCTGACCGGGCGGTCCTCGTCACGAGCCCGAAACACCACGAGCTGCCGCTTCCGGCCCACCGCTCAGCCTTCCTTCCACAGACGCAGCGCGGTCCGCAGCAGCTCGTCGAGCGGGACCGGCTTCTGCAGGTACGCGTCAACGCCGATCGCCTCGGCGTATTCCTGGTGCCGCTTGCCCTCGTTGGCCGTCACCATGATCACCCGCGGCGAATCCTCGCGGCCCTTGATCTTCTCGAGCGCCAGGAAGCCCGACCGGCCCGGCAGCATCATGTCCAGGACCACCAGGTGCGGCGGGTCCTCCTGGCAGATGCGGACCGCGTCGTTCCCATCGCCGACCGTCTCGGTCTCGGCCCCCGACGCGAGGAACGCCGCCTCGAACGAGTCGCGGATCTCGGGGTCGTCGTCGACCACCAGCACGCTCAGCCCTTCGAGATCGATCTCGTCGGCCAGGGGTTCGGGCCCGCTCGGTTCGGGCCTGCTCGGTTCAGGCCTGCTCGGTTCAGGCCTGCTCGGTTCAGGCCTGCTCGGTTCAGGAGTCGCATCGCTGCTCACTGTTCGGTCCCTTTCCACGCACCCCCGCCGACCGGAAACCCTAAGGCAGCCTGGCCACCCCGTTCGCCGCGAGCCACTCCGCGTCGCGCCGGCTCTGCTCGATGATGCCCGACGCCCCAGACTCGCCGAGCCACGGAAGCGCCTCCAGCTTGTTGCGAAGCGTACCGGGCACGGCCCGGTTCAGCCGCTCGTGCCTCGGCCGGCTCTTCCAGACGTTGTGCATCCAGAAGTACTGCTCCGGGAAGCGGCGGATCAGCAGCTCGAGGCTGTGCCGGTACCGCGCGGTGATATAGAACACCGGGTCCGGATGCTTCGACCATTCCTCGGGCCCGAAGACGTCGGACAGCTCGACCCGCAGCCCGAGCCGGTCGAACCCGCGGCCGCCCGCGCCGCCGCCCGAGAAACCGGGGTCGTCGGGCGGCAGCCGCACCGCGCCGCCCACCGCCACGCTCGCCCCGAACCGCATCGCCAGGAGCGCGATCGACTTGTACGAGCTCGTCAGCCGGCCGAAGAACGGCACGAAGAGCCCCCGGTCCCCCGCGTTCTGATCCGCGACGAACGTCGGCACCGCGCCGCCCGACACCAGGCTCGGCAGGTCGCGCAGCGCCCCGAACTTGTCGACCACACGCATGCCCCGCGCCTCGCGCGTCCGGCGGACCCACCGGTCCAGCGGCTCGGAATCAAGCGGGCGGAACAACGCGTGCACCGGCATCCCCAGCAGCGCCATCGTCGTGCCCGCTAGATCGAAGTTGCCCAGGTGCCCCGTGACGAGCACCGTCGGGCGGCCGCTCATGATCTCGCGGAACGCCGGCCCGATGTCGCCCGTCATCACCTGCCCGCTCCAGGCGTCGGCGTTCATCAGCCGCGGCGTGAAGACCGTCTCCGCGACGATCGAGCCCAGGTGCTCCCAGACGCGCCGCGCCGTCCGCTCGACGCGGTCGGCCGGCCAGTCCGGGAACGCGAACGCGATGCGATCGCGCGTCTTGGCAAGACGCCGGCGGTTGAAGGGCAACGAGGCGAACGCCGGCCCGGCCGCGGAGATCATCGAGCGGGTCGCCTCGACGCCGAGCATCGAGAGCGGGATCGACACGCCGCGCACCGCGCCCACCACGGCTTCTTGCAGCAAGGCGGGGGTCGAGCCCATCAGCGGTCGGCCCGGCGGCTCAGCGCGTCCGCGACGGCTCGCCGCCGATCAGCGTGAACAGGCGGTTCTGGTTCAGCACCGGGATCGATGTCGCGCGGGCGTACTCGAGCATCAGGTCGTACCGCTCGGCCTTGCGTTCCTGCCGACGGAACTCGTCGAACACGTTGATCGGCGCGTCGACCGGCGGCTGCGGCGGGATCCGCGGCCGCTCGCCGAGCACCAGGAAATCGACGTCGCCCGACAGCTCGTCGATCACGTCGCCGCCCCATCCCGAGACGAGCGCCCTCAGCTCTTCGGCCCCGCCGGGCGTCGCCTCGCGGTTGCCGCTGGAGATGAAGTTGCCAAGCACCATGAACTTGTACACCTTCGACGGGTCGTACGCGGCGTTGGCGATCACGTCGCCCTCGACCACCGGGTTGCCCCGCGCCTCAGTCAAGATGCGGACCCGGGCGGTCTCGTCCTCGATCGAGATGATCTCGACCGAAGCCTTGCCCGGCGGGTAGTCGCCGTTGGCGTCCGGGCGGATGAGCGTCGGGTCGCCGTAGACGCTGAACCGCATGCCGAGCACGACGTTGTCCGAGCTGCCGAGGCTGACCCACGCCTCGCGGTCGGCCGGAGCCACCTCGATCACCCGGGCGTCGACCAGCGCCGCCTCGGGCAGCGGCTGGAGCGTCTCGCCCGCGTCGCGCTCGTCCTGGCGGTACCGGCTCACCTGGTCCTGCAGCAGCAGGTTCGCGCGGTCGAGCTCTTCGAGACGCGCCCGGAGGTTCTCCTCGCGGGCGGTCGCTTCGCGCTCGAAGGTGTCCAGCCGCTCGGCGTACACCTGCTCCTGACGAGGATGCCCTCGCGGTAGTCCTCGGCGTCGCGCTGCAGGTCGTCGATCTGCCGCTGCAGGTCGCGCGTTGCGATCACCTGCGAGTCGCGGAACGCGTCGAACTCCTCGATCCGCTCGCGCAGCTCGTCCTCAAGGTCGTCCCGCGCGTCCTCGGCGGCGATCGCCCGCTCGTCGAACGCCGTCGCCTGGCGGCTCAGGTCTTCGAGCACCCCGAAGATGTGCCCGTTGGTCTGGATCGCCTCCGCAAGCGTCCGCTCGCTCACATTCGGCACGCCGATCACGAGCTGCTGCGTCTTGCCCAGGAACTCCTCGACCGAGTCCTCGCGGAAGCCGGTCAGCTCGTCCATCAAATCGGCCTGCGAGTCAACGAGATAGCGCACGAGCGTCGCGTTTTCGCTCCGCGCCTCGCCCACAAGCTCCTTGACCCGCTCGATCTCACGCTCGGGCGCCGTCACGAAATCGCGGTTGACCGCCTGCTCCTGCTCGAGCGCCTGATGCGTCTTCGACAGGTTGCCCCACAAGATCAACGTGCCGATGAAGAACCCGAACGCAACCACGCCCAAGATCGAGATCGTGATGACGACACCAACACCGGCACCGCTCCGTGCAGCCATGCGACCTGTCTCCGCTTCAGATTCTGCTCGAACAACCCACGTGCGGGCCTCGCGTCGAGCGTGCTGGGGCGATCCACGGCTCTCCGCCGCCGGGTCGCAACGTTAGGGCTCGACCCACCGCCGAGCCCGCGACATCCACGCCCCATCGCAGTCTGCGGCCTTTGGGCCCCGTCGTCAACCCACCGGCTCGCCACCAAGACGCCGAAGGGGACCCGGAGCATATTTTTAGAACATTCATTCTAAATAATCGGCCCATTTCTTGACTATTCGTTCTAAATGGGAGATACTGGAACCATGCCACCCGGCCGTCCCAAGAAGTTCATCGAGTGCGACGCGCTCGACGCGGCCCTCGAGGTCTTCTGGGACAAGGGTTTCGAAGCCACGTCGATGGCCGACCTCGTCGCCGCGATGGGCATCGGCCGGCAGAGCCTGTACAACGCGTTCGGAGACAAGCGACAACTTTTCCACGCCGCCCTGAGCCGTTACCTCGACGCCCGCATGGCCGCCCTGACCGACAAGCTTCGGGGCCCGGGCCGGGCCCGCGACCACCTGCTCGACCTCTTCCAGGCGTGGCACGACCAGAACACGTCGTGCCAGCGGGGGTGCATGCTGACCAACAGCCTCGCCGAGTTCGGCGCCCAAGACGCCGAGCTCGACGCCCTGCACCGACGCCACCTGGGCACCCTCGGCGACGCGATCGAAGACGCCCTCCGCCGAGCCCAGACCGAGGGCGACCTCGCCGCCTCGGCCGACCCGAGAGCCCTTGCCCACACGCTGCTGGCGATCTCCCAGGGCGTCGCCACGCTCGGCAAGGGCGGCGTCGACCGCGAGTACATCGAAAACGTCACGCGGACCGCCGCGTCGCTCATCGCCTAACGCCTCCGGAAGGAAACGTTCACGTTCTGCCTGCACGACGATCTGCATGTCATTTTTTTGAATAAACGATCCAGTATTTCCGTTTCACCGCACCCACCCGAGTCCTCTCCCCAAGGAGCTGAACATGTCCCAGCACAAGTCCGTCGTCCTGATCACCGGCACCAGCAGCGGCTTCGGCCGTGATACCGCCCACCTTCTCGCCAAGAACGGGCACACGGTCTACGCGTCGATGCGCAGCGTCGACGGCCGCAACAAGGACAAGGCCGACGCCCTCCGAGCGTTCGCCGACGAGCACGGCGTCTCGATCCGGGTGATCGAGCTCGACGTCACCGACACGCAGCAGGTCGAGCGCGCGGTCGAGCACGTGATCGACGACGCCGGGCGGCTCGACGCCGTGGTCAACAACGCCGGCTACGGCGCGATCGGCGTGCTCGAGTCGATCAGCCCCGAGCAGGAGCGGCAGATGTTCGAGGTCAACGTGCACGGGCCGACAACGCTGGCGCGGGCGGTGCTACCGCAGATGCGCGCCCAGAAGCGCGGGCTGATCGTGAACATCTCCAGCGGCCTCGGACGCTTCACCATGCCCGGCTTCGGCGTGTACGCCTCGACCAAGTGGGCGCTCGAGGCGCTCACCGAGAGCCTGCGGTACGAGACCGCGGCGCTGGGGATCGACGCCGTGCTGATCGAGCCTGGCGCGTTCAAGACCGACTTCTTCGGCAACATGCCCGAGCCCGCCCTGCAGGAGCGCGTGGGCGACTACGGCGACCTGGCCAACCTCGAGCAGGCGTTCGAAGCGGGCATGGACCAGTACTTCGCGAGCGAGCACTACCGGCCCGCGGGGATCGTGGCCGAGGCGATCGTCGACGTTATCGAGTCCGAGCCCGGCTCACGCCCGGCGCGGGTGCCCGTGGGGGCCGACATGCAGCCGGTGATCGACCTGAACGAGCGAGCCGCGGACACCCAGCGGGCGCTGCTCGCCGGCTTCGGCTTCGAGCAGTTCGCCCCGCTCGCCTGACCGATCGCGGCGTGAGCCATCGGGCCGAAGCGATAGGGCCCGAGCGACGAGGGTGGTTCCGGGAGACCGGGCCGCCCCACACAAGCACTGAGATCGGTCGCGGGGTGGTCCCGCGACCGGCCGCCCCGGCGTGTCCCCGACGCCGGGGCGGTTGTCTTTGGTCTGCTCTTCGACCGATCTACGCCGCGACAGGCGCGGCATCGGGAGCCGCATCCGGCGCGGCGTTGGCCTGCCTGTGCTTGGCGAACGCCACGACGTCCTCGCCCCACCGCTTCCACGTGTGGTCACGCAGCACGCGCTCCCGCGCGGCGGCCTGCATCGACTCGCGACGCGCATCGCTCGCGAGCAGCCCGCGGGCGATCTCCAGAGCCTCGGCCGGTGAGCCGAACGGCGCGACCTCTTCGCCCGGCGTGAGCAGCGCGGCAAGCCCGGGCCGATCTTCGCACAGGCACACCCGCCCGCTGGCCGAGACCTCGAACGGCTTGACGTTCAGCCCCTGCTCGTCCTGATAGCGCATGACGTTGAGCCCGAGCCTGCCGCTCGCGTACGCGGCGGACATGCGGTCGAAGTCGACATAACCGAGCCGGCGGACCCCGTCGCAAGGCCAGCCCTCGAAAGCGCCCTGGCCGAAGACCGCAACCCGGAGGTGCTTCGAGAGGAACGACACGGTGAACGCCCGGCGGAAGTGCTCGATCTGCCGGATCGTCGCCGTCGCCTCGACGAACGCGCGGGGCGTCTCCGCGAGCGAGCGGGCCGCCGCGGCGAGCGCGGGTTCGGGGTCAGGACCGCGATCGGCACCGATCGAGTCGAGCCGTTCGAGCATCGGAACGCCGGGCTTCTCGAGCTGGACGTGCAGCAGGCGGTCGAGCACGGCGGCCGCCGCGTCGCGGTCGACGCGCCCCGAAGTCGAAGCCGACCACCGGCCCGCCAGCTCGGCGAGCTTCGGACGCAGGCGCTCGGCCTCGTCGAGCCTGACCGCTTGCAGGTCGGGCTCGGGCCTCGCGAGCTCGGCCAGCATCAGCGGCGTGGGAGGCGCGTCGCCCGGGCCCGAGCCGAAGACGACGTCGTGCACGGGCGTGATATCGGGCTGTGGGCGGAGCTGGTCGGGGTCGATGCCGTAGGAGCGGCCGAGGCAACGGCCGTAGCCGAGCACACGGTTCATCTCGTCGGCGGTCACCGGGTTGTTCACGACGTGGTGCAGACGCTCCGAAGCTACCAGCGGCGTGCGGTCGAGCGAGCGGTACGCGCCGTTCGCCGCCCAGTGCGGCGCGTCGAGCCAGAACAGGACGTGGTCGTGCCCGATCGCCTCGAAGAAGCTCGCCGCCCGCCGCTCGCCGTCCGAGACCGATCGCTGCACCACGGGCAGGCTGTGCATCGCGTTGCCCCAGAGCCCGACCGACAGGTCGACCCGGTTCGATTCGACGAACGCCCGGAACTGCTCGCCCAGGTCGCCCGCGAGAGCGGCCCGCCCCTTCGGGTCTTGCACGCGCTGGAGCAGCTGGAGCATCGGCCCGATCTCCCAGCGGAGCACATCGAAGCCGGCCGCCTCGATACCCCGGACCGCGCCGAGAAAGATGTCCCGAGAGTTGGTGCCCGGGCTGGTCATGGCGAGGAGTCGCATGAGCCTCGTATCGGACAATCGCGCGCGCACGCTGTATCTCAACGCCGATGGCTCTGGTCGGCGCCGACGGCTCGGGAACCAAGACCGCCTCGCGCTAAACTCGCCTCATGAACGCCCGCCGGCCCGACAATACCCCCCCGCACCGCTACAACGCCGCGCTCGCGGGCGAGATCGAGACGCGTTGGCAGCGCGTCTGGGCCGACGCGGGCACGTACCGCGTCGCCAACCCGGGCGAGACGCTGCCGACCGGCGAGACCTTCGACGCGACGAAGCCCAAGTTCTACTGCCTCGACATGTTCCCCTACCCCTCGGGCTCGGGGCTGCACGTGGGCCACCCCGAGGGATATACCGCGACCGACATCGTTAGCCGCTACAAACGCATGAACGGCTTCAACGTGCTCCACCCGATGGGGTTCGACGCGTTCGGGCTGCCCGCCGAGCAGCACGCGATCAACACGGGCGAGCACCCCGCGGGGTTCACCCGCCAGACGATCGACACGTTCCGCCGCCAGCTCCAGCGGTTCGGCTTCGGCTACGACTGGTCGCGCGAGTTCGCCACCATCGACGAGGACTACTACCGCTGGACGCAGTGGATCTTCCTGCAGATCTACAACGCGTGGTTCGATCACGACGCGGGCCGGGCCCGTCCGATCGCCGAGCTGATCGAGGCCGCCGAGTCCGACCCCGACCACGCGTGGCACGCGATGTCGCCGGGTGAACGCCGACGGTTTGTCGACGACCACCGCCTGGCGTACCTCGGCGAGCAGACCGTCAACTGGTGCCCAAGGCTCGGCACCGTGCTGGCGAACGAGGAGGTGATCGACGGACGGTCCGAGCGCGGCGGCCACCCCGTGCTCCGCAAGCCGCTGAAGCAGTGGCTCTTCCGCATCACCGCCTACGCCGACCGCCTGCTCAGCGGGCTCGACGAGCTCGACTGGCCCGAAAGCACCAAGGCGCAGCAGCGCGAGTGGATCGGCCGCTCGCAGGGCGCCGAGATCGACTTCGAGCTGCGGGGCGTCGACGGGCTGGCAGTCGACCCGTCGCTGAGGGTCTACACGACGCGCCCGGACACCGTTTTCGGCGCGACGTACATGGTCGTCGCCCCCGAGCACCCGCTGGTTGAGGAGGTGCTCCGCTCGCCGCGCGACGCCACGCCGAACGACAAGCTGCGGGCGTACGTCGAGTGGGCCGCGAACCGCTCCGACCTCGAACGCCAGGAATCGAAGGACAAGACCGGCGTGTACACGGGCGTCGACGCGGTCAACCCCGCGACGGGCGAGCGCGTGCCCGTGTGGACGAGCGACTACGTGCTGATGGGCTACGGCTTCGGCGCGATCATGGCCGTGCCCGCCCACGACGACCGCGACCTCGAGTTCGCCGAGAAGTTCGGGCTCGAGGTCCGGCAGGTCGTCTACCCGGCGCCGCTCTACCCCATGTGGTGGCTGGGCACCCACGCCGAGCTGAAGACCCTCGGCGACAGCGCGCATTGGCGCAACACCGTCGAAGACTTCATGGGTCTCGTCGCGACCAACGGCGTAGCCGAAGCCGACTACCCGCGTGCGCTCGAGCAGGTCGTGACCAACCGCCGCCCTGGCGAGCAGCCCGGAGAACCATCGCTCTCGGGCCGCGGGGCGGTCCGCATGATCTGGACCGAGACCATCGACGAGATGAAGATCGGCTCGCCCGAGGAGTTCCTCGACCGCATGCGCTCGCCCGAGCGGGTCCGCCGGCTCGGCGAGGCGTTCACCGAACCCGGCCGTGCGATCAACTCGTCCAACGCCGACGTCGACCTCAACGGGCTCAACACCCAGGACGCCAAGGCCCGCACCATCGACTGGCTCGAGCGCACCGGGCTCGGCCGCCGCCGCACCAACTACAAGCTCCGCGACTGGCTCTTCAGCCGCCAGCGCTACTGGGGCGAGCCCTTCCCGATCGTCTTCGACGAACACGGCCAGCACCACGCCGTCGGGGAGCACACCCTGCCCGTCGCGCTCCCCGAGATGACCGACTACGCGCCCGCCGAGAGCGACGACCCGCAGCCCCCGCTGGGCAAGGCGACCGGCTGGGTCCGGCTCACCGCCGGCGAGGCGGGCGTCGACGCCCTGCCCGCCGACGCGCCGGTCACCCGCGAGACCAACACCATGCCCGGCTGGGCCGGCTCGTGCTGGTACCACCTCCGCTACGCCGACCGCGACAACGCCGAGAACGCCATCGGCCCCGACGCCGACGCGTACTGGCTCGGCGAGAACGGCGTCGACCTCTACATCGGCGGCGCCGAGCACGCCGTCCTCCACCTGCTCTACGCCCGCTTCTGGCACATGGTCCTTTACGACCTCGGCCACGTCCGAAGCTCCGAGCCCTACCGCAAGCTCTTCCACCAGGGGCTCATCACCAGCTTCGCCTACCAGCGTAAAGACAAGAGCCTCGTGCCGGTCGACCAGGTGATCGAACGCGACGGCGGCTTCGTCGACGCCGACGGCGAGCCCGTCTTCCAGACCACCGCCAAGATGTCCAAAAGCCTTAAGAACGTCGTCAACCCCGACGAGATCATCGACCGCTTCGGCGCCGACACCTTCCGGCTCTACGAGATGTACATGGGCCCGCTCGAGGCGAGCAAGCCCTGGAACACCGACGACACCATCGGCCTCTTCCGCTTCCTGCAGCGCGCCTGGCGCACGCTCGTCCGCGAGGACACGGGCGAGCTCTCGCTCGCCGACACCGCCGACGCAGGCACGGAGAAGCTGCTGCACCGGACGATCGCCAAGGTCGGGCCCGACGTCGAACGCCTGAGCTTCAACACGGCGATCGCCGCGATGATCGAGTTCGTCAACGCCGCGGGCAAGACCGGGCTCACGCATGACCAGGCCGACCGCTTCGCGCGGATCCTCGCGCCGTTCGCTCCGCACCTGGGCGAAGAGCTCTGGTCACGCCTCGGCCACGACCCGGCGTCGGGCGACTCGATCGCCGTCGCCCCCTGGCCGAACTTCGACGACGCGATGCTGGTCGACGACGAGGCCGAGATCCCGGTCCAGATCCTGGGCAAGCTCCGCGCCCGCGTGACCGTGCCGTCGGACGCGGATCAGAAGGCGATCGAAGCCGCCGCGATGGCCGACCCGCGCGTCCAGGAGCTGCTCAAGGGCAAGACGGTGCGCAAGGTGATCGTCGTGCCGGGCCGGCTGGTCAACATCGTCGCGAACTGACCGCGCGGGCGTGTGAGCTCCGCGTGCTCTTTAACACGCCCGCTGAACACTCAGCGTGGCAGCCACACCCGCGCTCCGCCGTCCAGCGAGACGCCCGTCGTGCTCACCCCATCGGCGGCATCCAGAACTCCTCGCGCACAACCTTCCCGTTCGCGACGGTATAGATCGCCAGCTCGTCCATCTCCATCCGAGGCCACGACCCGTCCTTCGCCTCCACGTCCATCGTCCAGACGATGCCGAAGCCGGTCTGGCCGAAGTGCACGCTCTTGAACCCGAACGCGTGCACCGTGTGCTGCTCGTACCACTGCTTGTGTTTCTCGCGGATCTCGTCGAGCCCGGTGTGGGTCATGCCGTCGGCCTCGACCGACGCGAACCCGGGGTCGTAGTGCTCGGCCCACAGCGGCTCATCGCTCGTCGCCCCGCTCGTGGCGTGGGCGATGATGGCGTCGGCGATCGGTTTGAACGGGGACGGTTCCATGGCAAGGCTCCTTTCAATTCGCGCCCTGACTCTATCAGAATCAACCGGACGATCCGGCGACGACGGGCGACGACGGGCCCCAGCCGCCGGCCCCTAGCTGATCGTCAGCTTCGGCTTGCTCTTGCCCTGCCGCAGGCTCGCGAGCGCGACCTGACTCTCGAGGTTCTGCGCCAGGTCGTCGAACGACCTGGGCAGCCCGTCGCCGCCGGCGGTCGCGGGCTCGAAGTTGGCCGACGGGTCGCCGGCGTCGGAGTTGGCCCGCAGCGCCGTGTTGATCGGCACGCCGCCCAGGAAGGGCAGCCCGAGCCGCTGCGCCATCAGCTCGGCCCCGCCGCGCCCGAAGATGTCGTAGACCTTCTCGTCGTCGCCCACGAAGTAGCTCATGTTCTCGACAACGCCCAGGATGTCGACGCCGAGCTGCTGGAACATGCGGACCGCCCGCACCGCGTCGTCCTGCGCGACCCGCTGCGGCGTGCACACGATCACCGCGCCCGACAGCTGAAGCAGCTGCGCCATCGTCAGCGGCACGTCGCCCGTGCCCGGCGGCAGGTCGATCACCAAGTAGTCCAGTTCGCCCCACTCGGTCTGCTCGGCGAGCTGCTTGAACGCGCCGTGCGCCATCGGGCCGCGCCAGATCAAGGGCTTGTCGGGCTCGACCATCTTGCCGATCGTCGCCGACTTCACGCCGTGCACCAGGAACGGCTGGATCATGTTGCCCCGCACGTTCATCTCGAGCGCGCCCAGCCCGAGCATGGTCGGCAGCGACGGGCCGTAGATGTCCCCGTCCATCAGCCCCACCGCGTGCCCACGCCGCGCGAGCCCGACCGCGAGGTTCACCGCGACCGTGCTCTTGCCCACGCCGCCCTTGCCGGCGCCCACGGCGATCACGTGCTGCACGCCCGGCAGGCCCGACGCGCCCTGCTGCGCCGTCGCGCGGCCGCTCGCCTCGGGCGACGACGAGGACGGCCCGCCCGACGGCCCATCCGACGGCTCGGGCACGGCATCGGGCTCGCCGCCCGCGTTCAGGTCCGACTCCAGCCGTTCCGCTGCCTCCTTCGGCACCTCGCCGCCCTTGACCGACCGGTGCACCACCGTGCCGCTGTGGTCAACAAACTCGATCCGCAGGCTGTGGACGGTCTCGCCTCGGATCGTCGCCTGCGCGCGGACCGCCTCGTGCATCTGCGGGCCGAGCCGATCGCCCGCGGCCGCATCGACCGACGCGTGCGACAGGCGCACCGCCGCGTAGCCGTCGCACGCGGTGACCCGCTCAACGGCTGTGTTGAGCGGGGTCTGGTCGGGGGTCTTCACGTGCCGGAGCGCGGCGTCGACAAGTTCTCGGTCGAACGGCATGCTGGCCTCCCATCGCAGCGGATACCCCGAAAACCGGAGCCACCCGAAACGAATTCATGCTAGAAACGCAAGAGCAATCCATCCGACACGGCCGCGTTAAGCACAGTACTCACTCAAGCAAACGACCGCCCCGACAGGAGACCCCGATGCCCGATCTACGCCTCACCACGAGACCGACCAACACACGTAGATTCGCCCTGTTCGTCCTGCTTCTTGCGGTGCCAACTCTGCAAGCGGCTTCGGCGTCCCCCGCCCTCGCGCAAGATCAGCAGCCGCGCGAGGCTCCACCCCCACGCTCGGGTACCACACCCGACCTGCTCCGCGGCCCGAGCGTCCCCCCGCCCGACCTGCCCGGCGTCGAGAGATCGTTCGGCGGCGAGATGCCCGTCGTTGCGTATGCCGGCGGCGGCCACGTGAGCATGCCGCTCTTTGACAGGGCGCTCCGATCGCTCAGGAACGCGGATGACAAAGCGGTCCGGATGACCCGCAAGCAGCACACCGAAGTCGAGGAGATCAAGGACGAATTCCACCGCGACGTAGCCGCGTATGTCGCCAAGGCGGGGTTCACCGCCGATGAAATCCGTGAGCTCAGGACGATCGCCCGAGACCCGGCCAGTGCCGCGGCCAAGCAGGCCGAGAGGCCGCACGCTCGAGGTGACATCGACCGCTCGCAACGCACGACCAAGATGCCCGAGCAGGGTCTGACCATGGAGCAGCTCCGACGGATCCGCCGAGAGGGGCCACACCCGTCGGGCTACCAGCAGCGCATGCTCGACCGACTAACCGAAGACCAGCGGCGGCACGTCCGCGACTTCATCGCCGCGCATCAGAAGCGTGAGGAGCAGGCCCGCGGGATGCCGACGCGCGAGGGGCGACCCGACACACAGGCGCTGATGAAATCGCTCCGCGAGATGGCCAGGACCGGCGAGATCGATCTAGAACAGTTGCCAACCCCGATCGCCGAGCGGCTGGAACGAGTGCCTGAACAGTTCCGTGCCCGGGCGATCGACCGGATCGTGCAGAGGCTGGAACGCTCGCCCAGGACCGAGCCGAAGCCGCTCCCGGATCCCCGGCGGCTCGACATCCCTGAGCCTGAACAGAACACGAGTGTCAACCAAACCGACAAATCCAAGAAAAGGCAAAAAAAGTAACGTACGTTTGGGGCTCGCTTGATCTTGTTTTGTTTGGTTATAAACCGAATCCTAAAGCCATTTTTCACAGACCTTTAAGCCCAAATGCTGTGTATACACCCCACATGCGGTCCCAGTGAGTGAAGATGGGTGGAATAGGCAGCTTACTTTGAATCTTTGTTGAAATTTTCATTAGCGACCGATATTGTTTCTAGATCTCTCTCTCCTCCAGCGGGACGCCTTCGACAGACGGCGTCCTGCTTTTTTTTTCATCGCGTCTTGTCTCGCTCGCGTTCGAAAATCTTCCATCAAGTATGGTCCGCGGCCGTCGAACAGCACGGCTGCATCTCACGACGACCTGTGCCCTTTGTAAACGCAGCTACGGGACGACCGGTCCGGCCAGCGCCATCGAGCATGGCTGTACGGTCAGGCAGCCACCTTTAGGGGCATGCCCCATCCGACCGGGTTTCCGACAATCTCGGTGCGACGCTGTGCGATCTCGCAACCAAGCCGTCGGTGTCGACGACCCCCCGGTCGATGCGTTCAGACCCCCGCATCCTCGCCGGTCCGCCCTTGCGTGACCAGGTATCGCCGCGGACAAAAGACGGATCAACAGGGCTTAGTCTGATCCCCATGACCGAAGAGGCAACGCGCTCTCGAACAACAGAATCCGGCCGCTCGCCCCGACAGCCTCGGTGAGCCGCGCAACATCTTCACGGCTCGTGGTCGCGATCGGGTCCGACCTGATCAACGCGATCGACGGTGAATGCGGCGAGAGGATCGCGGCCGCGGCGTCGCGGTCATTCAGCGGGTCGTGAAGATCCGGCGGGCGGATCTCGACGGCCGCAGCAGGACTCGGACGCTCGACCGCGGTCCACGATGCGACGCGGTGTCGAACGATGTCGGGCACAGGGCCTTCCATCGCGAGCCAAAGGTCCGGAAACCGTTCGACCAACCGATCGATCAACGGCTTCCAGTCTGCGTCTGCGGGTGGGGCACCGAGGAGGACGCCGCGGAAGCCGACGGCTTGGAGGGCCTCGATCTCGGCCGACATGGCCTCAAAGCATTCGTCAGAATCGTCCAGGAAGCCCCTTCGGTCAAAGCCCTTCGTCGCACGCCAAGCGTTCTTCCAGAGCACGTAGACCGGCCCGTCGTCCGCGAGGGACCGGATCGCTCGCGAGGCCGCGTCACTCAGCCCACGCCCGATGCTGAACGGCGGATTGAGATCCCTGTGCAAGAACTGAAGGCCCGCCGGATGCTCAAGGACAATGGGCCCACGCCCTTGGGCACGACGGTACGAAGCCTGCGCGACCAGCTTGTTCCACGCCGAGGTCTCGTTGTCGGCGAGCAGGTACCCCCGCCGGTTCGACGGTGAGAGCCGGATCGGGTCGGCGACGCGCACCAAAAGCCACGGTTCGCCGCCCGTCCGCGGCTCGGCGACCGACGCGCGACCCTCGACCGCGGCGGCGAACGACGATGCGTACGTGCGGAAAACGTCTGCGTACTCGATCGACCGCAAGGCGTCGATGATGACGCGCGACGCGGCGGGCCCGCCCCCGATCGCCACGCGCAGCGCAACCGACCCGGCCGAAAGGGCGGTGCCCTCGGCGTGCTCGTCACCCCGCTCGAGCGACCAGACAACCTCCCGTCCGATGGAGTCGACGGCGGACGCGACGAACACACGTCCCTCGCTCCGCAGAGCAAACACCGGGCTCGTCTGCGCGGATGGATACCGGCGTGTCTCAGCGTCGAAGCTGCCCCAACGCCAAGGTGCCCACCGAACGGCGTCCGTCAGGTCGAGCACCTCGAACGAGCCGCCGACAGCGATGTGCCCGAGGAGTTCCGGCTCGCCGTCGAGGGTGACCACGTGTTCAAATCGGGCCGGCAATCCGTGGATGAACCGGTCGGCCCCCGCGGGACGGAACCCGATCTCGACCTCCGGCCGAGCGACTTCATCGGCCGTCGGGAGTTTGGTAATGCCTCGGTGGTCCGGCTGCGGGCCCGACTCGTCACAGCCCACAACGAGCAGAGCGAAAACGAGCGCTACACACGGCAGAAGCCTGAGAGCAACGGCAACGGGACGAGCGTGCATCGGCCGATGATATCGCTCATGGTCTCCCGCCCGACCACAACAGCCCGGTTCCGGCGGCCCGGGCCGAACGCTGCGGCCAGACTCGCTGCCTGGGTATCGGTCGGCATCGGCCTCATCGCCGGGTTGCTCGGCACTGTTTCGTGGGGCTGCTCGCTGGTTGCATCAACCGTTTCGGTGTCGTCGTGGCCCCTCACCACAGCGTTCTGGCTAGGCGATGTTGCCTCGGAGTTCTGGCCCGCTTGGTGGGTGGTCTCGGCCGCCGGCCTGGTTCCGGGTGCCCTGCGATCCTTCGCTGGCCGGGGACGGCTTGAACATGGCACAAGCACCCGCTTCGCCGTCGTCATACTCAGCTCCCTGGTGGTCGCGCAGGGCGTCACGCTGGCGTCCGACGCCCTGGGAACACGCGGTGCCGGACGCGCGGCCACCGGGGATCAGCCCGGGGCAAACTCCATCGCTGTGTACACACACAACGGCTGGACTGGCAACCGCGATGCCAACGCCGTACTCGGGCAGGCCACGAGCACCGGGGCGGACCTGATCGTGCTGTGCGAGGTCAACGCCGAGGTGGTGCGTGCCGCGATCGCCGGCGTGGATGGATACCCGGAACTGGAGCGCCTCGCGCCCGAGCCCGGCGTCCACGGCTGGGTGCTGGTGCTCAGCCGATACCCGATGCGCCCGATCCAGAGCCCAGAAATGGAAGGGATCGGCGTTGTCGCGGTGCGTGTCGAGCATGCCGTGCCGGTTGACCTCGTCGCCTTGCATACCCCCAGCCCGCGGTCACGGAGGCGCTGGAAGCATGGTCTCGGCGGCGTCCAACGCCTGGCGGCCTGGATCGATGATCGAGAGGGTGTGCGGCCCGTTGTGGTGGCGGGCGATCTCAACGGAGGACCGCGTTCTGCCCGAGGACGGCTGATCCGCCGGACGCTCGATCCGTCACAAGGCTGGCTCGACGGCGGCACCTTCCCGGCGGCTGTGCCAGGGTTCGCACGCCTCGTGATCGACGGGGTTTGGACCGATGACCGCCTGGTCCGATCATCCCGGACTGTGCTCCCCGCGGCAGGCTCTGATCACGCGGCCCTGCTCGTGACGCTCAGCGAGCGGTAGCGGTGGATCGGAGCGTGTCCGAGACCGATACTCCCACAGAACGCGGACAAGGGCTCCCACGCCCGGGCCGCGGCTCTGAGCCCGGTGGGCACGGCGGATCCGTGCGCTCCCGGGAGGATCGGCGGGCCGTGCAGGATCGGCGGGCCCGGGAGGATCGGCGGCGGCATGGCGCTCATCGTTGCAGTCGGGCTTGCCGGGCTGATCGCCCTTGTGCTGACGCTCGCGAGCGGGCGGACGGTGCGGCTGTGGCTCCTGGCGGGCCTGTTCTTCTCGTCGATCGCAGTGCAGATCGATGTGCAGGACAATGTGCTGCCCACGCTGCTGTTTCCGATCCAACGCCGCCGGACGGAGTTCGTCGCCGCCATCGGGGTGCTGACGCTGCTGAGTTTTCTGATCTACGGCGTGCGCAGCAGCGGGCTGCGGACGAGTGCGCAGACGCTCGCGCTCCTGGTGGTCGGCGCCTACGCCGGGCTGCTCCGCATCAAGCACGAGGGCTTCAACGAGGGCGGGCTCACGATCCTCTTCGCCGTGGTCATCATCCCGACCATCACCGCGGCAACGATCGGGTACGTCCGCAGCCGCGACGACCTGTTCCGCCTGCTCCGGACGCTCGCGATGGGCGGCATCGTCTGGACCGGGTTCGTCGCGCTCCAGTTTGTTGCCAACCGCTCGTACGTCACGCTCGGGAACTCAAACCGGTTCATGGGTCTGCTGAGCAACCCGCAGCACGCCGGCGCGTTCGTCGCGTCGATCGGCGTCATCACCGTTTGGCTGGCCGTGTACGACCCGGCCAGGGTGCTGCGCCCGCTCTGGATCGCGACGACCGGCGCGATGGTCATCATGATCCTCTGGTCCGGCTCACGAACCGGGATCGGGATGTTCACGGTCGGGGTCGTTGCGTCGATGTACAGCCGTTTCGGGCTATTTATCCTGCTTCTGCCGGTCCTCGCGGTCGTCCTGTACGCCGGGATCCGGATCGCCGAGTCTCTGGGCATCGGGCTGAACACGGGCCGTCTCGCTTCGACCGAGAATACCCGCCAGGTGGTCTGGCAGAACATGCTGCAGTCGGGCCTCAGCAACCCGCTGTACGGGGTCGGCACCGACAACGCGGGCGGCAGCGAGAACGGCTACCTCTACGGGTTCGCCGCGTTCGGTGTGGGCATGCTGGCGCTGACCATCCTGATGACCCTGGTCTCGATGTACACGTCGTGGCGTCTGTTTACCTTGCGTCGGAACGTCGACAGGTCGTGGAAGCCGCTGGTGGACCTCATGCTCGCGTACATCGCGTTGTACTACGCCGGCGGGCTGTTCGAGGGGTACTTCATGGCGCGGGTCGCGACGAACCACTTCCTGATGATGGTCTTCGCCGGGGCGATCGTCAGGGTGTTCGACTTCGCGACCCAGGGGGAGGATGTCCGCGAGTTCGGGGAAGGGGCCGCGCCGGCTGTCGAGCAGGGGCAGCCCAAGGACTTCGGCACGGGCTACTCGGGCGACTACACGGCACCCGCCTAGCGCCGCTCAGGCAACATCTTCGATCGCGGCGTGCCACCGTTCGGCCCAGACCGGCGCCGCGTAGGCCGAGGCGAACACCGCGGCCGCCTGCCCCATCGCGTGGACCCGCTCGGGTCGCCCGTGCATCCAGGCGAGCGCTTCGCTCAACGCACCGGCGTCCGCTTCTGGAACAACCAGCCCCGACGTGTACGGGCGGACGATGTCGATCGACGCCCCCACGGCGTCGGTGCAGACGACCGGCATCCCGGAAGCCGCGGCTTCGGCCACGACCACACCCCAAGGCTCGTAGTGGCTCGCGAGGACGAACACGGATGCCGCGGCAAGCCTCGTCGGAAGCTCACTCGGCTGAACGAATCCGGCGTCGGTAACACCCTCGGCCGCACGGATCTGAGGCGCGAACTCACCCTTTCCGCAGCAGATCAGGCTCCACGGATCTTCGACACGCGACCGGTACATCCCGTAGGCATCGAGCAGGGTGTCCAGCCCCTTCGCGGGCGCATACCGCCCGACGAACAAAAACGACCGCTCGGGTGCCCCGGGGCGTCGGGTGGCCGCGGTCGGGGCGAACGCGGACTCGTCGAACCCGTACGTCGACAGCCTGATCTTCGAGCGATCGATACCGAGCGCGAGCGCGAGCTGGCGTGTGCGCTCGCCCGCGACGAAGCACCGCGCGATCCGGCTCAGGTACCGACGCATGGCCAGCCGGCCCAGCTTCTGGCGGAGCGTTCCCCGGTACGGCGTGTCCATCGCCATGATCATTGGGACACCCGCGAGTCCTCGGTATCTCGCCGCGGCCGGCCAGCTCTTCGAGGCCCAGCCGCACGTGACAAGCACGTCCGGCTCCGCGGCGACGATCTTCGGCAGCATCAGCGACGGGTCGTCCAGTTGTGCCTGAGAAAACAGCTCGTGGCGAACACCGCCCATGATGGCTGGATCGAAATCGGCGGCACCCCCGGGGGCCTTGGCGATCACGTGCAGGTCAATCCCCTCGCGAGATCCGAGGGCCTTCCAGCACGACGCCATGTACCCCGAGATCGTCTGCCAGCAGAACACGACCCTCACGGCGGCCCCCCTTCAGACACCGCCCCCCCCGACACCGGCCCGCCCGACCCAGGCCCGCCCGACACCGCTCGCTGATATAGCTCTTCGAACCGGTCCCCCAAGCGATCGGCGCTCATCTCCTCGAACACCCACGCACGCCCGGCCTCGCCGCGTCGGGCGAGCGAATCGGCGTCGGACAGCATCTTGGTCATCTTCGCGATCAACGCCGACCCGTCGGCGCGCCCCGACGGGTCGAGGCCGACAATCTCGGCGCCGCCGGATCTCTCAAGCGCAGGCCAGGTATCGACCCCCGTCGTCGTGATCAGCGGCAGACCCGAAGCGAGCGCTTCGAAAAAAACAAAGCCAAAGTTCTCCTGACTCGTCGGCAGCACGAACAGGTCCGCCGCCCGGTACAAGCTCAGCTTGAGCTCGCCCGTGACCTGCCCGACAAACGAGACCCGGTCCGCGACGCCCTCGTCGGCCGCGAGCTTCTGCATCGCCGCCGCGTAGTCGTGGTCGCCCGTCCCCGCGATGACCACCCGGTGGGGACGGCCCGCGTCCAACACAGAACGCACCGAACGGATCAAGTGCTCGATGCCTTTTTTGTAATGGACACGGCTGAGAAAGAGCACCACGGGCTCGCCATGACCGAACGCGTCGAACGACCGACGCGCCAGATCCGCGGGCGGAAGACGGCGGAACGGTTCAAGGTTCAGCAGGTTGGGGATCACGACCGACTCGGCCCGGCGGAAGTACTTCTTTGCCTGGTCCCGCTCGGCGTCCGCGGTCAGGTGGACTCGGGCCGCCCGGTTGAGCGTCCGCGAGCCGCCGAACAGCAGGAAAAAACGCTTCTTCAGCGTGCGCTGGGACATGCACCAGTCGTCGAGCATGCCCCGGACGCTGACGATCCAAGGCCGGTTGACGCGCTCGGCGATCCGGGCGAACTGGAGCAGCACGGGATCCCAGACGCCGTGCAGATGCACAACGTCATACCGCTGGACCACCGAGCGGAGGCTTCGCGCCTGCGGCTTGGACAGGAAGCCGGCCGCGAGGTCCGGCTCGGGCAGCTTGACCGTGTGCGGGGCCTTGTCTGCGTTCCAGTGCTCGGGCGTGGCATCATGCGTGTACGAGGCGACACCGACGCCATGCCCGCGGGCGGTCATCGCCTCGGCAAGATCGGTCACCGCGCGGGCCGGACCGCCCGCTTCGAATGAAAACCGGTTGATGACATGAAGGATGTTCATCGTGTCGCCGAAACCACTCATGAGCGTAGGAATCGACCGGATGACCGCGACGTCCGAGCGCTTGCCAATACGTCGGCAAAAAAAAGCCAGCCCGGGCGGGTGTGCCCGGGCTGACGTCTGTTGACCTTCGATCCGGCCGGCAGAGAGAGAGAGAAGCCGAACGGACCGAGTTGTCTTTCGAGGAAACCGCGTTCCTCGTCAGGCCCCGAGTTTTGAACCCGGTGACCCCTTTGGCTGCGGGGTGTGCGGCCCCGAGCCGGTGCCTTCCGCGGGTGTGCGACCGCGTCGGGCGTGTTGTGCCTCGGGCGGGTGTGCGGCCGCCGTTGGCGTGCTCCTCACGGGTGTGCGACCCGCCCGGAGCGTGGCGGGGGTGTGCGGCCCTCGCCGGGTGCGGGTCTCGGTGTGCGGCCGAGGGTCCCGCGGTGTGTGTGATCCGCTGGCGTTCTTCTCCGAAAAAGCGAACGCCACGCAGAACAAGAGAGAGATCTAAGCCGCGCGTCGCTTCCTCTTTTTGAGGCCGACGCACGGGTTGCCGGCGTACACGGTCCAAGGATCAAGGTCGGTCATCGCGACCCCCCGTGCTCCGAGGACGGCGCCGTCGCCGACGGTGACATTCGGGCCGACGAAGGCGTCGGCCGCGACCCAGCAGTGATCCCCGATTGTCACGGGGACACGCCGGAGCGGGAACTGAGGCTCTGAATAATCGTGCGTACCCGCACAGATATGGGCGTTCTGGGAGATCGTCGAGTGGCTTCCGATCTGCACCTCGCCGAGGCAGTACAACGTGGCGTTGTCACCCACAACGGTGAACTCGCCGATCGTAAGGTTCCACGGGATCTCGATGTGGACGGTACGACGAATGCGAACGGTCGGGTCGATCTTCGCACCGAAGAGCCGGAGCATCTTGTTGCGGACACCATACCAATTGTGGAAGCTCGTGCGAAACGCGGTCATCTCGACGGCGGCCCAGACGACCCGCTTGATCTTTTCAGCCGCGGAGTAGGGGCTGGTGACCCGTTCCGTCGCGGCCTGTCGTTCCCGTTCGATCTCAGCTTCGACGCGGTCGCTGGCCCGATCGACATCGTCGACCGTCGGCGCGAACACGCCACCGGGAGCGAAACCGCCCCGGATTGGGCTCAGTGTCGTCATTTTTCGGTCCCACTTTCGCTTACACACCCGTAACCGCATGTTCCGGGCGTGTTTTTTCTTCTCACAAACTACCACAGAAAAGCGACAGTGCAAATGTTAGAACCGGAAATACTGCTGTGACCGATAAGCCCGAGAGAGCCCGTTCAGGTCTCACGAGCCCGACGAACATCGAAACTTGTACTGGCTCTCAGCGTGTCGGTCGCAAACCGGGGGCGCGTCTTAATAGGACGGGCGGGGTTGCCGCCGTAGATCGTCCAGGGTTCGAGATCTGTGTACGCCGACGCGCGCGCGCCGAGCAATGCGCCTTCACCGACGGTCACGTTCGGACCGACGAACGCGTCGGCCGCGATCCACACGTCGTCGCCGACGCGGATCGGCGGCCGGAGCAGCGGCAGGTCGGGGCGCGTGAAGTCGTGGGAGCCCGCGCACAGGTGCGCGTACTGCGAGACCACCACGTGGTCGCCGATGGTTACGGGCCCGAGGCAGTACAAGATGGCCCGATCGCCCACGATCGAGTTGTCGCCGACGGTCAGGTTCCAAGGGATCTCGATGTAGACCGTCGCCCGCAGCCTCGCGGTCGGCGCCACCTTCGCATTGAACAACCGAAGCAGCATGTTTCGCAGCCGGTACCAGTCGTGGAACGACCACCGGAAGACGGTTAACTGAACAACGGACCAGAGCACGCGGCCGACCTTTTCCTTGAACGAGTACGGGCTGACGATCCGGTCGCGCGATGAGGGCATGCCGCCGCCCTGGTCCGGCTCGACAGCGCTTGTTGGTTCCGTCTTGGTGTCGTCGAGAGTGGTCACGTGGGCATCTCGTCGCCGCGTGCGGCTTTGATTTTCATGTCCTGGCGCTTGGCGATCGACATCAGTTCATACCAGCCGAGCAGCCGGCACATGACATACCCCGGGTAGCCGTCTAGGAACCCCCGCTGCAGGAAATACGCATACAGGAAGCGGAGCGTCGGGCGGAAGGGCAGACCTCTGCTGGCTTTCTTGAGCCAGCGGCGACGCTCAATCGGTGATCCCAAGGGCGACGCATGGACGCTGCCCTTGGCGCCTTCGAGTTCGGCGTGCGCCTCCCAGGTGCTGTATCGGTTGTGCTTTTCCGTCCAGACCGAAAGGTCCGGGTACGCGTAGTGCAGAAAGTCATTGCGAAGGTAGCCCGCCGGCCCGGCGTCGAGCAGGATGTGCTCGTGCACCTCGTTATCGCCCGAGCCGGTATCACCGAGGGTGCCGAGCCGCTCGTACCGGCCCTTGCCGTGCCGCAGCAGGCGGACGTTCCACGACGGGTAATACCCGCACCCGCGGATCCACCGGCCCATGAACATGAACTTGCGGTTGATCCAGAACCCGTCGCCACACCCCGCGGCCGACGGCTTGCCCGACGGCTTCCAACGACCCTCCACCGCGTCGCGGATCTCACGCGCCAGCTCCGGCGTCATGTACTCGTCCGCGTCGAGGATCAGCACCCACTCGTTCTTCCACGGAACGTTCTCAAGCCCCCAGTTCTTTTTCTTGGGCCAGCCCGTCTCCCGGTCGTAGCAGAACCGGTACGCGTCGGCCCCGAACGCCTGCGCGATCGGCACCGTCCGGTCGTGCGAAGCGTCCGAGTCGACGACCACGATCTCGCTCGCCCACCGCATCCGCCGGAGGCAGCCCGGCAGGTTGCGCTCCTCGTTGAGCACCGGCACGAGCAGCGACACCGCGACCGACCCGGGCTCGGGCCAGCCCCCGCCCTCGGCGGGCGGGCGGGCGGGCTCGAACTCCGCCCGACACTCCTCGACTCGCGGGTCGATCGGCAGCGGCGACGCCTTGCACTTCGCCGCCGATGCCGACGGTTCACTGGTCTCTAGGGGCATGGTGTTGCTCACTCGAAGCCTCGCGCGGATCGGTGTTCTACCCCACACACGGTAGTCAGTCTCGCAGTGGAACATCGTCCAATGCCGGTGCCGACTGCAACCCGAGAACGCCGGCGCACGTCGACCAGGAGTGATCCCTCAGGAGCCGCCGGAGCTTGCCCGAGGTCGAAGCCGTGCCGACATAGCACTTGAAGTACCGGTGCGGGGGCATCGAGACTTTGGGGCAGTCGGGCGCGAAGTCGCGGGGGTGCAGGTAGACCACCGTCGGCCGGCCCTCGGCCAGCTCGTGCCGGACGCCCTGCGCGATCAGCGGGCCCGGCAGCAGCCGCAGGTAGCCGCCTCCCGAGTAGCACATGCGCTTCTTGAGCGGGCCGAAGCCCACGGGGGCGAGCGACATGGGCAGCTCGGCGATCGTCCGCCCCGAGGGCGCGGTCACCGTGTGCGGCCCGGGAGGAGCGGGGTACCCCCCGTGCCCGCGCTCGCCCGGGAAGAGCGACGCGTCGTACTCGATGCCCAGGTCGAGCAGCACGTCGAACGCCCACTCGGCCCCCCGCGTGATCGAGAACGACGGCGCACGGAAGCCGCGGATCTCGGCGTCGGGCACCGCGTCCTTGATCACCGCGATCGACCGCTCCAGGTCTTCGCGGAAGACCTCCGGCGTGAGCTCGTACACCTTGCGGTGCCAGTAGGAGTGGGTCGCGAGCTCGTGGCCCGCGCCCGCGATCCGCCGGACCAGGTCGGGGTGGCGCTCGGCGACCCAGCCGAGCAGGAAGAACGTCGCGCGGGCGTCGGCCTCGGCGCAGATCTCCAGGATGTGGTCGGTGTACCGCTCGACCAGCGACGACTCGGCGTGCAGACCGGGCCAGAGCTCCGGGTCCTCCACCGCCGCGATCTCCACGATGTGGAACCAGTCCTCGATGTCGAACGAGAGCGCGTGGCGCATCAGAAGAACCGGTGCCCGTGCCGCCCGAAGCGGCGCACGTCGTCCTTAGTCGGCATCGAGAAGTGCGTGAGCTCTTGTTCGGGGTTGGGCATCAGCGTGAGCGGGCCGTACTCGACCTTGCGGACGCACTCGAGGATCGCCTCGGCGGCGAGGTCCTTCGAGCGGGCCATGACATCCTCGAGCGTGTCGTGCGGCCAGATCCGGTAGCCGCGCTGCACGATGATCGGTCCGTTGTCGAGCTTGCGGTCGACGTAGTGAACGCTCGACCCGCCCGCACGTTCCCCGTTGGCGAGCGTCCAGAAGCTGGGCATCAATCCGCGGTAGGTCGGCAGCAGCGCGCCGTGGCAGTTGACGATGCCGTAGGGCGTCTGCTCGCGCAGCTTCTTGCGGTAGAGCTGCGTGCCCGAGATCGAAACGATGAACTCGACCCCCCGCCCGCGGAGCATGCCCCGGAACTCCTCCGAGTTGACGTCGCCCGACTGGTCGACGGTCACGCCGTACTTCTTCGCGACCGCGTAGACCGAGTGGCACACGCGGGTCGACCCCAGGATGTCGTTGAACAGCTTCGCGCGGATCTTCTTGAGCGCGTAGCTCTGCAGCTTCCACTGGAAGTAGACCGGGCCGTACATCTTCAGCAGGTCCATCGCGGTCTGCACGACCGTCCGCTTGCCCTGCGCGACCGACTGCACGTTGATGCCCGCGGTCGTCTCGGCGTGCTCGCGGAGGAACTTGTCGAGCACCCTGGGCAGGTAGAACGGGTCGTCCTGGATGAAGACGTACTTCGTCAACGGGCGGCCCGGCGGCGAGAGGTCGATGTGCTCGAGCTTCTCCCGCTCGGTCTCGGGCAGGTCCTCCGGCTTCAGGAACGCCTCGTCGCGGATGAGCTCGGGGATCGACACCGGCCCGTCGGCGGCGGGCGGCGGGGTCTTGGGAGCGGTCGCGGTCGACATCGGGATCTCTCCAGCACCGGCGTTTGCCGACGCTCAGACGCCCGGCGAGCCGACTTTAGCTCTCGTCGGACGCCCCCTTCGGCGACTTGATCGCCAGGACCACGGACGGCGTGTCACGCATCACCTTTTCGGCCGTCGTCCCAAGGATCCAGTACCCGAGCTGCGACCGGCCCGTCGTCCCGCAGACGACCAGGTCGGCCCCCTCCTCGGTCGCATACCGCACGATCCCCCGGCCCGGGTCCACGTCGCGGACCAGCGAGAACTCGGGCAGCGTCTCCCCCTCGCCCAGCGACACCTCGCTCTCGTACTGCTTCGCCAAGAGCTGCTGGTACTGCTCGTCGGCCTGCAGCGGGTTCTCGGGCATGGCCATGCCGAAGCTCGCCCGCTCCCACGGCAGCTCGTAGCAATGGATCGACGTCACGCGGGCGTCGTCCTGCCTCGCCAAGCCCGCGGCGTGGTCGACCACCTCCTTCGTGCGGCCCGAAAAATCCACGCACGCGACGATCCGCCGGTACGGCCCTTCGTGCTTGGGCGGCACCAGCAGCACACGCATCGGCCCGCGTCGCACGCACCGGCCCGCGTGCGTCCCCCAGCGACGCCCGCCCTCGCCCGTCGCCCCGATCACCAGCAGGTCGGCCCCGATCTCGTCGACCACCGACGTCATCTCGTCGACCACGCGGCCCGACCGCGCGTGCAGCGTCACGTCGTCCGGCGACGTGCCCACCTCCGACAGCTCCGCCGAAAGACGCTCGCCGGCCTGCGACCGAAGCAGATCGTCGACCGAGCCCGCGACGTCCGAGAACAGCGACCGCGCGTTGTCCGCATCGACATTGCTGAACACGTGCAGCACGTGCAGCGACGCGCCGCAGGATCGGGCCAGGCGCACCCCCTCGGCCAACGCCGACCGGGCGCCCAACGAGAAGTCCGTCGCAACAAGAATGGTGCGGAGCGGGTGCATGAGGGTCCTCCCGCGCCCGGGGTGGTCTCGGGTCCCGCCCGGGCTCACCCCGCTTCGTGCGGGGTGCCGCCGGCGGCCGATCCAGGCTTCGAAAGTATATCAGCAGATCGGCTATTGCCGCTGACCGCGACCGCCTCGAGAACAGCCCGCCATGCCTCACAAGCCGCCGATCGGTCGTACGCCGACGCCAGTGCCCGCCGGGCGTTCCGCCCGAGCGTCATCGCCCGCTCCCAGTCGTCCGCGAGCGTCTTGACGATCTCCACCAGCCCGGCCGCGTCGCCCTGACGCACGTTGAACCCCGCGTCGTTCTCGGCGAGCACCCGCGCCAGCTCGCTGGTGGGGTGCCCGATAAACGCGCACGGCCGCCCCGCCCCCATGATCCCGAACAGCTTGCAAGGCACCATGATCCCCTCGATGCCCTCGGTCAGGCTCGCCAGGTGCAGGTCGCCGGCCGCCAGGCTCTGCTCGAGCTTCTCCCGCGGCTGGTAGGCGTCGAGCACGCAGTTGCTCAGCCCGTGCTCACGGACGAACGCCTCGACGCGGGTCTTCTTCTTCCCGCCGCCAACGAACAGGAACCGCACCCGGTCGCGCCACGCCGGGTCGTCCGAGAGCGTGCGCGCCGCTTCGCACATGGTCTCGACGTCGTGCCCGAGCCCGAAGTTGCCCGAGTACATCACCGTGAACCGGTCGCCGAGCCCCCAAGACTTGCGGTACGGCGTCTCGCTCGACGCCATCGCGTCCTCGCCGGGGTCGATGTCGTTGGGACTCCACACGCCGATGTGCGTGACCCGCTCGGCCGGCACACCCTTCGAGAGCACCCGATCACGCATGCACCGCCCGAGAACAACGACGCGGTCGGCCTTCTTCAGCGCGAACCGGTGCAGCCCCTCGAAGAACCGCGCCGGCAGCGACCGCTCGCCCATCACGCCGCAGGCGATCGGCAGATCGGGGTAGAGGTCCATGACCCAGTACACGAGCTTCGAGCCGCGGGTGAGCCTGAGGAACCACCCGGCGAGGACGATGAACGGCGGCGTCGTGAACGGCACGACCACGTCGGCCCGGGGCACCGCGAACGCCTTGAGCACCGCGAGCAGGTAGAACAGCCCGAAGTCGGCGACCCGCGCGAGGATCGAGCCCTTGCCGAAGAACGACTGGCCGACCCGGTGCACGCGCACGCCGTCGAGCGTCTCCTGCTTGGGCAGCGACGCCCCGGCCTTGCCGTACAGCGACCGGCTGGTGATGACGTGGACCTCGTGGCCCTTGTCAACAAGGTGCCGTGACAGGTCCTCGGCGTGCTGAGCTGTCGCCGCGACGTCCGGGGCATAGACCTGGTTGATCAACAAAACGCGCATGGAACGGAGGATAGCTTCGGGGAAATCGCACCCAGAACGCCGTGACTGGATCCGTCATCCAGTATGTCGTCCCGGCAGACCGCGAGCCGCATCACCCCGCCGTCAAGCAGTGAGATCGCTTGTGACTCGTCGATCAGCTTCTCTGTGCGACCCTCCGGCTTCACGAGCGTCGATCGTCGCCATGAGCAGGGCACCCGTGAAACCGGCGCTTTCTGTGCCCGGGCTGGGCGGGCGGTGCTTCAATCGGACCGGGCACCATACCCCTGACCGGAGGATGCGCCGTGCACAAGCACCCGACACCACGACTCGTTCTGGCGACCGTTTTCGGCGTCGCCGCCGCCGCGACCACCGCTCAAGACACGGTCGACCTCGACGCGTTCCCCAACCGTCGGCCGCACATCGAGCTCCCGCCCGCGTGGGCCTTCGGCGTGCTGTACGGCGGGTACGACGATCAGGACGGCGCTCGCGAGCGAGTCGAGCGGATCATCGCCGGCGGGCTGCCCATCGACGCCTACTGGATCGACTCATCTTTCTGGAATCTCGACGGCTCGGGGCCCGGCGGCTACCTCGACTTCGTCGGCGACCGCGACGCCTACCCGGACCCCGGCGCGTTCTGGGGCTTCCTCAAAGACAACGGCATCAAGGCGGGCGTCTGGGTCTGGGACCGCCTGCTCGAGGACGGCAACGAGGCGGTGTTCAACGACTTCGTCTCGCGCGGGTTCACCGACGAGCCGCGCGTCATCACCGAGCGGTGGCACACCGACGGCCGCAGCCGCGGCGCGTTCGTCGACTTCGACGATCCCGAGGCGGCCCGCTACTGGCAGGAACGGCTCCGCCCGCTGTTCGACGACGGGCTCGACTTCCTGAAGATCGACGCCCAAGCGAGGCTCTCGTACATGGAAGCCGCGTTTCGCGCCACGCAAGCGTTCGGGCGCGAGAGCGGTGGCCGCGGGTTCATACTCAGCCACGCCAACACGCCCGACGGCGATCCTCGCGACGGCGGCGACCCGCGAACGTGGTCCTTCCCGACCAAATGGACAGGCGACGCCGCCGTCCGCTGGACCCAGGACACCTACCCCGACCTGAGCAGCTACGCGCTCGGTGGGCTGCGCGAGCAGGTGCGCCTCCTCGCCACGCGGTCCGGCCAAGCCGGGGGGCACCCGTTTATAACGGGCGATGCCGGGGGCTACTCGCACGCCGAATCGAGCGACGAGCCCAACAGCGGGCCCGACAGCGAGCTCTGGACCCGTTGGACGCAGTTCGCGATGTTCCAGCCGATCACCGTTGTCTTCGGCGCGCAAGACCAAGCACGCTCGAACGACCCCTTCGAGTTCTCGCCCGAAGCCGTCGCCAGCTTCCGCGAGCACGCCCGGCTCCGCGCGCGGCTCTTCCCCTACCGCTACAGCTACGCGCACCTGAGCCGCCTGACCGAAGAGAACAGCGTGCGCCCCGCCCCGTACCGGGACGACCAGTTTTTCTTCGGCGACGCGCTGCTGGTTGCCCCGGTCGTCGAGCCGGGCGCGACCCGCCGCTACGTCGCGTTCGACGGCGGCCGCTACTACGACTGGTGGACCGGCGAGCCGGTGACCGACCGCGCGGGCGGCCGCTGGATCGACGTTCGGCCCGGGCGGCTCCCGCTGTTCGTCCGCGGCGGCGCGATCGTCCCGCTGCGCCCCGCAGCACGCACGATCGAACGCGGTTCCAACGAGTCCCTCACCGTCCGATACTTCCCGCTCGGCCGGGCCGGTCGGGGCGAGTTCCTGCTCATCGAAGACGACGGCGTCAGCAATGACTACCTGTCGGGCCGCTTCGCGGTCACGCGTATCCGCGCCTTCGAGGACGACACCGGCAGCGTGCGGTTCCATGTCGAGCCTGTCGAGGGCGGTTACGACCGGATGCCCGAGGAGCGAACGCTCGTCTTCGACGTGCCGGGCGAACGCGTCACGGTCCGCTTCGCGTTGAGCCGGGGCGTGGTCGCGACGCTGCCGGCGTCCGCTCGGGCGGGCGGGCCCGCGGACGAATAGACCCGGCTACCGCCGCGTCGCCCCATCGCCCTGGTTCGCGCGGAACCACTCGATCGTGCGCGTCAGCCCGTCCTCGAACCCGACCTCGGCCCGCCAGTCGAGCAGCGACTTCGCCCGCGACGTATCGAGCTTGCGGCGGGGCTGACCGTCGGGCTTGGTCGAGTCCCACCGGATCTTGCTCCCGAGCGCGTCGCCCTCGGCGAACCCGGTCAGCCGGGCGATCAGCTCGACGAGGTCGCGGATCTTGATCTCGAACTCGGCGCCAAGGTTGACCGGGATCGGCTCGTTCATGCTCTCGGCCGCGCGGATGATCCCCTCGGCCGCGTCGTCGACGTACAGGAACTCACGCGACGCCGAGCCGGTTCCCCAGCAGACGATGTGGTCGTCGCCGCGGTCGATCGCCTCGACGCACTTGCGCACGAGCGCCGGGATCACGTGCGACGTGTGCAGGTCGAAGTTGTCGTTGGGCCCGTAGAGGTTCACAGGCAGCACGAAGGCGCTGCGAAGCCCGTACTGCATGCGGTACGCGTCGAGCATGACCATCGCCGCCTTCTTCGCGACGCCGTAGGGCGCGTTGGTCTCCTCGGGGTAACCGCTCCAGAGGTCGAGCTCGTTGAAGGGGATGGCCGCGAACTTCGGGTACGCGCAGATCGTTCCGACCTGCACAAACTTCGCGAGGCTTCTGATCCGCGCCTGCTCAATCAGGTTCAGAGCCATCGCCATGTTCGCGTAGAAGTACCGGCCCGGGTTGTCGCGGTTGGCCCCGATCCCGCCGACCTCCGCCGCGAGGTGGATCACCACGTCTGGCGCGTGGTCCTCGTACAGCCGCCGGCAAGCGGCCTCGCTCGTCAGGTCGTAGTCCGACCGCCGCGGCACGAACAGGTCGGCGACCCCTCGCTCTCGCAGCTTCTGGCAGAGCACGTGCCCCAGGAACCCGGCGCCGCCCGTCACCACCACCTTGCGCTCCGACAGGTCGAGCGTCGTTGTGTCGGCCTGCTCGGTGCGCTCGTGCGCCGGGGTCCAGTCCATCGCTCGCCTCCCGCGGCTTCATCGGTGCCGATGATAGTGCGGCACCCCACCACGCCGTGAGACTTGGCAGCCGAGCCGCGAGTGCATGAGGAGAGGGCCTTGCGTTCAAGTCCGAGCTGTCGGTGCGCCCGCCGCGGATGGCACTCGCGTGCCCGATTTCGGAGTGAAAAATCAGGTCGAAAGACCCGGGCGGGTGATCGTTCCCCGTCGTCGTGATCCCTTGGCCGAGATACCCCGCGAGCGCCTCTGGATGTTCAGGGCGTTGCGCCGTCGACGCATGCAAGCTTCGAGTAAGTGAACAGCAAGCACCGAGCACACCTCGTTCAACCAGGGGTGCTCGGTGACCGGAGGCACGTCGGCTTGGGCAACGTCTTTGTTTGGTCTATTTTATGTGGTGCGTCATTTCTCGGCGACGGGTTATGACGCAAGCCGATCCGGAACTGTCGGCGGGGCATCTGGATCTTGACCCCGCCAGAGCGATACCCGATACCCCACGGGTGGCGTTGACAGCGACTGCTACCATGCGATCGCCGCCGCGGCCGTCTTAGGCCCGCGTTCCTTCTGAAGCGTTTTTCCGAGAACCACCAATGAGCGAACCCAAGCGTGCCCTGATCACCGGCATCACCGGTCAGGACGGCAGCTACCTCGCCGAACTGCTCCTTTCCAAGGGGTACGAGGTCCACGGCATCATCCGTCGCTCGAGCTCGTTCAACACCGAACGGATCGATCACCTCTATAAAGACCCACACCTCAAAAACGTCACGCTGAAGCTCCACTATGGTGATCTGTGCGACGCCAACACGCTCTCCAAGCTGATCGAACACATCCGCCCGCACGAGGTGTACAACCTCGGGGCCCAGAGCCATGTTCGCGTTTCGTTTGACATGCCCATCTACACCGCCGAGACCGTGGCGATGGGTGCGTACAAGCTCCTCGAAGCGATCCGAGAGTTCCAGGACGAGTCGGGCCAGGAGATCCGCTTCTACCAGGCGAGCTCAAGCGAGATGTACGGGAGGGTGATCGAGACGCCGCAGCTTGAGACGACGCCGTTCTACCCGCGTTCGCCGTATGCGGTGGCGAAGGTCGCGGCCCACTGGATCACGGTAAACTACCGCGAGTCGTACAACATGCACGCGTCGTGCGGGATCCTGTTCAACCACGAAAGCCCGAGGCGCGGCGAGACGTTCGTGACCCGCAAGATCACCCGGGCGGTCGGGCGAATCAAGATGGGCCTGCAGGACAAGGTCTTCCTGGGCAACCTCGACAGCAAGCGCGACTGGGGCTTCGCGGGCGACTATGTCGAGATGATGTGGCGGATGCTCCAGCAGGACGAGCCCGACGACTATGTGGTCGCGACGAACCGGACGATCTCGGTGCGCGAGTTCGCCGACCTGGCGTTTAGGCACGCCGGGCTGAACTTTGCAGACCACGTCGAGTTCGACGCGCGGTACCTCCGCCCGGCCGAGGTCGACCTGCTGCTTGGCAACCCGGCCAAGGCAAAGGAGAAGCTCGGGTGGGAGCCCACGACCTCGGTTGAAGAGCTTGCCGCGATGATGGTCGACCACGACCTCGAGCTCGCGTCCCGCGAGAAGACGCTCCGAGAAGCCGGGCACGAGCTGCCTGAATTCATGGGGCACGACCAGTAACCCGCCGGGCCGACGGACCGAAGACGTCCGTGTGAGGGCGATCGCATGACCTGGGAAGCCTGGCTGACCGTCGGCGTGATCGTCGCGATGGTCGGTGCGCTGTACTTCCGGGCCTACGCGGCCGACGCGATCGTCGTCGGGTGCGCGCTCGTGCTGATCATCGCCGGCGTGCTGACACCCGAGCAGGCGCTCGATGCCGCGGCCAACCCCGGCGCGGCGACCCTCGCGCTGCTCTACGTCGTCGTCGCGGGGCTCGTCGAGACCGGCGCCGTCCGCTGGGTGGCGGGCGTCGTGCTCGGGCGCGCGAGGGCGGGCTTCGAGGCGACCACACGTCTCACGCTCTCGACCTGCGGGCTGAGCGCGTTCGTGAACAACACGCCGCTGGTCGCGATGTTCATCCCCGCGGTTCAGGGGTGGTGCCGCCAGCGGGGGCTGCCCGCGAGCAAGTACATGCTCCCGCTGAGCTACGCCGCGATCCTCGGCGGGAGCTTCACCCTTGTGGGCACCAGCACCAACCTCGTGATCTCGGGCGAGTGGGCGAGCGCCGGCCGCGACCCGCTGGGCTTCTTTGAGATCGCGGCGCTCGGCGGTCCGCTCGCGGTCATCGGGCTGGTGTACCTGATCTTCGTCGCGCCGAGGCTGCTCCCAGAGCGGGGCGCGGTGCTCGACGCCGACCAGGACCAGAGCGGCTATACGGTCGCGATGGTTGTCGAGGCGGGCTCGCCGCTCGCGGGCAAAACGGTCGAGCGAGCGGGCCTGCGCGCTCTCTCTGGCGTGTTCCTCGCCGAGATCGAGCGCGGCGGCACCGACGACCGGCCGGGCGATGTCCTGCCCGCCGTGGGCCCGCAGGAAGTCCTCCGCGAGGGCGACAGGCTCGTGTTCGTCGGGCGCGTCGACTCGGTCGTCGACCTGCAGAAGATGCGGGGGCTGGCGCCCGCGACCGATCAGATCGTCAAGATCAACGAGCCGCGCCCGAACCGGGTCCTGGTCGAGGCGGCTGTGAGCCACCGGTCCGACCTCGTGGGCCGGACGGTCCGGCAGGCCCGCTTCCGCTCGGTCTACAACGCGGTGGTCATCGCGGTCGCCCGGGCCGGCGAGCGGCTGCGGGGCAAGATCGGTGACATCGAGATCCGCGCGGGCGATACCCTGCTGCTCGAAGCACCCCGGGGCTTCATCGAGCAGAACCGCGGACGCAGCGATTTCTACCTCGTCAGCGAGGTCAAGGACTCGGTCGCGCCGAGGCACGAGCGGGCGATCGTCGCGTTGGTCGTGCTCGCGGGGATGGTCGGCGCTGTCGCGAGCGGAAAAGTCAGCATGCTGGTCGCCGCGGCCGTCGCGGGCGCCGCGATGGTCGGCGCCAAGTGCTGCGGGCTCTGGCAGGTCCGCAAGGCGATCGACTGGCGCGTGCTCACCGTTGTCTGCGGCTCGCTCGCGATCGGCGAGGCGCTCGACCAGAGCGGCGCCGCGGCACACCTCGGCTCGCTGCTGACCGACCTCACCGCGGGCCGACCGTTCCTCACGCTCGCCGTGATCTACGCAACGACCATGCTGCTGACCGAGATGGTGACCAACAACGCGGCCGCGATCCTGATGTTCTTCGTCGCCGACGCCGCGGCCGAATCGCTCGGGGTGTCGTTCAAGCCGTTCGTGTTCTCGATCATGATGGCCGCGAGCGCGAGCTTCTCGACGCCGCTGGGCTACCAGACCAACCTCATGGTCCTCGGCCCGGGCGGCTACCGCTTCGGCGATTACCTGCGCGTCGGGCTGCCGCTGAACCTGCTCTCGATGGGCGTCACGCTCACGCTCGCCCCACTGGTCTGGCCGTTCGAACCCTGAGCCCCGGCGATCGGAGAACGGGCGGCCCGGTTACGCGGGCTTGATGCCGAGCGCGTCGATCGCTCCGAGGATCAGCCCGTGCACCCGGGGCGGGGCGCAGACGACGCCGCGGTTGCGCTCGAGCCCGCGACCGTGCCCGAAGTCGAGGCTCTTGCCCCGGATGTCCGTGACCGAGCAGCCCGCTTCGGTCGCGATGAGCGCGCCGGCCGCGTGGTCCCAGATCCGCTCGACGTAGCCCGGTTTGGTCGGCAGCCGCAGGTACGCGTCGGCCTGCCCGCGGGCGGTCACGGCGTATTTCGCCTGGCTGTCGAGCCGGGCGGGCTCGCCCTGCGGCGTGCCGGTGTGCTCGGAGAGATGCCCGAGGATGCGGTCCGTGTCCGACAGGTTGGTGTGGGCCGCTTCGACCGACGCGCACACCCGGACCGGCTCGCCCTCGGCGTGGTCCGGCCGACGGATCGTGATCGACTCACGGGTGTCGGCGCGGTAGAGGGCGGCGCCGTCGCCGCGGATCGCCTCGTAGACGCAGCCGACCGGGTCGGGCTCGTCGAAGGGGCGCGCGAAGTCGTGGGGCAGGTTCGGGCAGGCCATCGCGGCGACGACGGGCTCGCCGTTCTCGACGTACGCGAGCGCGATCGCGTACTGCTGGCCGCGCAGGAAGCCCTTGGTCCCGTCGATGGGGTCGAGGGTCCAGAAGCCGCCGGCGCCCGCGCTGGAAGCGGCGACGCCGTGGGCTGACTCGATCTCGGATCCCATGTCGATCTCTTGGAGGAACGCGTCGCGGTCGATGTCAGGCAGCGCCTCCCGGGCGGCTTCCACCGCGGCGTCGAGGTGGGCCTCGTGACCGGGCTGGCGCAGGAACCCGCTGTCCTCCTCGGCGACCATCACGAGGTCGCCGAGCCGGTCGCGGAGCGTCTTGGTCACCACGACTTGCGACGCGAAGTCGGCCACGGTCACCGGGCTCTTGTCGTCTTTGGTGATCGCGCGGACGCGGTCGAGGACACCCTGCACCTGTCGGCAGACGCCCGACGCGAGGACAACGGCTTCACGGGCGGCTTCGAGACGTTCGGCGGCGTGGCTCATAGAGCACTGTACGAAGACCGCGGCCGCTTGACGCCGCGCACGCCCCCAACGGCCGAGTGGGACGGAGACGGGCTTTTACCGCAGCTTCAGGCTCGTCAGCCCGATGACCACGAGCACGACGCCGACGATCCACAGCCGCGAGACGACCTGCTGCTCGGTCCAGCCGAGCAGGTGGAGGTGGTGGTGGTAGGGCGCGCAGCGGAAGATGCGCTTGCCCCCGGTCGCTTTGAAGTAGCCGACCTGCATGACGACGCTGAGGATCTCGAAGAGGAACACGCCGCACATGACAAGCACGACGAACTCCTGCCGCAGCACGAGCCCGATGTAACCGATCAGCCCGCCGAGGCACAGGCTCCCGGTGTCGCCCATGAAGACCTGCGCGGGCGAGCAGTTCCACCACAAGAACCCCAGGCACGCGCCCAGCATCGCACCCGTGAGCACGGCCAGCTCGTTCGACAGCGGGATGTAGGGCACCAGCAGCCCCTGCGCCCAGTCCGGGTTGCCGCCGATCAGGCAGAGCACCATCAGCCCGACCGCGACCGACGAGGTCAGCCCGCTCGCGAGCCCGTCCATGCCGTCGGTGATGTTCACGGCGTTCGACAGCCCGGCGATCATGAGCACGCTGAGCACCATGAACGCGCCGACCGGCAGCACGATCAGCGCCGGGTTCACCGCGTACCCCGGCGGCTGGTACGTCCGCTGGAAGGGCAGTGTCACGGCCCGCGCGAGCTCGCCGTCCTCGGTGCCCACGAAGTAGCCCACGATCAGCGCCAGCGCGATCTGGAAGACCAGCTTCTCCCACGCGTGCAGGCCCTGCCGGCCCGTCCCGCGCGACACGGCGGTCAGCTTGAGCCAGTCGTCGACCCCGCCGAGGACCGACATCCACAGCAGGACAAACAGCCCGATGTAGACGTGCTGCTGGGTGATGTCGGCCAGGAGCAGGGTGCTGCCGAAGATCGCGGCGGCGATCAGCACGCCGCCCATCGTCGGCACGTTCGCCTTGCTCTTGGCGGTCGCGCGGAGCAGGTCGGCGTCGGTCGAGCCCGTGTCGCCGATCTTCAGCTGCCGGAGCTTGCGGATCGTCGCCGGGCCCGCCAGCACCACGACCAAGAACGACAGCCCCGCCGCGGCGAGCGACCGGAACTCGATCTGGTCGAGCACCCGCACGAACGAATAGAGCGTGAGCCCGCCGGGCAGCTCCACGCCGCCGAGCCAGGCTTCGAGTTGTTCGAGAAGCAGGTACAGCACCGACGAACGCTATCGGCTCTCGGCCCCGAGCCCCGCCGGTCCGGCCGACGATTCGGCCAAAGCCGCCGCGACCCGCTCGAGACCCACCCCCCGCGACCCCTTGAGCACCACGCGGTCGCCCGGCTCGATCAAGCCCGCCACGGCCCGCGGCGACCACCCCGACCCGAGCCAGACCGCCCGCACGCCGCCCCCCCCACTTGCCGCCCCACTTGCGCCACCACCTGCTCCCCCGCGTGCCCCCACGCTTGCCCCCCCCCTCGCGTCGCGGCTCCCTTCCGGACCGGCCGGAGCGTGAAGCCCCCGCTCGACCGCCCGCGCCGCGTCTCCCACGACGACGAGCAGTTCGGGCCCCCCGCCCGCGGCCGCCGCCTGCGCGATCGCCCGGCCGACCTCGGCGTGCAACGCGTCGCTCTGATCGCCGAGCTCGAGCATCTCACCCAGAACGAGCACCCGCCGACGGTCGGCAGCGCCCAGCGCCTCGAGCGACGCGATCGCCGAGTCGGGGTTGGCGTTGTACGCGTCGTTGATCAGCTCGACGGCGCCGCCCGTGAGGTCGAGCGTCCGCCGCTGCCACCGCATCTCGGGCGGCCGGGCCGCGAGCAGCCCGCGCCGGATCGCGTCGTCGTCGACGCGCAGCTCGCGGGCGACGAGCACCGCCGCCGCCGCGTTGAGCGCGTTGTGCGTACCGCCCATCGCAATCTCGAACCGCTCGCCATCGACCCGGAAGACCACACGCTCGCCGCCCGCATCCTCGATCTCGACTGGTGCTCCGCACGAGCGACCACGCCCGAACGTCAGCCGCGGCACACCGCTCGGCAGCTCGTCGAGCAAGAAGGGCGCGTCGCCGTGAACCACAACGAGCCGGGCGTGCCGCGCGATCTGCGCCTTCTCGCGGGCGATGCCCGCGACCGAGCCCAGCTTCTCCAGGTGCGCGCGCCCGATCGACGTGATCACCGCGATCTCCGGCCGGCCGATGTCCGCCAGCCGACCGATCTCGCCCGGCCCGCTCGTGCCCATCTCCGAGACCAGATAGTCGTCGTCGACGCCGGCACCGAGGAGCGTCAGCGGCACACCCAGCTCGTTGTTGAAGCTCTTGATCGAAGCCGATCCGCGCCGCCCGCCAGCTGCGAGCACGGAATCGATCATGCGCACGGCGGTGGTCTTGCCGTTCGACCCGGTGACGCCAACGACCGCGCCTCGGAGCCGCGACCGGTGGGCGTTTGCCAGCGTCTTCAGCGCGGACCGCGTCGACGGGACCCGAGCAACGGGCACGCTCGACGCGACATCTCGCTCGGCGACGATGAGTGCCGCTCCCTGCTCGACAGCGCGTTCTACGAACTCATGACCGTCGAACCGCTCGCCGCGGATCGCGACGAACGCCGAGCCGGGCCGCAGGGTCCGGGTGTCGATCGAGAAGTGTTCCACGCCCGGCAGCCCGTCGGCCGCGGTCCCGAGCGCCTCGGCGATCCACCGCCCTTCGAACCGGCTCACGGCGAGACGCTCCCCGCTGCGAGGATCGCCCGCCGGGCGACGTCGGCGTCGACGAAGTCGATCTCGGTCGTGCCGCCATGCCCGTCGCCGATGACCTGCCGCCGCTCGTGCCCCCGTCCCGCGATCAGCACCACGTCGCCGGGCTTTGCGCCCGCGATCGCGCGCTCGATCGCGACCGCCCGGTCGACGTGGACCCGCATCGCGCCGCGGCGGTCGTCGGGCACGCCGCGCACGATGTCGCCGACGATCGCGCTTGGGTCCTCGGCCCGCGGGTTGTCGCTGGTGATAACGGTGCGGTCGGCGAGCCGCGCCACGACCCCACCCATCATGGGCCGCTTGTCGCGGTCTTTAGCGCCGCCCGCGCCGAAGACCACCCACAGGTCGCCGCGCGCGATCGGCCGCAGCGCGAGGAGCGCCTTCTCCAGCGCGTCGGGCGTGTGCGCGAAGTCGACCACGACCGCGACCGCCGCGCCCGGCGGCGAGACGAACTCCATCCGGCCCGTTGGCGGCGATACCCCGGCCGCCGCGACGCGGAGCGATTCCGCGTCGACCCCGAGCGACCAGCACACGCACGCGGCCTGCAGCAGGTTCATCCCGTTGTGCGCGCCCAGCAGCGGCACGGCGACCTCGAACGAGCCCCAGGGCCCGGCGAGCTCGTACCGCGTCGACTCGATCACGCCGGCGTGCCCCGCGCCCGCTGGGGTGCGGGCCGGCGTGTCGACGCGGCGGACCGAACAGTCGGCGACGCCGCGCCCGTCGCCGCCGGTCGTGCACCGGACCGCCTCGGCGCGGCAGCCCTCGAGCATCGTGCGGCACCACGGGTCGTCGGCGTTGACCACGGCCGTCGCGCCGGCGTCGAGCGAGGCGAACAGCTCGGACTTCGCCCGGGCGTACGCCTCCATCGTGCCGTGATAGTCGAGGTGGTCGCGCGTGAGGTTCGTGAACACGCCGACCTCGAACGCGAGCGCCGCGACCCGCTTCTGCGCGAGCGCGTGGCTCGAGACCTCCATCACCGCCCCCGAGCAGCCCGCCTCCCGCATCACCGCGAGCGTGCGGCTGAGCTCGGGCGCGGGCATCGTCGTCATATCCGAGGGCGCGACCTCGACGCCGTCGTCGATCTCGACGGTGCCGATCAGCCCGGTCCGCTCGCCCGTCTGGTTGAGCATCTGGTGGGCGAGGTGCGCGACGGTGGTCTTGCCGTTGGTCCCGGTGATGCCCGCGAGCCGGAGCGCCTGGCCCGGGCTGCGGTAGAACCGCTCGGCGACCTGGGCCGTCGCCAGCGCCGGGTCTTGGGCCACGACGACCCCACAGCCGAGCCCGGCGGCGCGGGGCGCGGCTTCTTCATCGGTCAATACCGCGGCCGCGCCGTCGCGCACCGCCTGCTCGATGAACGCCCGCCCGTCGCTGCGGAGCCCCCGCCGCGCGACGAACAGCGACCCGGGCAAGACCGTGCGGCTGTCCTCGGTGATGTCGTCGACACGGACGCCGGCGGCCCCGACGAGCCGCAGCCCTTCGATATCCCTGATCAGCTCGGCGAGATCCATCTCGCCCGCAGCGTACCCGGCGGCCGGTGCATAGGTATCGCGGTCTCTCGACACGCCGCCCGGGCCTGCACGCTCGGGGCGGGCGTCAGGGCAGCACGAGCATCGCGTCGCCGTAGCTGAAGAAGCGGTACCCCTCGCCGACCGCGAGCTTGTAGACGGAGAGCAGCCGGTCGACGCCGTCCATCGGCAGCCCGTCCTCGGGCACCAGCAGCGACGCGGCCATCGCCAGCAGGGTCGACCTGGGCAGGTGGAAGTTGGTCACGAGCCCGTCGACCCAGCGCCACCGGTAGCCGGGCGTGATGAGCAGGTCGGTCTCGAGCTCCCGCCGCCAGTCGCCCGCGGCGCGGAGGCCGGCGAACGACTCGAGCGTGCGCGCCGAGGTCGTGCCCACCGCGAAGACGCGTCCCGCGCGCCCGGGCCCGCCGTGCCGCGCGAGCACCGCCGACTCGGCGTCGGGCGAGATCGAGCACCGCTCGGCGTGCATCACGTGCTCCTCGACGCAGTCTGCGTCGACCGGCTCGAACGTGCCGCGGCCGACGTGCAGGGTCACGTCCGCCCGGGCGACGCCGCGCTCGGCGAGCGCCGCCAGCACGCTCGGCGTGAAGTGCAGGCCCGCCGTGGGCGCCGCGACCGAGCCCTCGCCACGCTCGCTTGGCGTGTCGTGGTCGGCGTAGACGGTCTGGTACCGGTCGAGGTCTTCGTCCGGAGGCACGTCGACGCCGTCGCGCGAGCGGGCCTGCAGGATGTAGGGCGGCAGCGCCGCGAGCCCGCACCGGTTGAGGAAGTCCGCGGCCGTCATCCCTTCGGGCAGCCCGAAGACCCAACCTCCGTCTTCGGCCCGCCGCACGACGCTCAGGGTCACGACGCCCTCGCCGTCGCGTCCGTCGATCAACAGCCGGTAGCCCTCCCGCATGCGCCGCGCCTTCACGAGCGCGACCAGCTCGCCCGGCCCCCCCTCGCGGAGGTACAGCCCCGACACACGCCCGTCGCTCTCGGCGTTCCGCCCGACGAACCGCGCCGGCAGGACGCGGCTCGTGTTGAACACCGCCACGTCGCCCGGCGTCAGCAGCGCCGGCAGATCGCCGAACGTCCGGTGCTCGAGCACCGACGGGTCGGACCGAGAGATCACCAGCAGGCGCGACGCGTCGCGACGCTCGCTCGGCCGCCGCGCGATCAGCGACTCGGGCAGCTCGAAGTCGAGGTCGTTCGTGCGGATCACGCCCGAGTGTAACCCCTCAGAACCCCCGCTCGGCACGCGCCCTCCGCGAAGCGCCCGGGCCCGAGCTGGGGCGCAGGAGCCGCACACCGGCGAGACTCAATACGCCCGGCGCAGCTCCGCGGTCGGGTAGAAGAGCCCGAGCATCTCCTCGGCGTCGCGGCCCCGCTGCGCCATGGTCTTCGCGCAGTACTGGCACAGCCCCACACCGTGCCCGAACCCGCGGCCCAGGATCGTCACCCGCGAGCCGTTGACGCGGAAGTCGAAGTCGTTGCTCCGCACGCGGTCGCTGGCCGGCACGCGGTCGGTCCCCGGCACCGACGCGTTGAGCGCGCCACGCAGCCGCTCGGCGCCGATCTCGGCCGACCGGCCGCGGACGTCGGTCAATCGGTACATCAGCGGGCGGCCGCTCGACGACCGCTCGGCGACCGAGAGCATGTGCAGCCGGTCGAAGCCGGCGAGGGCCGCGTCGTCGTTGGCCCGCCCCCACGCCCTGAGGCGGCCCGAGAGCGCGTCGCGCGACCGAACCACTCGCCAGCGGTACAGCGGCGCCGACTGGCACGCGTGCGGGCGGTCGGTCTTAACGCCGCGCGTACGCGAGACCAGCCGGAAGTTGACGCTCGACTGCTCGGGCCAGATCTCCTCGGCGAGCGCCGCCCGGCCGCCGCAGGTGCTGCTGTAGAACGCGGGCATGATCCGGTCGTACGCGGTGAGCACGATGCCGCGGGTCGAGCGGACCGACTCGAGCGCGACGGGTCGGTCGGTCAAGCCGAGGTACGCCTGGTCGCGCTGGTCGTCTTCGAGGTCGTAGTAGCGCCCGCGGTCGCGGGCCTTGGCCCGCTCAGAGAGGGCGTAGCTCCGCGCGGCGACCGCCTGGGCGCGGTACGCCTCCAGCGGCCACGACTCGTACAGCTCCTGCGCCACCACCCCCGGGAGGTACGACTCCACGTCGACCACGCTGATCACGTCGATCCGGTCGGGCTCCTGCGCTCCGCGCGGCACGGCGACGAACGTGCCTCGGTACGTCTTGCCGCCCAGGTCGCCGACGCCGTCTTCGGGCAGCAGCGACACGCTCGACCCACGCGCGAACCCGTGCACCCGCCCCGTCGCGTCGACCACGCGTACGGCGCCCCGCCCGCCCGCGACCCGCACCGGGCCCGGCACGGTCTTTGTCGAACCCGCCCCCTCGACCCCGACCTTCCAGGTGCCCGCGCCGCCGAGCGTGACCGCGCGCTCGGGTCCGACGAGCCGGACCCGCAGGTCGGCCGACGAGCCGTCGACCGGCAAACGCTCGAACGAAGACGACGAACCGCCCGAAGGACCCTGGCACGCCCACACCCCGAGCACAAGCGCCCCGAGCGACGCGCCGTACACTCCGAACGCGAGCCAGCCGCGAACCCGACGGAGCATCGAGGGCTTGACGCCCGACACCCCGCTCTCTGGATCACGCTGAGTCATGCGGTCTGTTCCCTGCCCGCGAGCACGGCCTTGTTCAGAGAAAGCCTGTTCGGCAGGCGCCTACGCCGGTCCGATGTCATCCGCTCTGCCAAACCCACCGTTTGGCGGAGCCCCTGGACCGATCCCAAGCCTTCCAAAATCGTATTCCGGTCTTTCATCACCGAGTCAATTGGAACCATTCTTCTGCTGTTCTTGTGCAACACGCCACCTGACGATACCCTGACAAGCGTGTCGTCTGAGTCCAATATCCAAACGCTTTCTGAAAGCACCCGGGCTCTGCTTGCACTTCGGAATCTTTCTGGGCTCGGTCCAGTGCTTTTAAAGCGGCTCTGTGTGCGGTTCGGGTCGCCTACGGCTGTCTTGCGGGCGGATCGTGCAGAGCTGCAAACCGTTGAGGGCATCGGGCCGACACGGGCCCGAACGCTGGTCGCCGAGCGATCACGCGCCGAACAAGGCGTTCACGACGAGCTTCGTCGGGTGCTTGATGCCGGAGCACGAACCTTGGGTTGGGATGACGACGGGTACCCCGGCCTGTTGCGAGAGATCCCGGACCCGCCACCGGTATTGACCGTTCGAGGCGACCTTGATGGTTTGAAGTTCGGTGTGGGCGTGGTGGGTGCTCGCCGCTGCACCGGGTACGGCCTTGAGCAGTCCGGCCGATTCGCAGAAACCCTTGCTGGGCAAGGTCTTTCGATTGTCTCCGGCGGCGCTCGCGGTGTTGACACGGCGGCGCACCGGGGCGCTTTGCGGGCCGGCGGCTCGACCGTGGCTGTGCTCGGATGCGGCCTCGGGCACTGCTACCCGCCAGAAAACGCGGAATTGTTCGAGACGATCGCTGCGTCCGAACCAGGCAGCGGAAGGGCACTGGTCAGCGAGCTGCCCGTCGATGCCCCGCCACAAGCCGAGAACTTTCCCGCCCGAAACAGGCTGATCTCGGGTTTATCGATCGGCGTGCTTGTCGTCGAAGCGGGCCACCGCTCAGGAGCGCTTATCACAGCCCGTCTCGCTGCGGAAGACCAGAACCGCGAAGTCATGGCGATCCCTGGCCGCACGACCGATGCCGCGAGCCTGGGTGTGAACGAGCTGCTCCGCATCGGCGGGGCTGCTTTGGTCACCCACCCAAGCCATGTGCTTGAAGTTATCGAGTCTCAGGCTCACCACATGTACCAGGGCACGCACGCCAGCAGGTTCGCGGTGGCTGCCGACACAGAGCCAGAGTTGGCGCCGCCTCCGGTCGGCCTCACCGACAGTCAGGCAGCCCTGCTCGGGCTCCTGAGTGAGCCACGGACACTGGATCAGCTCGTCGAATTGAGCGGCGAGCCCCCACACCGGCTGATGTCAGAGCTCACGGCGCTCGAACTCGCGCGGGTTGCCGCCCGGTCTGGTGCCACATACCGTCGCCGCGACCGATAGGACCCAAACAAAACATGATAAAACATGGCAAATGGTTTGACGTGCGGATTATGTCAGGCTATATTCAACCGAACGGCGGAGCCGTGCACAGCCCCAATGGTCAGTTCGGACGGGTTTCGGAAGGAACCGGTTCGGGAAAGGCACGGATGTTTGATCGGGTAGAGACCGACGGCGTCTCGCTGACTGGCTTTGGACGACCCGTGGTTATGACCGGGCCAGGTGGATGCTTTGTAGAGGGCTGGTTTGGAGTTCAAGCGAGCAAGCACAGCACGTTTTCGCAGCTTCAAGCTTCGGAAAAAATTCTTCGTGAGGCGCGTGTTCTGTCTACTGGCAGAGCGATCCGCGGAGGAGCACGCGGGAGTTCAACCCTTCGAGTATTCGTGGCGTGTGTCCGAGCGTGGATGGGCGTTCGGCTGGTATCGGGGGCCGGTTTGGGGATCATTTCATCGCTCGTTGCATCGACGGCACACTCGTCGGCGGCACGCACTTTCCGGCGCAGGGGGTGCCGCGATGGCTCGTGGGGCGGGCAACAGGTGGTCACGCAGTTTGATGATCGTTGGTCAGCGGGAGATCTACTCGCGTGTGAGGCCTTGCTCGAACGGCAGTCGCTGGCGCTTACGAGCACCGGTGCATGTCTGGCCGGGATCGGCACGGACGGGGTCGGCGGGAGAATGGGTGACACCGGAGAGCGCGGCCCGACAGACGGCCTGTCACGCGTTGGACGGGCCAATCTCGACCCGGAGTGGCAAGCGGGCGACGACACAGAGCACGCGGCGGTCGGGCGGTGCCCGGAGCCGCGGATGGAGGTGATGTATGAACCTGACTCCGAAGCAATTAAGGATTCTCAAGCTCATCCGCGACTGGCGCGTGCGCCATGGCTATTCGCCGACGATGCAGGAGCTGGCCGACGAGATCGGTGTCAGCAAGGTCACCGTGTTCGAGCACGTCGAGGCGCTCATCAAAAAGGGCGCGCTTGTTCGCGAGGCGAACAAGGCTCGCTCTTTATCGATCGCTAACGGCATCTCCGTACCCGACGAAGACCGCCCGCTCCGATTCCCACTCGTTGGCAAGATCGCCGCCGGGTACCCGATTGAAAAGGTCGCCAACCAGGACGAGATCGACCTGCAGGCGTTGCTCGGCGCAGAGCCCCAGGCCGTGGACTCGACCTTCGCGCTCCGCGTCGACGGCGACTCCATGAAGGATGAGGGCATCATCAACGGCGACTACGTGCTCGTGCAGCGTTCGGACATCGCGACGAACGGTGATCGGGTCGTGGCGCTGCTGCCGACCGGCGAGACCACGCTCAAGACCTTCTTCAAGGAAGAGGATCACATCCGGCTTCAGCCGGCGAACCCTGACTTTGAGCCCATTCGCGTCAAGTACTGCACGATTCAGGGCATCGTGCGGGGCGTGGTTCGGCGGTACTGACATCGCGTCGCTTGCGCGTGCTTGCGGGGGCCGGACGACGCCGAGAGGACGTACATCATGGCTCACGGCAAGCTGACCAATTTTTCCTCCGAGCCCGATGCGGTGATCCTGGCATGGCTCGAGAAGGCCAACGCTCTGCGCGTGGCCGAGCGTGTCGTGAGCTTGCCCGATACGTGTCCGGGCAAGAGCCCGCTGCCGACGGGGACCGGTTTCGTGACGGCGTTCGAGGGGTGGCGACGTTTCGCACTCTCTGATATCGGGTGCGGGATGGCCGTGGTTCGGACCGGCCTTTTTATCGGAGAAGTCAAGACCGACTCGTTTCGTCGGGCGTGGGACGGCCTGTGCGACGCGCTGGCGGGCCGCCGGAATCAAGGCCTTGGGGATCTGGGGTCGGGAAACCACTTTCTCGATGCCGCGGCTTCGTACGCCGACGGCTCGGTCTGCCTCGTAGTTCACACCGGCTCGCGGAAGGAAAGCGGGCTCGTCGACCATCTGATCGATCGCCCGGTGGAGTTCGATGCCGAGTTCGCGCGGATCAGGGCGTGGGCATTCGACAACCGGGCAGCGGTGCTTGAGATCGCCGAGAAGCATCTGGGACGCTTCTTGCCGTTGACTGAAGAAAGCGAACGCATCGACCGCGACCACAACCACTTCGAGGTCCGGCCAGACAGCGTGCTGATACGTAAGGGTTCTCAGCACGTGCCTCCGGGTGAACTCGCGTTGATTCCGAGCAACCTGCTGGATGACATGGTGATCGTGCGGGCGACCGATCGAGTGGTGGAAACCGAGGAGTGTCTGCCTCACGGGACGGGCCGCACGATGTCGCGATCGGATGCGAAGCGAGTGATCGAAGGCTTTGACTTCGACGAGATGCGTCGGCGGGTTTACATCCCGGATCGAATCACCAACGCCTCCTTGCGAACCGAGGCGCCGATCTGCTACCGCAAGCTTGACGACGGTCTGCGGCTGATCGACGGGCTGGTTGAGGAGGTCGAACGCCTGGTTCCCGTGGCTTATATCGGTCAGCTGTGACGGGCGGTAGCTTTGCTCGGCGACAGCTCTGCCCGGCGGAAACGGATTCACGCCGTCTCGACCGTTGCCTCGTTCGGGAGTGCGTGCTCGAAGGCGTGGAGTTCGAGGCCCTCGGCCGACATGTGCGCTTCGTTCGGGTCGACGCCTTCGACGTCGAGCTTGTTGAGCTGGGCGGCGCGGGGGATTTTGACGAGCGAGGAGCGCGCCGCGCCGACCATCTCGGCGAGCTTGTGACAGGCTTTTTCGGGCATCGCGGCGTCGCCGCAGGTGAAGCAGTCGGCCGCGGCGTAGCCGATCTCGGGCCAGGTGTGGATCGAGATGTGGCTCTCGGCGAGCAGCCCGAGGCAAGTCACCCCGACCGGCGTGAACCGGTGCTGGAGCTCGCCGAGGAAGGTCGCGCCGGCGTGCTCGGCGCACTCGCGGAGGGCGCTGGTGAGGAAGCCGACGTCGTCGAGCTTGGCTTTGTCGCAGCCGTAGAGCTCGAGCATGCAGTGGACACCGACGTGGGCCATGAGGATCTCCTTCGGCGGCCCGACAGGGTGGGCCGAGCCGAAACGATAGTGCCGACCGCCGCGTCGCGGACACCCGGGTTTGAAATAGGGCGACCGTGTTTGCTAGCGGTACGGGATCGGCGGCTTGCCGGGGCGTGGCACGCCGAGGTCGCGCCCCAGGATGCCGTCGGGCGTGGTGTCCAAGTCGGGTACGGCGGTCCCGGGAAACGGCTGGAGCAGGAGCCCGGGGAGCAGGTCGGTGTTGAGCAGAGAGTCGACGTGCCCGCCGGGGAAGAGGAAGTTGTACGGGTGGGGTGCTCTTGTGGTGTTGCTCCAACGAACGCCCGTGATGGGATCGCTGTGGAACTCGCCGTTGTTGGCGAGCATGATCTTGAGGCTCGGAAACCGGACGCGGGACTCTCGCTGCGGGGCGGTGTCGTTGAGGTTGGGAATCGACGTGCTGAGTATGACGCCGCGGAACGCTTCGGGTCGGCAGCAGCGCTCTTTCCATCTCAACCCATTCCTTATAATGTCTTGGGATCATCCAGCATTCGGGTGGATCGGCCGTAGCCGGGAAGGGTTATTCGGCTGAGGAGATCGTGAGCAAGGTCCGCCGGGCGGAGGTCGAGCTCGGCAAGGGCTCGTCGGTCGCCACGGTGTGCAAGCTGCTGGGGGTGACCAAGCAGACGTACTACGGTGTGGCGAAACGAGCACGGCGGGCTCAAGATCGACCAGGCGAAGAAGCTCAAGGAGCTCGAGCGTGAAAACGCTCGGCTGAAGCGGCTGCTGGCTGATACGAAGCTCGACAAAGCGATCCTGGAGGAAGCCGCATCTGGAAACTGGTGAACAGGCGCGCCGACGGCGTGTGGTGCGTGGCGCAATGGACGACTTCCACGTCTCCGAGCGTCGTGTGTACCGGGTGCTGGGCCAGAACCGTGCGCAGCGGTACGCGCGCCGATCAAGCGTGATGAGGAGGGCGCGTTGACGCGTCGGATCATCGAGCCAGTGTCGGTGTACGGAAAGTACGGGACGCCGCGGATCACGGCGTTGCTGCATCGAGAGGGCTGGCGCGTGAACCGCAAGCGCTGAGCGGATCTGGCGGCAGGAAGGCTTGGAAGTGTCGAGCAAACAGCCGAAGCGCGGGCGTTTCCGGCTCAATGACGGGTCGTGCGTGCGGCTCCGCCCCGAGCATGTCTAGACAGACGACTTCGTGCAGGCGCGGACGGCAAGCCGCTGCGGATGCGTGTTGTTGTCGACGGGCTCACGCGTGCGTGTCTGGCGATCGATATCGTGCGGACGCTCAAGAGCGATGATGTGCTCGAACGGATCGGGCGGCTGATGGCGACACGACTCGGCGTGCCCGGGAACATCCGCTCTGACAATGGCCCGGAGTATGCCGCGAAAGCCGTGCAAGACTCGCTAGGAAAGGTGGGCGTGGAGACGCTGTTCATCAAGCCGGGCGCGCCGTGGAAAAACGGTCGTGTCGAGAGCCTCAACGGCAAGCTGCGGGATGAACTGCTCGACCGGGACGTCTTCGAGACGGTGCTCGAGGCCCGGGCTACTGACCGCCGGCGACGGCTATGTCGAATCACTCACGGACGCCCGGGATGGATCACTGCGGCAACGTCAGGAAAACGGACGGAAGGAGCGGCACGTGAACGCGGAGTTGTCGGCGAACGAACCGGCCGTGATGCGCGGATTGCGTCAGACACCGGGGTTGTCACAGGCAAGCGCCGGCCCCGTCTCGCCGGTCACCGCGTTGAAAGGTGGTGACCGGCTCGCCCGTGTCCGCGTTGACGCGGGGCGCCCACGTCAGCGATTGCCCGACGGATTCGGCGACGAGGTCGGTGAAGCCGGCGGGCTGGCTCGCGAAGAAGGGGGAGGCTGTGTTGGCGGTCTGCCCGCGCTGCGTGGCCCGGCCGATGAGCTCGGCGTTGTCGGTGTAGGGGAAGACGCCGTCGGAATCCGCGGTGTACGGGCAGACGCAGACGCCGATGCTCCGCTGGTTGGCCCGGCAGGCGACGTCTCGGGCCGCGTTCCGTGCGCTGCGCAGGGCGGGCACGAGCATGCCGATCAGCAGCGCGATGATGGCGATGACCACGAGCAGCTCGACGAGCGTGAAGCCGGGGCGCGGGTTGGACGGCCGACGGAGGGTCATCGTGTGGGTGTTGCTCGGGACCGGGCGGGAGCAAACTTACAGGAACGGCGCTTTCGACCCGCAGCGGGCGCGGCGGATCGACAGGCAGAACACGGCCGGCCCCGGATCAGTTCGTGCTCCCGGGCGTTGGGTTTCGGTCAGAAGCGTTTGTGCGTTGCCCGGTCGGCTGCGCCACCGGCGGCGCGTCGTTTCATGACGGCCTGCGCCACCGCCAGGTCGCCCGGGACGGTGATCTTGAGGTTGGTCACGTCGCCGGCGACAACGACGACGCGGGCGCCGAGCGACTCGACCAGCGCGGCGTCGTCGGTTGCTTCGCCGCCCGCTTCGTGGGCTCGCGCGAAGAGCGCCCGCTCGTAGACCTGCGGCGTCTGCACGGCGACGAGGTGTTCGCGGCTGACGGTCTCGACCACCTCGTCGAGCTCGGCGTTGACCTTGCCCGCGTCACCGAGGATGTCGTCGAGCGGGTCGTCGGGCCGGGCGGCGGCCGCGGGACGGGTGCGCTTGAGCGTGTCGGCGACGGCGACGGCGGGGATGACGGCGTCGTGGGTGTGGGCGGCGTCGTAGAGCCGATCGAGCAGGGCGTCGTCGGCGAGGGGGCGGGCGGCGTCGTGCACCGCAACGTGCGTCGCCGAGTCAGGCACGTGGGCGAGCATCGCCCGTACAGAGGCGGATCGCGTCTCGCCGCCGGGCACGAGGGTGACGCCGTGGAACGCGAGCTGGTCGGCGTGGCGCAGCCGGAAGCGTTCGAGCTCGTCGGCGGCGGATTCGGGCGGGCCGGCGACGACGATGCTGTCGGTCTCGTGGCGCTTGGTGAAGAGCTCGACCGCTCGGGAGAGGACCGACCGGCCGGCGAGGTCTTCTTCGAGCTTGGGGCGTTGCCCGCCGTGACCGAGGTACCTGGACGACGAGCCGCCCGCCGCGATGAGAACGGCGATTCGCATTGGGAACCCTAGCCAGATGGTGTAGGCTGAGGCGATCGGCGGCGCGGCAGCAGCACCGGGGTGTTGCCTTCGGGTTCGTGCCCGCGTCCGTCGCGCCTGCCCGGTACTGGACGTCAACGAAAGGCCTTGGCATGTCTGTCTCTCACGGATTAAACGCTTTGATGGTTCGTTCGACGGTGGTTGTTTCGGGCGTACTTCTCGGGGGCGGGCTTCTTGGTGGGGGCTCGACGCTGGGGCAGGTCGTTGTCGAAGCGGGCCAGACCCTGACGGAGGACGATCTGCTCGCGGGCGTGTTCGAGGGGCAGACGTTTTCGCTTGAGCCGGGGACGGTGATCCGTGTCGAGGGCAACACGTTCGACCTGGCAGGGCGCGGCCGGATTGGGCCCGTCGGCGTGGAGACGCCGTTCGACTTCGGCGGGGTGACGATCGAGTTGGTCACGGGCGAGCTCGATGGCGCGAGCCGTGTGGAGAACGTGACGATCCGGCTGACCGAGCTGGGCCGGACCGATAATTCTTCGGAGTTTGGTGACGGCGTGACGATCGACCTTCAGACCGACGGCACGGTGGGCATCTTTACAAGCGTGCTCGGAGGCGCGGTCGTCCATCAGACCGGCGGGCTGATCGCGTTCTCCCCGGCGATCCTTGGTATCGTGAACCAGTCGGGCGGAGAGATCAATAGCCCGCGCGTGTTCGAGGGCGGCGAGCTGAACCTGACGGTGCAAGACGTGGTAATCGACGGGGTGACGCCGCCACTCGATGTGGGCCTGCGCACGCCGATCGAGGAACGCGGAGAGTTCTTGCTCGAAGCGACGCTCGAGAGCGGCAACCCGCAGGCATTCCTGCTCCGTCCTGATCAGGTCGGGAACGAGCCGTTCTTCTTCCAGCCCGGCTCGCTGCTGACGGTGACGCTGACGCCCCGCCCGTGCCCGGCGGAGTTCAACAACGACGGGGTGGCCGACTTCTTCGATGTCTTGAGCTATCTGCGGACGTTCGACGCGGCGGGGCGGTTCCTCGACCTCGATCACGACGGCGATGCCGACGCGGACGACGTCGCGGCGTTTCTCAACACGGCCGCCGACGGCTGCCCGTAGCTACTCGTGGATCGAGGTTCGGCTCGGCGTAGGTATTGAGGCCGTCGGTGGTTTCCATCGGCGCGAGCGCTACCGTTTCTGATGGACCTGCTTCGTCAGGCTTCTTTGATATCCGGGGCCGAACTGGTATCGACCGATCGGTTGAGGCAGTACGTGGCGCGTCGACGGGCGTGGCTGGTCGTAAAACGTCACGCAACAACCATAATTGCCAACAGCAATTACGCTCTGGCGGCCTAAGTAGCCGTCTGGAACCCCTTTGACGCCCGATGGAGGGGGTTCCAAAGACATCGGGCTGGCGGAGGCCTGGTGCCCCCAGGGGTTAAGCCGCGAGATTTTTCTGAGGGCTGGGCGACAGGGCAGGCCGTCGTTGGCCGACCCCGAGCCGAGATCAAATCAACGACTACACGCGTAGAGGCGTGCTGTCGGCCGTGTCGGCACGGGGGTTCGATTCCCCCCGGCTCCATTCCACATCCTTCGTGTGGTTGTTGCTGCGCGTCGACGCTTGTCGCTCGGTGCGGCCGTTGCTGCAATTCGTCGGGTTGCGGCCGTCGCCGGCGGCCGGGTTGACCGCGATGCCCTCTGACAGCAGGCAACGGCGGTGGGCGCGGGCGGTGGGCAACAATCGGCATGGCAGCGGCCGCGCCCCGGGTGATTGTGAACGACCGAGCACTCTTCCGACGCGTGAGCGGGGTGGGGCGGTATCTGTCGGAGGTGCTGGCGCACTGGCCGAGCGACGCGGCGAAGCCTCGGGGTCTGGTGCTGCCCGCGGGGCTCGGCGCGCTCGGGCCTCATCGGGCCGCGCTGCCGCGGGTTGAAAAGCTGCGGACACTGAACACGGTTTCGTTGCAGGACGGGCTGCTCTCGCGTGGTTACGGGCGCGCTGGTGGGCGGCGGCGATCGGGTGGGCGCGGGCTGCTCTCGCGCGCGGCCCGGAGTGGGCTCGCGTCGAGGGTTCGGCGAGCCGTGGGGACTGCGGCGTTGTATTGGGAGCCGGACCACATCCCGCACGGACCAGCGCGGCGGACCGTGACGACCATCCATGACCTCTCGGTGCTCGACCACCCGCAGTACCACCCCGAGGATCGCGTTGAGTTCTGGGGCGCACGGTTTCACGAACGGCTGGGCTGGAGCGACGCGTTCGTCTGCCCGTCCGACGCGACGGCGGACCGCCTGCGCCGTGAACTCCGGTCCCGGGGGCTCGAACGCCGTGTGGAATCGATCCCCCTCGGTCCACGCTGGGGCTCGGCACCGGCCGACTGGACGGGCGAGGCCTGTCGGCGCGCGCTCGGGCTGACCAGGCCCTACGTGGCGTGCATCGGGACGATCGAGCCCAGGAAGAACCACCGGGTGTTGCTCGACGCGCTGGAGCTTACGCGGGGGACGGGCGTTCGATTGGTCCTGGCCGGGGGGTTCGGCTGGGGCGGCGACGCGTTCTTCGATGAGCTGCTCAACCACCCCGCGGCCGAGCGCGTGCGGTGGGCGGGGCACATTGACGACCCGCATCTCGCGGCGCTCCTGAAAGGGTCGATCGGCCACGCGTACCCCTCGTGGTACGAGGGCTTCGGGCTTCCGGCACTCGAAGCGATGGCGCTCGGGGTGCCGAGCCTGGTATCGACCGCGGCGTCGCTCCGCGAGGTCGCAGGCGTTGGCATGCCGACGCTTCCGCCCGACGACCCCGCGGTCTGGGCGGCGTCGCTCGATCGGCTCGCGACCGATCCGGCGTGGCGGGGCGAGCTTTCCAGGTCTGGCGAGGAGCGGGCGGCCGCGTTCTCTTGGAAGGCGTGCTCGGAACAGCACGCGGCTCTTGTGGGCGACCTGCTTCAACAACGCCCGGACGCGCCGGGCTGAACATGCCGGTCGTCCGGCCTGTATTTAGAGGTTGTTTAGGCGGGGGTAGGTTCTTTCTCGTGGTCGTTTCGGGTGGGTTTGTCTACGCTTCTCTTTGCTTCTGAGTGGGATACCGCAGGCGTCTGTCATGGATCAAGCTGGTTGGGCGGGCTGGGAGGACTGATGACGCAGTTGGGCTCGATGGGCCGAGGGACCGACCCGCCGGCTATGTCGGCGGGGCCGGTCATCGTCGCGTCGCCGTGGCCGGCGGAAGCCGAGTCGACGGTCGAACTCTTATCATCCCGGTCGGCCCAGATCTTGCGTCGAGAGTCCGGGGGCCCGGGACGGGCGGGCGGGGTCGGCCGTAAGGCGTTGGCGTTTGAGGCCGCATGCCTGCAACGACGGGGGGCCACCCCGGCCGAACTCGACCCACAGCTTCTACCGCTGCGGTTGAACGCGGACGAGCTCCAAGAAGCGAAGGCGTTGCTTGCCCACGGCGGCGATGACGACGCGTGGGGCTGGAGCGGGCCGGCGACGGCCGCGTTTCTCTCGGCGTGGTCGGCGGTCTCGCGCGACCCTCGGATCGTCGTGGTGTTCGGGAACCCTGTGTCGGTCATCGCGCGCGCGATGCTGACCGATCGCGTGCGTGACCGTTCGATGTTGGACAGCCCGGTGTCGGCGATCGAGCGGTGGGCTGTTGTCGCGAATGAGTTGGTCCGCTTTGTATCGACGCATACCGAGTCGACGGTCGTCTTTGAAGAAGACTGTCTTGGTCTGATGCCAGCGGCTGTCGACGGGGTCCTCGAGCGGCTTGGCCTTGGGCGGTTTGGGCTCGCCGGTGTCGGCGATCGTCGGCACGACGCGTCGGGGCTGGTCGGTGCTGTTCCGGCATCGGGTCCCGGCCGCGCGCTCATCGATGCGAACGCGCCTGGAGACAACGCTGACGAGCTGCCCCCCCGCGATGCAACCGCCGTGCTCAGCTCGCTGTTCCCGGAGGCGGGTCGAGCGCTCGCGGCGCTCCGCGGAGCCGCGGACCTATCGCTCCAGACCGAGCTGTCGGGCGCGGTCGGCGTCGGGGCTGAATCGGTGCAGCAGCTCGCGTCGATGCTGGGCGACGGGGCCCCGAGCGGGAGCCGCGAGTCGCTGCTCATGACGTCGCTCGCCGTTCACGGACGGGCGTTCGGCCGCGCCATCGAACGCCGCGCTGAGCGGACCGCCGCGGTGAGCGACGACAGCACGGCCGACGCGCCGCGGGCAGGGAACGACGGCGGGCTTCGGGAACGGATCGAGCTCGTCGAGGCTCTCGCGGCCGCTCGGGCCGACTCGCTTCGAGCTCAGCTGACCGCGGCGTTGGCACGGGTCAGTGAGCTGGAGGCCGTGGCGGAAGAGGCGTCGGGCCGGCTTCGCGGGGTGGAGTCGCTGCTGGGCGACACCGAGCGTGAACGGGATCGGGCGGTGGAATCCGTGCGGCGGTACCGGAGGCTGTGGCCGCCGTACATCGCCAAGGCGTTGTTCCGCAGATCGAAGCGGTTCCTCGAGCGGTCGCGGAAGCGGCGTCAGCTGCCGCGCGAGCTCCCACGGCTCGGCGAGGATGTCCGGATCGTGGTGCTGAACACCGGCATGCCGCGGTCTGAGGTCGAGGCGAAGCGGATCGCTTCGATGCTGCGGTCGCAGGGAATCTCGCCGGTCAAGACGGTCTGGCCCGGCGCTCTGCCGGCCGACGTGCCCACGGACCTGTGGCCGGGTGAGACGGTCGTTCAGAACTGGTGGGCGCCGGATCTTCCGTCGATGCTCGGCGACGCGGACATCGCGGTGGTCCTGCACCCCGAGTCGTACGGGCCGGGCCCGCTGTGGCACCCCCAGTTCCTGGAGATGGTCGTCGCCGCCTTTGCTTCGGACGACGAGCTCTCTGCCCTCGTGTTCCGCGGGCAGGAGGGCGAGGCTCGGGTGGTCGCGCAGAACCACCTGTTTGAAACCGATGCGGCGACCGTTTCGAGCTGGGGCAGCCCGGTGCTTGCCGCGGCGTTCGCGTCACCGGCCGCGATCGGGTCGTTCGCCGAAGCCGTCCGCGGCGAGTCAAGGGATCTCACCTCGCCCATCGGGCACCTGATGAAGTCGGGTCGGAAAGTGCTCGTCGGGCCGCGGTCGTTCCCGCTCGGGGCAGCGGAGGCATACACGGAGCACGCCGCGGTGGGCGCGGACCTGCCGCCCCGGGTCGAGGTCACGGATCGCTCGACGGGTCCGGTCCGCGCGTTGTATGTCACGCAGTGGATCGAGTGCGGCGGAGCGGACAAGGGCATCCTCGACCTCGTGAACCGGGTGAACCCGGAGCTCGTGCGGTTCTCGCTGCTCACCACCGCGGCGGCGAGTCAGACGTGGGCGCCGCGGGCCGCGGGGCGTGTCGATGAGATGGTGCACCTGGCAGACTTTTTGCCGTTACCGCCCCAGGAGCGGTTCCCGGCGTTCGTTGCCGAGTACTGCCGTCGGAGGCGGATCGAGGTCGTCCACTTCATGCACACGGTGCAGGGCTACGACGCGATCCCTCTCATCCGCAAGATCAGCCCGCAGACGAAACTGCTCGACCAGTGCCACATCCTTGAGAAGCCCGAATTCATCGGCGGGGGGCACCCGGTGTATTCGACGGTGAATTACGGCCCGCTGTTCGACCACCGGACGGTGACGAGCCGCTGGCTTCGTGACCATGTCGTGGGCGAGCTCGGCGCGCCGGCGGACGACGTGTCCGTGATCTACACCGGCGTCGATACCGCCGAGGAGTTCAACCCCGCGAGGTACGAGCCGGGCGCGTTCCGCGGGGCTCAGCGCTTGGGCGACGGGCCGCTGATCGTCTTCCTGGGCAGGCTCCACGAGCAGAAGCGTCCGGAACTGTTCGCGAAGGTCGCTGCGGAGGTGACGCTGCGTCGCCCGGACCTGAGAGCCCGGTTCGTCATGTGCGGCGACGGCGGCCTCCGCGGCGCGGTCGAACTTGTCCGCGGAACGATGACCGACCCGGACCGGCTCGTGCTTGCCGGCGAGGTCGGGCATTCCGGCCCGATCCTCCGCGACGCCGACCTGATGCTGATGCTGTCCGAGCGTGAGGGTCTCGCGTACGTGTCGTACGAGTCGATGGCGATGGGCGTGCCTCAGATCTTCACCGATGTAAACGCTCAGTCAGAGCTGATCACGCCGGAGACCGGCGTGCTGCTTCCGGCGGACGCCGACGACCTCGTCGAGCGGGCGACACACGAAATTATCCGCCTGCTCGACAACCGAGAGGAGCTTCGCGCGATGGGCTCGGCGGCCCGCCGACGGGTCGAACAGGGCTTCACGATCGAACGGATGGTGCGTTCGTACGAAGACCTGTACCTGAAGCTTGTCGGTCGCACCCCGAACGGCCGATCGGCACGCTGACGCGGTGGGGTGCCTCTCGATCGGGCTGCTGAGCCACGAGTACCCGCCCTTCGACGGCGGGGGCATCGGGACGTACGCCCGCACGATCGCGCCCCTGCTTGCCGGTCACGGGCACGAGGTGCATGTGCTGACCAACCTGTGGCCGGGCGAAGGTCTCGCCGAGCACACGAGCGAGCCGATCGGCGGTGGCACCCTGCATGTGCATCGGATCGCGGCGATCGACCGGTCGTGGGGCCCGCACCCGGACCTGGGCTGGGTCGAGGAACGGGTGCACCGGGATTGGTCGCCGTACCTGGTGTATGCCGAGCGGCTCGCGGACCTGGCCGAGCGGGTACACACCCGGCACGGTCTGGACATCCTCGAGTACCCGGAGTGCGCGGCCGAGGGGTGGGCGATCGCCGAACGACGCCGGCTCGGTGCCGGGTTCGAAGACCTCCCACTCACCGTCACGCTGCACTCACCGATCGAAGATATCTACCGGCACAACCGGTACCCTCGTCAGAACGCGGGGTTCCAGAGGCGGCGGGCGCTTGAAGACGCCTCGATCGAAGCGGCGGATGCGGTCAACGCACCGAGCGCTTCATTGCTCAGGACCGTCGGCGATCGGTTGGGGCTGGGTCTTGAACGGGTGATGGACGTCGTCCGGCTGCCGATGCCGGCGTCGTCGGCAACCGGCACGCCCGCGGATAACCGCTCAACGCTGTGCCTGCTCGCGGTGGGGCGGGTGGAGCCGCGCAAGGGGCTCGTGCGGTTCGTTGATGCTGCCGCGGGTCTGCTTGAGCGCTTCCCGAACTTCACGGTCGAGCTCGTTGGCGCCGACTGCGACGCGGGTGATCGGCCCGGCACCATGAGCGAGATGCTCAGATCGAGGTGGCCGTCCGAACACGGTCACAGGCTGGTATTTCACGGCCCACGCCCGCACGCGGAGCTGTCGCGGTTGTACGCCAACGCTCTCGGGTGCGTGTTCGCTTCGGACTGGGACAACTACCCCGTCTCGTGCCTCGAAGCGATGGAGGCGGGGTGCTGCTGTATTGTGAGCGACGGCGTCGGCAGCTCGGAGATCCTGACCGACGGCACCGACGGGCTGGTCTTCACGGCGGGAGACTACAGCGAGCTGCGCGAGAAGCTCGCGTGGCTGCTGGATGACCCGTCGCGGGCCGACGCGATCGGAAGGCGAGCCCGGGAGCGGGTCGCCGAGATCGCAGGGGCCGACTCGACCGTCGATGCACGGCTCACGCACTATCGCAGCGTCATCGATCACGCCGCGGCCGGGCCGCGGACGAGCGCCGCGACCGGGCCGGCTCGTGTGGGGTGGCGCCCGACCGGTATCGGCACAACCGACGACACGGTCCGGCACGCTGCCGACCGCGCGGGCGTGTCCTTGGTCGGTACCGACGGGTCGGAGGCAGTCGACGGCGACCTGATCGTGGCGCCCGGCGACGCGATCGCTGAAAACGCTCTTGAAGAGCTCGTCGCGTTGCTGCGTCGGCACCCGGATGCCGGCTGGGTCTCGTGCTGGACCGAGCCGCACAGCCGGGCAGCTCCGATCGACGTCGGCCCGAGCTTCCGGCTGCCTCTCGATTTAATGCTGCCGCGGCAGCCGCGTGTGGTGCTCGCGCGGGCCGGCGTGCTTCCGAACGGCGGGCACGCCGGGTCGTGGCCGGGGTGGATCGGCGTGTGCCTCGGGGTTTGGGATTCAGGCAAGAAGGGCGAGGTGTTGCCGAGATGGCTTTCGCGGACCACCGACGATTCCGTGCCGACCGGCGGCAGATCGGACACGGCCCGGACGAGGGGCAGAACAGCCCTCGCGTTGGAAGACACGGCCCGCCGTCATCCCGTCGTCTTTGAACGCTTCGGCGGCGAGCTATGGGCCTTTCAGCACGCGGCCCTGATTCCTTCAGACCCTTCGGAGACAGCCCTGAGCGGTGGTCGTTGGGCGACGCTCAAGGCCGCCGGATGGGCGCTCTCGCCGGGTCTGTTCCGCGTGCTCAAGCGGGCCCGCGATGCCGCGTGGCCGACTCGTACACGGTGAGCGTTGCGCGGGCCATGTCCCTGGCGAACGTCGGCGGCGGCGGCGGGCTTGGGGTTTGACCGATGTCGAGCCAAGCTCGAAGAACCGTCGCCAACGCCCGAGGGTTCCGCGGCTCGAAGAGCGCGTCCCGCGGCACATACTCGGCGATGCCCTCGACGTTGCTGCCGATGACCGGGGTGCCCACCGCCGCGGCTTCGAGCATGATCAGCGGCAGGTTCTCGGGCCACTGGCTGGGGACAACGAGGAGGTCGATCTCACCGAGCCATGACCGCAGCGCTTCGGCATCAAGCGGACCGAGGTACCGGACGGACGCGCCCGAGAACGGACGGTCAACGCGGCGTCGAACGGCCTCGCTCGCCGGGCCCGCGAGGTCCAAGACGGCTCGATCCCGTGGTAGCATCGCGACGGCCTCGAGAAGGTCGTCGACACCCTTGTGCTCGGCGAGCGCCCCCGCGTACCCCAGCCTCGCGGGTGATGAGAAGCTTTGACCGGTTCGTCGTTGCCCATCGAACCAGAACGGTTCGACGCCGTACGGCAGGCGGGTGACATGAGCGGCCGGCGCGTGGCGACGGGCCATCGACTCGGCTGCGCGCGAAGGAGCGATGACCGCCGACGCTGACTCGAGCGCTGCTTTCAGGATGTCGGATCGGTGCGACCACGCATGAAAAGGCCGATCGTCGCCTGAGCGGCGCGATGAGGCCGCCCGGACGAGCAGCGACGCGGCCGCGCCGCCGAGGACGGGCAGTGACGCGATCGCACGCACGCCCGGCCGATCGTGCCGACCGGCGATGCACGAGGCGCATTCACGCCACGGCCGGGCGCCCCCGCAGATGTGACCGTCGTCGCGCAGCAGCGTGTGCGTTGGGCAGACCCACCAGAAATCCATGACCGTCACGACCGTCGGCACCGATCGTCGATCGGCCCAGGCGATTGCCCCGATACCGACGTGCGCCGGGTTCAGCACGTGGATCAGATCGGGTGACGATGACTCGATCGCACGGGCGAGTTCGGTGTCGTCGCCGGCCCGACCGTTCACGGTCATCCAGCCGTGGGTGGGGATTCGGGCGAACCCGTCTTCGGCCGGTGACCGCCCCTCCGGATCGCCCGCGAGCACGGTCGGTTCGACGCCGAGCGGACGAAGGTGGCGGACCAGCGTGGAGAGGTAGCGTTCGGTGCCCTGCGAGTAGCCGCGGCCGTACTGCATGGTGACGAGCGTGACACGCATGCGTTCAACCGTCCCGGTCGGGCGCGCCGAGGAAACGCTGCAGGTGGGCGCGGACTCTGTGCGCCACAGTATCGAGCGTTTGCAACTCGTTGGCCGAACGCTCAGATCGCAACCTGAGCACGGCGGCGTCGGCTCCCGCGGCGACCCATGGCGGCGAGTGTCGGGCGATAGCCTCGCGAAGGCCCCCCTCGACCGAGCCGTCGAGCCCGAACCGCCTCGCCACGAGCCAGGCCGAACGATCCGGGTCGGCGAAGTACCTGACCGGGCGGATCACGAACGGGCGCCTCACGTTCCGCAGCGCCACGTCGAGCGCGCGTGACCACCGCGCGTGCTGACGGCAGATGTTCTCGAACGATGCGGCGCCGACGCCCCGCGCGTGCAGCAGGATGGCGAGCTCGGGCTCGGGCACGACCGCGACGATCGCCGGCGCGTTGTCGCCCGTGCTGTCAAGCGCGGCCAGCCCGCGGGCGTCTTGGAGCACCGAGACCGAAGGAAGCAGCCCGTCGAGCGTCCGACACACGCGTTGCACGCCACTGCCCCGGGCGCCGACAACCACGCACGGCCGCGCGGCGGTTCGGCCGTCCGGGCTCGCCGCTTCAGGAGCCGTGGTCTCGGGCGGCGTATAGCCGAGCCGCTCGAAGTCGTCGCGATACATGTCGGTGATGAGCCGGGCCTCGTCGGGCGCGAGCGACGCGCGACGCGTCGCGGGGGCCGACCGGTTGCGGTGGCCAAGCGGGACCTTTGGCAGGTTGAAGCGATCGGTCAGCCGCTGCCAGTCGTCGGCGAGCGATTCGACGCGGCCGACGACTTCGACGCCCGCCCGGAGGAACGTCCACTGCGGGCGGTAGTGCTTGTCGAGCGTGCGGACCGGGATGCGGCGGACGGCGTCGAGCATCTCAAGGAGCGTCATACCGCGCCAGATCTCGCCGCGGTGTCGGCGGAGCACGAAGACGTCGCCGTCGCCGTCGCTGCTGACCTTGCTGGCGTGGGCGGAGACCGCGCGGGCCGCGGGGTCCCGGACGAACGCGACGGCTGTGAACCCCGGGCACGCGGCCAGGGCTTCCTCGACCGTCTGATACACCGACGAGCGATCGCTCTGGAAGAGTCGGTTGAACCGGGTATGAAGGTGCCGATCGCTCACGAAGCTGTCCCCCACGCCCAGGATGTGAGCGATCGCCGCGAGGATTGACGTGCAACCCGCCTTCGGGATCATGACGAAGATCAGCCGGTACTCGCGCAGCGCGACGCAGGGGACCGGATAGTGCTCAGTGTCGCCGTCGCCGGGCGCGAACGACATCACGGGCGACGACGACGACGCTGGGCTCTCTCGGTGTGTGGACATGCCGCGCCCCTCCGCGAATCAGACGACCTGTGCCGGGCCGCCCGCTGGAAACAGCCCCGGAAAGTCCCGTGTGAGCCCTTCGGCCACGGCGTCGAGCGCATAGAGCTCGTCGGGCGACATCGAGCCGCGCCGGGTCGACGCCCACACCCGCGCCCCGCTGGCGAGGGCGGGCGGGACCACGCTCTGCAGCTCGGTGCACAAACGGCTCCACGCGTCGAGCCCGAGCCCAAGGCTGTCGGCCAGACGGTGGCTCGTCGTGAGCGGGTCGGATAGGTCGCTCGGCAGCGTCACGCGGACATGTTCACGAGGGAGCGCTTCTGAATCACGGATCGCGCGGACCGAACGGCGGACGATGTCCCGCAGGCGATCGGGCCCGACGCCGGGACGCCGGTGCTTCGCTCGGAGCAGCAGCAGCTCGGGGTCGATCGAGACGGTGATGACCGCGGCGCTTGGGAACCGCTCGAGCACGTCGGCGAGGCTCGCGATCGTACTCGGGCGTTGGAGCAGTGTCACCCAGCGAACGCCTCGACCGCTCGTACGCTCGTCCGCGTCGCTCGTGCGGAGATCGCACGCGGTCGCGATCGCTTCGGCCACCCGCTGGGCCCCGGAGAACGGTGGCGCGACGATGACCACCGGCAGCGATGGCGCGTCCGATGCTCTTGGGACGCTCGGGCACGTGTAGCCGAAGCGGTCGAAGTCTTCGCGGTAGAAGTCTCGCACGCCGGCGAGCGACGCCTCGGTCAGCACGTTCTCGCGCTCGCTCCGCCGAGAGCGGTTCTGCGCGGGCAGCGGCGCGTGGGGCATGCCCAGGGTCTTGCAGAGCTCTTGCCAGTCGTCCTCGAGCCGTTCGAGCCGACCGACGAAGTCGACGCCGTCGTCGCAGAACGTCCACTGTGGGCGAATGTGCTTGTCGAGCTCTTTGAGCGGGATCCGCGGGAGCGCGGCGACGAACGCTTCGAAGGGCATGCCCTTTGAGAGGTAATTCGCGTGCCGCTCGACGACGTTGCGCTCGTTCGGGCGGGCGTCGCTAATTTTGTTCGAGTACGCCGAGAGCACGCGGGCGAGTGGGTGCCGGACGAACGTGAACGCCCGGTAGCCCGGGTGGGCGAGCCTGGCCTCGGCGAGCGAGTCGTGCGTCGAGGAGCGCGGCGTATCGAAGACCTCGCGGTCGCGGACGTGCGCGTCGTTCGGGTCGTTCATCGTGTCGCGGACGCCGAGGACACCCGCGAGCGCGTTGAGGATCGACGTCGACGCGACCTTGTAGTTCGTCACGTACACGGCCCGCCACGGGTGGAGCGCGACGCAGAGCGTCGAGAATCGCGCGGGCCCGGTCACGCCTGGTCTTCCCACAGCGGCCCGTCCTCGGTGATCCGGCCGCGTTCCATGGTGATCAGCCGGTCGCAGGTCTTCTCGATGAGCCGCATGTTGTGGGTCACGAGGACGAAGGTGCTCGCCGAGTCGACGAACGCGGACATGCGTTCGGTCGCCTTGGTCATGAACGCCTTGTCGCCCGCGCTGAGCCACTCGTCGAGCACGAGCACGTCGGGCTCGAAGCAGGTCGAGACGGCGAAGCTCAGCCGCATCTTCATGCCGGGCGAGTACGCGCGGATGGGCAGGTCGAGGTAGTCGCCGAGCTCGCTGAACTCGGCGATCTCTGGGAGGCGGCGGCGGATCTGCCGGCGGCTGAAGCCGAGAAAGAGCCCGCGGAGCACGATGTTCTCGTAGCCCGAGAGGGTGCCGTCCATGCCGTGGCCCTGGCCCATGATCGCCGAGACGCGGCCGCGGGTGCGCACCGCGCCGGCGCTCGGCGGGTAGATGCCGGCGATCACGCGGAGCAGCGTGCTCTTGCCGGCGCCGTTGCGGCCCGTGATGCCCACTCGCTCGCCCGGCATGATCCGCAGCGAGATGCCGCCGAGCGCCTCGACCTCGAGGTTTCGGCCCGACCCGCGGAGCAGGTTGCCGCCGACCCCCCGGCCCGGGCCGCTGCCGTTCGCACCGGCGTTGCGGCCACCCTTCGCGCCCGGCTCGGGCAGCGGGCTGTTCGGGCTCGAGGTCGGCGAGGCGCGAAGCCGGTAGCGGAAGTACACGTCGCGCAGATCGACCGCGGCTTCGACCGCGCCGCGGCCACCCGGACGCGGACTGGCAATAGAACCGGGCATGATCACGGCAACCTCACAGCCACAGGACTATCCGCCGGCGGGCCATCCGGAACAGGACGAGCGCGGCCGCGTGCCCGGCGAGCGCGAACCCGCCGGCGACGAGCAGCGTCGTCTCGGTCGGCGGCGAGCCCAGCAGCGGGGCGCGCACGAGCTCGATCAGGTGAAAGAACGGGTTGTAGTCGGCGATCCACCGGCGGTCGCCCAGCCGCTCGGGCTGCCACATGATCGGGCTGCCGAGGTACGCCAGCGTGATGAGGTTGGGCATGAACTTGCCCAGGTCGGGGAAGCGCAGGCAGAGCAGGCTGAACACCGTGATCATCCACCAGAGGTTCAGCAGCAGCAGCACGAACCCCGGGATCGCGAGGAACCCGACGACGCCCGGGCGGGCGCCGGCGTTGATCGCGATCGCCAGCCCCACCGGCACGGTGAGCAGCGCCGAATAGCCGCACTTGAGCACGAGCTTGAAGATGAACGTGTGCATCGGCACCGCGAGGTGCCGCAGGTACTTCTCCGAGCTGAACCACAGGTCGGCCGCCTCGCCCGCCGCCCGTGAGACGGTGCGCCAGATCGAGTAGCCCAGCGCGAACCAGGGGAGGTAGCGGTCGCCGCCGAAGAGCCGGCTGAAGATGTAGCCGAGCGTGAGCACGTGGATCGCGACGCTGAGCGGCAGCCAGACGACGCCCAGCACCGTGCGGTGGTACTGCCGGGCAATCTCTTTCCAGGCAAGGAACCGCCACACGCCGTGCATCGCGAGGCTCTTGCGGAGGTCGTAGAGCGTGCCGCCGTGCTGCGGGGCGAACCCGCCGAGCCTCGAGCTATCGTCCAGCGAAACGTCGGCGTGGGAGGGACTGATGCTCATGCGGCGGCGTACCAGGGGTGTGACTCGTCCACTCAGAGCGTAGATCGATTCACCGCGCGGCGAAGCTCCCCTGCTCGCCCACCGCGTCGTACGCCCACAGCGTCGACCCGTGCTCGGCGAACACCCCGGGCGAACGGGCGAGCATCTTCTCGACGTAGATCCGCCGGAGGTCCGGCGGCGGCGGCTCGGGCTCCTGACGCCGCGGGCTCTTGATCAGCCAGAGCGGGAGCACCTCCCCGCTGAAGCCGTGCTCCTCCATCGCCACGGCGAGGTCGAGGTCGCCGAACGCGTCGCCCAGCTCGTCGTTCCACCAGCCCGTGTGCTCGATCGCGCCGGTGCGCACGAACATCGGCGGCAGGACGACATCCTCGAAGACCGCCAGCGGCAGCTGGAAGTCGAGCAGCATCGAGGGCGACTGCATCGCCCAGCCGTCGCGCCGGCCGATCTGCTGCCACGCGGAGATCCACCCGATGCCGCCGTCGGCGCGGAGCCGCGCCCGGAACGCCCGCACCGCCGACTCGGCGAGCGTGTCACCCGCGTGGAGCATGACGAGCATCTCGGAATCGAGGACGTCCTCTTCTTCGCGCCAGAGCGCCCGCGCCGCCGCCATCGTCCCCCGCTCGACGTGCCGGACCGTCGCGACCCCCGAGAACCCCGCGGGCAGGCGGGTGTCCGCGTCGGCCGAGAGCACCGTGACGCCCAGCGCGCACGCCGCGGCCCCGGCCGACTCTTCGAGCGAGACGAGCGTCTCTTCGAGCGCGGCGGCGCTCTCGCCGCGCGGCACGAACACCCCCACGCGCAGCATCGAACGCTTGCTCGGCGGCGGCGCGGCCGACCGAGCGGGCTCCTTCCCCTCGCCGAACGCCGCGATCACACGCTCGTAGTGCTCGACCCGACCCTCGACGGCGGTCGACGGGTCGCACAGCCGGCGGATCCGTGCGCTCGCCCACTCGCGGATCGACGCGTTGAGCGCCCGGTCCGTCACGGCGCGGCGGATGGTCCCGGTCAACGACCCCACGTCCCCGGCCCTGAACAGCAGCCCGCTGCGGCCGTCCTCGACCATCTCGGCGATGCCGCTGTAGTCGCTGCCGACGACGCACGCGCCGCTGGCCATCGCTTCCACGCACGTATAGGGGAAGTTGTCCCACTCGGGCGCGAAGACGCACGCGGTCGCCGAGCGGTACATCGCAAAGAGCTCGTCGCGCGGGAGCAGCCCGGGGAACTCGAAGCGGTCTCGGAACCGCGCCGGGATCCGCGAGCGGAGGAAGTCGACCATGCCGCCCGGCGCCTCGCCGGCGTCGCAGTCCTTCCCGACGAGCCGGACCCGGAGGTTCGGCAGCCCGGTCGCCATGAGCTTCGACGCCGCGTCGACCATGTAGCGAACGCCCTTGCGGGGCTCGAGCCGCCCGACGAACAGCAGCGTCGGTTCCGCCGCGTCGCCGCCGCGGCTCGGCGTGGTTGCCGCAGCGGCCGAACCGGCTGCACCGGTCGAACCGGTCGGGCCGGTCGGGCCGGTCGGGCCGCGCAGCGGCGGCAGCTTGGGCAGGCGGGCGAAGTCCATCGGCAGCGGCAGCACGTCCCAGGGCTTCGCATCGCGCGAGAGCCCGAGTCGTTCCGAGACGATCCGCCCCATGAGCGCCGAGGGCGAGTGCACGCCGTCGGCCCAGACGATCGTCGACTCCTCCATCGCCTTGCGGCGGTAGAAGCCGGCGTTGTGCTTCGAGTACAGGTTGTACGTGTAGATCTCTTCGATCGGCGAGTGGCAGCAGACCGTGACGGGCAGGTCGGCGAACCCCAGGCCCAGCCGGCGTCGACGCAGGATGCCGAACGACTCGGCCGCGCACTCGGGCGCTTCCAGCACGTCAAACTTCAGCTCGCGGTGCAGCGCCTCCACCGCGTCGGCGATGAGCTCCGCATAGACCAGGTACTCGCTGTACCGCTCGGCGACGGTCCGCATCGGGCTCATCGGAACGCCATGTACGGACGCGGGCCGGGCGTCGTCGGTCCAGGCCTCGACGCGGTGGACCCAGAGATTGCCGTCACGGTGGCGGTCGGCGCGGTGGACCGGTTCGTCGCTACCGAAACGGAACTTGTTCGTGATAACGTGGGTCTCGATGCCGGCCGCGGCGAACTCACGCGCCATCAGCGTCGCGTAAGTTCCGATCCCGCCGCCGCGGAACGGCGGGTACTCGTGGCTGAGCAGAGCGATTCGCACAACAAGATCATCCAGGGCGGGCACCCGACGTTTATCCAAGCAAACGTGCCGGGCCGGAGAGAACGCTAGACCGGCCTCGACCGCGGTGCACGGTCACGCCCGAAACCGAGCCGCACTAGGGCTCCCCCGCGGCGTTGATCTCGATCATCGGCCACTTCAGAACCACGCGGTCGCTGACCGGGCCGCGGCGACCGGGCGCGACCCGCAAGCCGAGCCGCTCCGTGCCCGTGGGCAGCTCGACCCGAACATCGACCCGCGGCCCACCACCGTGCAGACGCCACCGCCCGAGTTCCACGCCGTCGGCGTCGACCACGAAGTCACAGTCGCCCCAGAGCCTGGCCGACTCGGGCATCTCTGCCACGCACGCGAACACACTCGATCCCCCCGGGCAGGCGTACGACGCCGACATCGGACCGCTGAACAGCACGTCCGAACCGAGCAGCGGGCGTTCCTCACCCACAACGACCGGCTTGCGCCGAACAAGTCCCGTCCCCAAGGGTTCGACCGAGACAGGTTCCAGCGACGAAAGCGCGACAAGCCTGTGCGGTTGATACACGATCCCCAGCACACGATCCTGCGGCAGTTCCCAGGAAATCAGCCCTGCCTCCGATCGGGTGCGCACATCGATTGAAAAGCCCGAGCCTGCCACGCGGACAGACTCAACACGCACGACCGAACCCGAGTCGGTGACAAGCATCGCCCGCGTTGCCGGTTCGTCTGGGTTGGCGATGCCGATCGCTGAGACAAGATCGAGCGGGAACCGGCTCACGCGCCCGTCATCGCTTTCGAGTTCCACCTCGGGCCCAACCGAAACCACGAACCCGGACACGGAGTCGCCGTTGTTGAAGCGGACCACGTCGGCCTCGAGATCGCGGGGCGGACGCCCGAAGCCCGCGCCGGTGCGGTCGATCTCGTACCAGGACGCGCGGTCGAGCGAGATGACGATGGAGCCGAACACGGGGTGGAGCCAGGACACCGCGTCTGGTCGTGCGCCCGAGCGATCGATGTCGCCCTCGAGCACCGTCCCGTCGGTCAGCCTGAGCCGCGCGGGCGAACCCGAAAGCGAACGCGGCGTGCCGTTGCCGGCTTCGAACCACACCGCGAGCAGGTCGTCCCGCCGCCCACCACCCACCGGCGTCACGCCCGCTCGGTCGAGCGACGCGACGGGCGCCGTTTCGACGACGAGACCGGGACCGATCAGCGTCGCCCTCCGCGGCTCGCCCAGCGTCGCTCCGGCCTGCGCGACGGTGCCACCGCAGACGATCGCCCCGAAAACGCTTATCAACGCCCACCGCATCGCTTCCACCATGGCCCTTCCAAACACATCACTTCTGAAAAATCGGCAGGTACCGCTTGGGCATCTGCAAGACGATGAGCGCCATCGCCGTCGCGTAGCTCTCGCCAACGGAGCGGTCGTTCCAGGTGCCGTCGGCGCGCTGCGTGCTGAGCAGTTCAGCACGGATCGCCGGCCACCACAGCGCCCACCACTTACCGCCCGCCAGGTACATCGCCTGCACGGCGTAGTACTGCCCGTAGAAGTAGTGCGCCCGGCTCGGCCGCGTCTGCCCGGGCAGGCTCGTCCGTACGAGGTAGTCGAGTCCCTTGTCGATCGCGTCGTCCTCGTAGATGCCCGCGTAGAACAGGCTCGCCACGCCGGCCGCCGACCGCGGCCACGCGCTCTCGCTCGTCCGAAGCTGGTACCGCCACCCCCCGTCGACCGGGTGCTGGCACGCCCGGACGTACTCGACCGCGTCGTCGATCACGGCCTTATCGACCACGAGCCCCGCGTTCCGCGCCGCCCGCAGCCCCATGATCTGACAGATCGTCACCGACACATCGGCCTGCTCGGGCTTGGGGTCGTAGCGCCAGCCGCCCTCGCTGTTCTGCGTCTGCTCGATGAGCCGCACCGCCCGGTACAGCGCGCGGTAGACCCGGTCGGAGAGGCGCGTGTCGGCCCCGCCGCGGGTCGCGCCATACACCTCGCCGAGGAACAGCGTCGCGAACCCGTGCCCGTACATTGGGCCCGACGTCGCCTCGGCCGCGACGAGCCCCGAATCGGTCGCGTTGTCGAGCACGTACTCGAGCCCCCGCCGGACCTGCTCGCCGTAGGGCCCGCGACCGGGCAGGTTGCCGTCGGCCATGAACGCCAGGCACACCAGCGATGTCACCGCGACGTCCTGCCCGTACCGCCCCTCGCCGAACGAGCCGTCCGGCGACTGGTTGAGCGCGAGCGCCGCGAGCGCCCGGCCGATCGCCTTGTCGAGCTCGGGCGTGATCTCGCCGGGCAAGACGTCGTTCGCCGCGCCGCCGCCCTCGCCCGGCTGCCCGACAAGCGGCAACGCCGACGCCACCGAGCACACCAGTCCGACCATCGCCCGCTTCACTTGGTCGTCTCCTCAGCGAGCCGCCGGTAGTACGACTCGGTCAGCCGCCGGTACACCGCGCTGAAGCGCGACGACGAGCCCTGCTGCAACGCGTCGCGGACGCGCTCGGGCAGCGAGCCCCACTCCGCGCGATCCGTCGCCACCGCCGACGCCGGCCGCGCCGCGCCGGACCCCGGCGGCTTCTGCTCGCCCGACTCGCCGTCCGACGACTTCTGCCCCGACGACTGGTTCTGCTGGTTCGGCTGCTGCTGCTGCTGCTGCTGGCTGCTCGACGACGAACTCGAAGACGACGACGGCTGCTCGCTGTTCTTCGCCTGCTCGATCACCCGGTCGAGCTTCCGCAGGATCTCTTCCTGCAGCCGCTGCGTCGTCTCGCCGGCGTCGGGCGCGCTCAGCCGCTCGGCCGACTCGCCCATCAGCCCGACCGCCTGCACGAAGTCGTCGTTGCTCGCCTCGCCCTCGAGCGCCTGGTTCAGCGCCCGCTCAACATCGGTCGGCGCCGCCGTCCCGCCGTCCGTCGTCTTCGGCTCTTCGGACGCCGGCTCCTCTAGCCCGAGCAGCTCGTCGAGCCCGGGCAGCGAGTCCTGCCCCGCCGCGAAACCGCCCGACGAACACGCCGCGCCCACCACCAACATCACGAACATGCGTCTCATAGCTCTTCGATCTCCAGCGGGTCATCGTCGGGCTCGAGCAGGCGGAGCTCCGGCTCGGCCCCGGGTCCAGCTCCGGGCTCGGCGCCGCCGTTCTGGACCGCCTCGAGCACGCGGAGGCCCTCGTCGGCAATCCGCCGCTGAAATGCCGCGGCCTGCTCCACGTCCACATCGCCGTCGCTCGCCAGCTTGGTCAGATCGAGCGCCTCCTGCTGCAGCAGCCGCAGCGCTTTCAGCTCGGCGATCGGCGGGATCACTCCCTGCGATCCCTGCTGGCCGCTCTCGCCCGAACCGCCGCCGCCCTCGCGGAAGTCCTCGGGCTCGGGCGATTCCGACTCGAGCGCGTCGATCAGGCCTTGCAGCAAACGAACCGCCGACGACTGATCGATCGTTACCACCCGCCCCGCCGAGCCCTGCCGCAGACGCTCGGCCGCCCGGCCCGTCACGGCCCGAAGCCGGTCGTGTGCGAGCGAGAACACCGGCGAGTCCGACAGCTCCGACGTCTCCCGCCGCACCTGTTCGATCCGCTCGCCGAGCCCGTCCTGCCGCTGGCCGATCGCACGCGCGTCCGTCCGCTCGCGGCGGCCGAGCCGGCCCTCGCCGAGCGCCTCCGCCTCGGCCCGGAGCGAGACCTGCTCCTCCAGCAGCGCGCCGTACCGCTCGATCAGCTCCTGCCGCGCTTCATCAGCCTCGTCGGCCTCCGCCGCCGCCTGCGCTTCTTCCGCCAGCCGGAGCGCTTCTTCGAGCGCGCCGAGACTCTCGGTCTCGAGGTCCCGCGCCCGCGTGAACGCGACCGGCACCTCCCGCAGCGGCACGACCGCTTGCCCCTGCGCGCTCGCAGCGACCTCCATCTGATCAGCAACCGGGCGCAGCTCGGCGAGCTCGGCCTGCACGTCGTCGATCACGCCGAGCGTGTTCGCGTGGAGCCCCTCCATCCCCTGAGAAAGCGTCCGGTCCGCCTGGCGCCCGGCCGCCTCGGCCTGCGCGAGCGACGACAGCTCGCCCTTCTGACGATTGATCAGCCCTTCGAGCGACTGGATCAGGCTCGCGAGCAGGCGCTGCAGCTCGGCGTTGCGCTGCCGGTCCGCCTCGTCGAGGTCGCGCAGCATCTCCTCGAGCGCCCGCTGCGCGGCCTGCTGGCTCGCGCCCGCCTGGTTGATCTGGTTCTGCTCGAGCGACCGCCCCGCCTGCTCAAGCTGCTCAGCGACCTGCGACTCACGTCCCCGCTGCGCCGCGCCGCGCATCGCCGCCGACTGACCCGCGTCGACATCTTCCATCTCTTCCGACCGATCGGAGAGCTCCTCGAGAAGCTCGCGGGCCCGCTCGGCCGCTTCGAGCTGCCGCTGGGCGATCTTCTCCAGCTCCGTCAGCTCCTCATGGTCGAGCTGCGACGTCGCCCGGCCGCGCGTCCGGTCGCCGACGCGTTCCGTCTCTTCGCCGATCTGACGCTGCGACTCGATCAGGTCCTCGAGCGCCCGCCGCACCGCCCACGAGTCTTCCCCGCGGTCGAGCAGCCCGGCCAGCCGCTCCAGCTCCTCGCGCACCTCGGCCCGGGCCTGATCGCCACGCTCCGCCGCTGCGGCGCGTTCTTCTTCTCGGCCGCTCTCCCGCTCCGCTTCTCGTTCGGCCTGCGCCGCCTCGGCCGAGCGGTCGGCCGCGTCCGCGCCGCGCCGCGCCGCGTCGCCCGCGTCTTCGACCAGACCTCGGATGATCTCATCGTCCAGGCGGTTCCGGTCGAACCGTTCGGACAGCCCGTCGAGCACCCGCGACAGCGACCGGACCGATTCGCCGAGGGCCGCCTGCTCGCGGACGTCCCGCTCGGACGGTGTCGCGTTCTCGAGGCGCCGGTCGATCGTCGCCTGCTCGTCGTCGAGCCGGATCACGCCCCGCCGTACCGCGCCAAGCTCGGCGAGCAGCTCGTCGACAAAGCTCGACCGCCCAATAACCCGCAGCACGCGCGGCGTCGACGCGACCGGTCCGTGACCGATCACCTCGCCATCGACCTCCCGCCGCGAAACGTCCGTCGCGAGCACGAACACCCGGACCTCGTCGCCCGCGCGCACGTCGAGCGTCTCGAGCGCGAGCTCGTACCCGACCCGCGCCGCGGTCCCGGACACCGCTTCGCGCCGGAGCTCGACCGCGTCGCCAAACGCTTCGGCCCCGGCGGTCTCGGCCGCTTCGATCGGCCGCGCGAGCTGGGCCATAACCGCGACCGACGACAGCCCGACGTCGTCCATCCCCTCGCCGACCAGCGGCACGACCGCCGTCGGCAGCACCGACTCGTCACGCTCGGGCTCGAGCATCACCGACGTCGGCGGCTCGTCGATCACAACATCGACCGGGTACGCCGCGGACATGGAGCTCAGCAGCCCGAACTCGTCCTCGAGCGACACGCGGACCACGACCGGCGACTCCGCCCGCCAGCGGAGCGAGACCGCGCTGACCAACCCGCCCGAAAGCTCCAAAGCGTCCCGAGGCACGCCCGTCACCTGGACCCCTGCGGCCGGCACCGGCTTCGACAGCTTCAGCTCAAGAACAACGTCCGAGCCCGCCAGAACCGGGCCGATCGCCAGCTCGCCGCCCGCCGGCTCCGCCCCGCCCATTTCGCCTTCCGCCGCTCCGTCAATCGCGAGCACGCCCGAGACGAACCCGGCCGGCCCGTATGCCAAGGCCGATGCAGCGGCGACCGCGTCGCGGGCGTACGCCGGCAGCGTCACCTCCGCCACGACCGACGCGACCTCGGGAGGCGGCGCCACGCGAACCCCGCGCCGGGCGGTGTTGTCATCGCCGCTCGTCAGCTCGTACTCGACGGTCGCCGGCGATCCGTCGTCGCCGAAGAGCGGGCCGAGCGACGTCGTCTCGATCAGCGTCTCGAACAAGGGGCCGGCCGCGCCGTTGAACGTCGCCTCGCGGCGCTGATCGATCAGCACCGCCGACCGCCAGCGCCCCGCGTTGCCCCGGGCGTCGACCAGCCGGTACCGCGCGCGCACGCTAGCGTCGCCGGGCGAACGCGCCAGCACCGCGCGCAGCGGCAGCACCACGCCGGCCGGGTGCACCCCGGTCCGTGTCGCGTCGACGATCTCCGTCCGCTTCGGCCACGACACGTCGGCGAAGGGCACCAGCACCCGAACGAGCCCCGTGCCCACGAACGACGGCACCGCGACCGCGAGCACACCCCACACCGCGAGCACCGCCCCGAACGCCGCGAGCGAACGCCGCTCCGCACGCCGGTCGACCACGCCCTCGGGCACCGCGAACCGCCGCGTCACGTCCGAGACCAGCTCTAAGGACACCCCGCCGCGGCCCTCCAGCTCAACCGCCGCCGCGAGCCGACCGCGGAGTTCGGGCGACCGACGCTCGACGCGCAGCGCGATCTGCGTCGGCGAAGGGTGGAACCGCAGCGCCGGCACCAGCCACCGCCGCACGGCCCACGCCAGCAGCACCAATGCGATCACGAGTTGAGCCCCGCGCAGCCAGCCCGGAAAGCGGATCCACGCGTCGCCCGCCGCGGCGAGCAGCAGCGCCCCGAGCGCCGCGAGCGCGATCACAAACAGAACCCGGGCGATGCCCGTCCAGCGGGCCCGGGCGCCCAGATCGGCGAGCACACCGCGCACCCGCGTCAGCCCACCGTTGGTTTGCCCGTCCGTCGACATCGATCCGACCTCCGACCCAGTCCACGATACGGGTGACGGCGTCCGCGGCCGCACAAAACCCCAGGCCACGGTGCTCACTTCGGTCCGACCAGGCCTTCAGATGAGCCGGCACGCCCGACGACCCAACCATTCGCCGACCAGCAGCGCAAACAGCGTGATGAGCACGACGGGTCGGTCCCACAGCGACGCCGTATCCGGGGCGATCGGGATCCGGCGGGCCCGGTTCGGGAGCCGTTCGACCAGCGACTCGATCGCGTCGGCCCGGACGACCGAGCCGCGCGTTGCACTCGCGATCGCCGCGAGCGCGTCGTGGTCGGTCCTCGGATCGAGGAACTCGTCCTGCGGCGCGACGACCTCGACCGTCGCCCGCGGCGGCTCGTCGCCCGGCGCGGGCGCGAGCAGCACATCGTCGACCGAGAGCAGGGCGGTCCCGGCTCGGTCGGGCGTCCACGTCGCGGCGAAGCGCCGCCCTCCCGAGGTCTCGGGCGAGAGCACGAGCCGCGTCTGCCCGCTCCCGTCGGCCCACCGGGCGACCACCGAGATCGACGACGGCCGGCGGTCGAGCACGTCCTGGTCGTTCACCGAAAGCTCGACCCGCACCGGTGACGACACCGACGGGCGCTCGGGTGTCACCCGCAGCACCGCGCCCGACCCTCGGCCCGACAGCGACTCGCGCCCGAACGAGCGGATCAGCGGCACCCAGAACCGCTCGGTCAACCCTTCGCCGCTCGCGTAGCGGTAGCGCCAGGTCTCGTCGGTGCCCACGAGCACGCTGCGCCCCGCGCCGAAGCGCATCGAGACCACCAGCGGCGACACGTCGCCCGACGCTTCGTCGATCGCCTCGGCGAGCACGGTCGAGGTCGGCTTGAGCATCGACTCCGACAGCTCGACCGTCGAACGCAGCAGGCTCCAGCCCGTGGCCGGGTCTTCGAGCGCTGCGGGCCAGCCGCCGGCGGCGTCGAGCGCGAACAGGCCACGCCGCGCCGCCGCGTCGGTCCGGCGCATCGTCACCGACGACCGGCGTACCCCCACGCCCTCGGAACCCGCCGACACCGGCAGCAGCGACGCCAGCACCGAGTCGCCCCACTCGCGCGGCGTCGGCCCCTCTCCCGCGATCCAGATCAGCCCCGCGCCCCGCTCGGCGACATGATCCCGCAGCTGCGCGAGCCGGCGCTCGCCGAGCAGCTCGGGCCGCAGGTCGCCGAGGATCACGACGTCGAACGCCGCCCAGTCCTCGGGCGATTCGGGCAGCGTCGCGATCGGTGCGTCCCCCTCCTGCAGGTACTCGCGGCGGTTCGACACCAGCATCGCCGACGCCCGGATTGACGGCTCGCGCACCAGCAGGTTCTTCAGGTAGCGGTACTCCCACCGCGGGTACCCCTCGAGGTACAGCACCCGCACCGGGCGGTCGACGAACGTCACGCGCACCCGGCCGGCGTTGTTCTGCTCGATCAGGTCCTCGCCGGGCGGCATCAGGCGCACCAGCAGCTCCCGCTCGCCCAGCCCGGGCGGGCTGATCGGCAGCGACAGCGGCTCGCCCGACCGCGCCGGGTCCGACGCATCGAGCCGCTTCGACGCCAGCACCCGACCGCTCGTCTGGTCGACGACCTCGACGAGCGTCCCCGCGGCCGCCCCGTCGACCTCGACCGTCACCGGCACGCGGTCCTGCTCGAACGCGATCGACGGCGCGCTCACGCGGACGAGCCGGGCGTCGTCGATCGACTCGGCGCTGCCCAGCGGCACCGCGAACACGCCGATGCCCGCGGCCGTCAGCGACCGCAGCGTCGCCGGACTCACCGCGTCGGCCGACCGACCGTCGCTCATCAATACCACCCCGGCGACCGGCCGCCCCGCGCTCTCGATCACGGCCCGCGCGACCGCGCGGCCGATCAACGTCCGCTCGCCGCCCGCCTCGGGGAGCGCGACCGATGCCGGCGGCTCACGCTCGTCCGCGGACGCGTCGCGCTCGATCCGGAAGCTGCGCCCGTCGAACCCGATGAGGTCGACCACGCGGTCCGTCCCGTCGGGCCCGATCGCCTCCAGCAGGTCGCCGAGCGACGTCCGGAGCTCGTCGTCGCGCGTGGTGCGCGAACCCGGCGTGCCCGCGTCGCGGATGCTCAGCGAGGCGCTGCGGTCGGCAAGCACGATGAGCCTGTCGGGCTCGACCCGCTCGTTGGGCCGAACGAGCCTCGGACCCGCCAAGACCAGCGCGAGCAGCAACAGCGTCGACGCCCGCACCGCGCCCAGGCCGACGCGCCTCCAGCGCGTCACCGGCGCCGCGAGGTACCCGGCGGCCGCCAGGCCGATCGCGAGCGGCAGGATCAACGCCCACGCCCAGCCGGGGATCGGCGTCGCCAGCTCGACCGACACGCCCTCGGCCCCGAAGCCGACGCCGTCGAGCCCGAAGAGCCCGTTGAGCAGCGCGTTCATGACCCCCCCCCGCCGAACTGCTGCGGCCCAAACCCCAAGAACGCACGCAGGCGGTCCCACGGGATCAGCGTGCCCGTCGACGAGCTCAGCCGCCCCGCGAGCACGACCTCGGCCAACGCCGCGACCACGGCGATCAGCAGCAGCAGCCGGGCGATCGAGCGCCCGGTGCCGTCGTCCTGGGTGCCGGCCGCGTCGGCGTCCTCGCCGACAAACGCGGGGGTCGACCCGAGGCCCGAGAGCCAGCCCGTCACCGCTTCGCGCGGCGCCGGCGACGTGTCGCCCGCCGACGGGTTGAACGCGAGCAGCGGCCCACGCTGCCCGCCCGCCCGCAGCCCGCGGTACACGCCGGCGCTTCGAACCACGCCGTCTTCGATCACCGCCCCGCGCTCGAGCGGCCGAAGCTCGACCACGCCCGCCGGCAGCCGCGACGGCTCGCCCGCCACTCGCACGCTCGCGCGCCCCGCCTCGGCCACGCCCTCACGCACGAGCTCCTGAAACAACGGAACCATCAGCGGCTGAGCCGGCAGATCCGTCCAGTCGAGCGTCAGCGCCGAACTGAACATCGCGACCACCCCGGCGCCCGAGCCGTCGAGGCCCGACTCGTCGCCGATTGACTCCGTGCGACCAAGCTCAGCGCCTCCCGAACCACCCCCACGCCCCGAGCCGGTACGCCCGGCGCGGGTGGTCACGAGGAACGGCTCACCCCCCACCGTCAGCGGCACGCTGCCAACCCCGCGCGTGTCGACGGTGTGGAGCCGCCGGACGCGCGCCGCGGGCGCGAGCTCTTCGAGCTCCGACGCGACGAACCTCAGCGGCCCGGGCGTGACGCCCACCGCCAGCGACGCGTCGACGTCGCTCGGCTCGCGCGACAGGGTCCACGGAAGGTCCAGCGCCGTCGCGAACGCGTCCGACCACGTCTGCGGCCGACCCGACGCGTCCGGCGTGATCACCAGCAGCGCGCCCGACGCCACAAGGTTCCCGATCGCCCGCCAGCCATCGGTCGACACCGCGGCCGGCGCGGTCAGCATGAGCACGTCGAGCCCGGAGATGCGGCCGGTCGAGATCGACCGCGCGTTGAGCCATGAGACATCGAGCCCGGCCCGCGTCCGTGCGTCGGGCGTGAGCGCGAGATCGATCCACGCGGCCGACCCGTACTCGTCGATGCCCGCACGCGGCGGCGACCCCGTCTCGCCCGCGAGCGCGATCCGCAGGCGTTCGCGGACGCCGATCGGCCAGAGCCCCCGGTCGTCGAGCGGCAGCGCGTCGCCGGTGACCGTCGCGCGGAGCACAACCTCGCCGCCCACGCCGCCACCGGCCTCGCCACCGCCCTGAACGCTGCTGCCTTGAAGGACATCACCCGCGAGCACGGCGCCCCCGCGCACCGCTCCGCGCGCGAACCGAACCACGCCGCGGGCAACCTCCGCCGCCGGGCCATCCGCGGGCGACGCCTCCACCACAACCTCGACGTCCCGAGGCTCGAGATCGCCGAACCGGATCAGCTCGACACGCACGCCCTGCGACGCGGGATCACCGGCAACCCGCACGCGACGCGTCGGTGAGACAGACGCCACCGCGACGTTGCCGACCTCGTCGGGCTCTGGGCTGGTCGCGTAGAGCCGGTCGATCGGCGACGCCGCGAGCGACTCGGCGAGCGTGGCGCGGGACCCCCGGAAGCCGCTGAGCACCGCGAGGCCCACCCGGTCCCTCGACGAGCGGCGGCCGTCTCCACCGCCCCCGCCCGGCCCCGAAGCCGAACCAGACGCCGGACCAGAATCCGATGCCGAACCCGCGTTGATCGATTCCAACGCGAGATCGATCGCCCGCTTGAGATCGCTCTCGGCCGACGTCGGCTCCGCGGCGGCGACCATCCGCGACACCGCGTCCAGGTCGCTCGTCGGCTCGGCGATCACCGCCCGCGGCGGCGACCCGGCGAGCACCAGCAGCGCCCGGTCCCCGGTCGACGGGTCGAGCCCGGCGAGCAGGTCCTCGGCCTCGGTCTTGAGCCGGTCGAGCGTCGTCTCGCCACCCTCCCCCGACAGCCCGGAAACGATGCCGTCGTCGAGCACGATCGCGAGCGTGATGGGCCGGCGGCCGCTGAGCCCGCCCGCGCCCGCGAGCAGCGGCCGCGCGATCGCCAGCCCTGCCAAGCCGATCAGCACGCACCGGGCGATCAGCAGCAGGAGCTGCTCGAGCGTGAGGCGCTGCCGCGTGCGGCGCTGCGCCTCCAGCACGAACCGCATCGCGCCCCAGCGCACGGGCTTCCGCCGACGCCGGAGCAGGTGCAGCACCACCGGGACGCCAATCGCCAGCACGGAAATCGCCGCCATCAGCGGGTGGGCGAAGCTCACGACGAACGGCTCTTTCGGATCTTCGCGTTCCGCAGCGAGACGAACGACGCCAGCGTCGGCCCGAGCCAGTCGCCCGCGCGCACGAGCTGGTAGTCGAACCCGAGCCCCAATGCTGCCCGTTTGATCTGCGCCGCGTGGTCCTCGAACGCCTCGAGGTACGCGTCGCGGATCGCCCTCGGGTTCACCCGGACCAGCGGCTCGCCCTCCATGCCCTCGAAAGGCATCGGCTCGTCGAAATCGAACGCCTCCTCGGCCGGGTCGACGATCTGGAAGATGATCGCGTCGTGCCCCCGGTGCCGCAGCCGCGCGAGCGCCGCCTTCACACGCTCGGCGTCCTCATAAAAGTCGCTCATCACCAGGAACAGGCAGCGGTTGGTCACCTTCCCGAGCGCCTGCTCGAGCGCCCGCATCAGGTTCGTCTCCCGGTCGACCACGTGCGTCGACAACGCCGCGACGATCTTCCGCCACGACGAACGCTGGCTCGACCGGTCGACGATCGCCCGCAGCTCGTCGGCATACACCGCGAGCCCGGCCCGGTCGCCCTGCTGCAGCGTGATGTAGCTGAGCGCCGCGGCGATGCCGGTCGCATGGTCGAACTTTCGCCACCGGTCCCCGCCGCCCGGCGACTCCTTCACCCCAGCGCCCGACGCCTTCGCGAACGCGTTGGACCCGAAGCCCATCGACCCGGACGAGTCGACCATGATCACCAGGTCGAGATTCGTCTCCTGCTGATACTGCTTGATCTGCAGCCGGTCGGTCCGGGCGAAGACCTTCCAGTCGAGGTGGCGGAGGTCGTCGCCCGCGACGTACGGGCGGTGCTGGGCGAACTCGACGCTCACCCCCTGGTACGGCGAGCGGTGCATCCCGCTCATCACGCCCTCGACGATCAGCTTCGCGCGGAGCTCAAACGAGCCGAGCCGGGCGAGCGTCTTCGGGTGCAGGTACAGCTGCGCCTGCTCGGAGGCGGTCTGCGCCGCGGCCGAAGCGCTGCTCGGGGGTTCTGGATGGGTTGGGGACGGTGCCAACAGCCGATCGTACCGCGGGAGCCTCTCCGGGTTGACCTACCGAGGCCATCGCCGGGCAAACGCCGCCCCGTGCCGGTCCGAAACGAGCCCGACGTTCCAAGAAAAAACGGCCGCGGTCGGTCGACCGCGGCCGCTCAGCCAAACAGCGTCAGCACGGCGGGCCCGGCGATCAGTCGGGCTGCTGGGCCCGGTCGATCAGCTCCTGAACGTCCGCGGCGTCGCCCACGCCGTCGCCGTTGACGTCGGGGAATCGCTTGCCGCGTTCGAGGCGCCGCAGGGCTTCGGCGACGTCGGCCTGATCGATCTCGCCGTCACGGTTCGCGTCGAGCCGGCGTTCCATCCTGAGCGTGCGGCCGGCGTTGCGGCGTTCTTCGCCCCGCAAGCGACCATCGCCGTCGGCGTCGAAGCGTTCGCGGGCGATTTCCAGGCGGTCGCGGAACCGCTCGCGCCGCTCGGTGCGTGCGGCCTGGCGCTCCTCGGCGCTGAGCGAGCCGCTGCCGTCGGCGTCGGACTCGCCGAAGCCCTCGAGCATCCGCTCGGCGTGCTCCTTGTGCCGCTGGGCCACGCCCTCGGTGATCTCTTCGGCGGTCACGATGCCGTCGCCGTTGAGGTCGGCCCGCTCGAACATGCGGAGCGCTGCCTCCTGCCGCCGCTCGAGCCCTTCGAGGAGCGACGCTTGGAGTTCGGCCCGCTGGATCTCGCCGTCCTCATTCGCGTCGATGCGTTCCATCGACTGTCCGCGCCGCGGCGGACCATCCTGCCGACGCCCCTTGGGCCCGCCCCGGCCGCGACGGTCCCGAGACGGCTGCCCCTCGGCCTCGCCGAACGCCCCAAACTCGAAGCCGAAGCCCCCGAGATCAGGGCCCCCCCGGTCGGGGGCGTGGACGTTCATCGCGGCCAAGCGCTCGGGCTGCTCGCCCGCCAAAGCGGCCGCCGACACGGCCACGCCCACCACACCTCCGGCGATCAGCGGAAGCTTCATCATCATCTCGGTTCCTTTCGTCCACCGGTTCGAGTGCACCAACAAAGGACACTGCTTGACTCGTCCGTGCTCTGACCCCGAGCGCCCCGTCTCGCCCGGGCGGCTCATCGGTCTTCGGGGGGGCAGAACGCGACCACGCGAGGCGTATTGCATTCCCCAGGCCCGAACGTTTGGGGGCCGCTCGCGTCCCTTGGAGACCGAGCCGTCCAGACCATCTCAGACACCGGACCAACGGCTCACGCTATCCTCACCGCATGACGCCCCCCGACGCAACCAAGCGGCCCATCGACAGCTATAAGTGCCCCGAATGCCCCAAGCGCATCGGCGTCCTCACCGGCGGCGGCGACTGCCCGGGGCTCAACGCCGTCATCCGAGCCGTCGTCAAGGACGCGCTCTTCTACGACATCGAGGTCATGGGCATCCAGGACGGCTTCCTCGGTCTCATTGAAGACCGCATCAACCCGATCTACCAATCCGACGTCTCGAACATCCTCACCCAGGGCGGCACCATCCTCGGCTCCTCGAACAAGGCCGACCCCTCCCGCTTCGCCGTCGGCAAGAACGACGACGGCACCCCGATCTTCAAGGACCTCAACGACGTCTGCCTGACCCACATCCGCAGCCACGGCCTGGAAGCGCTCGTCGTCATCGGCGGCGACGGCACCATGTCCGGCGCCAAGCCCTTCGCCGACCAGGGCATCAACTGCATCGGCGTGCCCAAGACCATCGACAACGACCTCTTCGGCACCGACATCACCTTCGGCTTCCAGACCGCCGTCGCTGTCGCGACCGAGGCGCTCGACCGCGTGCACACCACCGCGGCGAGCCACCACCGCGTGATGGTCGTTGAGGTCATGGGCCGCAACGCCGGCTGGATCGCGCTGCACTCGGGCGTCGCGTCGGGCTCCGACGTCGTCCTCATCCCCGAGATCGAGTTCGACCTTGAGAAGGTCTGCGAGGTCTGCGAACGCCGAAGCCAGCGCGGCAAGCGCTTCACCATCATCTGCTGCTCCGAGGGCGCCAAGCCGCTCGGCGGCGAGCAGATCGTCGACAAGGTCGACCCCACCAGCCCCGACCCGATCCGCCTCGGCGGCGTCGCGAAGTGGCTCGCCGCGGAGGTCGAGAAGCGGACCGAGATCGAGTCGCGCTATGTCGTCCTGGGGCACGTGCAGCGCGGCGGCACGCCCGTCGCCGGCGACCGCGTGCTCGCGACGCAGTTCGGGCACCACGCCATGAAGCTGCTCCGTGAGGGCGCCCGCAACCGCCTCGTCGTTATGCAAGGCGGGCGGCTCGCCGACATCGAGATCACCGCCGCCGCGAACAAACAACGGACGGTGCCGATCGAACACGAACTCCTCCAGGCGGCCCGAGCGGTCTACACCAGCTTCGGCGACTGACACCCACCGCGAAAACGCCGGCCGCTCCTCCCCAACAAGTCTCCCCGAACCGACCGCGACGCCCCGGACCGTCGCCGCCCCGAGGAGACCGGCCGTGCAAGAACCCAAGACCACGCTCGTCGCCTTCCTGTTCTGTGTGCTCGGGTTTGTCGGCGTCGCCGGGCTGCACCGGTTCTACCTGGGCAGGTGGGGCACCGGCCTGCTCTGGCTCGTCACCGGCGGGCTCTTTGCCATCGGCACCGTCATCGACCTCATCCTCATCCCGGGCCTCGTCGAGCGGAAGAACGACGAGCTCGCCCTCGCCGACCGGCTGCTCTAAAACCCCGGCTGTTCAGAGACCAGCACACCCCGCCTACAACGTGCAATGTCGCCCACGCCCGCCGCTCTCGCCCTCTCGCTCTTGGCCGTGACCCACGCCGCCGCGGACGACTACTACGTCTACTTCCTCGGCGGGCAGTCGAACATGGTCGGCTACGGCACCGTCGCCGACCTGCCCGCCGACCTCACCACGCCCACGAACGGCGCGAAGATCTACAACGGCAAAGAGCACGAGGACCTCACCGAGCCGACCGGCTTCGGCCTCTGAACCGACGTCCTCCCCAGCTACGGCTTCGAGCGGGACGTCACCGAAGACGGCGCCTTCCGACCCTCGCCGCTCTTCGGCTGCGAGCTCAGCCCGAACGAGAAGGTCGCGATCGTCAAGTACGCCCGCGGCGCCACCAGCCTCGACGTCCGCGCCACCTGGTAGGGCACCTGGGACCCCGACGACGACCGCGGCGAGGGCGGGCTGAAGGGAATCAACCAGCTCGACCACGCCAGAGCCACGATCGATCGAGCGTTCGCCGTCGGCGATCTCGACGGCGACGGCGCGCCCGATCGGCTCATCCCCGCCGGCATCGTCTGGATGCAGGGCGAGTCCGACGCGAACAACCCCGACACCGCCCGCGCCTACCGCGACAACCTCACCGAGATCGTCTCGCTCTTCCGCGCCGCCATGCGCGACAACGACCTGCCCGTCGCCCTCGGGAGGATCAGCGACCGCAAAGCCAAAGAGGGCACGGGACGAACGTGGGCGTTCGGCGAGCTCGTCCGCGCCGCTCAGGCCGAGGTCGCCGGGCAAGACCCGCTCATCGAACTCGTCACCAGCACCGACGGATACGAGTACTCCGACCCTTACCACTACGACTCGGCCGGGTACCTCGACCTCGGCGAACGCTTCGCCAACGCCCTCGACACGCTCCGCGGCCCCGCCGAATAGTCCAGACCGATCCGCCCGCCGCTCCCGGGCCGGTCGTCCTCGGGCCCGCTACTCGGGTCGCAGCAGCGGAAACGGGATGACGTCGCGGATCGTCGGGCTGTCTGTCAGCAGCATCACGAGCCGGTCGATGCCCAGCCCCATGCCCCCCGCCGGCGGCATGCCCACCATCAGCGCCCGGAGAAAGTCCTCGTCGAGGTTCCGGAAGGTCGATTCCTCGTCGTCGATCCCCGCGAGCTGGTCGCGGAACCGTGCCGCCTGGATGTCCGGGTCGTTCAGCTCGGTGTAATGAGGACCGATCTCCATCCCCGCGATGAACAGGTCCGCCCGCTCGGCGATCGACGCGTCGCCGACCTTCGGGCGCGTCAGCGGGCTGAGCACCGCCGGATAGTCCATCACCCACGTGGGCACCGCCGGGTCGATCGTCGGCTCGGCGACCTCCTCGAACAGCTCGTTGACCACCCAGACCGGGTTGAGGTCGACGCCCTCCTCGCTCCGGGTCTTGACGCGGTGCTTCGGCGCCTCGTCCATCGCCCGCCCGTGGTCGTCGATCGCAAAGCCCAGCGCTCGCTCGAACAGCTCGGCGTACGTCACCCGCCGGAAGTCCTGCGCGTAGTCGATCACGATCTCGCCGTACGGCAGCGCGAGGCTCCCGGCCATGCCGCGCGCGTCCGAAACGACCCGCGCCCCCTCTCGCAGGATCGCCTCCGACAGCTCCATCACAGTGTGGTAGTCGCCGAACGCTTCGTACGCCTCGATCGCGGTGAACTCGGGGTTGTGCTGCTTGTCGACGCCCTCGTTCCGGAAGTTGCGGTTGATCTCGAACACCCGGGGCATGCCCCCCACCAGCAGCCGCTTGAGGTAGAGCTCGGGCGCGATCCGCATGAACAGGTCGAGCTCGAGCGCGTTCATGTGCGTCACGAACGGCCGCGCCGCCGCCCCACCCGCCTGCGCCTGAAGCATCGGCGTCTCGACCTCGCGGAACCCCCGCCCGCGCATCAACGAGCGGACCGCCCAGACGATCTCCGACCGCAGCTGCAGCACCCCCATCGACTCCGGGTTCGCCCACAGGTCCACGTACCGCTGCCGGTACCGAAGCTCCACGTCCTGCAGGCCCGACCATTTCTCCGGCGGCGGCACCAGGCACTTGCTCGCCGGCACAACCGACGACGCCCACACCGTCACCTCGCCCTTCCGCGTCCGCATCAGCGGGCCCTCGACCACGACGATGTCCGCCAGGTCGCTCGCCTTCGCAAACGCGAAGCTCGTCTCGTCGCAGTCGGCCTTGCTCACCGCCACCTGCAGGTCGCCCGTCGCGTCACGCAGGTTCATCCAGACCAGCTTGCCCGACGGCCGCCGAAGCACCACCCGGCCCGCCACCCGCACCCGCGGCCGACGGTCGACGAACCCGTCTTCTTGGCCGCGCTCCTGGTGATCGGCGTCGGCGGCCTCGTCGTACCGGCCCTTCGCCTCGTCGAGCGGCACCAACGATGCGACTACATCCGGGCCCTGCACGCCCGAGCCGTACGGGTCGAGCCCGAGCTCGCGGACCGCGTCGCTGTTCTCTCGCCGCTGCTTCTCAAGCCGGTGAAGCTCACCGGCGTCGGTCGGGGTCGCAGATTCGCTCATGGGATCGCTCGCGTGGGGTCGCTGAATCGGCCGCGAGCGATGGTACCCGCGGCGGAAATCAACCAAAACAAAAAACGCCCGCCGGTCCGGCGAGCGATTTCATTCGTTTGAGAGGGCGCAAAGCCCGTCGACGAGCGTCGGCGGCTCAGAAGCCGTTCGACGACGACGAGGCGCTGTGGCCATTGGTCGAGCCGATCCGCCCGCCGTTGGTCGACGACGAGGCGTGCCCGTTGGTCGACCCCGTCTCGGCCGACTCCGAGTGCTGGCGGTCGAGCTGCTGGCGGACCTGAGCGACCGTGACGCCGCCGAGACGCGTGATGACCATGCCCGACACATCGTCGAGCGCGGTGTCCAGCGGGGCGAAGCCCGAGTCGGCGCCGAGCTCGGCCTGCGATCGGCCCCGACGGATCACGCTCACCGCGTTGACCACGTCGAGCATCGTGATGTCCGATGCGTCGCGGAACAGCTTGTACCCGCCGCCCACACCCCGCCGGCCCTTGATCAGGCCCGCCGACGCCAGCTGCTGAAGTACCTTCGCCAGGTACGGCGGAGGAACGTCGGCGCTCTTGGCCAGCTCAGAGGTCGGGATCAGTTCGTTTGGACGTGACGCGAGAGCACACACGGCTCGCAGGGCGTACTCGGCAGTCTGTGACAGCATGGTCAACTCCTTGTGGCGGGATTTATTGGCGGTATCCATTCGCCGACGCCCCAACACGCTTGCGAACGCATCAGAGCCCAACTCGCCACCGCCGACCGCCAGGCCACACGGGGCAGTGTTGGATTCCCCGCCCGAGCCTTAGCCGATGCATCTACCCGGAATAAATCAGGCGCGAACACCCGAAATATCCCGTCTTTGCTGATAGCAAGGTCTAATAATCTGTTATTGCCGGGCCACGGGCGTCTTCAGAGCCCAACCGGCCCGATCGGACCCGCTCACGCCCCTTGGAGTGTCGGGGCCGTTACGCCGAAGGCATCGAACGCTCGAGCCGCGCCCGCTCTTCGGGCGTCCCCGGCTCGACCGGGATGGCCTCGAGCAGCCCGGCGATCACGTCCTCGGTGCTCACGCCGTCCGCCTCGGCGTTGAAGCTCGTCAGCAGACGGTGACGCAGCACAGGCACCGCCGCACGCCGAACGTGCTCGGGCGTGACGTGCGTGCCCGCGGTCGACGCATCGTCGCCCCCGTTCCCGAACACCACCGCCGCCTTCGCCGCCAGGATCAGGTACTCGCTCGCCCGCGGCCCGGCGCCCCACGACACATAGTCGCGCACCACCGCCGGCGGGTCGGACGACTCGCTCGCCCGCGTCGCGCGCACCAGCCGAAGCGCGTAGCGCAGCACGTAGTCCGGCACCTCCACCGAGAGGATGAGCTTCCGGATCCGCTCGATGTCCTCGGCGCCTAGCACCGGCTCGATCGCGACGTCGGCCTTCGACGAGCTCCGCCGCACGATCTCCAGCTCCTCCGCCTCGGTCGGGTAGCCGATCCGGATCTGCAGCATGAACCGGTCGAGCTGCGCCTCGGGCAGCGGGTACGTGCCCTCCTGCTCCAGCGGGTTCTGCGTCGCGAGCACGAAGAACGGCGACGGCAGCTCGTGCGTCTCGCCCCCCACCGTCACGTGCTTCTCCTGCATCGCTTCCAGCAGCGCCGCCTGCGTCTTGGGCGGCGTCCGGTTGATCTCGTCGGCCAGTATCACGTTGGAAAAGATCGGCCCGCGCACAAACCGCAGCTCCCGCCGCCCGGTCGCCTTGTCCTCGTCGATCACCTCCGTGCCCGTGATGTCCGAAGGCATCAGGTCGGGCGTGAACTGCACGCGGCTGAAATCCAGGTTCAACGCCCGCGCGATCGTGCGGATCAGCAGCGTCTTCGCCAGCCCCGGAACGCCCACGACCAGCCCGTGACCGCCGCAGAACACGCACGCGAGCATCTGCTCGACCACGTCGTCCTGACCGACGATCATCTTGCCGATCTCGGACCGAAGCTTCGCGTAACTCTCGCGAGCCGCGGCGACCTGACCCATGACCTCGCTCATCGATCGACCTCCCGCCCCGCGGAACGCCGGGCCGAGCGATCCTACCGGCCACGCGGCGCGGCGTGGCAAAAGACCGGCCGACCGGCGGATCCTCTCGGGGTTCCGCCGGTCGGCCAGCTGCGGAGTCTGCTTGAAAATCTGCCTGACAACCCGGTCAGAGGAGGGCGAAGCCACCCCCCGGGTTCTTGGGATCAGTCGCCCCGCGGTTGCACCTCGCGCCGCCGCGGACGCCGCTCCTCACGCCGGTCGGGCTCGCGTGCCTCCAGCAGGTCAAGCAGCCGCTCCAGCCGCCGGTCCATCCACTCGAACCGCTCCTCGAGCTCGCGGTCGCGTGCCTCGAGCTCCTCGAACAGCACCCGGAACTCGTCGTCGATGCTCCGGTTCCGCTCAACGATCTCGCCGTCGCGGTCCTCGAGCACCTCCACAAGCTCGCGCATCCGATCCTCGAACTCCTCGACGATCTCGACGAAACGCTCGTCGATCTCTTCACGAAGCACGGCCGTTTCTTCCTCGACCTCTTCGAAGCGCTCGGGGTTGATGAACAGACGGAACCGGTCCGCGTCCTCGGCCTGCTCGAAGATGCGAGGCAGCAGCAGCTCGAGCCGATCGCCCTCGTCGCCGAGCCGGTCCGCCTCGAGACGCAGCCGCGCCATCTGATCCAGGAAGCGCCCGTCGAGATCCCCTCCGGGCTCGTCCGCCCAGAACCGACCGACCACGGCCTCGCGCCCGGGCATCGCCGCGCCCCGCACCGTCGCGACCTCGAGCGTCTTCTTCTCGCCCTTACGCAGGAGCGTCAGCTCGATCGACGCGCCGGGCTCCGTCTCGTTGAGCACCTCGGTGAGCAGCTCGCTCGTGACGGGCCGCTTCCCGTCGATCGCGACGATCACGTCGAACGACCGAACGCCCGCCTCCGCCGCCGGCATGCCCTCCAGCACCGACAGCAACACCCGCGCCTCGCCCGGCCGGAGCCCGAGGTTCTCGCGCAGCTGCTCGTCGGGCTCGGCGTGCTGGATACCGATCATCGACCGCGGCGGCGCCGAGACATCCCCCGGCAAGCCGATCATCCCGGGGAACCGCGCGAGCCCCGGGGCCCGCGCGATGCCGATCCCGTTGTCGTCGCCGATCGCAAAGGGAAGCGGCGGCCCGCCCGCGGTCGACACCCGGAACGTCGCGAGAACAGCCCCCGCCTCGTCCGTGATCTCGTAGTGCCCTTCGTCGTCAACGCGGACCTGATCGAGCGTGAGCTCCAGACCGTCCACGCTCGCCCGCACAACCTCGCCGTCGCGGAGGTGCAGCTCGTACGCGTGCCCATCAACGACCTGCTTCATCATCATCGACGACCGCGTCGTCGCCACGCCGACGCTGTCCGGAGCCGCATCCTGCGCCGCGGTCGAAGCGGCGCCCGATGTCAACGCCGCCAGCCCAACGCAAGCCGCCCGACCAAATACTCGAATCCTCTGCATCGCGAAACCTCCCGGAAACCAAGGCCCAGCCGCTCGGATCGTGCGTCCGACCGAGCGAGGCCGAACAACCTGTGTGTTCGTTCGTCAACAACCGTGCCGCCGACCGCGGCTAGTGCACCCCCGCCGTCTCGGGAACCGTCAGACGGATCGGCGTCGCGTTGCCCGCCTCGTCCCGCGCGAGCTCGTACACATCCTCAACGATCGCCCGCTCGACGATCTGCCTCAGAAAGATCACCTCGAAGCCCGAGCCGTCGACCGACGGGCGTCGTTCCAGCACCCGACCCGTCGGCATCTCTCCGAGCACCACGCCCTCAGCCCGCCCGAGGTCCAGGTACCGATCGAGCGCCTGCGACGCGGTCGACACGGGCACGAACGACGCCTCGCCCCCCGCCCCAATCGACGGCCCACCCGTCGCGGGCAGCTCCGACGCGCCCGGCAGCCGCCCGCCCGTCGTGCTCCACAGCAGCACGACCGCCGCGGCCGCGAGCCACCCCGTGTTCCGCCAGACGCCGCGCCCGAACGACGACAACCGCGACTCCACGCGGACCGACGCGTGCTCGTACGCCGGCGCCGCGACTCCGTCCGCCACGCTCCCCGCGGCATCCACCACGCTCGCCACCAGCGACGCCGCCCGCTGCCCCTCGGCGAGATCTCGCCACACCGAGGGTTCGAGCGATGCCAGCGTGCGCAGCTCGTCGAACTCCGCGTCGCTCGCCTCGCCGTCGGTCACACGCGACAGCAGCAGCTCTCGGCGCGACTCCTTCTCCGTCGATCCCTGCTCACCCACGACGCACCTCCATGGACTCTTCCGCCCCGACCGTTCCCGC